>NZ_JBIVUY010000011.1:0-339247 GCF_044757425.1 Streptomyces sp. NPDC091281 | reverse complement strand
CGTACGGGCGCCTCGGGGTGTGCGCCTCGTCGCCGGTGTGTACCTCCCCGTTGTTGTGCGGGGTGGGCGGGAGGTGTGCGTGTGTCCCCTGGGGGGGGGGGCCCCCCCCCGGGGCGGGCGCGCGCGCCGGCGGCCGTGGTTCCCGACTGCCCGGGAACCACGGCCGTTCACCCGCCACCGCCGGGCAGCCGCGCGGTGCGGGGCTGCCGGGGGAGAGGGAAGCGAGGAAGTGAGGGGGAGCGGCGGGGTCAGCCGCGCGAGCGGCTGCGCCGCGCGTGCAGGACCAGCACCGTGCCGCCCGCGACGGCGAGCGCCGCCGTGCCGCCCAGCATCGCGGCCTGTTCGGCGCCGGTGCGGGCGAGGCTCGGCCGGGAGCCGTGCGCGGCGCGCAGGATCAGGTCGGTCACCGCCTCGGGGTCGGTCTCCAGCACGGCGTGCGGGGCGTCCACCTCGACGGTGGTGGAACCGGCCCGCTCCGCCATGAACCGCAGGTTCTCGGTGCCGATGGTGCGGTCGTCGGTGGCGACCAGGTACCAGGACGGGATGGTCTTCCAGGCGACGGCCTCGGTGGGCTCGCTGCCGGTGACGGCGGTGGCGGGCCGCTGCGAGACGGCCAGCGCGTTCGCCCGGTCCGCGGGGAGCCGGTCGCTCAGGAACACGTCACTGAACTTGTCCGGCTTGATGTAGAGGTCGACGTCGGTCGGGCCGCCGCCCAGCGGTACGGCGTCGAGCGCGGTGGGCACCGGCGCCTTCGGGTCGTCGGTCAGCCGGCTGCCCGGGAACTTGGCGGCGAGCTGGAGCGTCGCCTCGCCCTTGTCCGGGGCGAACGCCGCGATGTAGACGAGGGACGTGACGTTGGGGTTCCCGGCCGCCGCGTTGGTGATCACCGCGCCGCCGTAGGAGTGGCCCACCAGCACGATCGGGCCCTTGATGGTCTTCAGCCGGGTGGCGAGGTAGTCGGCGTCGCCGGAGAGGCTGCGCAGCGGGTTCGCGGTGGCGACCACCGGATAGCCCTGCGCCTGCAGGTCGCGGATGACCTGGTTCCAGCCCGAGGCGTCCGCCCACGCGCCGTGCACCAGCACGACCGTCGGCTTCCCGCCCGCCGGGGCTACGCCGCCCCCGCCGCTCTCGGAGGCCGCCACCGGGCCCGCGGACAGCAGGGCGGCGGCGGGCAGGAGCGCCGCGAACGGCAGGAACCGGCGGGTACGGGCGTGACGTATGAGCTTCATGTGCGCACTTTCCGTGGGGAGGCGGCCGGGGCGGAGGGCCCGGCGCGGGACGGCGGCAGGCGGCCCGGGAACCTCGAAGACCCCGGAAGACCCCGGGAAGCCCCGGAACACGGCCCCGGTGGGCGCGCCTGCCGACGACGCTGCCCGGCCCGCCCGCGACGGGCACCCCCAGGCGCGCCGGGCGGGTGAAGCCACCGCGCGGCCGTGTGGTTCCGCCCCCACGACGGTGACCCACGGTGACCGTGAGGCGATGGCCTGTTCCCGACATGAGACCCGGCGGGCGGAGCGGTAATGTCCCATACGTCCGTGGCCACGGCGGGCCCGGCCGGTTCCGGCGCGGGGCGTGCGCCGCGTCGGTCCTGCCGTCCCGCCCGCCGCGCGCGGCCACCGGACGCTCCCGAACCCCACCCCTGACCCCGTTCAGGCCGGAAGGACTTCCCATGGGTACGGTCACCACCACCGACGGCACGAGCATCTTCTACAAGGACTGGGGCCCCCGCGACGCCCAGCCGATCGTGTTCCACCACGGCTGGCCGCTGAGCGCCGACGACTGGGACACCCAGATGCTGTTCTTCCTCGGCGAGGGCTACCGCGTCGTCGCCCACGACCGCCGCGGCCACGGCCGCTCCACGCAGAGCGCGACCGGCCACGAGATGGACACCTACGCCGCCGACGTCGCCGCCCTCACCGACGCGCTCGACCTGCGCGACGCCGTCCACATCGGCCACTCCACCGGAGGCGGCGAGGTCGCCCGCTACGTGGCGCGCGCGAAGCCCGGCCGGGTCGCCAAGGCCGTCCTCGTCAGCGCCGTCCCGCCGATCATGGTGAAGACGGACGCCAACCCCGGCGGGCTGCCGCTGGAGGTCTTCGACGGCTTCCGCGCCGCCCTCGCCGCCAACCGCGCCCAGTTCTTCCGCGAGGTCCCGTCCGGCCCGTTCTACGGCTTCAACCGGCCCGGCGCCGACGTGTCCGAGGGCGTCGTCGACAACTGGTGGCGCCAGGGCATGATGGGCGCCGCGAACGCGCACTACGAGTGCATCAAGGCGTTCTCGGAGACCGACTTCACCGAGGACCTCCAGCGGATCGCGGTCCCCACGCTCGTCCTGCACGGCACCGACGACCAGATCGTGCCGTACGAGGACGCGGGCCCGCTCTCCGCCAAGCTCCTCCAGAACGGCCGCCTCAAGTCCTACGAGGGCTACCCGCACGGCATGCTGACGACGCACGCCGACGTCCTCAACGCCGACCTGCTGGCCTTCGTGAAGGAGTAGCGTGCCGCGGACCGGCGCCCGCGCCCCGTCCGCACGCCCGCGCGGCCTCCCCGGCGGACCCGCTCCCCGGGGAGGCCCGCCGCGTGCCGGTGCCGTCCGACGGGCGGTAACATCGGGGACCGCTCACGAAGGGAATGCCGTGCGGGTCAGCCTCAAGGACGTCGCCGCGCACGCGGGGGTCTCCATCAAGACCGTCTCCAACGTGGTGAACAACTACCGGCACATCACCCCGGCCATGCGCGAACGCGTCCAGCGCTCCATCGACGCCCTGGGCTACCGGCCCAACCTGACGGCCCGTCATCTGCGGCAGGGGCGGACCGGGATCATCGCCCTCGCCCTGCCGGAACTCGGCAACCCCTACTTCGCGGAACTCGCCGCCGCCGTCATCGACGCGGCGGCCGAGCACGACCACATCGTCCTCCTCGACCACACCGGGGGCCGCCGCGACCAGGAGGTCCTGGTCAGCCAGGGCTTCCGCGCGCGCGTGATCGACGGCCTGATCCTCAGTCCGATCGAACTGGAGGCGGAGGACCTGCGCGACCGCGCGGAACCCGTCCCCCTGGTCCTGCTCGGCGAGCGCCACTACGACCTGCCCTACGACCACATCGCCATCGACAACGTCGCCGCCGCCCGCGCCGCCGTCGGTCACCTGGTCGGGCTGGGGCGGCGCGAGGTGGCGTTCATCGGCGCCCGGCGCGGCCGCAGCGAACCCGCCCAACTGCGCGTGCGGGGCTGGCGCGAGGAGCTGACCGGTGCCGGACTCCCCGCCGACGACGGTCTCGTGGCCGCCACCGACGGGTGGGGGCACGCCGACGGCGCCGAGGCCATGACCCGGCTGCTCGACTCCGGCCGCCGCCCGGACGCCGTGTTCGCCTACAACGACCTCATGGCCATCGGCGCGATGCGCGTGCTGCACGCGCGGGGACTGAGGGTTCCGGAGGACGTGGCCGTGGTGGGCTTCGACGACGTGGTGGAGGGCCGGTTCGGCGCGGTGTCCCTCACCTCGGTCTCCCCGGACAAGGAGGCCATCGGCCGCCTCGCCGTCGAGTCCGTCCTCGCCCGGCTGGCGGGCGAGGCTCCCGAACCCCGCAGCGTCCGCGCCGACTTCCGGCTCGTGGAGCGCGAGAGCACCCTCGGCCGCGCCGCGCCCGCCGACCCGAGCTGAACGGCCGTACGGCCGCCGGACGGGTCCCGTCGGCACGCGGGCGGGCCCGGTGGAAGCGACCTGCGCTCCCACCGGGCCCGCCCGTTCCCCTCCGACGCCGCTACGGCTTCTCCTCCGTGTAGAGGGCGTTCACCTCCCCGGCGGTCAGCGCCCGGTCGTAGGCGCGCACCTCGTCCACGGAGCCGTTCCAGAAGTCGGTCGCCGAGCCGTCCCACTGGGCGCGTCCCACCGACAGGGGGCCGGAGCCGACGTAGTTCGGACCGCCGTCGGTGGTGGCCGCCGGGGCCCCGTCGACGTAGAGCGAGATCTTCCCGGTGGCGCCGTCGCGGACGCCCACCAGGTGGTACCAGCGGCCCAGTTCGGGCGTCACCGCGAGGCGTGCCCGCTTCCCGGCCGGGGTGGAGAACGCGAACCCGCCCTGCCCGTACTGGAGATAGAACGGGCTGGTCTGCCGACGGCCGTCCTGGCTGACCGCGGTGGCGTAGTTCCCGGGGAGCGCGTCGAGCGTCACCCAGGCGGAGACCGTGTAGCCGCCGGTGGTGTCGAGCACCGGTCCGGCCGTCGCGGCGGCCCCGTCCTTCCCGTCGAACTTCAGCGCGCTGCCGCTCACTCCGGGAGCCCAGGTCGCGCCGCCGGTCACGGTCAGCGGCCGGGCGTTCGGGCCGCTGTCGCGCGCCGTGGTGCCGGAGCCCTCGTCGAGGGACCAGTGGCCGCCGCCCTTGAGCGCCGGACGGCTGCCGGCCGCGGCACCGGCCGCGATCACCTTGCGGTTGATCTCCCGCACCCGCTTCGGATCGACCTTGATGTCCCGACGGTCGTACGTGTAGAGGCCGTTCAGCTCGTTCTCCAGGTCGGTGATCTGGGTGTACACCGAGCCGGAGAGTTCGGCGCCCGCCTGGTCGAGGTAGTACTTCTCGGTGTTCTCCACGTACTTGCGGGTCAGCGCCTCCTTGTCGGCGACACCGCTGTAGATCACGGTCGGGGTGCCCGGCCACATGTGGCCCGGCGCGCGCAGGGTGAACCCGCCGTGCTCACCGTCCATCGCCGCCCGGTTCGCGTCCGGGAAGGGCGGGTCGGTGTTGTTGTAGTCGTGGTGGTCGATGATGTCGCCCTTGCCCGAGTCACCCTTGGAGTTGCAGCAGTTGACCCCGCTGTGGGCGTTGACGACACGGGACGGGTCGGCCGCCTTCACCGCGTCGGTGATCTTGCCGGTTTCGGTGCGGTCCCACTCGCCCCAGCCCTCGTTGAAGACGATCCAGCCGATGACCGACGGCGCGTTGTGGTGCTGGCGCATCATCTCGCGGCCCTGGTCGACGAAGGCCTTGTGGCCGGTCTCGTTGGTCAGGTTGCCGGAGACGAAGTCCTGCCACACCAGCAGGCCGAGCTTGTCCGCGTGGTAGAACCAGCGCGCCGGTTCCACCTTGATGTGCTTGCGCACCGCGTTGAACCCCAGCTCCTTGTGCGCCTTGAGGTCGAAGGCGAGGGCCTCGTCGCTGGGCGCCGTGTAGAGGCCGTCAGGCCAGAAGCCCTGGTCGAGGGTGGCCAGCGAGAAGATCGGCTTGCCGTTGAGCACCAGCTTCTGGAACCCGCCGACCTTCTTCACGCCGATCTCACGCATGCCGAAGTAGCCGCGCACCTTGTCCGTGGACCGGCCGTCCGTCAGCGTGACGTCCAGGTCGTACAGGTAGGGGTCGTCCGGCGTCCACAGGTGCTGCCGGGCCACCGGCAGCCGCAGGTCGGCGCCGACGCGCCCGGTGACCTGCCCGACGACCTTGCCCCGCTTGTCCTTGGCCACGGCGGTGACGCGGGCCGAGGAGGAGGCGTCCGCGGAGCGCACGGTGACGCCCAGCGTGCCGCTGTCGATGTCCGGGGTGGTGACCAGCTCGTCCACGGCGGCCGGGGCGACGGGCTCCATCCACACCGTCTGCCAGATGCCCGACGACTGGGTGTAGAAGATGCCGCCCGGGTTGGTGGACTGCTTGCCGGTGGGCTGGTCGGCGCCGCCGGTGTCGGTGACCGCGACCACGATCTCCTGCGGCCCGCTGCCCTTGATCGCGTCGGTGATGTCGGCGGTGAACGCGTTGTAGCCGCCGGTGTGTTCGGTGACCTTGCGGCCGTTGACCCAGACCGTGGCCCGGTAGTCGACCGCGCCGAAGTTCAGCTTCAGCCGGTTGTCCCGGCCGCCGCGGCCGACCTTCCAGCCCTTGGGGACGCTGACCAGCTTGCGGTAGAACATGTGGTCCTCGTGCCGCTCCAGCCCGGAGAGCTGGGACTCGACCGGGAACGGCACGATGATCTTCTCGTCCAGGTTCTTCCCGAAGACCGGCTGCTCGCCCGCCGCGGCACCGCTGAACTGCCACGGCCCGTTGAGGTTCTTCCACTTCGAGCGGACCTGCTGCGGACGCGGGTACTCCGGCAGCGGGTTCTTCTCGTCCACCTTGTCGCCCCACTTGGTGGTGAGGCGGTGGGTGGAGGAGTTCTCCGCCCAGCGGGCGATCTGCGGCACCGTCTCCCCGCCGACGGTGAGACCGCCCTGCCCGTCGTAGGAGAACCGGACCTGCTGGCCCTTCTGGATCGGCTCCGCGAGCGTGACCAGCAGGGAGTTGCGGTCACCCGGCTTCACCTTGACCGACTTCACCGGCATCGGGGTGGTGTCGGCCTCGACCTTGAGACGGTCCTTGACGGCGCTCAGCCCGCCGACCCGGCCGTCGAAGCGGGCGACCAGACTGCGCCCGTCCTTCGGCACGGTCGGCTCGACCGGGTAGACCTCGAAGCCGTCCGGCGGGGTGAACGCCGACTGCGGCACGATCTGCTTCGGCAGGTCCGGCGTCGACCAGCGCAGGAACATGTTGGCGCCGCCGGTGTCCTGGAACATCTCCAGCCGGAAGTCGTGCTGCTCCCCGGCGGTGAGCCGGACCGCGGCACTGGTCTGCTCCCGGTCCCAGTCCGGCTCCCAGTGGTCGATGACCGGGCGGCCGTCGATGTACAGCCGGAATCCGTTGTCGCCGATCGCGTAGAACGTGTAGTCGCCGGTGGCGGGCGCGGTGATCTTCCCGGTCCAGCGGGCGGTGGTGTGCTCCGTCTTCCCGGTCAGCTCCTGGAAGGTGCCGGTCAGCCCGGAGAAGTTGATCTGCGGGTCCAGCAGGGTGCCGCCCAGGGTGGCGAAGTCCCGCGCGCCCGGCGCGGACATGGCGTAGTACTCGCCCTTGAGGCCGTGCACCGCTACGGCCGCCTGCTCGGCGCCGGACGCGGGCGCCGCGGCGGGGGCGGCCGCGGGCACGGCGGCCGCGGGGGTGACCGGCAGCAGGCCGCCCGCGGGCAGCGCCAGCGCCGCCGCGGTCAGCAGCGCCCAGAGTCTGGCTCTGGGTCGGGTGGGTGGAGTGGGCATCGGATTCCTTTCTCGCGCGGACGGCGGGGGCCGGGACGAGCCGGTGCGCCGTGACGAACGGCGGCTCCGGCGCGTCGCGTTCACGCGCGTGTCCCGCCCGGCAGCGGGAGACGTGCTCCACGCGGCCGGTCGGGGGCGGTCCGGGTCCGGGGTCCCGCGGGCAGTGCGGGACGCCGGTGCGGAGTCGGTCAGCGGCTCTTCCAACGTTGGAAATCTTGTGCGCAGCGGAATGACAACACGCCACCGGACGGCTGTCCAGACCCCGCGCACACCCCGGACCGAAACCCCCATGTCACAGCGCCGGTACGGGAGGTGGGCCACCGGGGCGCTCCGACGGGGCCGCGCCGGACCGCCCAGGCGGCGGGGGAGGAGGTGGCCCGCAGCCCCGCACGCCGGGCGCGGCGAAAGGCCGAACGGAGGCCGCGCGCAAGGAATTCCGTACCGTCCGACCGGTCCGCGGAATCGATTCTCCCTGCGCGTCGGACGGTTTGGTGGCACCCACCCGGAATTCTTCTCCCGGCCCTGCGTGAAAGTCCTGGCCTCTGCCTGGTAATCCGTCCGGGTGAGAGGGGCGTTCACGCTCTGGCGCGGCAACTCGGGGCGCTTCTACGGTCGTCGACGGAGCGCCTCACGCGTCCCCGGGGCTGCCGAAGCGGTCGGGGCGTACGGGGCGCGCCACCCCTGGGACCTGGTGTCATGCCGCTGTCCCGGGCCCTCGGCCGGACCCGGCCGGGGGACATCGACGTCCCGCACGCCGACGCGGGACGTGGACGAAAGGTCTCCGATGAGACTCCGCAGAAAAGCGCTCTCCGCGCTCGCCGCCTGTGTCGCCGCGACCGGGCTGCTGCCCGCGACCGCGACCCCCGCCGCCGCGATCAATTTCGTCGATCCGGTCACCTGCAATTTCAGCTTCGACGACTATTTCCGCGTGCATTTCCAGACCTCGTCGGCGGGCGGCACGGTGTATCAGCTCTGTCTGGCCAACGCCGGGGAGATGAACATCGAACAGCGCTACACCGTCCGCGTCGACAGCGGCAACAACGCGGGCTGGTTCGTCTACGCACCGGGCGACGGCTACGAGTACCGCCACACCTTCCCCAAGTTCGAGAACATCGCCCGCGCCTGGGGCACCGTGTACGAGGTCCACATCAACTGACGGGCCACGACATGCGCACGACCCCCGGACGCGCCCGCGGCCTGCTCCTCCTGGGCGCACTCCTCGTCGCGGCCACCGCCTGCGACCCGGCCCCGGCCCCCGCCCCGTCTGCGTCGCCGTCACCGTCGATCGTGCCCCGCGCCGCACCGGACGCCACCGCGACGCGGGTCACCGAGGCGGACTACCGGGCCGCCTTCGCCACGTACGCCACCTGCATGGCCGAGGGCGGCTTCCCCGTGAAGGTCGTCGACGACGACGGGCCGGTCGTGCGCTACGGCGTCCCCGAAGGCGCCACCGCGTCCGGCGTGGACGAGGCCTGCTACGCCGCGTTCCGGCCGGCCGACCGTGCCTGGCAGGCCCGCAACGAGACGCCCGCCGCCCGCGCGGCCCGGCTCCGCGCCTGCCTGGAGCACTACGACGTGGCACCCTCCGGCACCGTCCGGGGCGACCGCGCCCTCGCGGCGGCGAACGGGCTCACCGCCGTCTGCCCGTGACGCCCCCGGACCCGTCGCCCCGGTCGGCCGACGGACGGGTGCACCGGCGCCCCCGCCCGGCGGGCGGGCCGACGCACCGGCGCCCCGGCTCGGCGGGCCGGGTCCGCCCGCGGTGTCAGTCCCGTCGCCCCGTGTTGAGCCGGGCCGCCTGCCGCGTCAGATGGTCGCGTTCCGGCACGGTCGGGGCCTTGTGCGCCGCCTCCGCGTAGAGGCGGGCGGCGCGGGGGAGGTCTCCGGCGCGTTCGTGGAGATGGGCCGCGACCGCCGTGTGGCGGGGCAGCGTGTCGTCCAGCTCCGCGAGCGCGGCCAGACCGGCGTACGGCCCGTCCGCCTCCCCGACCGCCACCGCCCGGTTGAGCCGGACCACCGGACTGCCCGTGAGGCGCACGAGTTCGTCGTACCACTCCACGATCTGCGGCCAGTCCGTCTCCCCGGCCGTGGGCGCGTCCGCGTGCAGCGCCGCGATCGCGGCCTGCGCCTGGAACTCGCCCAGCCGGTCGCGGGACAGCGCCCGCTGGAGGATCGCCACCCCCTCGGTGATCGCGGCCGTGTCCCAGCGGCCCCGGTCCTGCTCGGCCAGCGGCACCAGCGCGCCGTCGGGCGCCGTCCGTGAGGCGCGCCGGGCGTCGTGCAGCAGCATCAGCGCCAGCAGCCCCGCCACCTCGGGATGGTCGAACGCCGCCGCCAGCCGCCGGGTCAGCCGGATCGCCTCGGCGGTCAGGTCCACGTCCCCCGCGTAGCCCTCGTTGAAGACCAGGTACAGCACGCGCAGCACGGTCGCCACATCGCCCGGCCGGTCGAACCGCACCCCGGACACCGTGCGCTTGGCCCGGCTGATCCGCTGTGCCATCGTCGCCTCCGGCACCAGGTACGCCCGCGCGATCTGCCGGGTGGTGAGCCCGCCGACCGCCCGCAGCGTCAGCGCGACCGCCGACGACGGCGTCAGCGACGGATGCGCGCACAGGAAGTACAGGTGGAGGGTGTCGTCCACGTCGGAGGCCGGACCGGGCGGCGGCTCCTCCTCGACCCGGTCCTCCCGGCGGCGCCGCGCCGCGTCCGCCCGCGTCGCGTCGAGGAACCGCCGCCAGGCCACCGTCACCAGCCAGCCCTTCGGGTCCCGCGGCGCGTCCCCCGGCCAGACCCGGACCGCCTCCACCAGCGCGTCCTGCACCGCGTCCTCCGCCGCCGCGAAGTCCGCGCCCCGGCGGACGAGGACACCGAGCACGGCGGGGGTCAGGGCCCGCAGGAGGGACTCGTCGATCGGCCCGGCCCCGACGGACCCGGAGCCCTCGGACCCGTCGGCGGCCGGGGAAGCAGCGTCCCCGGAGCCCCCGGAGCCCCCGGAGCCCCCGGAGCCCCCGGCGGGACCGGTGCCCCCGGTCCCGTCCGGTGCGGACTCCCCCGGTGCGGATCTCATCGCCGCCGACCCCTCTCCCGCTCGCCCCACGGCACCCGCCGCCGTTCCCGTCTCTCGTCCCTCCCGTCGCCCGCGTCAGTCCGTGACGGTGTGCGCCCCGGTGAGGAAGGGGCGCAGCTCCAGCCACTCGTGGATGGGCTTCCCGCCCGCCCCCGGCGCGGCCGACAGCTCCCCGGCCAGCTCGACGGCGCGCTCGTAGCTGTCGACGTCGATGATCATCCAGCCCGCGATGAGGTCCTTGGTCTCGGCGAACGGCCCGTCCGTGACCGGCGGGCGCCCCTCGCCGTCGTAGCGCACGAAGGTCCCCTCCGGGGAGAGGGCCTGGCCGTCGACGTACTCGCCGGTCTCCTCCAGCCGGGCGGCGAACTCACCCATGTAGCGGATGTGCGCCGAGATCTCCTCCGGCGTCCACCGGTCCATGGGGACGTCGTTGACGGCGCTCGGCGCGCCGCGATAGTGCTTGAGCAGCAGGTACTTGGCCATGGTCGTTCTCCTCGGCGCCGGTGCGGGCCCCTGTGGTCCGCCTCCACCTCGGGGACGGAGCCGGGTCCGGGTTCTCGACATCCCCTCCGCGACATCTTCGGAAGACTACGCAGAGACCGTGCCGCGCGCCTCCGGGTCTGGATGGCGGGGGAGCGGCCCCGGCCCGTGCCGTACGTACGGCCGGTCCTCCCCCGCGGGCTCCCGCCGCTGACGCCGACCGTCAACTCCACGCACACGTATCGGAGTTGGCCCGTGCACCGCTCTGGTGACGAGCGCGGACCTTGGGCTACCGTCGGTAACACCCTGCCGCCGCTGCGGCACCCCGCACCCCTGCGCCACCTCCCGTACGCCTGCGCACCGCACGCACGCCCGCCGCACGCCGTTCGCGCGCCCGTACCTCCCCGTATTTCCCGCCCCCGCACTTCCCCCACCCCGCGCACCCGCACCCGCGCCTCTCTCGGAAGGCAGCCCATGCAGAACACACCGCCCTCTGCCGGGATCACCCGCCGCCACGCCCTCACCGTGGCCGGTGGCGTCATCACCGCGGCGACGCTGGCCCAGGCCGGGTCCGCCTTCGCCGCCGGGACGCAGGACGCGGACGCCATCGTGGTGGGACACGGCCTCGCCGGACTCGTCGCCACCGCCGAACTCGCCGCCGCCGGACGGAAGGTGCTCCTCCTCGACCAGGAACCCGAGGCGAGCATCGGCGGCCAGGCGTTCTGGTCCTTCGGCGGCCTCTTCCTCGTCGACTCCGCCGAGCAGCGGCTGATGGGCATCAAGGACAACGCCGACCTGGCCTGGCAGGACTGGCTCGGCACCGCGGGCTTCGACCGGGGCGTCGGCGACCCGTCCGGCCAGGACCACTGGGCCTACAAATGGGCACAGGCGTACGTCGACTTCGCGTCGGGCGAGAAGCGCTCCTGGCTCGCCGGGCTCGGCGTGCAGTGGTTCCCCATCGTCGGCTGGGCCGAGCGCGGCGGCGGACTCGCCGACGGCCACGGCAACTCGGTGCCCCGCTTCCACGTCACCTGGGGCACCGGACCGGCCGTCGTCGAGCCGTTCGAGAAGAAGGTCCGGGCCGCCGTCGCCGCGGGCAAGGTCGCGTTCCGCTTCCGCCACCGCGTGGACGGCCTCGTCACCACCGGAGGCGCCGTCACCGGCGTCCGCGGCGCCGTCCTGGAACCGAGCAGCGCGGCACGCGGCAAGCCCAGTTCCCGTACGGTCGTCGGGGAGTTCGAACTGCGCGCGCCCGTCGTCGTGGTCACCTCCGGCGGGATCGGCGCCAACCACGACCTGGTCCGGCAGAACTGGCCCGCCCGGATGGGCCGCCCGCCCGCCTTCATGGTCACCGGCGTCCCCGCGCACGTCGACGGCCGCATGCTGGCGATCACCGAACGCGCGGGCGGCCGGATCGTCAACCGCGACCGCATGTGGCACTACACCGAGGGCCTGCGCAACTACGACCCGATCTGGCCCGGCCACGGCATCCGCATCCTGCCCGGTCCGTCCTCGATGTGGTTCGACGCCACCGGCAAGCGGTTCACCAGCCCGGACATCCCCGGCTACGACACCCTGCACACCCTCAAGACCATCACCGACTCCGGCCACGACTACTCCTGGTTCGTCACCACGCAGAAGATCATCGCCAAGGAGTTCGCGCTGTCCGGCTCCGAGCAGAACCCCGACCTCACCAACAAGAACGTGTGGCAGCTGCTCTCCCGGATCTGGCAGACCCCGGAGCCCATCGAACGGTTCAAGAACCGGGGCGCCGACTTCGTCGTGGCGTCCACCCTCGGCGAACTCGTCACCGGCATGAACCGGCTCACCGGCGACGACCTCATCGACCTCGGCTCGCTGAAGCGCCAGATCGAGGCCCGCGACCGCGAGATCGAGAACCCGTACTCCAAGGACGCCCAGGTCATGGGCATCCGCAACGCCCTCGCCTACACCGGCGACAGCCTCAGCCGTACGGCGGCGATCCACAGGATTCTCGACCCGTCGGCCGGTCCGCTCATCGCCGTCCGCCTCAACGTCCTCACCCGCAAGACGCTCGGCGGCCTCCAGACCGACCTCTCGGGCCGCGTCCTGAACGCGTCCGGCGAGCCGGTCCCCGGCCTGTACGCGGCGGGCGAGGTCGCCGGGTTCGGCGGCGGCGGCGTGCACGGCTACCGCTCCCTGGAAGGCACCTTCCTCGGCGGCTGCCTCTTCTCCGGCCGCCAGGCGGGCCGCGCGGCGGCCGCCGCGACGGCGAGCTGACCCGCCGGGCCCGGCGGACCCGGCCCACGGTCCGTCCGCCGCCCGGACGTCCGCCGCCCGGACGTCCGCCGCCCGGACGTCAGGCGTCCGGCGCGGCGGCGGGCCGTCCCGTCGTGCCCGCGGCGGTGTAGAAGACGGACGAGCCCTGCTTCGTGCGGTGCGCGAGCGACTTGGCCACCAGCCCCTCCAACGTGGTCCGTACGACCGTCGTCCGCACCGCCCGACCGGGATGCGCCCCGCCGAGCGCCGCCGTCACCTCGGCCGCCGAACGCGGCTCGCGCTGCTCGACCAGGTGCTCACGGACGAGGTCGACCAACGTGCGCCGCACGGTCGCCCCCTCCACATTCCCGCCTCCCGCCCCGGCGTCCGCGCCGGAACCGTCCGCCCCCACGGCCTTCGGCTCCGCCTCCGCCCCCACGGCCTTCGGCTCCGCCTCCGCCCCCACGGCCTTCGGCTCCGCCTCCGCCCCCTTCACCGCCTTCTCCGGCTTCGCCCCCTTCACCGGCTTCGCCGCCTTCTTCGCGGCCCCGGCGCCCGCAGCCTTCCCGGCCGCCGCACCCGCCTTGCCCGCCGGGCCACTCGCGCGCGCCCTGCCCGCCGCGCCCGCCTTGGCCGCCGTGGTCCGACGGGTCCGGCCGGTCGCCTTCCCGCGGGGCGCGGGCAGCGTCACTTCCCGCGCCGCGGCTTCCACGGGCGCGGCTTCCTCCGGCGCGCCCGCCGGGTCCGCCGCCGTGGCGGGCACGTCCAGCGCGAGCTGGATGTTGACCAGCACCGCCCGGTCCCGCCGCAGCGCCGTCAGCTGCTCGGTGAGCGCCGCGATCTCGGCGCTGAGACGTTCCTGCTCCTTGGCGTTGCGTTCCAGATCGGCGCCGACCTGGGCGGCGTACTGCGACGCCAGTTCGGTGGTGTGGGCACTGGTGCTCGTGGACATGCGGCGCACGACCTTTCCCCGGTACGGGATGTGAGGCGGACCTGTCGCCCCCGATGGTACGGACGGGCGGAATGGAATGTTCCCCGTCGGCGTACCCGGACGGTGCGTCGGCTTGCACCGACGTCGGTCGGCGGTGGAACCTGCTCTCCCGTACAGCACTGTTGTTCATATGAAATGTTGCCCGGCGGTTAGGTCGTACGTTGGATGCTCCTCACTCGGCGGGCCCGTCACCGGACCAGCCCCCGCGGACGATCGGCTACGCGGGCGTGCTCCGTGAGCTGCTCCCGATCGCGCTGTGGCGCGAGGACGCCGACGGACGCATCGTGGAGTGGTCCCTCGCCGCCCAGGACCTGCTCGGTCACCGCTCCGAGGACGTGCTCGACCGGCCCGCCGCGGCGGTGCTGGTCCCCGAGGGCAACCGCCCGCTGGCCGACCAGCTCACCCGGCGCGTGCACGGCGGCGAGACCATGGTGGGCACCCTGTCGGTGCGTCACCGGGACGGCCACCAGGTCACGATGGAGACCTGGATCGTCCCCGCCCGCGACGAACGGGGCCGCCCCGGCGCCCTGCTGATCGCCGTGGAGACCTCCCAGGTGCTGCGCATGCGGGACTCGCTGGCCGCCCTGGAGAGCCTCTTCCGCCAGTCCCCGATCGGCCTCGCCACCCTCGGCACCGACCTGCGGTTCCTGCGCGCCAACGACGCCCTCGCCCGGATGAACGGCGTCTCCGCCGAGGAACACGTCGGCCGGCGGCTGACGGAGGTGGTGCCCGGGGTGAACGCCGCCGCGCTGGAGGCGACGATGCGGCAGGTCCTGGAGGAGGGCGTCGCCGTCGTCGACGTCCGCCGCACCGGGCGGACCGCCTCCGACCCCGACCAGGACCGCACCTGGTCCTGCTCCTACGCCCCGCTGGTCGACGGCGCCGGGCGCACCCTGGGCCTGATCGCCTCCCTCATCGACATCACGGAGAGCCAGCGCGCCGAGGCCGACGCCGAGCGGGCCCGCCGCCGCTTCGCCCTGCTCGCCGAGGCGGGCACCCGCATCGGCACCACCCTCGACCTGCGGCAGACCTCCGAGGAGATCGTGCACATGCTGGTGCCCCAGCTCGCCGACTCCGCCGACGTGCAGCTCCTGGAGACCCTCCTCGACCCGGACGACTCCACCCCCGCCGCGCGCGGCGTCGTCCGCCGCACCGCCTCCCTCTTCCCCGACCCGGCCGCCCCGGTCGACAAGCTGCGCCCCGGCATGACCCACCGCATCCCGCGCGGCTCCCTCTACGAACGGGTCGTCACCGGCGGCCAGCCCACGAACCTGTACCGCTCCGACGTGCCGGCCCTCGTCACCGACCCCGACGACGACGATCTGCGCGCCTACCTCATGAGCCTCGGCGCGGCCCGGCTGATCCCGCTGGTGGCGCGCGGCAAGGTCCTCGGCGGCGTGGTGGTCACCCGGCTCGCCAGCCGGGAGCGGTTCGACGACCAGGACTGCGTCCTCATCGACGAACTGGTGGCGCGCGCCGCCCTGAACATCGACAACGCCCTGATGTACACCCGGCAGCGCACCGCCGCCCTCACCCTGCGGCGCAGCCTCACCAACAGCGTGCTGCCCGCCGTCCCCGGCCTCGATCTCACCGGCCGCTACCGCCCGGCCAGCGAGCACGACGTCGGCGGCGACTGGTACGACGTGATCGCCCTGCCCGAGGGCCGCACCGGACTCGTCATCGGCGACGTCATGGGGCACGGCATCCACGCCGCCGCCGTCATGGGCCAACTCCGCACCGCCGTACGGACCCTGGCCCGCCACGACATCCACCCCGCCCACATGCTGCGCTCCCTGGACGCCGTCGTCGCCGACATGGGCGAGGACGAGATGGCGACCTGCGTGTACGCCGTCCACGACCCCGCCACCGGCGCGTGTGTCATCGCCCGCGCCGGACACCCGCCGCCCGCCGTCGTCACCCCGGAGGGGCAGGTCACCTTCCTGGACGGCCCGCCGGGCACCCCGCTCGGCACCGGCGGCTACGAGTTCCGCACCGAGGAGGTGCCGCTGCCGCCGGGCAGTGTGCTCGTCCTCTACACCGACGGCCTCATCGAGAGCCGCGACCGCGACCTCGACCAAGGGCTCGCCAAACTCGCCCGCGCCCTCGGCCGCCCGGCCCGACCGCTGGGGGACCTCTGCGACGCCGTGCTGCGGCGGATGCTGCCCCACCCCGCGCAGGACGACGTCGCCGTGCTCATGGCCCGCCCGCACTGACCCCGCACCCCCCGGTACGGCCTGGCCGAGCGGTTCCGTGACCGGTCGTCAGGCGCGTTCCGCGGCGGCCGGGGGAGCGGGGACGCCCACCAGGAGGGCGGCGGCGAGCAGTACCGCGGTGCCCGTGAACAGCACGGGCGGCCCGCCGACGGCGAACACCGGCCCGCCCGCGAGCGCCCCCAGCCCGGTGCCCGCGTCGAACGCCACGTTCCACGCGACACTCGCCCGCCCGAGCCCGCCCCCGGTCCCGCCCGCGCGGTCCTCCGCCGTCTCCGCCGCTTCCGCCAGTTCCATGACCAGCACCAGCGTCGCGCTCTGCACCGCGCCGAACCCGGCCCCGAACAGCAGCGCGCCCGCCAGCAGCGGCAGCGGCCGGTCCGGCAGCGCGCCCCCGGCCGTGCCGAGCGCCGCCAGCAGCACGGCCGGGCCCAGTACCCGCCGCGCGCCGTGCCGGTCGATCAGCCCGCCCGCCACCAGCCGGGCCGCCACACAGGACACCTGCGCCGCCAGCAGCGCGGCGGGCGCGGCCGCACCGCCGAGCGGCAGGAACGTGAAGACGACGCCGTACGCCGTGGTGGAGACGACCTCGACCAGCAGCGGACCGGAGAGGGGGCGCAGCGCCCGCAGGCGCGCACCGAGCCGCGGCCCGCGCCGTGCGGCGGGCTTCGGCGCGGCGGCGGGCGCGGGCGGTGCCCCGGACGGGAAGCCGAGCGCGCCGACGAGGACCAGTCCGGCGGTGCCCGTGGCGAGCGCGAAGGCGGGGCCGTAGGCGTCCTGCCGGGCCAGGGCCACGCCCAGGGGGGCGCCGATCACCCCGGCGGCGCCGACCGCCGCCCCGTACCAGCCCATCGCGCGGCCCCGGCGCTCCGGCGGGAACAGCTCCGCCGTGAAGGTCACGCCCGCCACGACGAACACCCCGAAGCCCAGCCCCCGCACCGCGGACAGGGCGACCAGGCCCGGCAGCGAGGACACGCCCGCGAGGGGCAGCGAGGGCAGCGCCATCAGCGCGCCGCTCAGCGCCAGCGACCGGCGGCGTCCGAGGCGGGCGAACAGCCACGGCGTGAACGGCTGGACGACCAGCGTGGTGGCGATCAGGGTGCCGGTGAGCGCCCCGGCGCCGGACGCGCCCGAACCGGACCGCAGCGCGTACGCGGGCAGCGCCGACAGCAGCAGGTTGAAGTGGGCGAAGCCGCCGAACGCCGCCACCAGGGCGCCGACGACCGCCGCCCGCCGCCGCCCCGGAGGCGGCGACGGGCGGGCGCCGGCCGCGGACGGCGGCTTCGCGGGCAGGGTCACCGGGACCCCGCCGCACGCGGTGCCGGGGCGCGGGTCAGTGCCGCCCCCATCCCGGTACCGTCCCGTCGACGGTCAGCTCGTACTGGTCGTAGCGCGACATCAGGTCCAGCAGCTCGTCCTCGCTGGGCCGGTTGCCGTGGGCGTACAGCTCGGCCAGGCCCCGGAAGTAGTCCTCCCGGTCCTTGGCCGGGGTGAAGATGATCAGCATGGTCGCCTGGTCCTGGTACGGGTTGTGGAAGCCGTGCGACATGTTCTCGGGCACGTTGACGAACGTACCGGGCTTGGCGGGGAAGGAGCGGCCGTCGAGGTGCAGTTCCACCGTGCCGTGCAGCACGTAGAACGCCTCCAGCTGCTCCTTGTGTATGTGCGGGGACGCTCCGGGCGCGCCGGGGTCCATGCGGTGTTCGAAGAGGCCGAGGCGGTTGTCGGTCTCGCCGCCGACCGCCTTGAACGTGGTGTTGGTCGTGGTGCCGATCTGCACGGACTCGCCCTCGCCGGGCAGGACGATGCGGGGCAGCTGGGTCATCGGACGGTCTCCTCAGCGGTGGAAGGGGTGGGTGCGGCGGGGTCGTCGCCGTCCCCGGAGGCGGCGGGACCGGCATCGTCGGCGGTCTCCAGCCAGGACAGGTAGCGCTCTCCCGTGTCGGGGAAGAGGGTCACGACGGTCTGGCCGGCGTGCTCGGGCCGGGCCGCGACCAGCCGGGCGGCGTGGGCGGCGGCACCGGAGGAGACGCCGACGAGCAGGCCCGCCGTACGGGCGAGGCGCCGCGCCGTGTCGAAGGCGTCGTCGTCGGAGACGGTGATCACCTCGTCGATCAGCGCGGTGTCGGTGGTGTCGGCGACGAAGCCGCCGTTGAGGCCGGGAATGCGGTGCAGGCCGCCCCAGCCCTCGCTGAGCACCGGGGAGCGCTCCGGCTCCACCGCGACCACCCGCAGCCCGGCGTGACGTTCCTTCAGGTAGCGGGCGGTGCCGCTGAGGGTGCCGCCGGTGCCGACGCCCACCACGAGCACGTCCAGCCGCCCGCCGGTGTCCGCCCAGATCTCCGGGCCGGTCGTGGCGTAGTGCGCGGCGACGTTGTCGGTGTTCTCGTGCTGGCGGGCGAACCAGGAGCCGGGGCGGGCCCGGTGGAGTTCCTCGGCCTTCTCGATGGCGGCGGTGTACCCCTCCTCGGCCGGGGTGAGCACCACCTCCGCGCCGAACGCCTTGAGGAGCTGGACGCGTTCGCGGGTGGCGCTGTCCGGCAGCACGATGACGCAGGCGTGGCCGCGGGCGGCGCTCAGCGCGGCGAGCGAGATCCCGGTGTTCCCGGACGAGGCCTCCACGACCGTGCCGCCGTGGCGGGGCAGGTCGCCCCGCCGTTCGGCGGCCTCGATCATGTACAGGCCGGTGCGGTCCTTCACGCTGGACAGCGGGTTGGCGCTCTCCAGCTTGGCGTAGAGGGTGGTCGTCGGGGTGCCGGAGTCGATGCGGACCAGCGGGGTGCCGCCGACCAGTTCCTCCAGCGACCGCGCCGGGGCGCGGCCCGCCGGCGCGGGCGGGGTCGGCGGGGCGGGGGACGGTCCGGCCTGCGCCGGGACGGTGGTGCGGGTGGTCATGGGTGCTCCTCCGTGGGCGGCGGGGCGCCGCCGGTCACCAGATGGGGAAGGCCGCCAGGGTCGCGGGCGGGCGGGGCGCGCCCGCCGCGCCCGCGACCGGCGGCCCGGACCCGGCGCCGAGCCGCCGGGTCCGGGGTCCAGTGGGCCGGTGCCGGGTCGCGACCGGCGCGAACACCCGGCTCCCGGCGGGCAGATCACGGACCACGAGGGCCTGCGCGCCGACCACGCTGTCGTGGGCGACGGTCACCGGCCCGAGGACGGTGGCGCCCGCGCCCACCACCACGCGGTCCCCGAGCACCGGGTGGCGGCGCTCCCCGGCGGGCCGGGCCCGGTCGTTCCACCAGCCGGTGGAGCCGAGGGTGACCTGGTGGAAGAGGGTCACGTCGTCGCCGATCACCGCGGTCTCCCCGATCACGACGCCCGCGCCGTGGTCGATGAAGAAGCCGCGGCCGATCCGCGCGCCGGGGTGGATCTCCACCCCGCCGGACGCCACCCGCGCCACGTTGGACAGCAGGCGGGCGCTGCGCCGCAGGCCGCGCCGGTGCAGCCCGTGCGCGACGCGGTGCCCCCACACGGCGGGCAGCGCCGGGTGCAGCAGGGCCTCGCCCCGGCTGAGCACCGACGGGTCCCGGCCGCGGATCGTGTCGAGGTCCGCCACCGCCGCCCGCCACCAGCGCGGCGCGGCCGGGCGTCTCACCGGCGCTCCTCGGCCGGGGACGCCTTCGCCGCGGTGGGCACCGGGGTGTCGGCGGGCGGGGTGTCCTCGGGGGTGCGCCGCAGCTGGCGCAGCCGGTTCTCCGCGTACCCCATGCCGAGCAGCACGATGACGCCGCCGACGAGGAGGTTCCAGGACACCGACTCGCCGAGCGCGATCGCGCCGATGAGGACGGCGGCGACGGGGACGACGTAGTTGACGGCCGAGGCGTTGGTGGCGCCGACGTCGTTGATGAGGCGGAAGTACAGGACGTAGGCGAGGCCGGTGCTGAACAGGCCGAGGAACAGGATGCTCAGGGTGACCTTGGTGGTGAAGTGCGGGGTGTGCCAGGCCATGAAGGGCAGCACCGCCGCCATCAGCACGGCCGCGGCGAGGAGTTGGGAGGCCGCGGCGGCCAGCGGGGCGAGCTTGCGCGGGGTGAGGAACTTGCGGACGTAGACGTAGCCGACGGCGTAGCTGAGGGCGGCGCCGAAGCAGGCGGCGCGGCCGGAGAGGGAGCCGGTGGCGTCGGTCCAGGGGCCGATCACGACGACCACGCCGACGAAGCCGAGGAGCAGGCCGACGGCCTTGCGGGTGGTGGCCCGTTCGGCGGGCAGGACGGCGGTGGCGACGCCCAGGGTGAGCAGCGGGGTGGCCCCCACCAGGACGCCCGCGAGTCCGGCGCCGGTGGTGCGTTCGCCGTAGGACAGCAGCAGGAACGGCAGGACGTTGCCGAAGAGGGCGGCGGCGGCGATGTGCCCCCACAGGCCGCGGCCCTTGGGGAGGGGGACGTGGCGCAGCGCGGCGAGGGCGAGCAGCACGGCGGTGCCCAGCAGCAGCCGCGCCATGACCAGTTGGCCCGGGGTGAGCCCGTGCAGCGACGCCTTGATGAAGGTGAAGCTGCTTCCCCACAAGGTGGCTTGGAGCAGGAAGCGTGCGATGGTCGCGTTCTTCACAGGGGGTTGTCCTTCGGATGAGGTGGTGGTGCGGGTGGTTCGGGCCCTGCCGGGGCTCGGGAGGCGGTCCGGCTCAGTACGACGGCCGCTTCACCAGCAGATCGGCGCGGCCGACGATCTCCGGTGCGTAGACGCGCTGTTGCCAGTCGGCGGGGTCGACCGGCTCCAGCGCGATGGAGACGACCCCCTCCTCGACGCCGAAGGCGGCGGTGACCGCCCCCGTCACGGCCGCCACGAGGGCCGCCCGCCGTTCGGCGTCGAGATGCGCGGGGAAGTGCTGGACGGTGACGTGGGGCATGACGGCGGCTCCTGGGGGGACGGGGTGGGGCGGAGGGGGGCGCTTCAGTGGTCGTCGAGGCGGCGTATCGCGGCCGACAGTTCGTGCACGCCGGGGGCGCGCAGCAGGCCGTAGTGGTCGGCCGTCAACGCGACGGTCACGGGGGGACGCTCCGACCAGCCGGTGGCGCCGTCGAGGAAGGAGTAGTCGTCCCCGGCGGCCTTGAACACCCGTACGGGCGCGGCGATCCGGCGTTCCAGCAGCTCGCTGAACGTGTACTCGAAGGTGTAGGTGAGGCGGACGATGTCGACGACCCGGCGCACCAGGTCGTGGCCCAGCTCGGGACGGCGGGCCGCGACGAACGCGGCGAACTCCCCCGGGGTGCCGGCCGCGGCCAGGCACTCCGCCAGTTCCGGGCCGTCGATCCGTCCGGCGAACACCGAGTAGAGGATGGTCAGGAACGTGGGGTCGCCCCACTCGGCCGGGCGGGTGCCGTCGGGGGTCGCCCGCCGGGCGGCGGCGGTCCGCACCCGCGGCGAGCCGGGCGCGATCAGGTTGACGTGGTCCACCGTGTGTCCGGCCCGCTCCAGCTGGTGGGCGGTCTCGAAGGCGACCCGCGCCCCGAAGGAGTAGCCCCACAGGGTGTACGGCCCCTCCGGCTGGGTCCGCAGGATCAGCTCCGCGTCGGCGGCGGCCATCTCCCGGATCGTCGGGTACGGCGTCTCGTCCGCGTTGATGCCGTGCGCCTGCACCCCGAACACCGGCCGGGTGCCGTCGAGTTCGGCGGCGAGGGGGCGCAGGTTCATCGGGTAGCCGCCGAGGCCGGGCCACACGAACACCGGCCGCCCGCCGCTCCCGGCCGCGGTCGTGCGCAGCGGCACCAGCCGCGACGGACGCCCGCCGTCCGCCGCCGACCCGTCCCGCGCGTCCTCGACCGCGCGGGCCAGCCGCTCCACCGTCGGCGCCTCGAACACCACCTGGAGGGGCAGCGTCGTGCCGAACTCCTTGTTGATCCGGTGCACGAGGGCCACCGCCACCAGCGAGTTGCCGCCCGTCTCGAAGAAGTCGTCCAGCACGGACGCCTCGTCGCGGTGCAGCAGCTTGCGCCAGTGCGCGGCGACCCGCTCCTCCGTGCCGGTGCGCGGCGCGGTGAACGGCCGGTCGGCGGGGCGCCCCGCGGTGGTGTCGAGCCGTTCCAGGGCGCGGGTGTCGATCTTCCCGTTCGGTGTCAGCGGCAGCGCGTCGAGGACGGTGACCCGGTTGGGCACCATGTAGTCCGGCAGGAACGCCGCCAGATCGTCCTTGATCATCTCGGCGGGGCCGCGCATGTGGACGACGTCCTCCTTCATGCCCTCCCCGCGCCGCTGCTCGTCGCTGACCCGGCCGCCGACGAAGAAGTACGACGGCCCGGTGGCGAGCCCCGCGGCCGTGAGGACGCCCTCGATGCGGCGCGCGGACGGCAGCGGGTTGCCCGACTTGGAGCTGTAGCCCGACGACATGAAGCCGAACCCGAGGTCGTTGAGCTGGAGCCGCTGCAACTCCCGCCCCAGCGCCACGTACCGCAGCCAGTGCGGACCCGACGGGCTGATCACGCTGATCCCGACCGAGGCCCGGTCGTAGACCTCCTGGTTGATGGCGATCACATGCTTCTTCAGCACCTGCTCGTCCGAGATCCGCCGCAACGCGCCGTCCCGGTAGGCGTACTGGCCCGCCGGCAGCCCCTCGACGCGGCCCGGGTGCGCCTGGACGTACAGGTCCAGCGGCAGCGGGGCGTCCGGCTCTCCGGGGGTGAGCGGGACGACTCGGAAGCTCCCCAGATAGGTGTCGTCGGCGGGCAGGTCCAGCCGGTCGAGCACCGCCGGGTCGAAGCCGTCCGGGACCACCCGCAGCCCGTACCGGGGAAGCACCTCGTCGAAGAGGCCGAGCAGGTGCCCGGTCTCGATCTCCAGGACCTCCTGGATGTTGTTGCGGTACACCGGCTCGATCGCCCGGCGGCGCCCGGTGAAGTGCAGCCGCAGCTCCGGCACCCCGGTCGGCGCCCGCTCGCCCACCCGGACCAGACTGTGGTCCACCGGGTGGTAGTAGGAGAAGCCCGACGGCAGCCCGGCCACCCCCTCGTGCTCGAGGTGCAGTTGGGTCGCGTACAGCGAACCGGGCGACGCGTAGCCGTACTTGGGCAGCAGCCGTTCGGCGCTGTGGTACTGCCCGAAGTAGCGCAGCACATGCCCCCACTCGGCCGCCGACAGCTCGTGCGCGGCGCGCGGCGCCGCCCCGGGCACCCGCCGCTCCAGCAGCCGCAGCAGGTCCTCCCGGCCGACGGACCCGCCCTCGAAGAACCGGTACGTCTTGCGGCCGAAGACCAGCTCCCGCTGCTCCGCGGTCGCTTCGCGGCCCGGCAGCGCGTACGCCGGGCGCCCGCGCAGCTCCTCGGGGCCGCGCAGCCCGCTGTTGGACAGCTGGGCGCGCACCTGGAGCTTGCCCACCTTCGACTGGTGGTGCGCCCCGTGGTTGCCCTGGTCCATCAACGCGGCTTCGGCCGGGTCGAGTTCGATGAACGACAGCAGGTTCTGGAAGCCGGTGCGGGTGTCGTCGGCCACGATGACGGCGGCCTTGCGGACCCAGCCGTGCGTCTCGATCCGCAGCCGTATCTCGTCGAGTTCGACCCGGTAGCCGCGCAGCTTCACCTGGCTGTCGGCGCGCCCGACGTACTGCACGGTGCCGTCCGGGTTCCAGTAGGCGAGGTCACCGGTGCGGTAGAGCCAGCCGCCCCGCCCGCGCGCCGCGTACGGGCTGTGGAAGAAGCGCTCGGCGGTCAGGTCGGGGCGCAGCAGGTAGCCGCGGGTGAGCTGCCGCCCGCCCACGTACAGTTCGCCGATCTCCCCCGCGGAGACCGGGATGCGGCGCTCGTCGAGGATCAGGTACTCGGTGTGCGCCGCCGGGGTGCCGATGGGCACCGCCCGCGGACCCTTCCGCAGCGTGGCCGGATCGACCGTGAACGACGAGGAGTTGATGGTGCACTCGGTCGGCCCGTAGAGGTTGACGAGGGCGGCCCGCGGCAGGGTCTCGACGCAGCGCAGCGCGAGATCGCGGGAGAGGACCTCGCCGCCGCTGAACACCTGCTCCAGCGTGCTGAACCGTTCCGTCTCCTCGTCGTCCAGCAGCGCCTGGAGCAGCGTCGGCACGCACTGGAGCGTCGTGATCCGGTGGCGGGCGATGTGCGCGGCGATCCGGTCCGGGTCCCGGTGCAGGCCCGGTTCCCCCATCACCACGGTCGCGCCGACGGCCGGGGCGAGCAGCTCCCACTGCGCCGCGTCGAAGCTGGTCGGCGTCTTCTGCAAGACCCGCCGCCGCTCGTCGAGGCCGTGCGTGCCGTGCAGCCAGCGCAACTGGCCGGCCAGCGACCGGTGTTCGATCATCACCCCCTTGGGGCGGCCGGTGCTGCCCGAGGTGTAGATGACGTAGGCCAGATGGTGCGGTCTCGGCCCCGGAACGGCCGCCGACGGATCGGGCGGGGCGCCGTCGTCCTGCCCCGTGACGTGATGGGCGCGGCCGTACGCCCGCGCGTCGGACCAGGTGACCACCCGCGTGCCCGGCGGAGCCAGCTCCCGCAGTCTGCCCCGGAGTTCGGGCTGGGTGAACACGACACCGGCCCGCGCGTCCTCGATCATGAAGCGGAGGCGCTCGTCGGGGTAGTCCGGCGACAGCGGCAGATAGGCCCCGCCCGACCGCAGGATGCCCCACGTGCCCAGGGCCAGGTCGTAGGAGGGCGCCGCGAACACACCGACCCGGTCGTCGGGGACGGTGCCGAGATGGCGCAGGTACGCGGCGAGCAGCGCGCTGTCGTCCGCGAGGCGGCGGTAGGTGAACGAGCGGTCCCGGTGCACTACGGCGACGTCCTCGGCGCGGGCGCGCACCTGCTCCGCCAGCAGCTCGGGAATCGTCTCGCCGGTCCGGACGGAGGAGTCGGTGGTGGCGGTGCGGACGGCTTCGAGTTCCGTGGTCGGCATGAACCTGACTTTCGGGGCGAGGGACGGACGGCGTCGCACACGTGCCGGCCGGCCGGACCGCCACGGGATTCACCCGCCGTGTAGGGAATCGAGGGAGGATTCGGTCAGATATTCCTCGGGTGAGAAACAACGGACACGACGTGACCTGGTGGCTCATAAATCCTGCATGCAGGGGCCACTTGTTTTCAACTACTCCCGGCAGTCATCATGCTGCAGGCAGCAAACTGCAAGGAGGTCGAAATGGACATACAGCATTCGAACGGTGTTCCGCCGATGGAGACCGCGCTCGATCCGGTACAGGTCCGCGTCTACAAGTGGGCCATTTCCCATCCGTTTGTTTCGGTTTCGCGAACGGCCGATGTGCTGGGTCTGACGGAATCGGAGGCCCGCCGGGCGATCCTGCGCCTGGAAGAGGCGCGTCTGATGGAGGAGTACGACCCCGAACATCCCGGCGACGGCGTGCACACCGAATGCCGGTGGCGCATTCTCGACCCTCATGTCGCCGGGGCGCGGGTGGCGTCGATGGAGGCGCAGATGCGCCAGGCGGTGCTCCGCCTGAAGGAGACCCGGCAGCGATTAGACGAGCTGTCCGCGTTCGTCGCCGCGCCCGTCGCCGCGGCGTCCTCCCGGCTGCCCGTGGAGGTGCTTCCGCACGCCGCCTCGGTGACCGCCGTGATGGAGGAGGCGCTGCTGACGTGCGCGCGCGAGATGGTGAGCTGCCGCCCCGGCGGCGCGCGGCCCGAGGGCGGTGTCGCACCCGACCCCGACCTCGAACTCGCCCTGCTGGAACGGGGGGTGCGGGTCCGCGTGCTGTGCGGTCACCCGGCGCGCCACCACCCGCCCACGCGCGCCCGACTCGACCTGCTGGCCGCGGCCGGGGCCGAGATCCGCACCTCCGCAGAGCCGTTCGGCGCGCTCACCGGGTTCGACCGACGGCTCGGCTTCCTCCCGCACCACGCGCTGCCCGAGGGCGCCGTCCGCATCCGTGACGCGTCGACGCTGGCGTTCCTGTACCGGGTCTTCGACCAGGCGTGGGAGCTGGCCGAACCGTTCGGCGGGCCGCTCGACGAGCCCGCGCAGAGCGAGCTGCACCACGTCATCGTCCGGCTGCTCAGCGAGGGCGCCCGGGACGAGACCATCGCCCGGCGGCTCGGTGTCTCGCTGCGCACCTGCCGACGGCACATCGCGGACATCTTCCGGGACATGGGCGCCAAGAGCCGCTTCCAGGCGGGATACCTCGTCGGACGACGCGGAGGCCCGACGGCGCCGTGAGGGCGCCGCCGGGCCTCCGGCGGGAACGCGGGGATCAGGCGTTGTCGAGGGGCAGACCGGGCGGGTTCACCTCGGACTTCTGGACCGCCTCGTTGGACAGGTTCCATGCCTTCAGCCACTTGGCGTAGACGCCGTTCTCCACCAGGTGGTTGATCGCCTCCGCGACCGGCTCGGCGAGACCGCTGCCCTTCTTGGTGGTCGCCGCGATCAGCCCCTGGAGGGTTTCCCCGGCGCCCGAGAAACTGCCCGCGTTACGCGTCGGATGCGGCGTGCTCGCGGACTGCGTGACGTGATAGGCGATCGACGGATTGGGTCCGAAGAAGCCGTCGATTTTCCCGCTGTTCAACGCCAGATAGGCGCTGTTGTTCTCCGGGTAGTACTTCACCGTCAGCTTCTCGCCATCGGCTTCCAGCTTCTTCTTCCATTCCAGGAGAATCTTCTCCTGGTTGGTGCCGGAACCGACCGCGATGGTCTTTCCGGCGAGGACCTTGTAGTCGCCGTCGAACGTCCACTTGCTGTTCGCCAACGCCTCGAAGGCCAGGTTGTCCTGACGGTAGGAAGCGAAGTCGTACTTCTTCTTCCGCTCCTCGGTCACGGTGATGTTCGAGAATCCGACGTTCGTCTTTCCGCTGTCGATGCCGACGAACAGGTTCTCCCAGGTGGCATTCCGCACCTCGGGCTCCAGTCCGAGCACCGCGGCGATGAGCCGGCCGAAGTCGGGCTCCACCCCGGTGAGGGTCTTCTGGTCGTCCCCGATGAAGTTCAGCGGCACCGATCCGGCCGGCAGCGCGCCGATCCCGATGACCAGCTTGCCGCTGTCCCGGACGGCGGCGGGCACCTTGGCGCTGATGGCCGGGACCTCGGCCACGTCCAGGTCCGCCTGCTCGGCGGCACCGTTGGAGTTCCGGCCGATGGTCACCTTCGTCTGCGCCGACTGCGCCTTTCCGGACGCGCTGTCCGCCTTGCCGTCGTCACCGTCGCCGCACGCGGCCAGCACCGTGGCGAGCGCGGTGATCGCGGTGCCCGCGGCGGCGGCGCGGACGTACCGACGGAGGTGGCCGGGGCCGTTCGGAACCCGGTGGCTGAGCATGGGCATGGCTTTCCTTCACAGATACGGATGACGTGACCCCCCGGCGGAGAAGCCGGGTGGGCGGAACTGGGGTGAGGCCCGGAAGAGGGGGGACGCGTCAGGAAACGCAGCGAGCCTGGAGTGCGGGAGGTACGGCGGAGCGGGTCCCCGGGAGGGGCCCGGCGGTGGTGAGGAGGGCCCGGTCAGGGCTGGTGCGCGGCGCGGAACGGTCCGGTCCACGGGAAGCGGCGAACCGACGCGCCGAGCCGCCCGGACGGGGGGACGGACGAACCCGGGTGTACGGACCCGACCGGTGGGACGGGCCGGACCGGTGGGACGGGTGGACCCGGTGCGTCGCGCGGGCCCGGTGAGGCACCGTCACCGCGACCGGGTGCGGCGCCCCGCGGTCAGCGCGACGTACGCCCGACCGCGCCCGGACAGCCGTCGGCGCGGGAACCCGGACAGCGCGCCGGGGACACCGCCCCGTGCGGCGTACATCGCGGCGGCCGGGCGGCGCGGGGCGGACAGGCGCGGCGGTCGACCGGGACGTACGAGGCGCCGTTCCGGCACCGTACGGCCGTCGTCAGACCTGCCGACATCGCCACCACCTTCGCCCGGCGGGCCGACGGGCCCGCTGACTGCTTCTGCCTGCTTCGCGGCCTGCTCCGGAGCGGAGCGGCGCGGCAAAAGTGACACGGGCGCAGGACGAAGTCAACGGCGTCGGACCGCACCCGGCGCATTGTTCATGCGCGCGCAACAAGCGCCGGTGGCAAGCGCCCCTGGCGAGTGGGCCGACGCTCCGTCAGACGACCTGCGCGATCTCCGTCTCCAGGTCGGTGGCCTTGCGGAGCAGACCGCGCATGATGACCATCAGCATCGCGAAGGCCGCCCCCACGCCCGTGCTCACGGTCGCCGCGCCCAGGGCGCCGAGGACGTCCATGCCGTCGGTCGGGGAGGGTATCGTGGCGAACGTCAGATGCGCGCTGACGCCCGCCGCGAGCAGGGTGATCCCGAGCGCGGCTCCGATGATCACGTCGACCCAGCGGAAGGCGAGCGGGCTGAAGAGGGCGCCCCGGCGGACCATGGCGAGCAGCATCCACATCGCGCCGAGGGCGACCTGGACGCAGGCGACACCCACGATCGCGACCGTCACGTACGGCGCGGCGAACGGGGCGTAGGGCGGGAACCGGTCGACCTCGTCGGCGGCCGTCGTCGGGATCACCACGAGCTGACCGAACAGCCCCAGCAGGATCGCCACGATGATGCCGACCCGCAGCAGGCCTATGAACACACGATGCATCTATCGATGATCAATCGATACCTATCGAAAGTCAATAGCCTCCGTCGGATCGGGCGGCGGTCGGTAGGGTCCTCGCCATGACCGACGACACCCTGCGCACCGTCACCGTCGCACGGACCCGCACCGGACACTTCACCGCCACCAACGCGCGCGGCGGCACCCTCGCCTTCGGCAACGGGGCCGGTGCCGGAGGGGACGGCGACGGCACCGAGTTCACCCCGGTGGAACTGCTGCTGGCCGCCCTCGGCGGCTGCACGGCCGTGGACGTGGACGTGGCCACCGCCCGGCACGCCGAACCCACCGGTTTCACCGTCACCGTCTCCGGCCACAAGGTCACCGACGACCTCGGCAACCGGCTCACCGACCTCGACGTCACCTTCCGCGTCGCCTTCCCCGACGGCCCGGAGGGGGACCGCGCCCGCGCCATCCTGCCGCGCGCGGTGAAGGCGTCCCACGACCGGCTCTGCACGGTCGGCCGCACCGTCGAGACCGGCACACCCGTCACCGCCCGGATCGACCCGCCGGAGGAGGCCGCCACCCCGGACACCACCGGCTGAACCGCGCGGACGGCGCGGGCCCACCGCGCGGGACCGGAAGGGCGGACCGGGGCGCTTGTATTGCAGCAATATGTCCATGTCCGCCCGCCTCTCCTGCGGGCCGGTCCCGGACGGCTACGGTCGCGGTGACCGACGACGGCCCCGACGAACGAACCGGTGGTGCCCATGTCCGTGACCGACGAACTCCTCGCCCACAACGCCGCCTACGCCGCCGACTTCAAGGGCCCGCTGCCCCTGCCGCCCTCCCGGGGCGTCGCCGTCCTCGCCTGCATGGACGCCCGCCTCGACGTGTACGCCGCGCTCGGCCTGGCCGAGGGGGAGGCCCACGTCATCCGCAACGCGGGCGGAGTCGTCACCGACGACGAGATCCGCTCGCTCGCCATCAGCCAGCGGCTGCTCGGCACCCGCGAGGTGATCCTCGTCCACCACACCGACTGCGGGATGCTGACCTTCACCGACGAGGCGTTCCGGGACGGCATCGAGGAGGAGACCGGCATCCGGCCGACGTGGTCGGCTGAGGCGTTCACCGACGTGGAGGCGGACGTCCGGCGGTCGGTCCGCCGGATCACCGCCAGCCCCTTCGTCCCGCACACCGACGCCGTCCGCGGCTTCGTCTTCGACGTCGCCACCGGACGCCTCGCGGAGGTCACGCCCTGACGGCCCGCCCGGTCAGAGCCACTGGTGGCGGGCCGCGTGCCAGGCCAGCTGCATCCGGGTGTCCGCCCCGGCCCGCTCCATCAGCCGCTGTATCCGCCGCTGGACGGTGCGGCGGCTGAGGCCCATCTGGGTCGCGATCGCCTTGTCGGCGATGCCCGCCATCAGCAGGGAGAGCAGTTGCGCGTCGGTCGCCGAGAGGGCGTCCGGCGCCGCCTCGTCCAGGCCGTCGAGGCCGGTGCCCCCGGCGCTGAGCGGCACCGCGTCCTCCCAGTACCGCTCGAACAGGGCGACGAGGGCGCCGAGCAGGTTGCTGTCCCGCACCAGGGCCGTCGTCGGCTCGTCCGGGCTGCCGGACGGTCCGCCCGGCACCAGCGGGAAGATCGCCACGGAGCGGTCGGCGACGGCGAGGCGCAGCGGCAGGCCCGGCACCGCGCGCGCCTCCTCCCCGGCGCGGATGCCCGCCGCCACGTTGCCGACGGCGCCCTCGTCGTCGAAGAACGCCTTCTCGTACAGCACGCGGTAGCGCACCCCGCGCGCGAGCGCCTCGAACTCCTCCGTGTTGCTGCCGGACGGCATGGCCACGTACTGCGCCTTGCAGAACCAGAGGACCTCCTCGCGGGCGGTCGCCTGGATACGGCGCAGATGCTGGCGCAGGGCCTCCGCACCGGTGATCACCTCCAGGAGCTGTCCCGCGTGGTGGCGCCGCAGCGTGTCCTGGTGGGCCTGGACGAGCCGCGCCGCCTCGGCCCGCGCCAGGTCCAGCGCGTCGGCACCCGCCTTGATACGGGGCAGCAGCGCCACGTCGGGCGGGACGGCCTGGTAGACGCGCGGTACCCCGTCGGTGTGGCTGACCAGGCCCATCTCGGTGAGGGCGGCGAGGGCCGCGTCGGTCTCGGCGGCGGGCGCCCCGGTGCGCCGGGCGACCTCCGCGGACGGCGCCCGGCCGGACGCCACGAGATGCCGGTAGACCGTCTCCTGAGCGGGTGACACCCCAGCCGCTTCGAGCACGTCCGACGCCCTTCCCGCATCACTTCCACCCCGAGCAGTTGAGGACTGTACTACGTGGGGCCGGCCGGGCCGGGGGACCGGCGGACGGCCCGGCCGCCCGCGAGGGAGACGCCGACGGCCGGGCGGCCGGGAACCGGAGTCCCCGCCCGCCCGGCCGCCACGCCGGGTCCGTCCGTCGTCAGCGAGTCTGCCGGTACGCCCGTTCCACGGTCTGGCGCACGCCGTTGCCCGCCGTGTCCCGCGCGGTCACCCGCAGCGTCACCCAGGCGTCGGCCCGCCCCGGCTCGACCGTCGCGCGGAAGGCGTTGCCGCCCCGGTCACGGACGTCGGCCCGCCGCCAGGTGCGGCCGTCGTCGTACGACACCTCGGCCCGCAGCGTCACCCCGCGCGGCGCGGACAGCCCGTCCTGCGCCCGGACCGTCAGACCGATGCCGTACGCCCCGCGCGAGCGGACCCGGCCGGTGGCGTCGACCGGCACGGCGTAGTCGATCTGGAGCAGCGGCAGGAGCGTCTCGGCGGCGGTCGTCCCGGAGCGGAACGTCCACGAGGTCTCCGTACGCGGCGCGTACGCCCAGGTGTCCGACGTCCGCGACGTGGTCAGGTCGAGGCGGTAGTCGGCCGTCCCGCCCGGGAGTTCGACGTCCGCCCAGGCCGTGCCGAGGTCCTGGAGCCTGCGCCCGTCCCGGTACAGCGTGGCGGAGGCCGTGTCACCACCCGTACGGGCCGTGCCCGAGGTGCCCACGCCGCCGTCGTCGGACGCCGCGAGGCGGGCCTGGTGACCGGCCTGCGCGTCGGTGAACTCCGGTACGCGCAGCCGCAGCACGTCGCCCTGCCGCGTGCTCGGGTCGGCGGTGCCCGCCGGGATCGACGGCCGGACCACGGCCCGGTGCCACGACTCGTCCGCCGTCCGGCCCGGCGCGAGGCGCCGCGGGGTGTCCCGCAGCCCCTGCGCGAGCGGCACGTCGACGTCGGCGGTCGTCTCGTGGTGCACCAGGTGCTGCCACGTGGTGTCCCCGCCGCTGACGTACTCGGTCCGCTCGAACCCGGCCGGAGCGTAGCGCGTGTACTGGTTCCACGCCGTCCGCTGCTGGGGCCGCCAGCCGAACCGCTGCTCGCTCAGCCAGCCGCCCCCGCCCGTACCCGAGGTGTCGGTGTACGTGGTGCGCGTCACGGCGCTGGTCCGCTCCGACACCGTGTACTCCACCCGGTCCGGAATCCGCTGCTTCGCCACCTGCATCACGTCGTACAGGTAGGGACTGCGCGGGGTGCCCCGCAGCTCCACCTTCGTGGTGCGCCGGTGCACACGGTCCAGCAGCCGCGCGCCCACGCGGGCGCCGACCCGGATCGTCGGGAGCGCCGCGCGGTCCCCGACGGGCGTCCAGCGGGTCCAGGAGTTGTCGAACTCGAAGACCAGCAGCACCGCCTTCGCCCCGGCCGCCTTCGCCCGCGCGACGGCCGTCTCCTCCGGCTCGTTGCCCACGTTGGTGAGGACGGCGATCCGGTCGCGGACCCGCCGCAGGTCCGGCGCGGACACGTCCCCGGCGTCGGCGGCGGTCAGGGTCGCGCCCCGGCCGCCGAGCAGCGGCGACGTCGGCATGTAGTACGCGTTCAGCGTGTCGTCCGCGCCCGCCACCGCGGCCGTGAGCAGCGGCGCTACGAGCTGCCAGCGGGAGGCGAACTCGAAGGCGCCCTCCGTGACCTTCGCCGTCGGACTGACGTACAGCCGCTTGGCGTTGTCGAAGTAGAGGGTGCCCTGGAGCAGGCTCCGGCCGTCGATCTCGCGGTACGACTGGTAGCTCATGACGCCGCGCTGCTCGGCCGGGCGCGGGGTGCGGATCGTGACCGGCACGGTCCGGCGGGCGTCCGCGGTGACCGTGGTGTCGCGGGTGACCCGCACCTCGGGCAGGATCACCTCGCGCAGCTCCTGGACGTCCTCGTCGGTGATGGCGAAGGAGGCACTGAGCTGGTACGTGCCCTCCTCGACCTCGGCGACCCCGGCCGCCGGGTCGGTGTACTCGACGAAGCCGTCCGGGCCCCACAGCGTGGGCAGGACCTGGGCGCGCTCCCCGTCGACGCCGTACGCCCGCACCGTCAGCCGGTGGACGGGGCCGTGGACGACGAGCGCGAGGGTGGTGTGCGCGCGGACCGTCCCGCCGGAGTCGGTGGCGGTGAGGTAGCCGTAGTACCGGCCGCGCGGCACGGCCGACGGGTCGACCGCGACCGGGACGTCGGCGCTCGCGCCCGCGGGCACCCGCACCGAGGCGACGCCGGGGCGCACCGCGCCCGCGGGGGCCGGGGTGCCGCGCTCGGTGGCGAGGCGGAGTGTCAGGGAGAGGTCCACGGCACGGTCGGAGGTGTTGGTGTAGCGGACCGTCCGCCCGCCGCCCGCCGCACCCGTCTCGAAGGTCCCGAGGTGGACGCCGCCCGTCGCCGTGACGTCGCCGAGGGCGGCGGCGGCCACGTCGATCCGGCCCGCACCCTGCTCGGTCGTCTTCTGGTCGGCGGCCGTACGCGCCGTGCTGACCAGGGCGTCCTTGAGGCGCGCGCCGTCCCAGTCCGGGTGGCGCTGGGCGATCAGGGCGGCGGCGCCCGCGACGTGCGGGGTCGCCATGGACGTGCCCGACGCGGCCACGTAGTGCTCGTCGACCACGTCACCCATGGAGGTGCCCGCGGCGCGGGCCGCGACGATGCCGACACCCGGCGCGGTCACGTCCGGCTTGACGGCGCCGTCCCCGAAGCGCGGGCCCCGGCTGGAGAACGACGCCAGCCGGTCGTCCCGGTCCACCGCGCCCACCGTCAGCGCCGCGTCCGCCGCCCCCGGCGACCCGACGGTGCGCGGCCCCGCCTCGCCGCTGTTGCCCGCGGCCACCACGAACAACGTCCCCGTGCGCTCGCTCAGCTCGTTCAGCGCGAGGCTCATCGGGTCGGTGCCGTCGGTCGGCTGGTCGGAGCCGAGGCTCATGTTGATGACCTTGGCGCCCCGCGCCGCCGCCCACTCCATCCCGGCGATCACCTGCGACTCGCTGCCGTACCCGTCGTCGCCGAGGACCTTGCCGACGAGGAGGTCGGCCCGCGGGGCGACGCCCTTGCGGCGGCCGTCGGAGGCGGCACCGCTGCCGCCCACGATCGACGCCACGTGCGTGCCGTGCCCGAACGCGTCCCCCGTCCCGGAGCTGCCGGAGAAGTCCTTCGCCTCCGCGACCCGCCCGGCCAGGTCCGGGTGGCCCTGGTCGACCCCGGTGTCCAGCACGGCCACCTTGACGCCCTCGCCGCGGTAGCCCTTCTCCCACACGGCCGGGGTGCCGATCTGCGCGGTGCTGCGGTCCAGGACCGCGCCGACCCGCCCGTCGAGCCACACCCTCGGCGTGGCGGCGGCCCGGCGCGCGACGCTCCCGCCGCCGTCCGGCACCAGCCGCTTCCACAGGGCGCCCAGGTCGCCGCGCTCCACCGCGAGGGGCCGGGCGCCGATGCTGGCGAGCCGCGCCCCGGTCCCCGTGCCGTCGGCGGCCAGGTCGGTCAGCCGCTCCGCCGAGGCCTCGCCCGTCCCGTCGGCGACGATCAGGGGGAGGACGTCGGTGCGGGCGTCGTCGTAGCCCTGGGCGATGAGGCCGGTGACGTCGAACAGGGAGCGGTCGAGCCGTCCGGCGGCGACCAGGTCGGCCGCGTCGGACGGCAGGACCGTGATCCGGCCGTCCTGCTCCAGGGTGCGGAAGACGACGCCCCGGCGGCCCGGCCCCGGCTCCACGGCCGCGGCGCGCCTGCCGTCGGCGGCGGTGCTCACGGTCACCCGGTCCCCGGTGACGAGGTGGACCGTCGCCGTCGCGGCCCCCGCCGGAACCCCGGCAGGGCGTGCCGTCGCGTCGGGCGGGCCGCCGGGCCGCGCGGAGACCGGCGTCACGGCGGCGGCGGTGAGCGCCAGCCCCGCCGACATCGCCGCCAACAGACGGATGCGTCTCATCAGTTCCGTGCCTTCCCTCGAACGCGAAGCGATGTTCATGTGCCGGACAGAGTCCGGCCGCCGAGGGCCGTCTGTCAGCGGATTCCGGTGGCACGGATGGGACATGTCGCAACGACGACACCCGCCGGGCCCGCCAGGCCGGGGCAGAGGGGGAGACACAGGGGGGAGCCGGGCGTACGGGGGCACAGCGGGGCGGGAACGCCCGAAGGCCGCCTTCCCCCGCGTCGGGGGAGGCGGCCTTCGGGCGGTCGCGGATCAGGGGGCGCGGAGCGCTTCCCGTACGGCTCGGGGGAGCGGGGCGCGTCCCGTGCGGCTCAGCCGGGCAGCTTCGCGCGGAGCGCGCCCGCCGCGGCGGCCGGACGGGCGGTCGCCCGCACCGACCGGCGGACCAGCCGCGCCTCGCGCCGCAGCTCCTGCGCCGTGTGCCGGCCGCGCCAGCCGACGGACGGGCGCCCGCCCGTGTCCGCGGCGGCGATCAGCAGACCGCCCAGCATCGACGCGTTCTTGAAGAAGTGGATACGCTGCCGGGCCCGCTCCTCGTCGTCCTCGACCTCCCAGAAACGGTGCGCGGCCAGCGTCGTCGGCACCAGCGTCGCGGCGACACCGAGCGCGGCGAGCCGGGGCACCCGGCCGGTGGCGAGCAGCAGCCCGCCCACGACCTGGACGGCACCGCTCAGCCGGACCGCGTCCACGGTACGGTCCGGCAGCGCGGACACCCGGTCGGTCAACGGGCGGACCACCGGCTCCGCGACCGGCGCGACCCGCTCGGGCGAGCGCAGGGAACCCAGCCCGCCCGAGACGAACATCGAGGCCAGCAGGGGGCGGCCCACCAGGCGCAGCAGACTCATGACGCACTCCAGACGGATCGGGGGATCACCGGTGTCTCCTCCCGGTTCCCGGCGCTCCGCGAAGCATGCGCCACCCGCCCGCCGTCCCGCAGCCGCCGCGCCGGTCACCCGGCGCCCCGCAGCCGCCGGACCGACACCAGGAGGCGTGCCGGTCCGCCGAGGGGCGCCGCCGCGCGGAGCCGGGACTTCGTGGACGCGACCCGCCGCGGGCACCGCCACTAGGGCCTGTCTGACCATTCCCGCCTGCCGCGCGACGCCATGCACGCACTCCCGCCGCACCGGGCGCAGACCCGAGTACGTCCAGTACGAGGGTCCACGCCCGGCACGCCGAGAGCACGCACCTGACGCCGCGCGGCCGCCCTCCGGGCGACGACGGGAATGGTCAGACAGGCCCTAGCAAGGAGAACGGCGGCGCGGGTTCATCCGGACGGCGCAGCCTACGCACCCCCGGACCGGGGCATCCGGGGTGCAGGCCGGGCCGGGGCGACTTCTCCCGCCCCGGCCCCACGGCGGCGGGCGGCCGCGGCGATCCCCCGAGTCGACCGCGACCGCCCGCCCCCGTGACCGGCCGCCCTACGCGAGAACCGGCCCCGCGGGTGCCTGGGCGCGGCCTCAGTGCGGCAGTGCCTCCTCACCCGTCGCCCAGCCGGTGCCCGCGTCCGTGGACAGCCGGAAGTCCAGCCGCCCGCCCGACAGGGTCAGCGACGGTCCGACCCACGAGCGGGTCAGCTCCCGCCCGTTCTGGCGCACCCCGGCCACGTACACGTGCGTGTCGTCGGCCGCCGGGGCCGTGACAACGATGTCCGTGGCGCCGGGGCGGTCGAGGACCGCGCGGCGGAACACCGGGGCGCCCAGCAGGAGATCGGCGCTGCCCGGGGTCTTCGGATAGAAGCCGAGGGCCGCGAAGACGTACCAGGCCGACATGGTCCCCAGGTCGTCGTTGCCCGGCAGACCGGCGGGGCCGGTGCCGTAGACGGTGTCGACGATCTGCCGGACCGTGGCCTGGGTCTTAGACGGCTGCCCCAGCGCGTTGTAGAGCCACGGGGCGTGGATGCCGGGTTCGTTGGTGGCGTCGTAGCGCAGCGCGTCACCACCGCGCAGCGACCAGGAGCCGTCGGCCTTGTGGAAGAAGCCGTCGAGCCGCTGCGCCGCCCGCTCCCGCCCGCCCATCGCCGCCGCGAGACCCTGAACGTCCTGCGGCACCATCCAGGTGTACGTGGCACTGGTGCCCTGCGCGAACCCGAGGTCGCTGCCCGGGTTGAACGGCGTCACCCACGACCCGTCCAGCTTGCGCGCCTGGACGTACCCGGTCGCGGGGTTGAAGACGTTGCGCCACCAACCGCCGCGCGCCGCCAGGGACTTCGCGTCGGCGTCCCGGCCGAGGAGCTTCGCCCACGAGGCGAGCGCGGAGTCGGCGACCGCGTCCTCCAGGGTCTCGGCGGCGCCACCCCAGCAGTGGCAGGCGTCCTGCGGCGCGTACTGGGACACGAGGTACTGCGCGAGGCCGGGCCGCTGGCCCGTGCACTGGCCGGGACAGCCCGCGTCCGACAGCGAGTCCGGGGTGGGCACGGTCGCCTGCCGCAGCAGGGAGTCGAAGGCGCCCCGGTAGTCGAAGTTGCGCACGCCCATGGCGTAGAACGTGGCCAGGGTCGCCGCCGACGGGTCGCCCGTCATGACGTGGGTCGCGCCGCTGATGTGGACCCAGCGGTCCCACACCCCGCCGTTCTGCCGGGCGAAGTTGTACAGCGACTGCGCGAAGTCGCCAGCCACCCGCGGTCTCAGCAGGGCCAGCAGCTGGATCTGCGCCCGGTACTGGTCCCAGCCCGAGAAGTTGCTGTACTGGGCCCCCTGACCGCGCGCCAGCCGGTGGATCGCCTGGTCCATGCCCCGGTAGCGGCCGTCACGGTCGCTGATCAGGTTCGGCTGCATCAGCGCGTGGTACAGCGCCGTGTAGAACGTGGTCCGCCGCGCCGGGCTCCCGCCGTCCACCCGGACGGAGTTCAGCTCCCGGTCCCAGGCGTGGGCGCCGCTCTCGGCCACCTGCGCCACACCCGCCCGCGACGGGATCTCCTCGCGGAGATTGTTCTCGGCGCCCGCCAGACTGACGTAGGAAATGCCGATCCGCATCCTGACATCGTTGTCATAGCTCGTGTCGAAGCCGACCCATCCGCCCGAGCCACGTCCGGCGCGGTCGGCGCCCGTGGCGTAGCCCTCGCCGCCGGAGGCCGTCGTGGCGCCGGGGGAGACGGCGCTGTCCTTCCAGGTGCCGACGGAGGAGAAGGCGCGGTCGAAGGAGGCGCTGAAGTAGAGCTTGTAGTAGCTCTTGCGGTTGTTCGTGCCCCCGTTGGCGCGGCGCCCGCAGAACGCCCCGGTGTGCACCCAGCCGGTCACCTTGCGGTGGGCGGCGTCGATGTCGACGCGGGCGTCCTCGCTGCCGTTGAGCGAGTTGGAGACCCGGAACAGCAAATTCGCCGGACGGTCCGCCGGGAACGTGAAGTCGGCGACCCCGGCCCGCTGACTGACCGCCAGGTCCGCCTTCGCGCCCGACTTCAGGCCGAGGGTGTACCGGCCGGGCACGGCCCGCTCGTCGGCGTGCGAGAAGTCCGAGGCGTACACCGCGTCCTTGGTGTCCGCGGAGGGCGAGGAGGTGACGTCGCCGACGAACGGCATCACCGGTACGTCGCCCGCCGCGCCGGGGTGGCAGCCCGCGCCGTTGACGTGGGTGAGGCTGAGGCCGCGTGTCCGCGTGGTGTTGTAGTGGTAGCCGTTGGCGGCGCCCGTGTTGGTCTGGTCGCCGGTGGTGCTGGTGGGGGACCAGGCGATCATTCCCTGCGGGAGGGTGGCGCCCGGGAAGGTGTTGCCGCCGTTCAGTGATCCGATCAGCGGGTCGACCAGCGCCGACGGGCGCTCCGCGGCGGACGCCGCGACGGCCGGGAGGGGGGTGGCGCCGGCGAGCGCCGTGACGACGGCGGCGACCGTCGCTCGTGCGCCGAGCCGTCTCATGGTGCGGCTGACGGGATGTCGTGGTGGTGTCATGGGTGGTTTCGCCTTCCGGCGGGGGGACATGGGTCGCGGTGACCCTAGGCCCTCCGCCGGACGAAACGGAAGAGTGATCGCGCAAGAAGGACGAAACAGTGCGGAAACGTTTCGCGGCGCGCGCACGGCGCTGACGCGGCATCAGCAGCTCTGCGGTCCCGGCCTCAGCAGCTCCGCGGCCCCGGCCTCAGTGCCCCTGCGGGCCCGGCCTCAGCGCCCGTGCCGTCCCGGGCTCACGGTGCGATGCCGACGCCGTCGATCCGGCTCCACCTGCGCTCCTGCGCGGCCGTCATCGCGGGCCAACTGCGGCCACCAGGGCGGGCGTTGACGCGGGAGGCGTACGAACCGGGGGTGAACTCGGTGTCGTAGAAGCAGCCGGTGCCGTAGGTGCTGTCGTAGGCGGCGCAGGCGCGGGCCACCGAGGCGGGGGTGGGCTTGCGGTCGGTGCGGACCCAGGTGTCGAGCGCGGCGATCGACGCGGCGTACTCCGAGGTGCTCAGCCCGCTGTGCTCGGTCTCGCGGGTGAACGTCTGCACCAGGTCACGGCCGTTGCCCGCGCCGCGCAGGGTGGCGCGGTAGGCCGACTCGTGCTCGACGAACGCGGTCGGGTCGTCGATGGCGTGCAGGGTGAGGACCGGGATGTCGACCTCGCCGGTCAGGTCGCTGTCCCAGGACAGGTCCCGGCGCGCCTCGGGGTCGGCGGAGAAGCGCTCGACGCCCGCGTTGAGCGCCTTGTCGTCGTGCGAACCCGTGTAGCGGACGCGCGCGTTGTCGAACGGGTTCCGGTCGCCGAGGCGTTCGTGCACGATGTCGCGGAACGTGAAGACGGAGAACCGCAGATGCGACTCCAGGGTCCGCTCCGGGATGCCGGTCACCGCGAGGATGTCGTCCAGGTTGCGCTGCTGGAGCGCGGTGCGCTCGGCGGCCGGGGAGGCGTAGCCGGTGCACTCCTGGAGGCGTGAGCGCAGCCCGGCCGAGGTCAGCGTCGAGCCGGGGCGCAGCCCCTGCCACAGCGGGTAGGCGGGCTCGGTCGGCCGGGGCAGGTTCTGGCAGTAGTACTGGTAGACCACGCGCAGGTCGACCCGGTAGTCGTAGCCGCGCGAACCGCCGCCCAGCACCCCGTTGGTGAGCAGCGCGCCGTCGTAGCGGCCGGGCCGGTCGGCGTACTCCTCGACGACCTTGGCGGCGACGTTCCCGCCCCACGACTGGCCGTGCACGAAGGTCCGCTTCGGCCTGCCGAACTCCGCGACGAACAGCTTGCGCACGTTCTCGGTGTCCTCGGCGGCCATGCGGGTGCCGTAGCCGCCGCGCCGGTAGGACGAGCCGGCCCAGGCGTAGCCGCGGTCGACCATGACCGACCAGCGGTCGAGGTCGTCCACGCTGCGGGCGGGGTCGGAACTGTCGCCGAGGTCGGGGCCGCCGTGCGCGTGCACCACGAGCGAGCCGTTCCACTTCTTCGGGACGGCGATGGCGTAATAGGCGCCGTTCACGTCCTGGCCCGTGTAGCAGGTCGCCTTGTCGGTGAGGCTCGCCGGGCAGGCCGCCGCGGCGGGCGGCGGTCCGGCGGGCTGGCGGGCGCCGGCCTGGGCGGCGGGGACGTTCAGCAGCGCGCCGCCGAGCACGGCGGCGAGAGCGACGGCCAGCCGTGTGCGGGGGCGGCGGCCCGTGACGGCGGAACGGAACGAGGGGAGAGGGCGACGGCGCGCGGCCGTCGCGTCTGACCTGACCATGGTGCGGCTCCTAGTCCTGTGCGGCGCGTCCTTGCCCCGCGTCGCGTGATGCTAGGAAGCGGAACGTGAGGGAGGCCACAGGGAAGCCGGTTGCGTTCATAGTGTTCGCCGCGCGGAGCAGCCGATACGCCGGACCTCCGGCGGTGCGCGGGCTGTCGGGAACGGTACGTCGATCCGGGCCGCGCGTCCGGCGCGGGTGATGAGATCGGCTGCGGCGATCCGAGGAGCGCGTTCGAGTCACCGGGCGGGTTCCGGAACCGGTGGCGGGAATTCGCCCACGACGGCGTCCCGCGCCGCCGTACAACGGACTTCCGCACCTTTCACCTGGGGGAACCATGGAACTCGGCCGATCCGGAGGGCGCCGCGCGACCGCGGCCGCCGCACTGCTCACCCTGCTGCTCGTGGCCGGATGCGGCGGGGGAGGCGGCAGCGACTCCAGCGGCGGTTCGTCCGGTTCCTCCGGGTCGTCGTCCACCGGCTCGTCCGGCTCGTCGAGCACGTCGGGCTCGTCGTCCACGTCCACGTCCTCGGGCACGTCCGGCGACTCCTACGACACCCTCGACGACACCACGGACACCGACACCGGGACCGATACCGGAACCTCCACCACGAGCGGCGGCTACGACGACCCGGCGCCCGCCGACGAGCCGGTCGGCACCTGCTCCTCGTACACGCTCCCCGCCTCCGACCAGTCGCCGAAGACCTTCACCGACGGCTCCCGCAGCATCGACCTGCGGCGCGGCTACGCCCGCTTCGAGCAGGTGGTGGAGGCCGTGTCCAGCGACGGCGCGTACAGCGGCGAATACAGCCTGATGAGCGGCGACTTCTCCTTCTACGGCGGGCAGATCACCGTCTCCATCGAGTACGAGATGGTCACCGGGTTCGACGGGACGGTCAGCAGCGAGCCGGTCCAGAAGGCCGAGGTGTGCGGCTGGAGCGAGAGCTGACCGGCGGCCGACCGGGCGGCCTCCACCAGCTAATTTTACAGTTTGCTGGTTATTGCATTGCCTTCTTTTGACGCGGCTCGGCCGGATGGTGTTCCCTGGGAGGCCTGACCCTGACCGGACGGCACGAGCGCGGTGTGACTCTTGAACCTTGCCCAGTCCTCAGTACCCACCGACGGCATCGCGGGCTGGGCCACCGATCTCGTGGAGGCGGCGGGCGGGCCGGGCGCGGGCCTCGCCATCGCGCTGGAGAACCTCTTCCCGCCGCTGCCCAGTGAGGTCATCCTGCCGCTCACCGGCTTCGCCGCGGGCCAGGGCGTGCTGAGCCTGCCCTCGGCGCTGTTCTGGACGACGCTCGGCTCGGTGGTCGGCGCGGTCGCCCTGTACTGGATCGGCCTCCTCGTCGGCCGGGACCACATGCACGCGGCCTGGGCGCGGCTGCCGCTGGTGAAGGCCTCCGATCTGGTCCGCACGGAGGAGTGGTTCGCCCGGCACGGCACCAAGGCCGTCTTCCTCGGCCGCATGGTGCCGGTGTTCCGCAGCCTGATCTCCGTCCCGGCGGGCGTGGAACGCATGCGGCTGCCCGTCTTCCTCGGCCTGACCGCCCTGGGCAGTCTGATCTGGAACTCGGTGCTGGTCATGGCCGGTTACTGGCTCGGCGACCAGTGGGACGTCGTGGAGACGTACGTCGGCCTGCTCTCCAAGGCCGTCCTCGCGCTCTCCGCCGTCGCCCTCGTCGCCTACGTCGTCGTCCGCCTGCGGGGCCGCCGCCCGACGGGCGCCCACCGGGCCGACGGCTCCCGCCGCGCCGACCGCTCCCGCCGGGACGCCGACCCGAGCGGTCAGGAAGCGGACCGGACCGGCCGCGAGGCGGACCGGACCGGGGGCGCCTGAGCCCGTCCGCTCGTCAGGCGGCGCCGCGCCCGCGCGGGGGCGGGCTCTCCGGCCCGGCGAGGATCAAGGGCTCCACCGCTGCGTAGACGCGCCGCGCCTCCCGTCGCGCGCGGCGGCCCGGCAGCACCGAACCGAGCCAGCCCAGGAGGAACCCCAGCGGGATCGACACCGGCGCGGTGGTCGTGAACGGGAACCAGTGCAGGTCCACCTCCGGGAACGCCGCCGTCGGGGTGCCGGAGACCAGCCGGGTCCCCGGCATCAGCAGCAGCACCGCCAGCGACCCGCCGACCAGCGTCCACAGCAGGCCGGTCCGGGTGAACCGCCGCCAGAACAGGCTGTAGACCAGGGCCGGGGCGATCGCCGAGGCCGCCAGACAGAACGACACGGTGGCCAGCGGCTGGAGACTGCGGTGCTGGACCAGCGCCGCGAGCGCGACCACCGGGGCGCCCACCACGACCGCCGACACCCGCGCCACGGTCGTCTCCCGCACCGGGTCCATCCCCCGCCGCAGGGACGCGATCACGTCGTGCGCCAGGGAGTTGGCGCAGGCGAGCGTCATACTGGCCACCGACGCCAGCAGCGTCAGGAAGACCGCCGTGGTGACCGCCGTGAACAGCAGCGTCTCGGGCCGCGACAGCTCCGCGCCGAACGCCGCCCGCGACCCCACCAGATACGCCGTGTTGCCGCGCGGGTCGGAGGCCATCACCCCCGTCCGGCCCACCAGCGCGGTCGCGCCCACCGCGATCACCGTCACGACCAGCACGAACAGCGCCACCGACGACACCGCCCACGACATCGCCCGGCGCACCTCCCGCGCCGAACCCGCCGTGTACATCCGCATGGTGACGTGCGGCAGACAGGCGCCGCCCAGCACGATCGCGCACTGCGTGCTCACCATGTCCAGCCGCGGATACGTCCCCCCGGCGAACTGGAGCCCGCTGCCCAGATACGCGGCCCCCGCCCCGCTGCGCGCCGCCGCGGCGTCGAACAGCGCGCCCGGACTCCAGTCGAACGCCCGCAGGACCAGGGCCGCGACCACCATGCCCGAGCCCAGCAGCGCCACGATCTTCAGGATGTGCAGCAGGGCCGTGCCGCGCATCCCGCCGATCGCCGCGTACACGATCATCAGCGCGCCCACCCCGATCACGCACCCGGTCTTCAGCGCCCCGTGCGAGAACCCCAGGACGTACGCCACCAGCTGCCCCGTGCTGGCCAGTTGGACCAGCGTCATCGGCACCAGGGCGGCGACCGTGACCAGGCACGCCACGATACGCACCCGACGGCCCGGCATCCGGCGGGCGAGGGCGTCGCCCATCGTGAACCGGCCCGTGTTCCGCAGCGGTTCGGCCAGCAGGAACATCAGCACCAGCAGCGACAGCAGGGTGCTGACGGCCAGCACGATCCCGTCGTAGCCGCACAGCGCGATCACCCCGCCGATGGTCAGCACGGTCGCCGCCGAGATGTAGTCCCCCGCGACGGCCAGGCCGTTGCGCAGGGGGGAGAGGTACGTGTAGCCGGTGTAGAACTCGGCGAGGTCGTCGCTGTCCGGGCCGGTCAGCACGCACAGCAGCAGGGTGAAACTGACGGCCGCGCAGAACGCGACCAGCGACCAGGTCTGCGCGGTGCCGCCGAAGTCGGTCACCGGGCCCGTCCCCGGTCCGGCTCGGGGGCCCAGGAGGCGTGCTGGTTCACCCGGCGGGCGAGCGGGTCGACATGGCGGCGCGCGGTGCGCTCGTAGACGACGACGGCCAGCCAGGTCACCGGGACGTGGGACAGCGCGAGCACCGTTCCGAGCGGCAGCCCACCGGGCAACGGCCGTGCCATCAGGGCGGGTTCGCGCGCCGACAGGTACAGGAACACCGTGAAGTACCCGAGCGCCAGGAACGTCGTCACCCGGCGCTGGCGCCGGTAGGCGCGCCGCAGCCGCCGGAGGTCCTCCTGACGGCCGGGGACGGCTCCGGGCGCCGGGGCCCACGCGGGGGCCGAGGGAGGGGGAAGCGGGGCGGGCAGGGAGGAGAGCGGCGGGGAGGTGCCTGGGAGGGGCGGGGAGGTGCCTGGTGGGAGGGGGTGGGGCTGCGGCTGGGCGTCGCCGTAGGACATGCGGGATCTCCTGGGGCGGCTGGGCGGCCTGCGCCCGGAGCGGGCGGACCGCGGCGCGGGGCGGGCGGACCGGGGAGACGTGCGGGAGCGCCGTGCGGGAGGTGCGGGTGAGCTACGGGGCGAGGGCGGCGTGGGGGAGACGGAGCGATGGCGCGGTGGGGGAGAGGGGGCGAGGGGGCGAGGGTCGCTCGGGGAGCGGTTCGGCTTCTCGCACGCTATTCGGCCATCCGTACGACCAGGTGGGTTTTTCCGTAAGTGACCGGCAGACGGCTGATACACGACGGATCATGGCTGTTGCGCCTGGTTCACGTGGGATGCGCGGTGTCATCGCGTGCGGGAGGCATATGCCCTGACCTGCGGCGGGAACCGGACACCGGACCGGAGCCGGGCCGCCGCCCGCGAGCGTGCGGGGCGACGGGTTTCGGCCTGGCGCGCGTACCGCGGGCGCGCCGGAACCGGCGGGGAGAACAGGGCGGGGCGGCCTCGGGACCAGGGGGCCGGGACATGCGGCCGACCCCCGCCTCGGAGACGGGGGTCGGTCGCCGCACTGCCGAACGGGCCTGCGGGGAAGCTCAGTTCACGTACTCGACGATCTGCATCATGCCCTCGTCGCCGTGCTGCACCTGGTGGCAGTGGAGCATCGCGCGGCCCGTGAAGTCCTCGGCCCGCAGCCGGAACGTGATGGTGCCCCGGGGCGGGATGCTCACCGTGTCGTGCCACACCGGGACGGCCAGCGCCCGGTTGTTGACCGCCGTCACCAGGAAGTGGTTCGTGTGCAGATGGAACGGGTGGTTGGGGTGGCTGTGCGAGTCGTTCGCGATCGTCCACTCCTCCACCTCGCCCAGCCGCACCCGGTGGTTGACGAAGTCCGGGGCGAACCGGCCCCAGGCCAGGTCCTGTTGGCCCGCGGCGGTGTCCGCGTGCGGGGTCTCGCCCTCGCCGAGGATGCGGTAGGCGTTGCGGAAGTCGCCGGTGAAGACGTTGCTGTAGCTGCGGAAGGTGAGGTCGCGGCGGCGGGTCGGCTCGGGCAGGCTGGTGGGCCGCCCCGGCAGGGCCTTCGGCAGCGCCATGTCGCGCGCGGCGCCCGTGACGACCACCGTCATCAGCGGCGCGTCGACCCCGTCGGTGATCAGCTCGTACGTGCCGGGCGCCCCGCCGCGCACCAGGACGTCCGCCCGGCCGCCCATCGGCAGCGCCACCGAACCGGCGGTCACGGGCGCCATGAAGGTGATGCCGTCGCGCGCGATCTGGTGCAGCTCGTGCCCGTCCAGCCGCAGGGTGAGCCCCGTCAGCGCCCCCGCGTGGACGATCCGCCAGCGCTGCACCTCGCCCGGGGCCAGCGTGAGCACGGGGTTGCGCGCGCCGTTGACCAGGAACGTGGAGGCGATCCCGTCGAAGGCGCCCTCCGACGTCAGATCGGGCACCCGGCCGCCGTCCAGGCGTAGTTCGTTGACGCAGACGACGACCTCGCGGGCGGCGGCGATCTCGGGCACCTCGTCGACGTCGCCCTCGACGACGATCACGCCCGCCATCCCGCTGAGCAACTGCGTGGCCGTGGAACCGTGGTGGTGCGGGTGGTACCAGAAGGTGCCCGCCGGATGTCCGTCCGGCACCGAGATGGTGGTGCGGTGCGTCGTCGTCCCGTCGCGTGTCACGGCCGGGTCGAAGGCCCGGAAGACGTTGTCGGCCTCGCCCGTCGGATCGACGTGCATGCCGTGCGCGTGCAGGTTGAACGTGTTGAACCGGTGCGGCACGTTGACGTGCCGGTCGTGCCCGCCCCCGGCCTCCGCGGGCAACGCGTTGACGTGCGTGATCTCCAGCTCGTCGCCCGCCCGCAGCCGCAGCGTCGGCCCCGGCACGCCCCCCTCGTAGGTCCGGGTCGACACCGTCCCCGCCCCCGGCAGCTCCCGCTCGGTGTACGCGACCGTCAGCCGCGTCGCCAGGCGCCGCGAACCCGCCGGGGCCGACCGGACCTCCGGCTGCGGGAACCCGTCGACCGCGTCGACGGTCCCGCCTGTGGCGGCCTCGTCGATCGGGAGCGGCCCGCCGGGCACCGGGCCCGCCGGGGAGGTCCGGCCGCCGGTCCCCGCGCGCGCCTCGGCGGACGGCCCGGCCAGGACCGCCGCTCCGGCGGCGACGGGCAGGCATTTCAGAACGCCGCGGCGGGGCAGAGCGGACACGGGCGCCTCCTCAGGCAGCAGTGGGGCGAGCGACGGACGACCTGAACTATGCGTGAAATGACAGAAAAGGTCGCTTATGTCGCGCAATGTGCTCGCAGTGTAGGAGGGCCGGTCCCCGGTGGGGCGGTGTGCGGCGGCGCGTCGTGGAACGCCGGTCCGGAATCCCCGGCCGCCGCCCGCCCGGGGGGTGCATCCGCGCGGCGCCCGGCGGCGGAAGGCTTGAGCAGGCTGCTCCCGCTCTGTGTCCCCCCGTACCGGGGCGGGAGTCAGCCGCACCGGTACGTCCCCGGGGCCGGGGCGAGCCGGACCGGGCGGTCCGGCTCCCCCTGTGTGCGGTTCAGCAGTTGCGGACGGACCAGACGGGCGTCCAGTCCTGGGAGTGCTCCACCGCGTCGGCGGCGACGGTCCGCAGGACGCTGCCGTCGCGCCCGTAGAAGGTGCCCACCGCGCCGCCGGTCTGGGCGTTGAGGTAGTCCCCGAGACCGCTCCAGTGGGCGAGGCTGTACCGGTTGCAGGCGTAGAAATAGAAGATCTTCCACTTGCCCACGGCCGGGTCCCACACCTCGCCGCAGAGGTTGCCCCAGTCGCAGGTGTACTGCTCGCCGGTCGCCACGTGGAGGGTGCGGACGGACGGCGAGACGGTCGGGGAGACCGCGGCGGCGGCCCGGTCGGACGGGCCCTGGGCGTCCCGCGGCGCGGCGGGCGCCACCCTGACCGGCCCGGCCTGACCGGTGGTGCCCGCGGCCGGGGTGCCCGCGGCCTGCGCCGGTCCCGCGGCGAGGACCGCCGCGAGCGCCGAGGCCACGGCGCCGACGACCACGCGGCCGAGGGCGGCCCGGCCGAGGACGGACTGCTTCGTACGTGTCATGTGATTCCCCCTGTACGGAAGGGCGGCCCGCGCCGGCGATCGGTCGGTCGGGCGCGGTGCCGCCTTTGTCGGGTTTCTGTGCTGGTGCCAGTGAAGTGACTCTTCGCCCCGGTGGGTACCTCAGACGTCCGAGGGGCGCGCGCACGCCCCCGCGCCGACGCGCGGCCACCCGTGCCCGGTGTCAGGCTGGGGGAGGGGGCACCGGAGACCCGCACAGGGGCAGACCTGCGGAAGGACGACCGCCGTGATCACCACAGAGGCCACCCCCGGCACCCCGTGCTGGCTCGACCTGGGCACCCCCGACGTGCGGGCGGCCGCCGCCTTCTACGGCTCGGTGCTGGGCTGGGAGTACACCCCCATGGGCGGCGTGGAGGCCCCCGGCGGCGCGGAGACCCCGGACGGCATGGAAGGGGGCATGTTCCGCAAGGACGGCAAGACGGTGGCGGGCCTCGGCAGCCTCACCGAGGAGGGGGCGCGGTCGGCCTGGATGATCTACTACGCCGTCGAGGACGCCGACGCCACGACCCGTGCCGTGCGGGACGCGGGCGGCGCGGTCCGGGTGGCGCCGACGGCGCTGGAGGACTGGGGCACCATGGCGCAGTACACCGACCCGCTGGGCGGCGAGTTCGCGGTCTGGCAGCCCGGCCGGGACACCGGTTTCGAACTGGTGGAGGAGCCGGGGTCGCTGGCCTGGACGGAGCTGTGCACCACCGACTCGGCGGCGTCCCGCGAGTTCTACGGCGGCACTCTCGGCTGGTGGTTCAGCGAGATGCGGATGCCGGGCGGCGAGGGCCTCTACACCCTGATCACCGCAGGCGGACTGCCCGAGGAGCGCATGCACGGCGGCCTGATGGAGGTCGGCGCGGACGCACTGGCGCCGAGCGGCGGACGGCCCTACTGGCACCCTGTGTTCGCCGTCACCGACTGCGACGCGGCGGCCGCCGCCGTCACCGCGCACGGCGGCACCGTCTCCACCGGCCCCGTGGACGCGGAGGGCGTCGGCCGCCTCGCCGTCTGCGCCGACCCGTGGCGCGCCGACTTCGTGGTCCTCGCCCCGGCCGGGAACTGACGCCGGGAGCCCGCGGCAACGCGTGTTCACCTCCGCGTCCGTTGAATGATCTGTCGGTGGGCCGGTCGGCCGGTCGGCCGGTAGGCGGGTTCGTGGGTGCCGGGACCGGGCGGCCGGGGGCAGCCGTGCCCCGGCGCCACGACCCTTCGGAGGCGACCTGATCCGCTCCGCCCGCTCCGCTGCCCGGTCCGTCCGGTCCGGTTCCCCGTCAGGCCTCAGTCCGCCAGCAGCGCCGACAACTGCGGTGAGTAAGTGGCGTGCAGGACCAGCGCGGCGCTCCCCACCACCGCCGCGTCGGTGCCCAGCGGCGACGCCTCCACGCCCACCACCCGGATCTGCCGGGACAGCGGCCGCGTGGCCAGCGCCTCGGCCACCACGTCGACGTACCGCGACTCGACGTGCTGGATGCCGTGGCCGCCGAGGACGATCAGGTCGACGTCGATGAAGTTCGCGATGTTCACCGCGACCGACGCGACGTGCTCGGCCGTCTCGTCGATGACCGCCGCCGCGACGGGGTCGCCCGCCGCCGCCGCGACCCGGATCGCGCCGTGGTCGACGGAGGCCGGGTCCGCCGCGAACGGTCGCGCCAGCACACTCCCGGAGTCCGGGTCCGCGAGCAGCCTGCGGTGCACCTCCGCCACGATCGCGGTCGGGTTGATCTGTCCCTCCAGACAGCCCCGGTTGCCGCAGTAGCACTCCGGTCCGTCGGGCAGCACCGAGGAGTGCCCGAACTCGCCCGCGTTGAGCGAACCGCCGCGGTACACCTGGTGGTTGAGGATCAGACCGCCGCCGATACCGGTGCCGAAGAAGAAGTACGCGAAGTCCGCCACGCCCCGGCCCGCGCCCGACCAGCGCTCGCCGACCGCGGCGGCCGTGGCGTCGTTGTCCAGGGTCACGGGCAGCCCCGTGGCCTCGCCCAGCATGCTCTGCACCGGGACACGCGTCCAGTGCGTGAGCTGGGGCGCGCCCACGATCGTGCCGTGCCTGACGTCGATCGGACCGGGCGTCGCGAGCCCCAGTCCGAGCACCTTGTCCCGGTCCACGCCCGTCTCCGCGAGGACGTCCGCGACCAGTTCCGCCATCGCCTTGACGACCTGGACCGGGTCGGTCCCGGGATGCGTGGGCCGCCGCTTGACCACCAGCGGGCGGCCCAGGAGATCGACCACGGTGCAGCTCAGCTCGACGGGGTCGAAGTGCAGCCCGACCGCGCTGCCCGCGTCCGCGTTGAGGCGCAGCGTGGTGCGCGGCTTGCCGCCGCCGGCCCCCCGGCTCGCGCCGTCCTCCCGCACGATGCCCTCGTCCAGCAGCCGGCGCACGATGCCGGAGACCGTCTGCGGGGTGAGTCCGGTGTGCTGCGCGATCTCCACCCGGCTGATGCCGTCGGCGAGCTGGATCTGGTCCAGGACGACGGCCCGGTTGTATCTCCCGACCTTGGGAAGGTTCGTTCCTGCCTGCGCCACGCGCGGTCCTCTCTGGTTGCCCCCGACAACATATCCTCCCAGCCCATTGACTTAGTAAAACAAATGGATTTAGTGTCCCGCAGACGTAGTACCCGCAGTCGAAACACCCCGGACACGAAGGCACGGGGCAGTGCCATCGGAGGCAAGTTGATGTCCATGGAACGCCGCAGGCGCGAAAGCCCGGGTGCGCTCCGGCGCGCACACCGTGGTGGGGAGCCGCGTTCATGACCCCCACCGCCACGACCCTGCTGGAGATGCGGTCGATCACCAAGACCTTCCCCGGCGTGACCGCCCTCGCGGACGTCAGTCTCGCCGTCCGGGAGGGCGAGATCCACGCCATCTGCGGGGAGAACGGGGCCGGCAAGTCGACCCTGATGAAGGTGCTCAGCGGCGTGCACCCGCACGGCAGCTACACCGGTGACATCGTCTACCGGGGCGAGCAGGTCCGCTTCGCCGACATCCGGGCCAGCGAGCAGGCCGGCATCGTGATCATCCACCAGGAACTCGCCCTGGTGCCCGGCATGTCGATCACCGAGAACCTCTTCCTCGGCAACGAGCCGCGCCGCCGCGGCGCGATCGACTGGAAGACGGCCCAGCGCCGGGCGCTGGAGCTGATGGAGCGGGTCGGGCTCCAGGAGGACCCGGACACGCTGATCAAGGACATCGGCGTCGGCAAGCAGCAACTCGTGGAGATCGCCAAGGCGTTCGCCAAGGACGTGAAGCTGCTGATCCTCGACGAGCCGACCGCGGCCCTGAACGAGGACGACTCCCAGCACCTGCTGGACCTGCTGCGTGGCTTCCGCGAGCGGGGCATCACCTCGATCATCATCTCGCACAAGCTGAACGAGATCGAGGCGGTCGCCGACACCATCACGATCCTGCGGGACGGCCGCACCATCGAGAGCCTCGACGTGCGCGCCGACGGCGTCAACGAGGACCGCATCGTGCGCGGCATGGTCGGCCGCGAGCTGAGCAGCCGCTTCCCCGACCGCACGCCCGACATCGGCGAGGTCTTCTTCGAGGTCCGCGACTGGACGGTGCAGCACCCCAGCTCCGAGGAGCGCCTGGTCTGCAAGGGCTCGTCGTTCCACGTCCGCCGCGGCGAGATCGTCGGCTTCGCGGGCCTGATGGGCGCGGGCCGCACCGAACTCGCGATGAGCCTGTTCGGCCGCTCCTACGGCACCTGGCTGTCGGGGCGGGTCTTCAAGGACGGCGAGGAGATCCGGCTGAAGAACGTGTCGGACGCGATCCGGCACGGCCTCGCCTACGTCAGCGAGGACCGCAAGTCGATCGGGCTGAACCTCCTCGACGACATCAAGACCTCGATGGTCTCCGCCAAGCTGTCGAAGATCGCGCGGCGCGGGGTCATCGACCCGGTCCGCGAGCACGGGATCGCCGAGGAGTACCGCAAGAGCCTGCGGATCAAGACGCCGACCGTCGACGAGGGCGTCGTCAAGCTCTCCGGCGGCAACCAGCAGAAGGTCGTGCTGGCGAAGTGGATGTTCACCGACCCCGACCTGCTGATCCTCGACGAGCCGACCCGCGGCATCGACGTGGGCGCCAAGTTCGAGATCTACGGGATCATCCAGCGGCTCGTCGCCCAGGGCAAGGGCGTCGTCGTGATCTCCTCCGAGCTGCCTGAGCTGATCGGCCTGTGCGACCGCATCTACACGGTGTTCGAGGGCACCATCACCGGCGACGTGGCGCGCGGCGACGCGAATCCGGAACTCCTGATGAAGCAGATGACCGCTACCAAGAAGAGCCCGACTCCATGAGCCGTATAACTGACCTTCAGAAGAACCTCTTCGGAGGCACGACCTCCAACGCCCGCCAGTTCGGGATGATCTCCACCCTGGTGGCGATCGTCCTGCTCTTCCAGATCTGGACCGGGGGCCTGACGCTCACGTCGGGCAACCTCATCGCGGTCGTCAGCCAGTACTCCTACATCCTGATCCTGGCCATCGGCATGCTGATGGTGATCGTCGCCGGGCACATCGACCTCTCGGTCGGCTCGGTCGCCGCGTTCACCGGCATCGTCGTCGCCAAGGCCATGCAGGAGTACGACCTCCCGTGGCCCGTGGGCATCCTGCTCGGCCTCCTCGTCGGCGTCGCGATCGGTGCCTGGCAGGGCTTCTGGGTCGCCTACATCGGCGTACCGGCGTTCATCGTGACCCTCGCGGGGATGCTGCTCTTCCGGGGCGGCAACCAGTACATCGGCAACGCCGACACGGTGCCGGTGCCGGAGGGCTTCCGGGAGATCGGCGCGGGCTTCCTGCCCGAGGTCGGCCCCGAGACCGGGTACAACAACCTCACCCTGCTGCTCGGCCTCCTCGCCTGCGCGGGCGCCGTCTGGCGGGAGTGGAAGGCGCGGCAGACCCGGCGCGAGATGAACGCCGAGCCGGCGCCCGTGTGGGTCATCGGGGTGCGGCTCGCGGTGATGATCGGCGTGATCGTCTTCGCCACCCTGCGCTTCGCGGGCGGCCGGGTCGGCACCAGCCTGCCGATCTCGGGCATCATCCTGATCGTGCTCGTGCTGCTGTACTCGCACTACACCCGCAACACCGTCGGCGGCCGGCACATCTACGCCGTGGGCGGCAACGCGCGGGCGGCCGAGCTGTCCGGTGTGAAGCTCAAGCGGGTCAACTTCCTCGTCATGATGAACATGTCGGTGCTGGCGGCCCTCGCGGGCATGATCTTCGTCGCCCGGTCCGCGGCCTCCGGCCCGCAGGACGGTCTGAGCTGGGAACTGGACGCCATCGCGGCCGTGTTCATCGGCGGCGCGGCGGTCTCCGGCGGCCTCGGCACGGTCAGCGGCTCCATCGTCGGCGGTCTCGTGATGGCCCTGCTGAACAACGGTCTCCAACTGGAGGGCGTGGGCTCGGACATGGTCCAGATCATCAAGGGCCTGGTGCTGTTGCTCGCCGTCGCCTTCGACGTCTACAACAAGAGCCAGGGCCGCTTCTCGATCATCGGGACACTGACCAAGCCGTTCCGCCGCGAGGAGGCCGTGGCGGTGGCCGGAGCCCCGGGCGCACCGGCCGGCGGCGCCACCCTCGTCAAGGACGGCGACGCCGCTCCCGTGAAGGACGCCGCCACCGGCCCGGACACCGCCGAGAGCACCGACAAGGACACCGGCACCGACTCGGGCACCGGTAAGACGAAGGTCGCGGGCTGACCCCCGCCCCACCTCGCCGACCGGGCCACCGCCCGGACCCCGCACCCCCCTCCGGTTTCCCCCCGACGGCCGGACACCCCTCCGGTCGCCCCAGACGACCGGGCACCCGGTCAACCTGACAGACCGGGTGCCCGGTCCCCCCCCACGGACACAGACGGACGAGCACCCGCCCACGGTCCGGTGATGCGACGCCATCACCACCAGCGCGCTCGACGGCGCACCAGCACCATCCACACCCGCAACCAGCAGCACGTACGAAGGGTTCACCTCACCATGCGCACACTCGTCATCAGAAGCATCGCCGCCGTCGGCGCCGCCGCCCTGCTCACGCTCGGAACCGCCTGTTCCAACGACCGTGAGGGCTCCAGCAGCAGCGACAGCGCGGACGCCAAGGGCTTCGCGAAGGACTCCCTGGTCGGCGTCGCCCTCCCGGCGAAGACCTCCGAGAACTGGGTCCTCGCGGGCCGGCTGTTCACCGACGGCCTGAAGGAGGCCGGTTTCAAGGCCGACGTCCAGTACGCGGGCGCCTCCACCACGGTCGCCGACCAGCAGGCGCAGATCTCCTCCATGGTCACCAAGGGCGCCAAGGTCATCGTCATCGGCGCGACCGACGCCGCGCAGCTCGCCACCCAGGTGTCGCAGGCGAAGGAGGCGGGCGCCACGGTCATCGCGTACGACCGCCTCATCACCAACACCAAGGACGTCGACTACTACATCGCCTTCGACAACTTCAAGGTCGGCCAGCTCCAGGGCCAGGCCCTCGTCGACGGCATGAAGGCCAAGAAGGCCAAGGGCCCCTGGACGATCGAGCTGTTCTCCGGCTCCCCGGACGACAACAACTCGAAGGTCTTCTTCGACGGCGCCATGCAGGTGCTCCAGCCCCTCATCGACAAGGGGGACATCGTTGTCGGTTCGAAGCAGACCGACATCAAGCAGACCGCCACGCAGGGCTGGAAGGCGGAGAACGCCCAGCAGCGCATGGACTCCCTGCTGACCTCGGCCTACGGCGGCAAGAAGACCCTCGACGGCGTCCTCTCCCCGAACGACACCCTCGCCCGCGCGATCCTGACCTCGGTGGAGGGCGCCGGCAAGCCGGTCCCGGTCGTCACCGGTCAGGACTCCGAGGTCGAGTCCGTCAAGTCGATCATGGCGGGCAAGCAGTACTCGACCATCAACAAGGACACCCGCAAGCTCGTCGCGGAGACGATCAACATGGTCACGGCGCTCCAGAAGGGCGACAAGCCGACCATCAACGACACCAAGTCCTACGACAACGGCTCCAAGGTCGTCCCGTCCTACCTGCTCCCGCCGGTCATCGTGACCAAGGAGAACGCGGCCGAGGCCTACGCCAACGACCCGAAGCTGTCGGCGCTCACCAAGTGACACCCGCCGTACGGACGGCGTGGATGCCGTCGTCCGTACGGCGGTCGGCCCCGCGCCTCCCGGAACCGTCCGGGAGGCGCGGGGCCGCGTCGTGTCCGCGCGCGGCGGACGTCCGGTGTCAGGCGAAGGGGATGCGGACGAACGACTGGTTGCCGATGCCGACGGTGCTGGAGCCGTTGCCGATCGCGCTCCAGACCTCCACGCGGACCTTGCCGTTGCTGAGGTCGCCGAGGGTGCCGGTGGCGGACTTCAGTCCCCGGGAGTGGGTGTAGTGCTCGTACCCGGCGACAGGGTCGGTGGCGAAGTACTGGTAGGTCTCCACCCGTTCCCAGGTCCCGTCACCGGTACGGTCGTAACTCACCCTGACCTGCTGCCCGTTGGCGACGCCGCCGCCCGCGTCCACGAACAGGTCGAACTGGGTGGAGCCGCCGTTGAAGGCGCGGGTGATCCCGGAGGCCGTGAACACCTGCGGGTTGCTCGGGGTGCCGTCGTGGTTGGCGCCGCCCGCCGAGGCGAGCGTCACCGTCCCGGCCGACGCGGCGGCGTCCCCGGCGGTGCCGCCACTGCGCAGGTACAGCTGAGAGGAGCCGGACGGCGGGTTGGTGGGCGGCTCCGAGGTCGGCGGGGTCGTCGGGGGCTCGGAGGTGGGCGGCGTCGAACCGCCGCGGGTCCACACGGCGACGTAGTCCACGAGCATCGGGCGGCCCGGGACGGTGGCCGCGGTCGGGGTCTGCCCGGCGAGCGCGTCCGGGAAGGCGCCGCCGATCGCGACGTTCAGCAGGATGAAGTACCCGGCGTGGTTGGTCATGTTGGTCCAGGTGCCGGCGTCCACCTGGTTCTCGGTCACGGAGTGGAACTGCTCGCCGTCGACGTACCAGCGCAGGGCGTTGGGGGTGACGGAGCGGTCCCACTCGAAGCGGTAGGTGTGGAACGCGGACTGGCAGGACGCGCCGGGGCAGGCGCGGCTGTTGGCGATGCCGGTGGTCTCGTTGCACGGGCCTCCCGGACTGACGCCGCAGTGCAGCACACCCCACACGGAGTTCAGCCCGTTGACGTTCTCCATGATGTCGAACTCGCCGATGCCCGGCCAGTTCCAGTAGTTGCCCCGGTAGGGAGAGCCCAGCGCCCAGAACGCGGGCCAGTAGCCGAGGGCGGCGTCACCGGTCACGTTGGGCATCTGGATACGGCCCTCGATGCGCAGGGTGCCGCCCGCCGGGGCCTTGAAGTCGGCGCGCTGGGTCTCGATGCGGGACGAGGTCCAGTTGCCCGCGCCGTCCCGCAGCGGCGTGATGCGCAGGTTGCCGTTGCCGTCGAGGCTCACGTTCGAGGGGTCGTTCGTGTAGTTCTGGATCTCCCCCGTGCCCCAGTTCCAGGGGCCGCCGGGGTAGGAGTGGCCGGTGTCGATCTGCCAGTTCGACGACGAGGGCAGGCTGCCGCTCGCTCCGGTGAAGTCGTCGCTCCACTGGAGGTTCCAGCCGGACGTGGGCGGGACGTCGCCGCGGGCCTGCCCCGCGCCGCCGACGGCGACGAGGGCGGCGAGGACGACGGCCAGGGCTGCGCCGAGGACGAGATAGGGGGAACGTCTGATGCGGCTCGTGCTCAAGGAACACCTCCGTGCGGATGGTGCCAAAGGGTTTTTGAGAGCGCTCTCAGATGTTTTTTAGATGGAACCACAGCGGCCGTCAATGGCTTCACCTCGTTAACTTCTTGAAGGTGAAGGGGGGTTGGACGTGCGGTGATGACCGGCCGGGGGGCCGGGGCCCCGCCGGGCAGCCGGGTGGACCACTGCGCGGCCGGTCGGAAAACGCTTTGACGGTCGGGGGCGCGGGCGCGGAGGGTGGGCGGGCCGCCGCGGGGCGGGCGGGCACCGCTGTGCCGCGCCCCGGGTCCGGCCCGCCGGCCGGCGCACCGTGCGTCGCCCGGTACCCGCGCATGCCGTTCGCCGTGGGCGGTGTGCCGTACTTCGTGAGTCGTGTGTCCGCATGAGGGAGTCACTGCATGATCGTCGTGTCCGCCGCGTCCGGGGCCTTCGGCCTGCGCGTCATCGATCGCCTGCTGGCCGGGGGCCGGGAGGGCCGGGTGGTGGCCGCCGTCCGCACGCCGGACAAGGTGGCGCATCTGGCCGCCCGCGGTGTCGAGGTCCGGCACGGTGACTACGACCGGCCGGACACACTGGCCACGGCGTTCGCGGGAGCCGAGCGGCTGCTGCTGATCTCCTCGCCGGAACTCGACCCGGAGCGGCGGGTGCGCCAGCACCGGGCCGCCGTCGACGCCGCCCACGTGGCCGGGGTCGGCGTCGTCGTCTACACCAGCTTCCTCGGCGCCGACACCGAACCCGGCGGCCTCACCGCGGCCCACCACGCCACCGAACAGGCCCTGCGGGACAGCGGTGTCGACCACACCCTGCTGCGCCACCCGTTCTACAGCGAGGCGTTCCTCCACCCCGGCCTCAAGTCGGCTGTCGACAGTGGCGAGTTGCTGGACGGGACCGGGGGCCGCGCGCTCAACACCGCCTCCCGCGACGATCTCGCCGAGGCCGCCGCCCGCGTCCTCACCGAGGACCACCACACCGGCCGCGCCTACGACTTCACCGGCGCCCTGTGGACCTACCCCGCCCTGGCCGACGCCCTCACCCGCGCCACCGGCACCCCGGTCGTCGCCCGCCCCCGCGCGGAGCGCCTGCCGGGCGCCCAGGGCTGGCTGGAGGACCAGATCCGGGCGGGCGCGCTGGAACGCCGGACGGACGACCTGGACACGGTGCTGGGCCACCCGGCGACCTCGCTGGACGAGGCCGTCGCCGGACTGTTCGGGGGAGTGCGGGCCGACCGGGGTTGACCGGAGCGGGGGTGCGGCTGGTCCACGGTGCGGCCATGGGGCGGCAGTTGTCCTCCACCGCCCCTCCCGGGGTGTGTGGGCTGAGTCATCTGCTCCTCCCCGTGGGCGTCTTGGCGGCCACGAGCGGTCGCCCGTGCGCCCATGTCCACGGCGCGACCGCACCAACCCTTGGATGAAATCCTTGGGTTGACACCTTGACAGGCATCCAAGGGTTGCTACCTTGGGTGCATGCCAAGCAAAGAGAAGCCTCGCCTCATCCCGACCGGCAAGTGCTGGTGCGGCTGTGGGAAGGACGTCGGTCTCGGCAAGTTCTTCGCCGCGGGCCACGACAAGATCGCCGAAGCGGCGCTCATGGCCCTCCAGTACGACGGGTCGGTCGCCCAACTGCTCCACGCCCACGGCTACGGCTCGCACCACTCCGTCCGCGAGGCCGCCGTCGCCGACCCGGACTGCTCGTGGCGGAAGTGCCCCGACTGCGCCTACAGCGGTGCCCCCGCCAGCATCGCCAACCACCGCAAGAAGGACCATCCCGAACACCACGCGCTCGGCCAGGCGATCCGCGCCCTCGGCGGCACCTGGGACGCCCAGCGCGCCATCACGACCCTCAACGACCACGGCCGCACGTGGGACGACCAGCGGGCCGCGGAGAAGCGGGTCCGGGAGATCCTGCGCGACCTGTGCGCGGACGGGCTCATCGTGAAGACCGACCCGCAACGGGCCGTCTACCGGCTCGCCGAGGAGTAGGGCGCGACGGCGCACGGCGTAGGCCGGACCGGACCGGGGCCCGTTCCCACCGGCCCGGCCCGCCTGACAGAAACCCCTGGCAACCAGCCCCCGGACGGACTCTCCCATGAACACGACCCCCATCCGCAGCGAGCGTGAGCGCGCCGACCGGGCGGAGCGGAACCTCGCCGAGCACGCCGCCCACCTGCACCGCCGACTGCCGGGCGCGGCCGTCACCGAGGACGGCGATCTGCTGGTCGCCGACAGCGGACTCGACGACGACACCTTCAACATCGCCGCCGCCGCACGGTTCACCGACGCCACCGCGGCCGACCGGATCACCGGGACCCTGCGCACGCTACGGGCCACCGGCCGCCCCTTCTCCTGGTGGGTCGGACCCGCGTCCCGCCCCACCGACCTCTCCACCCGGCTGACCGCGGCGGGCGCGCCCGCCACCGAACGGGAGACGGCGATGTGGGCCCCGCTCGACCGGCTGCCCCCGCTCCCGGCCGTCGACGGCCTCGACATCGTGCCGGTCACGACCCCCCAACTGCTCTCCGCGTACGCCACCGTCCTCGCCGCCGCCTGGGACCCGCCGTCCGTGACCGTCCCCCGGTTCCTGGCGCGTTCCGCACCGCTCCTCCTCGACCCCGGCTCCCCGGCCCGGCTGCTGCTCGGCAGCCACCGGGGGCGCCCCGTGTGCACGGCCGAGGTCTTCTCGGCGGCGGGCGTCGCCGGGATCTACAACATCAGCACCCTGGCCGGTCACCGGCGGCGCGGCTTCGGCGGCGCCGTCACCGTCGCCGCCCTGCACGCCGCCCGCGCGCGGGGCCACGACACCGCCGTCCTCCAGGCCTCGGCGGACGGCGAACCCGTCTACCGGCGGCTCGGGTTCGTGCCCTGCGGGGAGTTCACCGAGCACGCCGTACACCCCGCCCCCGCCGATCCCGCCCTCAGCTGACCCGCTGCTCCGGCCCGGCGCGCAGGGCCTGGAACACCGACCAGACCACGGCCACCAGCGGCACCGCCACCACCGCCCCGATCACCCCGGCCGCGACCGCCCCGCCGACGACGGACAGCGCCACCACGACCGGGTGCAGCCGGACCGCCCAGCTCATCACCAGCGGATGCAGGAGATGCCCCTCGATCTGCCCGATCACCACGATCAGCGCCACCACGACCGCGGCCGTCAGCGCCCCCTTCGACGCGAGCGCCACCACGGCCGCGACCGCGAGCGCCACGGGCGAGCCGATCAGCGGGACGAACGCGGCGAAGAACTCCAGCAGCGCCAGCGGCAGCGCGAGGGGGACACCCAGCAGGGACAGGGCGATGCCCACGAGGACCGCGTTGACGGCCGCCACCAGCAGGATGCCGTGGGTGTAGCCGGTGAACGTCCGCCAGGCGGTCCGGCCGCCGAGCGCGCACCGCTCGCGCGCCCCCGGCGGCAGCTGGTCGCAGAACCAGCGCCACTGCCGGTCCCCGGAGTGGGTGAAGAACACCGCGCAGAACAGGGCCAGCGCCAGCACCGTCAGCACCTCCACCAGCTTCCCGGCGCCGCTCAGCGCGGTACTGACGACGGTGGAACGGTGGCTGGCCAGCAGACGCCCGATGCGGGCCTGGAGGTCGTTCAGCGCTCCCGGGTCGAGCCGGAACGGCGGGTCCTCCAGCCGCCGCTCGATCCGGTCGAAGCCCGTGGAGAACTCCCGTTCGAGGCCGGTGCGCTGGTCCGCGACGGTCTCCCCGACCAGCGCCAGCACGCCGAGGAACAGCGCCGTCCCGGCGAGGACGGCCACGGCCACCGCCAGCGGCCGGGGCAGGAACCGGCTCAGCAGACCGGTCAGCGGGCGCAGCACGGCGGCGCCCACCAGCCCGAGGAACACGGCGACCGCGACCCGGTGGAACCGCCCCAGCACCGAGAAGGCCGCCTGCACGACGACGCCGATGACGATGATCCGCCAGGCGTACGCCGCGGACACCCGCAGCGCCCCCGGCACGCGGCCCTGCGCGTCCCCCGCCCGGTCGCCCCGCCTCGGCGCGTCACGCGACCCCGCGGCTCGGGGCTGTCCGGTCGGCGGGGGCGCGGACGGATCGGGGAGGGGTGCCATGCCCCTCCTGCTTCCACCCCCGGCCCGGCCGCCCACGCGGGTCGGCCCGGATTCGCCCGAAGGTACCGCCGGACGCGACCGGCCGCCGTATCAGCGACCCGGCGTGCCGGACCGGGCGGTGGCGGGCGGCGGCGCGGGGTCCAGGAACAGCTCGCAGACGTAGCACCACCCCCACGCCTCGCCCGGCTCCGCCGAGCGGGCCACGGGATGGCCGGTCGCCTCGTGATGCGCGGTCGCGTGCGCGCCGGGGGAGCTGTCGCAGCAGCCGACGTGCCCGCAGGTGAGACAGACCCGCAGCCGGACCCACGGACGCCCCCGCGCACGGCACTCCGCGCAGCCCCCGGCGGCACCCGACCCGGCACCGCGACCGGCACCGTCGGCGGCACCCGCACCGGACTCCGCAGGATCGTCATGGGGCGGGTCCGTGGCCGCCGCGTGCGGGCAGCTGCGTCCCTCCGGTCGTCCGCCGTCGGCCCGCGGCACCCATCCGGTCACGCCCCGCCTCCTCTCGCGTCCCCCCTGCACTTCCCGGTGAGCGGGCGGCGCGGATGCATGGCGCGCGCCCCTGCCGGGCCGGTGCGGTCGGTCAGGGGCTGCCGGTCGGGCGGCCGAGCGCGAAGCGGCTCGGGCCCGGCTCGCCCGCGACGAGCGACGCGGCCAGCTCGCCGATGGCGGACGCGAACTTGAAACCGTGCCCGGAGAAGCCGCCGAGCACGGTGACCGGCCCCTGCCGGTCGATCACGAAGTCATGGTCCGGGGTGGTGGTGTAGAGGCAGGTCACCGGCTCCCCGGCGGTGTGCTCCACACCGGGCAGCCAGCGTTCCGCGTACGCCGCCAGCGCCCCGAGCGCCCCGGCGTCCGGGGAACGGTCGCGCCGGTCCGGGTCGGCGACGGCGCCGACGCCGTGGAAGCCCGCCTTCACCCCGTCGGCGCTGCCGAGCCCGTACACACCGCTCACGCTCAGACCCTCGGCGGGCAGCGCCGCGCCCGGGTGGTGGATGAAGCTCGGCCAGGCGAGCGGGTCCGGCGCCGGGAAGTGCGCGGGCTGCTCCTGGGTGACCCGCAGCGCGGGCAGACCGGTCAGCGGCAACTCCCATCCGCCGCCGAGCAGGCCCGGCGTCCAGCCGCCGACCGTGACCACCACCGCGTCGGCCCGCCACTCCTCCTCCGCCTCGGTCACCACGCGCACCTCGTCGCCGCTCAGCGCGACCCCCGTGACGCGTACGCCGTGCCGGACGTCGGCGCCGAGCGCCCGCGCCGCCTGCTGGAACGCGGCCACCGCCTCGTCCGCGTGCAGCCGGCCCGCCTCCGGGTGGAACACCGCGCTCGTGTCGGCACGCAGCCCCGGCCACCGCTCCGCGACCGCCTCCGGCGCCAGCCGCTCCACGGGACGTCCCGCGGCCGTCAGCGTGTCGAACAGGGCGTCGGTGGCCGCCGCCGGACCGTGGTCCAGGCAGCCGTTCAGGGTGAGGACGTCGCGCCCGGTCTCCTCCTCCAGCCGCCGCCACAACGGCAGCGCGCGGACGGCCAGGTCGACGTAGAACGGGTCCGCGTACGCCAGCCGGAAGATGCGCGAGGTGCCATGCGAGCTGCCCCGGTCGTGGTTGGGCTCGAAACGCTCCAGCAGAGTCACGCGCTCCCCGCGCGCGGCCAGCCGCCAGGCGGCCGCCGACCCCATGACGCCGCCACCGACGACGACGATCCGACGAGCAGGCATGACGCGTTCTCCTCACTGTGCGCGGGCGCGAGGGGGAGCGGGCGGGACGCCCGCTCCGGGTCCGCCGGTGGACGTCACGGCGGCCGACCCCACGTGATCACGCATCCTGCATCGCCGGGCGTCCCCGGGTCCACCGCCGTCCGGCCACCGGACGCCCCCGGCATGCGGGTACAGTCTGCTGGCCGCGCCCCACGCCGGACCGGGACGCGGCGAGTCCGTCCAACGACGCGGTACCGGCCGGGAGAGCAGATGACCAGCACGCGCCGCCTCGAGGCGGAGTCCACCACGACCGAGGTCCCCGAGACCTGCGGGGCCGACGACGCGCCCGCCCCTGCCGGGGCCGCCGAGGGCACCGGGGCGGACGGTGTCACGCCCGTCGGGGAGCGCGCCGCGCGCATACGGCGGCGGCTGGAGCGGCTGATAGGCATCGCCGCGACCGAGGGGAACTCCCTCACCGTCCTGCGCAACGGCGACGAGATCTTCCCGGCGATGCTCAAGGCAGTCGCCGGCGCCGAGCACACCGTCGACATGATGACGTTCGTCTACTGGAAGGGCGACATCGCCCGCCGCTTCGCGCGGGCGCTCGCCGAACGGGCCCGCGCCGGGGTGCGCGTGCGGCTCCTGCTGGACGGGTTCGGCAGCCGGCTCATCGAACGCGAGCTGCTGGACGACATGGCGGACGCGGGCGTCCAAGTGGCCTGGTTCCGCAAGCCGTTGCTGCTGTCGCCGTTCAAGCAGAACCACCGCTGCCACCGCAAGGTCCTCGTCGTCGACGAACGCATCGGCTTCACCGGCGGGGTGGGCATCGCCGAGGAGTGGTGCGGTGACGCCCGTGACACCCACGAGTGGCGCGACACCCACGTCGAGGTCCGGGGCCCGGCCGTCGACGGCATCGCCGCCGCCTTCGCGCAGAACTGGGCCGAGTGCCACGACGAACTCTTCGACGACCACGACCGGTTCGTCTCCCACGACCCGCAGGGCGACGCCGTCGTGCAGGTGGTGCGCGGCTCCGCCAGCTTCGGCTGGCAGGACATGCAGACCCTGCTGCGGGTGGTGCTGGAGTCCGCCGAGGTCCGCTTCCGGCTGGCCACCGCCTACTTCTCCCCGGACGCCTTCTTCGTCGAACTGCTCTGCGCCGCCGCCCGCCGGGGCGTCGAGGTCGAGATCCTGCTGCCCGGCCCGCACACCGACAAGCGGGTCTGCCAACTCGCCGGACAGCACCACTACGACGACCTCACCGCGTGCGGTGTGCGCATCCACCAGTACCAGCCGACGATGATGCACGCGAAGGTCGTCACCGTGGACGGGGTCGCCGCGCTCGTCGGCTCCACCAACTTCAACCGGCGCTCGCTCGACCACGACGAGGAGGTCATGCTCGCCGTCCTGGACGAGGAGTTCACCGCCACCCTCGACGCCCACTTCGACGAGGACGTCGCCGCGAGCACCCTGATCGAGCGGGGCCGCTGGAAGCGGCGCTCCGTCGCGCAGCGCGCCCGGGAACTGGCGGTCCAGCCGATCCGCCGGTTCCTCTGAGGGCGGGACCCGGCCCTCAGCCCCTCCGCCCGGCGCGCCGGTGCCGGGCCCGCCCCAGCCGTGCCGCCCGGCAGGCCCCGCCGCCTGACGCGGCGGGGCCGTGCGGCCGTGAGGCGGCCGGGGCCGAAGTGCCGGCTCAGCGCGGGGCGATCGCCGTCTCCGCCGCCTTCTTGATCCGGGCGCCGAACGCGTCGGCGTCCTTGCGCTGGGCGGCCAGCGCGACACCGACGAGAAGCTTGCCGATGCCGTGTCCCTCCAGGACGTTGAAGAGGCGCACTCGCGTCCGGCCGTCCGGGAGGGCCTCCAGGTCGTAGCCGCCCTCGCGGGCCGTCACGCTGTTCTTGGAGATCTCGGCCCAGCGGACCGTCGTCGGCGCGTCGAGGGTGGTGATGCGGAACTCCCGCGCGCTCTTCATCCCCGCGTCCTTCACGATGCTGCGGAAGACGGTGCCCACGGCGGTCGGGCCCTCGGGGACCCGCTCGATCCGCTGCACGCGCGGGCTGAACTGCGGGTCGTTGCGTCCGTCGGCGAGGTAGGCGAACACCTCGTCGACGGGCCGGTCGACGGTGAACGTGGTCTCGAACTGTCCTGACATGAGCACTCCTGATCGGTCGGGACGCGGGGCGCCCGCGCGCCCGTCCGGCGGGCGTCCACCGGACGGCGAGGCGTGCGCGGAGCCGCCTCCGCACAGGCGGAGGGACGCGACGGCCGGGCCGGACCGCCGTCGCGGCACCGCGACCCTACGGGACCGCCGGGCTTCCCGCGCGGCAAGCGCCGTCATTCACGGCCACCGGCCACGGGACACCGGGTCTTCCCGGCGCCGCACACGGAACCCGGCCTCCCTGAGGGGGGCCGGACTCCATGCCTCCCGGACGGGGCCCGGCACGTCACCGCGCCGCCGCCCCGTCGCGCCTGCCGCTCTCCGTCAGACTCCGCCCGTCCCGTCACTCCCGCCAGTCGGCCGCCTCGCCCAGCAGCCGGTGCACGGCCTCCAGCGCGGGCCCGCGGTCCTGCGGCACCAGCCCGATCCGGGTGCGCCGGTCCAGCAGGTCGGCCTCGTCGAGGGCGCCCTCGTGGCGGACGGCCCACAGCAGTTCCGCGCCGGTGACGGGGACGCCCGGGAACAGGGGCTCCGCGAGGCGCGGGTCGGCGTCGGCGAGGGCCTGGACGGCGGGGGCCTCGGTGCCGTAGCGGCGGACCAGGCGGCGCGGGGCCGCGAGGGCGCGCAGCTGCCGGGCGGGGGCCGCGCCGACCAGGGGGAGCGCGGCCGTACGGCTGGGGCCCGCGCCGAGGCGGCCGGTGGCGACGGCCGCGTCCACGGCGTCCTCGGCCATCCGGCGGTAGGTGGTGAGCTTGCCGCCGACCACCGTGACGACACCGTCCTCGCGGGCGAGCACCGCGTGCCGCCGGGAGATGTCCGCGGTGCGGCCCGTCCCGTCGGCGGGGCCGGTGTCGAGCAGCGGGCGCAGCCCGGCGAAGGCGCCGACCACGTCCGAGCGGTGCACCGGGGTGTCCAGCACACAGCCGAGGACGTCGAGGAGGAAGCCGATGTCCGCCTCGGGCGCGGTCGGCACGTCGGGCACCTCGCCCTCGACGGGCTCGTCGGTGAGGCCGACGTAGACCCGGCCGTCGCCCTGGGGGAGGACCAGCACGAACCGGTTGGTCTCGCCGGGCACCGGCACGTGCAGCCCGGCCGGGAGCGAGCCCAGGCGCTCCGAGCGCAGCACCAGGTGGGTGCCGCGCGAGGGGCGTATCCGCACGCCGTCGACCAGCCCGCCCGCCCAGACCCCGGAGGCGTTCACGACCGTACGGGCGCGGATCTCGCCCTCCTCGCCGGTGAGTTCGTCCCGGACGACGGCGCCCGTGCCGGTCAGGCGCAGCACGCGGACGCGGGTGAGGACGCGGGCGCCGTGCGCGGCGGCGGTCCGGGCCAGGGCGGTGACCAGGCGGGCGTCGTCGGTGACCTTGCCGTCCCAGGACAGCAGGCCGCCGCGCAGTCCCTCGGCGCGGACGGCGGGCGCCAGGTGGCGGGCCTCGGCCGCGGAGAGGCGGCGCGGCGCGGGCAGCGTGGCCCGCGCCGTGCGGGCGGCGAGGCGCAGGGCGTCCCCGGCACGGAACCCGGTCCAGACGAGGGCGGCCTGCGCGCGTGAGACGAGCGGGGTGAGCGGCAGCACGAACGGTTCGGCGTGCACCAGGTGGGGCGCGGTGCGCTCCATCAGCAGCCCGCGCTCCACCGCGCTCTCGTGGGCGACGTCGAACTGGGCGGCGGCGAGATAGCGCAGCCCGCCGTGGATCAGCTTCGAACTCCAGCGGGAGGTGCCGAAGGCCAGGTCGTGGGCGTCGACGGCGGCGACCGTCAGCCCGCGCGCGGCGGCGTCGAGGGCGGCGCCCGCACCGGTCGCGCCGAGGCCGACGACGAGGACGTCCACCGCCGGGCCGCCCACGGTCGCGGCGAGTTCCCGCGCGCGGCGGGCGGCCGACAGCGACGCGTGCGCCGGGGAGGGACCGGTGGGCGGGGCGGGCCGGGACGGGCTGCCGGTACGGCTCATGGCGTGAGGGTCCTCTCCAGGATGGTCCGCAGCTCCTTGAGGAAGGCGGCGGAGTCGAGTTCCGGGTCGTCCTCGTCCGTCATCGTCCGCAGCGACATCGTGAACGACTGCACGACGAGGAGCAGGGCGCGGGACTGCCGCTCCGGATGACCGGCGCGGACCGAGCCGTCGGCGTGCCCCTCGCGCACCACGGCGCACAGGAGGTCGAGCATCGCCGTCTGGCTCGCCCCGCGCCGGTCCAGCAGATACGGCAGCAGCAGTTCGGGATCGACGTCGACGATCTTGAGGAAGAGCGGATGCGCGCGCAGCGCCGCCACCCCCGCCACCAGGCCGTCCACGAGGAGCGTGCGCGCGTCGGTGTCCGGACGGCGCTCCGGCATGGCGCCGGTGGCGGCGGCGATCCACTCACGGGTCATCAGGTCGCCGACCAGCGACCGGACGTCGGGCCAGCGCCGGTAGAGGGTCATCCGGGAGACCCCGGCCCGGCGGGCCACGTCGGTGAGGGTCGTACGGCGGACCCCGACGGCGAGGACGCAGTCGCGGACCGCGTCGAGCACCGCGTCCGCGTCCGACTGGTTGTGACGAATAGGCGGCATGTGTAACAGTGTAACGCCTCAGGCGGGTCAGGCAGAGACGGCGCCCCGCACCACCGACCGGGAGGACGACACCGATGGACATGCTGTGGAGCGGCTGGGGCGACCCCGCCGCGGCGACGCCGCTGCCGGACGCGGTCACCGGGCTGCTGCGCGACCTGCTCGGCGTCAAGCCGCGGACCACGGGACCGGTGCCCCTCGACCGGATCGACGTCCCCGCCACACCCCTCGACGCCGGGACCCTGGCCGCCCTGCGGGCCGCCGTCGGCGACGACCCCGCGCACGTCCGTACCGACGCCGAGTCCCGCGTCCGCCACACCCGCGGCAAGTCCACCCCCGACCTGCTGCGCATCCGCGACGGCGAGGTCGACGACCTCCCCGCCGCCGTCGTCCTGCCCGGCGGACACGACGAGGTCCTCGCCGTCCTCACCGTCTGCGCCGTCCACGGGATCGCCGCCGTCCCCTTCGGCGGCGGCACCTCCGTCGTCGGCGGCCTCGCCCCCGCCCGGAGCGGCCCCTTCGTCGCCCTCGACCTGCGCCGCATGGACACCCTGCTCGCCGTCGACCCCGTCTCGCGGACCGCCACCCTCCAGGCCGGACTGCGCGCCCCGCACGCCGAGGACCTGCTCGCCGCCCACGGCTTCACCCTCGGCCACTTCCCCCAGTCCTACGAGTGGGCCACCATCGGCGGGTTCGCCGCCACCCGCTCCAGCGGCCAGGCCTCCGCCGGATACGGCCGCTTCGACGAGATGGTCCTCGGCCTCACCCTGGCCACCCCCCAGGGCACCGTCGTCACCGGCCGCGCCCCCCGCTCCGCCGCCGGACCCGACCTGCGCCAGCTGCTGCTCGGCTCGGAGGGCGCCTTCGGCGTCATCACCTCCGTCACCGTGCGCGTCAGGCCCGTCCCCGCGACCCGGATCTACGAGGGCTGGCGCTTCCCCGACTTCCGGCAGGGCGCCGAGGCGCTGCGCCGCGTCGCCCAGGACGGCCCGCGCCCCACCGTGCTGCGCCTGTCCGACGAGACGGAGACGTTCGTCGGCCTCGCCCAGCCCGACGCCATCGGCTCCGCCGCCCCCGCGGACGCGGCGGGCTGCCTGGCCGTCGTCGGCTTCGAGGGCACCGACGACGACACCGCCCACCGCCGCGCCGTGACGACCGCCCTGCTCCGGGAGGCGGGCGGCATCCCGGCCGGGGAAGAACCCGGCAGGCGCTGGGCCCACGGCCGCTACCACGCCCCCTACCTCCGCGACGCGCTGCTCGACGCGGGTGCCTTCGTGGAGACCCTGGAGACCGCCGCGTTCTGGTCCCGGCTGCCCGACCTGTACGCCGGGGTCCGCGACGCCCTCACCGCCGCCCTCACCGAGGCGGGCACCCCGCCCCTGGTCATGTGCCACATCTCGCACGTCTACGAGAACGGCGCCTCCCTCTACTTCACCGTCGTCAGCGCCCAGGGCGACGCCCCCCTCGCGCACTGGACGCGTGCCAAGCACGCCGCGAACGACGCGATCCTCGCCGCGGGCGGCACCATCACCCACCATCACGGCGTGGGCGCCGACCACCGCGACTGGTACGTCCGCGAGGCGGGCGACCTCGCCGTCGACGCCCTGCGCGCCGTCAAGGGCCGCCTCGACCCGGCCGGCGTCCTCAACCCGGGCGTCCTCCTCCCCACCGACTGACCGGCCCCCGCCCCGCCCGCCGCCCGCCCGTCCCCGCCCCGCCTCGCTCCCGCTCCCGCTCCGCCGACCGTCCGGAGGTCCCACCGATGCGACAGTTCACGGCCGTCGTCAACCCCACCGCAGGCAGCGCGACCGGCGCGGCGGCCCTCATCGCCGTAGCCCGGCTGCTGCGGGAGGCCGGGGCCGACCTGGAGACCGTCCACAGCCGCAGCCTCCCGCACGCCGGGGACCTCGCCCGCGACGCCGGACGGCGCGGCCGGATCGTCCTGGCCGTCGGCGGCGACGGCATCACCGGCGCCGTCGGCGGCGCCCTCAGCGGCACCGACGCCGTCCTCGGCCTCGTCCCCGCCGGACGCGGCAACGACTTCGCGCGCGCCCTGCACCTGCCGACCGAACCCGAGGCGCTGGCCCGGGTGCTGCTGGAGGCCGAGCCGCAGCCCGTCGACACCATCGAACTGCGCTCCGCCGTCCACGACCGCACCGTCGTCCTCGGCAGCGTCTACGCGGGCGTCGACTCCCTCGCCAACCGCCACGCCAACCGGGCCCGCCTGCTGCGCGGTTCGGCCGCCTACTACGCCGGGGGCCTGCGCGCCGTCACCACCTGGCGCCCGGCCCGCTTCCGCGTCACCGTCGACGGCGCCGAGCACATGCACCGCGGCTACACCGTCGTCGCCGCCAACTCCGGCTACTACGGCTCCGGCCGCATCATCGCCCCGCGGGCCCGCCTCGACGACGGCCTCCTGGAGGTCGTCATGATCCGCCACGCCCCTCGGCGCCTGTTCTTCACCCTCATGAACGACCTCAGGACCGGCGCCCACGTCGACCGTCCCGAGGTGGAGGTCCTGCGCGGCTCCCAGGTCCGCATCGAGGCCGAACGGCCCGTCCCCTACGGCGCCGACGGCGAGGTCGACGCCGACCTCCCCGTCACGGCCACCGTCCTGCCCGGCGCCCTGCGGACCCTGTACTGACCCGCGGGCCGGTACGACGGCGGCGGGGAGGCCGACGGAGCGGCGGCCGGGGGCGGGCGGCCCGGACCGGGCCGCCCGCCCCCGCCCGGTCAGGGCCGTGCCGTGGCGCGGGCCACGTTGAAGCCGTCGACGCGCAGTTCGGGCCTGCCGGACGACGGCAGCGCGGCCTTCGGCCAGGACGCGGTGACCGTCCGCGACTCACCGGGCAGCAGCCACAGGTAGTTGTCGCTGTAGAGGGCAGGCAGCACCCGGTCCCCGCTGTGCCCGTCGAGCAGCGACAGCCGCACCATGGCCGCGACCGTCGACCCCGAGTTGCGTACGGTCGTGGTGAGTTCGTGCCGCGCGCCCGACCGCGACAGCCGCGTCCGCGACGTGCTCACCTTCGTGCGCCGCACGCCGGTGAGCGCCCGCATGGCGGCCGGGTCGCGGTACCGCCAGTACGTGTTGCGCGACCGCGTCCGCCCGTCCGCGTCCGTCAGCGTCAGCCGCAGCAGATGCAGATCGGGCAGCCCGTCGGACCAGGCCGACGTGAACGCCTTCGCCGTGGACGCCGCCCCGACGTCCAGCCTGACCGTGCGGTCCCGGCCGATCCGCCGCCCCGACAGGTCGTACAGCTCGGCCTTGACGACGGCGTGACGCAACGCCTTCGCGGTGTGGTTGACCGCGATGACCCCGCCCTCCGGGTCGGCCTGCACGTGCAGCGGCTCGCAGGCCGAACGGGCGCCGTAGTAGGTGCCGTTGACGTCGAAGTCGTAGTCGTAGGTCTGCCAGACCGTGCTGTGCCAGGCGGGGTGGGACATCCACAGCATCAGACCGGTGGCGTTGTCCCACAGGTGGGCGTTCCACGCCTCGAACATGGCGCGCGTGTTCTCGTAGTTGACGAACTGCGCCTTCACCGCGAAGTCGTCCAGCCCGGTCGCGGTGCCGAGCCGCGCCTCGACGGCGGCCCGGTACGTCTGCGGTGCCTGGTTGCCGCGCTCGCTCCAGTCGTGGTGGTACCAGGCGCCGCCGATCGGCCACTCCGGCTCGTCCCCGGTCAGGTTGCGCATGCTGGCGGCCGTGGACACGACCGGCATCCCGATCTCCGTGTGGAAGCCGAAGTCCTTGCTGCCGTACGTCGACGGGTCGAAGTAGCGCTCCGGCTCGACCCAGCCGTAGGGGCCGCCGCCGGTGACGATGCCGCCCGCCGAGTTGTTCTGGTAGAGCAGGCCGGGCGCCTGCTCCTCCACCGCCGCCCGCATGCCCCGGTCGACGGCCGCCGGGGGGTTGCCCTCGTTCGCGCCGCACCACACGACCACGCTGGGGTGGATGCGGTAGCGCAACACCGTGTCGCGGGCGAGGGAGTTGAACGTGTCGTGGTCCGGCGGGTCCATGCCCCACGCGTTGGGGAAGTCGTTCCACACCAGGATGCCGTGCTCGTCGCACGCCGCGAAGAACTCCTCCCGGTCGCAGGAGCCGACCCAGTTGCGGATCATCGTGAAGTTCATGTCGCGGTGCATCCGCACGGCCGCGTCCATCCGCTCCGGCGGCATCCGGCGCAGCAGTTCGTCCCAGCCCCAGTTGCCGCCCCGCGCCAGTACCCGCACCCCGTTGACCTTGATCTTCAGCGGGTCGGGCGCGTTGGACACGGACCGCACGTCGGTCCAGCTCTCGCCGTCGTCGGAGACCTGGATGACGTACGTCTTCGGGTACGCAGACTCCCAGAGCACCGCGATCCGGTCGAAGCGGCGGGCCTCGCCCAGGTCGACCTGTATCCACTGGTGGTCCTCGTACCGCGAGGACCAGCGGGTGCCCGGCCTGCCGTCGGTGGCGTGCGCGGCGGGGTGGTCGTCCTCCTCGGTGGAGGCGGTCGCCGTCCGGCCGAGCGCCAGGTCGGTGCCGGGCGCGGCGCTGTCCACGACGGCCAGCGACCACAGCGAGTTGCCCCAACTCGTGTTCCGCAGACCGCACGACAACCGCACGTACCGGGCGGTGCGCGCGTCGAAGTCCTCGACCTGGAGGCTCGCGTCACCGCTGTTGAACGGCAGCGGCGTCGCCCCGTTGTCCACCGCGGCCACGTCGGTCCACGTGGCGTCGTCGTCGGAGACCTGCACCACGAACGACTTCGCGTACGCCTGCTCCCACACCAGGTCCACCCGGTCGAGGAACTGGCGGGCGCCGAGGTCGACCCGGAGCCACTGGTCGTCCTCGAAGGCCGAGGACCAGCGGGTGCCGGGGTCGCCGTCGGTGGCGTGCGCGGCGGCGTGGTCGTCGCCGTCCGTGCTGGACGCCTCGACGGGGGCCCGCAGCGCGAGGTCGGTGCCGGGCCGGGCACTGTCGAACACGGACAGCGTCCACAGCGAACTGCCCCAGTCGGTGGCCCGGGTGAGGCACCTGACCCGGACGTAGCGGGCCTGGCGCCGCTCGACGGGCACGGTCTGGGTGTAGGAGTCGCCGGACGCCGTGAACGGCAGCGGGATCGTGTACTCGTAGCCGAACTGCCGGATACCGAAACGGGTTTCACGGCGGTCGCTCTCGGCGCCGTCGACCGACGCGGTGAGGGTGAGGTCGTGCAGCGCGGGCTCCCCGAGCCCGTTGGGCCACCACAGCCGCGGCTCGCGCACCCGCAGCCGGGCGAACGCGCCCGGCGCGAACACGACGTCCACGCTCCCGCCCGCCGGGACGGTCACCGTCCTCGTCACCCGCACGTCGTCGAAGGCGGCGGTGACGGTGGCGCGCCGGGCGCGGGTGTCGGCGTTGCGGACCGGCACCACGACCGTCACCTCGGCCACCGACAGGTCGGGCAGCTCCGGCAGGACCGTGTCGACCCGCGGATCGCCGATCACCACGTGGCCCGTCGACCGCAGCCGGACGTGGTTCCAGATCCCGGCCGAGCGGTCCCGCACGGCGGGCATCCAGTCCCAGCCCGAAGCCGCCAGGTACGTCGGCGAGTTGAGGTTCATCGAGTTGGCGCCCGCGTCCACCCACGCCTCCCCGGCGGGGCCCTTGTCGCCCGGACTGCCGGGCACCGGCAGCGGGGTGATGCGCACGGCCAGCGCGTGCTCCCCGCCGGTCGAGAGCGCGTCGGTGACGTCGTGCGCCGAGCGGGCGAAGGGGTGGGTGAGACCGCCGACCCGCTTGCCGTCCAGCCAGATGTCGGCCGCGTGGTTGACGCCGTCGAACTCCAGCCAGATCCGCCGCCCGGACCCCGTGCGCAGCCCGCGCGGCATCTCGAAGTCCCGCTTGTACCACCAGGAGTGGCGGGACAGCGCCTCCGGGACACGCAGGTTGTTGAGCCCGGACACCGGGTCGGGCAGCTTGCCCCGCTCCACCAGCGAGCCCAGCACCGTGCCGGGCACGGTGGCCGGGAGCCAGCCGCTCGTGTCGACCGACGTCCGCGACAACCGGTCGCCGTCGGCTCCGGCCCAGTCGTCCAGGGTGAGCCGCCAGCCCGACTCCAGCGGCACCGTGCCGTCGGCCGCGACGGTCAGCCGGGGCGCGGGGCGGGTGTCGCGGCCCCAGTCGGTCCAGCCGGTCGCCGACGGGCGGTGGCCGCGCTCGGTGCCGTACACCTCGAAGGCGTTCAGGCCGAGCGGGAGGGGGCTGGAGCGTCTGCGGGACGTCATGCGCACCCAGCGGGCGGCCACCGGCCGCTCCGGCCGGATCTCCACGACGCCGCCGGTCCCCGCGGTGGTGCGGTGCACGCCGGTCCAGGACCGCTGGTCGGTGGAGGTCTCGACCACGAAGTCCACGGCGTAGCTGGACTGGATCTCCCGGCCGGTGGTGCCGCTGTGCGGGTTGCCGGAGGTCGGCGGGGTGAAGACCGGGTCGTTCGCGTCGCCCTCGAACGTCAGCCGGACCGACGTCACGTCGCAGACGGCCTGGAGGTCGACCAGGACCCACTGCGGGTCCCCGTCCGCCGCGCGCCAGCCGCTGCCCCGCACACCCCGCTCCGCGAGCCGGTCCACGAGGAAGGAGCCCGGCGTGGGCGCGTAGGCCGTCGAGGACACCGACACCGGCCGGTACAGGCCCAGTTCGCGCGGCGCGGACGGCTTGGCGGGCACGCCCGAGGCGGGCGCGGCGTGCGCCGGGGCGGGCAGCAGCGACCCCAGGCCGAAACCGGCCAGCAGGGTCGATCCGGTCGTGACGACGGACCGACGAGACGGCCGTCGGGGCGAGCCCGACTGATCTGTCATGAGTGTGATGTCCCCTCAGAAAAGCGCAGCGGTGAGCGTCCGGGCCCGGCTCCGGGACGGAGGCGGACACGGGTCAGGGCGAGTGCGTTGACAACGTTGCCAAAGGCTGTGACGCGGTTGAGGATCTGTCAAGACCTCACGCGTGAAGTGCCCGGTCGGAAGCGCAGAAAGCGCGGTCATGCGGCGGGTGTGCGGCAGCCGCGCGCACGGCGGGCCCGGTGGCCGCGCGGCCACCGGGCGGGGGAGGTGTACCGCGCGCGCGGAGGGGGAGAAGTGCGCCGCGTACAGGGGCGGTTGTGGGTGTGGGGAAACGTACGGCCGTGCGGCGCGCGGGAGTTGCCGTCGCAGACTGCGCGAAGGACCTGCACGCGAGGGACTGTCGTTGCTACATTTCCTCATCCGAGCATCGCCGCGCATCTAGTGAAATCACATCGTACGGGGGTCTTTTCGTGGTTTCTGACGCTTCGCCTGCGCCCATGCGGCCCACTCCTGCCGACCCTCGGTCGGCGCACCCGGCCGACCGGACGGCGCGGGGATGATCGCCGCCATCGACTTCGGAGCCTCGGCCACCAAGGCCGCCGTACTCGAGGAAGACGCCGACGCCGTGCCGCGCATGGTGCGGTTCGCGGGCGCGGAGGAGTTCCCCAGCGCGGTGTACGCCACGCCGAGTGGCGCGCTGGAGGTGGGGCGCCGGGCGCTCGCCCAGGCCGGCCGGGACCCGCTCAACCTCTACGCCCAGATCAAACGCCATGTGCACGCGGCAGGCCCGGTGCCGCCGGTGGACCGGGTGCTCCGCGGGGGCGGGGGCACCTCCGTGCCCCTGGTCGAGGCGGTGGCGGCCGTCCTGGCCCACGCCTACGGCGGCGTCCTCGCGGCGGCCTCCGGACCACCGTCCCGACTGCTGCTCACCCACCCCGCCGAATGGGGCGGACCGCAGCGGGCGGTGCTGCGCCGCGCCGCGGCCCTGGCGCTTCCGTCCTGCCCCGTGGCCCTGCTGTCCGAACCGGAGGCGGTCGCCCGCGCCGTCACCGGCGCGCGGGAAGCGGGATGCCCCGACGCGGTCGCGGTCTTCGACCTCGGCGCCGCCACCTTCGACACCGCTCTGCTGGCCCGTACGCCGGACGGCCGCTGGGACACCGCGTACTGCCAAGGCCGGCTCGCGGGCGGCGACGACTTCGACGAACTCCTCCTCACGGTGGTCGAGGAGAGTCTCGCCCCCGCCGACCGCGCGCTCCTCGACACCCTGCGCGACGAGGACCCCTACGGCGTCGCCCAGGCCGCACGCGCCGCGAAGGAGGAACTCTCCGAGGACGAGGAGACCTGGTTCGCCTACGAGACCGACGACGCGCCGCTGCCCGACACCCCCGTCTACCGCGACGACCTCGAAGAGGCCCTCGATCCCTTGCTGCGCCCCTGTCTCGCCGCGCTGGAGGACGCCCTGGCCGCCGCACCCGCCGACGCCGCCCAGCGGGTCCTCGTGCTGTCCGGCGGATCCAGCGCGGTGCCCCGCGTCCGGGCCGCCGTCGAGGAGATCGCCGCACGCCACGGGCTCAAGGTGCTCTCCGAGGTGGGCAGCGGTGTGCGCCCCGCCCACCTCGCGGCCTGGGGGGCCGTGCGGACCGCGCGGCCCTACCGCCTGCACCGCACCCGTTGGGGAACCCTGCCCGAGGCCGAGGACATCACAGCCCTGCCCGGCGGGGCGCTCGCGCAGAGCGGTTCCTCCCGGGACATCACCCTCGTCGGACCCGGCGGGGCGAGGCGCGGCTCCGTCACCGTCGGCGGTCCCGACGGCGTCCACCGCCACCTGGCGTCGGACGCCGCCCTGCTGGTCTCCGCCACCGAACAGGGGCACATCGAGCTGTGGTCGCCCGGTGGACCGGGGGACGGTCCGCGAGCGGGCGTGACGACCCGCCTCGTGTGGCACGGCTCCCTGTGGACCTGTCCCGCCGTGGCGCTCGCCGTGCGGCACGGGCGCATCGGCTGGATCACCCCCGCCGGATCGGCGGTGACCACGACCACCGGCCGGCACCCGCTGGTCACCCTCTCCGACGGCCCACCCGCGCGCGGTCTGGCCTTCCTCGACCCCGCCGACCGCGCCCTCGTGTGGAGCGACGACGGCCTGCGCCTCCACGACCCCCGCGACGGCCGTACGCTGTCCCGCCTCGCCTGGGACGACGCACCTCCGCCGCGGGTCGCCGTGGACGCGGCCGAGGGCCTGGTCGTCATCCGGTCGGCGGGCCGCCTGCGCGCCCTGCGGCCCGCCGTGTCCGGCGCCTGGGCACGGCTGTGGGACATCGGACTCCCGGGGGCCGGTCCGGTGTGCGTGGGACGCAGCGAGGGGCGGCCTGTGATCCTCACCCACACCACGCGCCCCACGGGCACCGTCGCCGTCGACGGTGACACCGGCGCGGTCCTGGCGGACGCCACCGGTTCGGACCCCCGCCGCGTACCGGACCAGCTGCTCGCCTCGCCGGACACCGACGGGAGCTTCCTGACCCGTTCCGGCAGCCGGGTGGACCACCTGGAGTTACGGTCGTGAGCCACCCGGCGGTCAGCGGCGCCGCGGAACCCTCCGGGCCCTGGCCGGAGGGAACGGCACCGGGGGGACCGGGATCGGTGGGAACGGCACCGGACGGACCAGGAGCCGACGGCCGGGCAGGCGGCGCGGCGCCGCGCCCGCCCAGGCGTCGGCCAAAGCCGCCCGGACCGGCCTCCGCCGAGCTGGCCGGTCTGTGCGCCGCGACCGCGGCCGAGCCCGGACTGCGCGGGACGCCCGCCGCCGAAGAACTGCGCCGCTTCGCCGCCCTCTGCGGCCAACCGCTGCGGGTCGCCGTCGTCGGGGACGTCTCAGCGGGCAAGTCCACCCTGGTGAACGCCCTGCTGGCGACCCGGATGGCCCTGGTCCAACTGGCGGAGGCCACCGCGCAGGTCACGTGGTACCACCACCCCCTCGTCGGGCCGACGGTCGCCGCCACGGACGCGGCGGTCGCCGTGCCCTACCCCCTGTTCCCCCTCTCGGACCGGATCGTCCTCGGCGACACCCCGGGCATGAACACGGCGTCCGACCGGCAGCTCGTCACCGAGGACATGCTGCGCGGCGCGCGGGCCGCCTCCGCCTCCGCCACCGCCGTGCTCTACCTGTGCGGCACCAACCTGAGCGAGGCGGCGGCCCGGACCTGCACCGAGTTCGCCCTGAGCACGGCGGGCCCGCTCACCGAAGGACTCAACGTCGTCCTCGTCGCGTCGAAGGCCGACGGGGTCGACGGGGGCGCCGACACGTGGAACGCGGTCGAGGAGAACCTTCTGCGCCAGGCCCGGCTGCCGGGGGCCGCCTCCGTGGCGGTCGCCCAGCAGCTCGCCGAGACGGCGCGCTGCGGCATGCTCACCCGAGACCACCTCGGCACCCTCCGCGCCATCGCCGCGGACGAGGAGCTGACGGCGGTCGCCGGTCACGGGTGGGACGCGCTCGGCCGGGCCTGGGCCGCCCGGGGCCATCCGGCGGACGCGCTGCCACCGCTCAAGGAAGTCGCCGCGACCACGTACGCGATCGCCCGGTCCCTGCCCCCGCTCCGCGCCGGGGAGGTGGCCGACAGCGACGGCCTGGCCCGGCTCTGGGAAGACCTGTCCGGCCTGCGCCGCCTCGAGGAGCGGCTGTCGCTGCTCGCCCGCCACGCGGACGTCCTCACCGTGGACAGCGTGACGGCCCGGCTGCTGCGGGCCACGGCATCCTGGGACACCGGACCCGCCCGGCTGGTCCGGGAACGGCTGGCCGCGCTGCGGACCCGGCCCGCCTGCGCGGGCCTCGAACGGTCGGCGGCCGACCTGGCCCTGGACGGCCTGACGCTGCGTCACGTGCCCCCCGGTGACAGGGCTCTCGCCGCGCGCGCCCTGCGTGCCCTGCCGATGAAGGACCGCGAACTCCTCGCCACGGCGCGGACCTGGGCGGCGCACGCGCGCCGGCCGCGGCGGCTGCTCGCCCGGCGGGTCGCCGAGATCGTCGTCGAATGCTGCCTCACCCGACTCGACTCCCGGAACCGGGACCAAGGAAGGGACGGATGATTCCCATGGCGCGGATACGTCGGCTCACCGCGTGGCGCCAGGCGTGGCGGGCACGCCGCACGGCGCGTGCCGCGAGCCGGTCGCCGGACGCCCCGGGCACCGGTCTGGAAGGGCCGCAGCCGCCACCTCCGGACGTGCCCGTGCCGCTGCCGAAACCGGTGGGCGGCACGGTGAAGGCTCCCGGCGTTCCTCCCGTGCCGGGCGTTCCTCCCGTGTCCGGGGCGGGTGTGCCGGGGCCGGTGCCCCTGCCCGAATCGTCGTCCGTCCCCAGGCCACCGGACCCGCGCGTCCCCGTGCTGTCGCCGACCGCTCCGGAGGTCTCCGAGCCGGGCGGCGCTGCCCACGGCACCCGTGATCCGGACATCGACGCCGCCGTCGCCGAAGCGGTGCTCGACGTCGCGGACCGCATCCGGAGCGCGCATCTGCGGCGCGGGCTCGCACAGGCCCTGACCCGGCTGCCCGACGTCACCGTGATCGCCCCGCCCGCGGGCACGCCCTTCGACCCCGACCGGCACGAGGCGGTCGACACCGTACCGACGGACCGCCCCGAACTGGCGGACACCGTCGCCGAGAACCTCATGGCCGGACTGGCCGACCGCACCGGCCGGATCGTGCGGCCCGCGCGGGTCACCGTGCACGTCGTAGAACGGGAGAGTCCATGACCGCCAGCGCCCATCCGCAGGACGGGGCACGCTCCGCCCGGGACCTCCCCGAGGTCATCACGGACGTCGTCGCCCTCGCCCGCGCGCACATGGCCGACGAGACGGCGTGCGTCACCCTGGAGGGCCTCGCCCGGCGCTGGCGGTCGCCCCGACTGCCCGTGGTGGTCGTGGGCGAAGTGTCACGGGGCAAGTCCAGCCTCGTCAACGCTCTCATCGGCAGGGCCCTGCTGCCCGAGGGCTTCCAGCCGCTCAGCTCGTCGTGGGTACGGCTGAGCCACGGGCCGCAGCCACGGGCCACGGCCGTCATCCGGCGCGCCGACGGCACCTTGGAGTCGGTGGCCCTGGACGTCGAACAGGACCTCCCCGACTACCTCACCGTCAAGGGCGGCAGACGGCTGCGGGCCCGCCACGGCAACGGCTCGTCCGTCACCTACATCGACATGGAGGTGCCCGCGCCCCTGCTGGAGTCGGGCCTGGAACTCATCGACACGCCCGGCGTGGGCGGGCTGGAGCCCGCCCACTTGCGTGCCGCCCTCTCCGCGCTGATCGAGGCCGACGCCGTGCTCTTCGTGACGAAGCCGGGGGAGCCGATCAGCCGCAGCGAACGGGAGTTCCTCGCCGTGGCCGTCGAGCGGGTGAGTGCCTGCGTGATCGTCCAGACGCACCGGGACCAGGCGTCCGATCCCGGTGCCGCGCTCCGCCACGACCTCGACCTGCTCGGCGACGTCGACCAGTGGCGCGCGCTTCTGGAGGCGCCCGGTGAGCCGGCGGAGACCGTGGAGGAACGCGCCCGCGCGCTGGCCGACCGGCTCAGTGACCCGGCCTTCGCCGTCTCGGTGTCGGCGCGCAACGCCCTGGCCGCCGCGGCGGAGGGCGACCCGGGCCGGCGGCGCGCCCTGCTGGAGGCGTCGAACCTGGGCGCCCTGGAGGAGGTACTGGAGACCGAGATCGTCGCCGCCGGACACCGCATCCACCGTGCCAACGTCCGCAACCTCGCGGAGAACCTGCTCCAGGAGATCCGCCGTCCGGCCGCCCAGCGGATCGCGATGCTGCGGGGCGACGCCGACGCCCTGGAGGCCATCGAGGAACGCGAGGCCCGCATCGACCGCTGGGTCGCGCACAACGGGGACTACTGGCGGCTGGAGTTCGACGAGTCGGGCGGCCGGCTCCTCACGGACCTCGCCCGCGACGGCGCCTCGCGCTCCGTGGACCTGAGCCGGGAGTATCGCCAGGCTTTCGCCCAGCGCGGCGCCAAGGGGATCCGCGAGATGATGCCCGCTCTGCTGGAGGAACCGCAGACGGCGCTCGCGGAACTCACCCGTACGGCCCGGCTGCGCACCAGGGACGACGTCGACCGCGTGCGGCAGCTCCTCGACCGCGACGGGCTCGGCGAACCCCTCGCCCGTATGGAGCAGACCAGGACCGTCTTCGAACGGCTGGCGGACCAGGGGGACCTGGACGCGACCAGCGCCTTCGACCCCGATCTGCTGATCAAGGTCCTTCAGGGCGGCATCGCGGCCACGACCGTCACCGCCACCGCGGTGGTCGCCGCCAAGGCCGCCGGGGTGATGTCGTTCAGCGCGGCGGTTCCGGTCTTCTGGCCGTTCGTCGCGGGGGCCGGACTGTTCATGGGCGTGAGCCACTGGCGGAAGAAGCGCGCCCGTACGGTCGAGGAGGCCAAGGAGGTGCTCGCCACGGTCTGCCGTGAGATCGAGACCACGGCGGTGACCCGGACGACGGAGGCGGTCCAGGACGCTCGGGCCCAGCTCAAGCGGGAGATCCAGGACGCGCTGGCCGAGACGGCCGCGCGCGTCGCCCGCGACCGCCGGGAGCTGGAGGAGAGTTCGACCCTCACCGCCGAGGAGCGGGAGGCGGCGGTCGCCCGTGCCGAGGAGGACCTGCGGGGGGCCGACGAGCTGCTCCGCGAACTGGGAGCCCTCGCGGCCGAGTGAATCCCCGTCCGCGGTCCCCGTCCGCGGTCCCCGTCCGCGGTCCCCGCCGCCGGTCGCCGCGGGCGGGCGATCGTCGGCGACGGATGTCCGCCGGGCGCCCGGCTCTCCTCCTCGTCCGCTCAGTCGGACCCGCCGTCCATGTCGTCGAAGCCGCTGTCCGTGTCCAGCCCCCCGGGGTCCACGCCGCTGTGATCCACCCCGCCGTGGACCCCGGCGTGGGGGTGCTGGTGCGGCATGCCGTGGTCGCCGTGGTCGCCGTGGGCCGGGGACGGCTGCGAGGGGTCGAGGGACGCGACCGGGCCGGAGAGGATCGTGCTGCCGTCCGGTTCGACGGTCGTCGCGGCGTCGGCCAGAGTGACGGCGGCCTCGGCCACGACTGCCGCCCGTGAGGCCACGTGCCGGTACGACGCCAGGCGTCGACGGGCCGCCGCCTGCCGGGCAGGCCCGCCGCGCCATGGGAAGAACGGGTGCCCGGTGAGTTCGAGCAGCAGGGAGAACGCGTTCTGCGTGGCCAGTTTGCGCCAGGCTCCTGGCTCGCCCCGCGGTGCCGCCTCGTCGAGCAGGCTCTTGCGGGAGTCGGCGAAGTCGGAGATCCCGCGGACGACGAGGAATTCGGTGGGCCGGCCCGATTCCAGGGCGTACACGGCGTGTGCCACGCCACCCGCCTCCATCTCCACCGCCCCGCGCAGCCGGTTGCCGTCGCGGACCCATGTGGCGAACGACTCCGAGGTGATCACCGTGTCCCCGGTGGCCACCGGCATGAGGTGGTAGGACGGGCCCGGCTCCGGTCCGCCGTCCCCGGCACCGCCCGTCAGACCGCTCCGCCGGGTCAGCGCCGAGGCCCGCCACCGGGCGAACGGGACGCCGTCGTCGGCGTACCGGAAGTTGTTGACGTACGCCTTGAGGCCACTGCTCAACGGCAGTGACTGTCCGGCCCGTTCGATGTGCCACGATGCCGGACCCGGACTCCCGCCGGGGGCGGACGCCTTCCCGTCGGCCGGTGAGGGCGGACCCTCGACGATCTTGCTCGACGCGAGATAGCTGTCGACCGCGGAGGCGACGACGACGTCACCGAGGCGGAGGTCGCGGTGGAGGGCTCCGGCGATCCCCACGAGGGCGAGCACCGACACGTCGTAGCGGCCCAGGAAGGACGTGGCGGCCTGAGTGGCGGGCACCAGGCCCATGTCGAAGAGGGGAACGGCCACGCCCCGGCGGCCCGAGCCCGGCAGCTCGAAGGTGTAGAGATAGGCGCCCTCGGACCGGATCTGGGTGAAGGCCGCCAGCTCTCGGCAGTGGTCGAACTCCTCGCGCGTGGCGCAGATCAAGCCCAGGTCGAATGTCTCGTCCACTTCGACAGGATAGGTGGTGAACAGGTCCGGCGGAGCGGATCCGCGGGGTCCGGTGCCCGAACGGGAGCCGCCCCGGCAGCCGGTGAGGACGACGTGGGGGCGCGGGGCGCCATCGCATCGAGGTCTGGACCATTTTCGGTCTCTGTGTGGCCAGATCTGTGCGCGCGCCGCCTTGGTCCGGTGGGGGAGCCTTGGCAGGCTTCTAGCCATGGGGTGGGCCAATTGGCGTGCGGAAATGGCCTGTTCGGGCTCTGGCAGCGGGGCTCGTGGAAGGTGCTCCGGGCGTGCGCGGGGGGTCGATACGGGTCGTCGGGGCCGTCCGAACGCCCTTTCTGCCGTCAAGCCTCGTACACTATAGTTATCGAGAAGCCACCAGCTCCGTCGACCAGGCCCGCAGCCCTGGAATGAGACGACACCCCCGATGAAGAGCGTAGCCAGCGGAGGGTTCCATGCGCGTACTGATCGTCGAGGACCAAGCTGACACCGCCGATGCCCTCAGGAGCGGGCTCAGCGACCACGGGTTCGAAACCGCGACCGCCCACACCTGCCAGGCGGCCCTGGAGCGGTACGCGGACATGGACGCGATCCTGCTCGACGTCGGCCTGCCGGACGGCAACGGCCTCGATGTCTGCCGTACCATCCGGGCTTCGTCGAGCGTCCCCATCATCATGGTGAGCGGGCGCGACGACGAGTTCGACCGTGTGCTCGGTCTGCGGATGGGCGCCGACGACTACGTCGTCAAACCGTGCGGTCTGCGCGAGCTGATCGCCCGGATCGAGGCCGTGGCCCGGCGCGCCGTCGGCAACTGGGCCCGGACGGGCGGCGGTTCACGGACCGTGGGCCCGCTCACCATCGACCTGAAACAGCGCCGCACCTTCATGGACGGGCGCGAGATCGCCTTCACCCGCAAGGAGTTCGACCTCCTCGTCCTGCTCACCGGCGAGCCGGGCAAGGTCTTCGACCGCGAGGTGATCATGCGTCACGTCTGGGGTCATCCCAGTGTCGGCGACACCCGCACCCTGGGCGTCCACATGGTCAGCCTGCGCCGAAAACTCGGCGCGCCGGAGCTGATCCAGACCGTGCGCGGAGTCGGTTTCCGGTTCGCACACTGACCCTCCGGTCCCCGCGGAGATGGTCGTCACCGGCCGGTCCCCGCGGTGACGGTCGACGCCGCCCGGTACGCCGGTAAGGCCGTCACCGGCACCGGCGGGTGCCGCGGCGCGGTGGACAGCCGGCCCGCCCCCGTCCCCTCGGACGTACCGTGCCGCACCGCCGCGGTCCGGTCGTGGTCCGGTCGTGGTCCCCACGGCCGGGCGGGGCGCGTACGGCCTACCCGCCGCCGTACGTCAACCGACGGCGCGTCTCCCGCGTCCCTCTTCACGTCGCCGCAGGCGCCGGCGTGCTTCCCGCCCTCCTCCCCTCCCCGCCCTCGCTCAGCCATGTACCGCCCCCACACCGCATGGAGAGGCACATCCCGATGCACCTGCCCCTGCTCGCTGCCGCGGCGGGCCTCGTCCTGGCGCTCCTGGGCGCCACGTTCTGCTATTCGTGTCTGCGGCTGCTCGCCTCCCTCCAGGCTGTCACCCGGACGGTGCGCCAACTGGAGCGGGGCGAGCCGGTCGAACTGCTCGCCGAGCACACCGGCCCGGCGCAGACCCGTGAACTCGTCGAGTCCGTCAACCGGATAGCGGCCACCGCCCAGGCGGTCGACGAGCGGTACCGGATGCTGCTGGCCGACATCGCCCACCAGCAGCGCACCACCCTCCATCTGCTCGGCATCCGGCTGGAGCGGCTGGCCCCGCACCTCCCGCCGCAGAGCCGCGAGGTGCACCGCATGATCGCCGCCGACCTGGACCGGTTACGGGCCACCGTGTCCGAGCTGCGCGAGGCGTTCACGGCCGCCGACAACCCGCCCGTCGAGGTCGACGCCACCACCGTCGTGCGGGAGAGGGTCGCGGCCTGGGCCGACGGCGCCGCCGACCGCGGCCTCGTCCTCAGCTCGCTCCACCAGGGCGGCCGGGCCACGGTCGTGACACGAAGCGGCACCCTGGAGCAAGTGCTGGACATTCTGCTGGACAACGCTGTCAAGGTGTCCCCGCCGCGCACCAGAGTCACCGTCCGTACCGCGCTCGGTGACGGTCAGGTGCACATCCGGGTCACCGACGAGGGCCCCGGAATGACGCCGGGGGAGCGGGAGTTGGCGGTGCAGCGCGGCTGGTCGGGCGACGGGTCCGGGCGGCCCCGCACGGGGGAGAGCGAGGGGTGGGGGCTCGGTCTGTCCATCGCCCACATGCTGGTCGCCTCGCACGGCGGCGAACTCACCCTGGAGCCCGGCCCCGGCGGACGCGGCCTGGAAGCCCACGTCCGCTTCCCGCTGGTCATCCCGATCGGCGCCCGCCCCCACCACCGCCCGGACATCTCCTCCCGTACAGCGTGACGCGCACCGTACGCTCCGTGCCGTGACCGCGGGCGGGTGGGCGGCCCCCGGTCCGCCCCGCGGTCACGGACGCGGGTCAGCCCACGACGCCGCCGTCCACGCGGAGCACCGACCCCGTGACGTACGAGGCGCCCACCAGGTAGGAGACGCCGTCGGCGACCTCCTCCACGGTGCCGAAGCGGCCCAGGGTGACCTGGGCCAGGACGTCGCGGCGGGCCTTCTCCGGCATGCCCGCCAGCATCTCGGTCTCGATGAAACCGGGCGCGATCGCGTTGACCCGGATGCCGAAGCGGCCCACCTCCTTGGCCAGGGACCGGCTGAAACCGATGATCCCGGCCTTGGTGGCGGCGTAGTTGGTCTGCGTGGCGTTGCCGAGGACCCCGGACACCGAGGACACGTTGACCACGGCCCCGGCCCGGCGCTTCATCATGGGGAAGACGGCGGCCCGGCACACGTTGTAGGTGCCGGTGAGGTTGACGTCCACCACGTCGTGCCAGTCGGCGTCCTCCATGGTGGCCAGCGGCCGGTCGCGGACGATCCCGGCTGACGTCACCACCACCCGCAGCGGGCCGAGTTCCTCCTCGGTGGCCGCCACCCATTCCTGGACGGCGGGGAGGTCGACGACGTCGGCGCGGGTGCCGACCGCCCGGCCGCCCAGCTCCGACGCCTCCTTCTCCAGCGTGCGGGCCGTGTCGGCACCGGCCCGGTGGCAGAACGCCACGTCGTAGCCGTCCCGGACCAGCCGCAGGACGACGGCCCGGCCGATGCCGCGGGTCCCGCCCGTCACCAGGGCGACGGGCCGGGCCTGCTCGGTGCTGTGCATGCTTGTCTCCTGGATTCTCGCCGTGGGTTCGTGCACGTGGTGGGTGCGGGCCGGGCCCCGCCACGGGGGCGGGGAGGGCCGCCTCGGGCAGGGCGGCGCCCCGGGCCCGCCGCCGCACCGGCGGGCCCGGGGCGGGTCGTGTCCGCGACGGGCCGTCCCCTGGGGGACGGCGGACACGACCTCGGGCAGAAGCGGGCAGCGACGGCCGGCCGGTCACGACCGGCCGGCCGCGGCACCGCGTCCGCGGGTCCGGCGCGCGGCCCGGTGGGCGCGCGCCGCCGGGGTCAGGGCCCGGCGACGCGCAGCAGCGCGGCGGCGGCCATGCCGCTCGGATCGACCGAGGTGATCACCGCGGTCCGCCCCGCCGACGCCGGGTCGCGCTCGGCGAGGCCGAGCACGGCGGCCAACTGGAAGGCCGAGGCCGCCGAATGGGTCTCCCCGATGAGGTCCGCCACCGGCGGCACCAGCGTCTCGGCGCCGAACACCTCGGTCAGCCGCGCCCGTTCGGCGCTGCCCGCCGCCCCGGCCGCGCCGGAGGCGGACACCGCCCACACCTGGTCCGGCTTCTCCTCGACCGCCGAGAGCACGCCGTCCACGCAGGCGCCGACCGCCGCTCCCCAGTCGCCGTCGGCGCACATCCGGGTCCGCACCGACAGCACCGACGCCAACGGCCGTGTACCGGGAGCCGGTTCGAGGTCCAGCAGGAACATCGCGCAGCCCTCGCCGAGGACCGTGTCGCCCGCGTCGTCGGGACGGCCGTAGTGGTCCACCCAGGAGCGGAACGGGGAGAACTCCTCCGCCGCCCCGCACAGCACCTGCCGGGCCCGGCCCGCCAGCAGCAGCCGCCGGGCGTAGCTCAGCCCGACCAGACCGGTCGGACGGCCCGCGCCCACCGTGCTGTTGGGGCCGCGCAGCCCGTACCAGATCGCGCAGCGCCCGGCCGCGCCGTTCATCACCGCGTAGGGGATCGTCGCGGGCTCCACGTGGTAGGGCTGGGCGCCGGTGAGGGAGCTGTGCGTGATCTCCATCGAACTCTGCATGCTGCCCGCCGTGGTGCCCAGCACCAGCGCCAGGTCCTCGGCGCCGCCCTCCGGGTGGTCGACCTCGTCGAGGATGTGGCCGACCGTGGCGATGGTCAGCCCGGTCACCCGGTTCATCATCCGGGTGCCCTTGCGGCCCAGCGCCTCGCGCACGTCGAAGTCCGGCACCACACAGCCGTGCGTCGCGGGCACCTGCCACTCCACCGGGTCCAACGCCCCGCGCGTCGCGCGCTGTTCGGCGATCCCGTCGGTGAACGCGGCCCGGCCGACGCCGAACGGCGAGGTCGCCGACCAGGTGCTGATCACGGGATACGGCATGGCGCTCACCGCTCCTCCTTGTCGTAACGGCCGAGGACGACCACGGAGTTGTTGCCGCCGAAGGCCAGGCCGTTGTTCTGGACGATCCGCAGGTCCGCCGGGACCGACTCGTTGGGCACGCAGTCGATCTCGCACTCGGGGTCGGTCTCGACGTGGTTGATCGTCGGCGGGACGAAGCCCTCGGTGATCGCCAGCGAGCAGGCGATGGTGGCCAGCGCGCTCGCCGCGCCCATGGCGTGGCCCAGCATCGACTTCAGCGAGATGGTGCGCGGCGGGAGGTTGTCGTAGACCTCGCGGATCGCGCGGGACTCGGTGGTGTCGTTGGCCTTGGTGCCGGTGCCGTGCGCCGAGATCAGGTCGACCTCGTGCGGGGCGACGCCCGCGTTCTCCAGGGCGGCGGCCATGCAGCGGGCGACGCTGGACTGGTCGGGGACGGCCGGGTGGTAGGCGTCGCAGCTCAGGCCGTAGCCGAGGACCTCCGCGTAGATGCGGGCGTCGCGGGCGAGCGCCGACTCCAGGCTCTCCAGCATCACCACCCCAGCGCCCTCGCCGTTGAGGAGGCCGCGGCGGTCCTTGTCGAAGGGGCGGCACACGTCGGGGGCGACGGTGCCGAGCCGGTAGAACGAGACGAAGTTCTTGAGGCAGATCGCGTCCGCCCCGCCGCACAGCGCGAAGTCGGCGTCCCCGACGCGGATCGCGTCGAAGCCGTTGCCGACCGAGTAGTTGCCGGCCGAGCAGGCGGTGCCCAGGGTGAGCGCCTCGACGTCCGTGAGGGCGAACTCCCGTGCCACCGCGGCCGAGAGGCCGTTCACCCCGAGGCGCCCCGCGAGGGTCCGGTCCACGGCGTCCGGGTCGCCCTGGACGCGCTGCTTGACCAGGGTGTCGGCGTCGCGGGACTCGCCGTCGGTGGTGCCGATGGAGATCTGGCCGCGCCGGGCGCGCAGGTCGTCCTCGGTGAGCCCGGCGTCCTCGACCGCCATCCGGGCGGCGGCCACCGAGAACTGGGTGGCCCGCCCGAGGTCGTCCACCCGGTTGCGGTGAATCCACTTCTCCGGCTCGAACGAGGTCACCTCGCAGCCGTTGGCGTACTCGAATCCGGTGGTGTCGAACGCCGTGATCGGAGCGACGTGACTGCGTCCGGTGCGCAGGCCCTCGGTGAACTCAGCGACACCCGTGCCGATGCTGGAGAAGACCCCGAGCCCGGTGATGACGACGCGCTGGGACGGTGGCCTGCGGTCAGCTCGGGAAAGGGCTGAATTCATGGATACCCCTCATGGATGGATTCCGGTCCCTGTGTTTCGTTTCGCGGATTTCTGCCCGGCGGTTGCCCGGTTTCCCGGATTCCCGGATGTGTTACGCGGTCGCCGTCTTCTTCGCCCTGGCCTCGGCGAGCACCTCGTAGATGCCCTCCAGGTTGACCATGCGCTTCATCTGGGACTGCTCGATGGAGACCTGGAGGGCGACCTCCAGAGCGGCCAGGATCTCGATGGAGCGCAGCGAGTCGGCGTCGTGCTCCTCGGCCAGCAGGCTGGTCTCGGTGACGTCCTCGGGCTCGACCTCCAGGATGTCGCAGACGATGTTCTTGACCTGCTTGCGGGTCGCCTCGTCGATGACGGACACGGTGCCTCCTGTGCGGAATGTGAAATACCAATGAGGGGAATGGTGGTGCGTGCGGGGGGAAGTCTCCGGGAAACCCTTGTCCAGCTTTCCGGTTCGGCCGCCGCCGGGCAAGGCGCCTTTTTCTAAGATTCCGCGAAATCCGGCGCCGGGAACCGGCCGGTCACCGCGTGCCCGGAATCGGCCGTTCACGGTGCGCCCGGAATCGGCCGTTCCCCCTGCGGGCCGGGACGGGCCGGGAAGGGCCCGTCTATTGGGGCGGATTGCCGTGCTTGCGGGAGGGCAGCTCGGCGTGTTTGTCGGTGAGCATCGCCAGCGACCGGATCAGCGTCTCGCGGGTGGCGGCCGGGTCGATGACGTCGTCCACGAGACCGCGCTCGGCCGCGTAGTAGGGGTGCATCAGCTCGGACTTGTACGCCTTCACCATCTCCGCCCGCGTGGCGTCGGGGTCGTCGGCGGCCGCGATCTGCCGGCGGAAGATGACGTTGGCGGCGCCCTCCGCGCCCATCACCGCGATCTCGTTGCTGGGCCAGGCGAAGGTGAGGTCCGCGCCGATGGACCGCGAGTCCATCACGATGTAGGCGCCGCCGTACGCCTTGCGCAGGATCAGGGAGATCCGGGGCACGGTCGCGTTGCAGTAGGCGTACAGCAGTTTGGCGCCGCGCCGGATGATGCCGTTGTGCTCCTGGTCCACGCCGGGCAGGAAGCCCGGCACGTCGAGCAGGGTCACGATCGGGATGTTGAACGCGTCGCACATCTGCACGAAGCGGGCGGCCTTCTCGGAGGTGTCGATGTCGAGCACCCCGGCCATCGACTGGGGCTGGTTGGCGACGATGCCGACCACCTGCCCGCCCATCCGGGTCAGCGCGCAGATGATGTTGCCCGCCCAGCGCTCGTGCACCTCGAAGAACTCGCCGTCGTCGACGATCTCCTCGATGACCCGCCGCATGTCGTACGGCGTGCCCCCGTCCAGCGGCACCAGGTCGGCGAGGGTGTCGCAGCGCCGGTCCACCGGGTCCGTGCTCTCGGTGGCGGGCGGGTGCTCCCGGTTGTTCTGCGGCAGCAGCGACAGCAGATAGCGCACGTCCTCCAGGCAGGACGGCTCGTCGGCGTGCGCGAAGTGCGCGACACCCGACACCGAACTGTGCACGTCGGCGCCGCCGAGGCCGTTCTGGGTGATCTCCTCGCCGGTGACGGCCTTGACGACGTCGGGGCCGGTGATGAACATCTGCGAGGTCTCACGGACCATGAACACGAAGTCGGTGAGGGCGGGGCTGTAGGCGGCGCCGCCCGCGCACGGGCCGAGCATCACGCTGATCTGCGGGATGACGCCGGAGGCGCGGGTGTTGCGCTGGAAGATGCCGCCGTACCCGGCGAGGGCGGAGACGCCCTCCTGGATACGGGCGCCCGCGCCGTCGTTGAGGGAGACCAGCGGCGCGCCCGCGGCGATGGCCATGTCCATGATCTTGTGGATCTTCGCGGCGTGGGCCTCGCCCAGCGCGCCGCCGAAGATCCGGAAGTCGTGCGCGTACACGAAGACCGTCCGGCCCTCGACCGTGCCCCAGCCGGTGACGACACCGTCGGTGTACGGCTTCTTCGCCTCCAGCCCGAACCCGGTCGCCCGGTGCCGCCGGAACCCCTCCACCTCGGTGAACGAGCCCGGGTCCAGCAGCAGGTCGATGCGCTCCCGCACGGTCAGCTTGCCCTTGGCGTGCTGCGCGGCCGTGGCCCGCTCACCCGGCCCGTCCACCACCGTCCGCCGCAGCTCGGCGAGTTCGGCGATCCGGTTGTGCAGGGTGGCGGGCTCCTCCGGCCCCTGGGGCGCGGCCGGGCCGCCCGGCTCCGGGGCCGTGGCGCCGTCGCGGGTCTCCGCGGGCGCGCTCACCGGGTCCGCCCCAGGACGGCGAGGTGCGCGGTGCCCGACCGGGGATCGGTGTCGCACAGCACGACGGTGTCGTACGCCTCGCCCCACGCCGCCTGCTCCTCGGCCAGGGCCCGCCAGACGCTGGTGCAGTAGCCGCCCGGCGGCACCCGGTGCACGGCCGCCCCCGCGGGCACCGCCTCCGGGTCGGTCCAGGGACCGGTGACCACCAGCGGGCGCGGCGCGCCGTCGGTGAGTTCGGCGAGCCGGGCCGCCAACCCGCCCGCGTCGGCGAGGCGTTCGACGGAGACGACCTCGCCGAAGCCCTCCCCGTGCGCGAACAGCAGCAGCACGCCCGCGTCCCGCACCGGCTCGCCGTCGTGCACGACCGGGTCGTGCGCGGGCAGCGTCGTCTGCTCCAGCACCGCCAGCGCGAACGCGGCCGACCGGCCGGTCCGTTCGTGCGCGGCGCCGATGCGCAGCCCGGTGTACGCGGCCCCGAGGCCCTGCTCGGTGACCGAGAAGCACTGGTCGGCCTGCCCGCCGGTGAGCAGCCCGAGGTAGGCGGAGACCGCGCGGACCGGGTTCACGTCGGGCAGCGCCGCCGCCAGCACCACCAGATCGGGCGGTACGGCGTCCGCCGGCAGCCGCTCCACGAGCAGCTCGGCCATCCGGGTGTGGCTGGCCTGGGGACCGGACCGCAGCAGGTCCTCGTCCAGCTTGCCGCCGAAGAGTTCGACCAGGTCGCGGTTGTACCGCAGGACGGTCTCGTCGGGTTCGTAGGTCTCGGCGGGCGGTGTCACCACGGCGCCGGCCTGAAGTCGCAGAGCCACGGTTACCGGCCCTCCGTTTCCGTTGTCGTGCCCGCCGGGACGGCCGTGCGGGAGCGTCCGGCCCCGCCGTCCCGGGCCGCGGCGGTGAAGACCATGGCGGTGAAGGTCGAGCCGATGCCGGTGGCCAGGAACAGGTAGTGGCGGCCGGGCACCAGGCGGCCCTCCTCCCGCAGCGTCACGTAGTTGACCATCAGGTCGGCCGTCAGGCAGTGGCTGTAGCGGGGCAGGTTGTCCAGGAACAGCTTCCCCGACGGCCACTTGAGGTCCTCGGCGATCTGCCCCCAGAACGTGCGGTTGGGGTGCGTGGGGATGATGACGTCGACGTCGTCGAAGGTGATGCCCGCCTCCCGCACCGCCTCCTCGATCAGCTCGCCCATCACGCGCGGCCGGTCGGCGCCCGCGACCCGGTGCTGCTCGCCCGTCATCTGCACGCCCGCCGCGTACTCACCGAACGTGCGCACCGCGAACGAGCGGACCGGGTCGCCGGGACCGTTCCACGACAGCAGGCAGGCGCCCGCCGCCTCCCCGATGACGCAGGAGTTGAAGATGATCTGGAGGTCGCGGGTGAAGATCTTCTCCCCGGTGAGGATCAGCGCCCTCGCGTCCGGGTCGCCGTCGGCCTGGAGCAGCCGTCCGGCGACGTCGACCGCCGACACCGTGCCCGCGCAGTTCTGCTGGGTCAGCGCGAACGCCGTCGCGTGCTCCAGGCCCAGCATCCCGAGCATCTCCTGCACCGGGTCCACCGTGGACGGCCCGGCGTGCGGCACCGCGTGCGGGTACACGACGTACTTCACCGTGCCCGGGTCGATGTCCGCGAGGATCTTCCGGGCGGGCGGCAGCACCAGGTCGTACAGGCTGAGGTCGGGGTCGTAGCGCAGGGTGTCGAGGCCGTGGATGCTGCGGAAGAGATGGGTCTGCGCCGCGTTGAGGCCGAAGGCCTCGGCCCGTTCCTCCACGGTGGTCTCGCGTTCCGGCAGGAAGATCTCCACGGCGTCCAGGGTGAGCGTGCCGCTCAGCATGACGGTTCCTCTCAGGTGTCCATGGCGTACAGGCAGGCCAGCAGCGTGCGTGCCTGGACGTTGATGTAATGGGCGTGCCGGACCAGCCAGGTGAGCTGGCCCGCGGTCAGCCAGCGGTAGCCCTCCGGCGCGTCCGTGGGCGCCTCGTCCTCGGTGGCCTCCACCACCAGGTAGCGGCTCTCGGCGTTGAGGAAGCGGCCGCCCTCCTCCGCGTGCACGGCCTCGTAGCGGATGCGTTCCGGCTTCGCCGACAGCACCGTCTCCAGGAACAACGGGCGCTTGTCGACGGGCAGATGGGCGAAGTTGCCCGGCACGCACTGCACGGTCGGGCCGAGTTCGACGGTGTCCAGGAACCCGCCCTCGACCCGTGCCTCGACCAGGTAGTGCGGCACTCCGCCGATCCGCCGCGTCAGGAACGCGGTGACCCCGAGGCCGCGCGGCTCGAACAGGGGCTGCGTCCACGACGTGACCTCGCGGCTGCCCGCCCGCACCGCGACCGCCACCACGTCGAAGTACCGCTCCCGCGCGTGCCGGATGCGGTCCGCCTCACGGACCCAGTCCCGTACGCCGCCCAGCGGGACCAGCGCGGTCGTCACGTCCTGCCGCGCCCGTTCGCCGGTGATCCAGGACAGCACCTCGGTGTCCGGGTGCAGCGCTCCCGGCGCCGCGTCCGGGAACGGCAGGCAGGACAGCACCGTCCGCGCGTCCATGTTGACCACGTTGTCCCGCCGCAGCAGCGCATGGATCTGACCGAGCGTCAGCCACACGAAGTCGTCGTGCGCCTCCACCTCGGCGTCGGTCTCGACGATGAGATTGCGGTTGGCCTTGCGGTAGAACCAGGAGCCGTGCTCGGACTGGAGGGTGTCCGCCACCACCCGCCGCGGCTTCACAAAGTGTTCCAAGTACCGTACGGGAGCACCCTGGTGGACCCGCGTGTAGTTGCTGCGGGTCGCCTGCACGGTGGGGGAGAGCTGGAGCAGGTTGCGGTTGCCCGGCTCCATCTTGGCCTGCATCAGGAAGTGCAGGACCCCGCCGAACTCCTTGGCGAGGATGCCGAGGATGCCCACCTCGGGCTGCTCGATCACCGGCTGCTCCCACGCGGTGCCGGAGTCGCCGCCGACCCGGGCGCGCAGCCCCCGGACGGTGAAGAACCGGCCCGTGCGGTGCCCGAGGTCGCCGGTCTCCGGATCGAACGACCAGGCGTCCAGCCCCGAGAACGGGATGCGCTCCACCTCGAAGCGGTGCGCCCGGTCGCGTCCGGCGAGCCAGCCGGGGAAGTCCTCGGTGCGCAGATGGGCGCCCTCGGTGACGGCGGCCGACAGGGCGAGCCGGCCGGGCAGTTCGGCGTTCCCCCTCGGACGCGGGGGTACGAGCACGGGGCTCGCGGCGGGCCGGGTCATGGGATGCTCACCTCTCCGATCGGGACGGCGCGGCGGCTGCCGGAGCGGGCTCGGCCGCCTGGGCTTCCCGCGCGGCCTGTGTCGCGTGTGCGGTCTGCGCCGGCTGGGTGGTCTGTGCCGGGTGTGTGGTCTGTGCCGACTGTGTGGTCCGGGCGGTGGGCGCGGGCGCCGGGTGGTCCGGGCCGGTCTCGGTGGTCGCCGTCACCGACGCGGCGTACGCGTCCAGCACCCGCCGGTAGTAGAGGGGCCCGAAGCCGAACGCGGCGGTCTCGGGGACCAGCGCGCGCAGCCGGTCGACGGAGACCGTGCAGCCCGACCCGGTGTCGTGGAACTCGCGGCGGCAGACCAGCCCGAGCAGCCGCTCCAGGTGGTCGACGACCGCGGCGACCGACACGGCCGCCCCGGACGCCACGTTGACGACCGCGCCGTTCAGCCCGTCCAGCCCGAGCAGCCGGTCCACGGCGGTGACCATGTCGTCCACGCCGATCAGGTCCCTGCTCGCCCGCAGATGCACCTGGACGACGCCCTCGCGCATCTGCCGCACCAGCGTCGGCAGCAGCTGGTGCGCGGGCTGTCCCGGCCCCACGACATGGCTGAGCCGCAGCACCAGATGGTCGGCGCCGGACGCCCGCAGCCGCTCCTCCAGCGCCAGCTTGTGCGCCGCGTACGGCGTGACCGGCGTGACCGGGATGTCCTCCCGGCCGACCCCGGCCACACCGCCGTACATGCCGGTGGACGCCGTGGAGAAGAACAGCAGCCGCCGTCCGCTCCTGCGGCAGGCCTCGATCGTGTCGTCGAGGAGGGCCGCCTCACGGGCGAACGCCTCGGGGGCGGTGGTGCTCGCCAGGGAGACCCCGGCGGCCAGGATCACCGTGTCAGTGTGGCGCTCGGCGACCGGGGCGAGGCGCTGGGCGAGGAACCCCCGGCCCACCACCGTGCCCGCCGCGGCCGTGCGGGCGCCGAGCGGGCCCGCTTCCGACGGGATGTTCATGAGGCGGGCCTCGTCCGGTCCTTGGCCGCCTTCCACCAGTCCGGGTGGTCGCCGTACCAGGCGACCGTGGCGGCCAGACCCTCGGTCAGCCCGATCCGCGGCTCGAAGCCCAGCTCGTCGCGGATCTTCCCCGCGTCGAGCGCGTAACGCAGGTCGTGGCCCTTGCGGTCGGCGACCCGGGTGACCATCGAGGTGTCGGCGCCGCACAGGTCCAGCAGCCGTTCGGTCAGGGCCAGGTTGGTCAGGTCGCTGCCGCCGCCGATGTTGTAGACCTCACCGGCGCGGCCCCGCGTCAGCACGGTGTGCAGCGCGCGGACGTGGTCGTCCACGTGCAGCCACTCGCGGACGTTGCGGCCGTCGCCGTACAGCGGCACCGGCCTGCCCTCCAGGAGGTTGGTCACGAACAGCGGGATGACCTTCTCCGGGTGCTGGTACGGGCCGTAGTTGTTGGAGCAGCGGGTCACCGACACATGCAGGCCGTGGGTGCGCCAGGCGGCCCGCGCCATCAGGTCGGAGGCCGCCTTCGACGCCGCGTAGGGCGAGTTGGGCAGCAGCGGGCTCTCCTCGGTCCAGGAGCCCTCCGCGATCGAGCCGTACACCTCGTCCGTCGACACGTGCAGCATCCGCGGCACGCCCGCGGCCCGGCAGGCGTCGAGCAGGGCCTGGGTGCCGGCCACGTTGGTCCGGACGAACTCCGCGGCCGACGCCAGCGAGCGGTCCACGTGGGACTCCGCCGCGAAGTGCGCCACCGCGTCGTGGCCGGGCAGGAGGTCCAGCAGCAGCGGCAGGTCACAGATGTCGCCCTCGACGAACTCCAGCCGGGGGTGCGCGGCCGGGAGGTTGGCCCGGTTGCCCGCGTAGGTCAGGCTGTCGAGCACCGTGACCCGGACGTCCGCCGTGCCCGGATGGGCGCCGTCGAGCAGGGCGCGGACGTAGGCCGAGCCGATGAAGCCCGCCCCGCCCGTGACGAGGATCCTCATGAGTACTCCGTTCCGGATGAGGGCGCGGACGCCCGCGCGAGGGCGCCGTCCGCGCCGCGCAGCACGTCGGCGAGCAGGTCGGCCTGGAGGAGGGAGGCCTCCTCCGACCAGTCGGCGGAGACGGCGGAGGCAGCGGCGGCGGCTCCGTGGACAGTGGCTCCGGCGAACGGCTCGCCCGCCTCCGCCGCGCGCACCGCCTGGGCGAACGCCCTTACCGTCAGTGCCACTTGGTTCTCCGCGGGGAGTCGCACCTCGCGGCTCTCCGGTCCCTGGACCAGCCGCAGCACCGGAGCCCGGTCCGGCGGCGGGGTGAAGGCGTGGTCCACGGTCAGCACGCCCTCGCTGCCCCGCAGTTCGTACGTCGAGCGGTAGGCGTGGTCGAGCCCGAAGTCGAGGTGGGCGGTGACCCCCTCCGGCGTGCGCAGCAGCGCCCCGCCCGCGGTGTCGACCTCCCGCCCGTGCCGGTCCCGCGTCAGCACCGCGCCGGCCACCCGCAGCCCGCCGCCCAGGAAGTGCGCGGCGGCCCGCACCGGGTACACCCCGACGTCCCACAACGCGCCGCCGCCCAGCCCCGGATCGAGCCGTACGTCGCCCTCGGGCCGCCGCGGCACCGTGAACGCCGCGTGGAAGGACCGCAGTTCGCCGACGGCGCCGTCGGCCACCAGCCGCCGCACCGCCGCGTGCTGCGGATGGTGCACGAACATCACGTTCTCCCGCAGCACCAGCCCCCGCGCGCGGGCCAGCGCGAAGAGCTGCCGGGTGCGGTCGGGGTCGGTGGTGAGGGGCTTCTCGGCGAGCACGTGCTTGCCCGCGCGCAGCGCCGCCTCCACCCACTCGGCGTGCAGCGCCACCGGCAGCGGCACGTACACGGCGTCCACGCCCGGCAGCGACACCAGCTCGGCGTACCCGGCCACCGCGCGGCAGCCGTACGGCAGGGCGGTCCGCGCCGCCCGGTCCTCGTCGCGGCTGGCGACCGCGGCGAGCACGGTGTCCCCGGACGCCGCGAAGGCGGGCAGCATCCGGCGGCGCGCGATGTCGGCGCAGCCCAGGACGCCGATCCGGACGGGAGCGGTCATGGCTACCCCGCCACCTGGACGCGGCTGTGGTCGCCGATGACCAGCCGCTGGCGGCCGCTGTCGTCGGTGATCGGGCCGACCACCGCGGACCGGCCGATGACCGAGCCGTGCAGCCGTCCCGCGCCGCGGATCTCCGCGTCGTCCAGCACGATCGAGTAGTCCAGCCGCGAACCGCTCAGCACGCAGTCCCGGCCCACGGCGGTGTGCGGGCCGATCACGCAGTCCTCCACGACCGTGCCCGCGCCGATCACCGCCGGACCCTCGATCCGGGAGCCGGTGACCCGCGCGCCCGGCTCCACGACGACGGCCCCGCTCAGCTCGCTCGCCGTGTCCACCTCGCCGTCGACCCGGCGGGCCAGGCCGTCCAGGAGCTTGCGGTTGCACTCCAGGACGTCGTCGATGCGGCCGGTGTCCTTCCAGTACCCGTGGTACTGGCTGGCGCGGACCTCGGCGCCGTCGGTCACCAGCCACTGGATCGCGTCGGTGATCTCCAGCTCGCCCCGCGCGCTCGGCTCGATGGAGGCGATCGCCCGGTGGATGTCCGGGGTGAAGAAGTACACGCCGGTCAGGGCGAGTTCACTGCGCGCGTCCTTGGGCTTCTCGACCAGGCGGCGCACCCTGCCGTCGGGGTCCATCTCCACCACCCCGAACGCGGACGGGTCCGCGACCTTGTGCACGACCACGTGCGCCGGGGGCCGGGTGCGGGCGAACTCCTCGGCCACCTCGGCGACCCCCTCGACGAGCATGCAGTCGCCGAGGTACATCACGAAGTCGTCGTCGCCGAGGAAGTCCCGCGCCACGGACACGCAGTGGGCGAGCCCGAGCGGCGCGTCCTGGCGGAGATAGGTCAGCCGCGCGCCCAGCCGGGAGCCGTCGCCGAGCACGGCGGTGATCTCCTCCTCCCAGCCGCCGACGATGACGCCGATCTCGGTGACGCCCAGCGCGGTGATGTTCTCCAGGACGTGTTCGAGGACCGGCTTGTTGGCGACCGGGATGAGCTGCTTGGGCATGGAGTGGCTGAACGGCCGCAGACGGGTGCCCGCCCCGCCCGACAACACCAGGGCCTTCATCGGAAAACGCCTCCTCGTGCGGCCGGGGAACCGGCCGTCGCGGTCACAACTTCTCCAGTACGCCGACCAGTTCGGCCGGGGGCGGCATCGCGGCGATCTCCTGGGCCAGGTCCTCGGCCCGCTCCGCGTACGAGGGCCGCGTCAGCAGCGCGCGGCAGGACTCCGCGAGACGCTCGCGGGTGGCCTCGTCGGGCTGGAGGGTGATCGCCGCCCCGTACTCGGCGAGCCGCCGGGTGGGCGGGCCGAGGATGCCCCACTGCGGGAGCAGCAGCTGCGGCACGCCCGCGTACATCGCGTTGAGGGTGGTGACACCCCCGGCGTGGCCCACCAGCAGGTCGCAGGTGCGCAGCACCACGTCCAGCGGGACCCAGCCCGCGTGCACGTCCTTCAGGTCGGCGCGCAGGTCCGCGGCCACGTTCTCGGGCGCGGCGATCACCACCTCCGCGTCCAGCGCGGCCACGTCGAGCGCCAGGGTGCGCAGGAACTCGTAGGCCTCGCGCAGATACGCGGTGTCCTGGTCGTTGGCGACCCGGCTCCCGGCCGTGACGCACACCCGGGGGCGTCCGCCGCGCGTGTACATCCACGGCTCCAACCGCCGCTGCGTGTTGGCGGGCAGGCACGCCATCGGGTGCGCGGGGGCCGCGTCCGGCGGGCGCAGGCTCGGCGGGCACACGTCGATGAAGAGATCGGGCGCGGGCAGCCCGTCCAGGCCCAACCGGCCCAGCTCCGGCTGGAGTTCCTTCTCCGCGCCCGGATCGATCCGGGTCGCCTCGACGGCGTCCCAGGCGTGCCGCACGTAGGGCACGCCCAGTTGGCGGGCGAGGAGCCCGGCGGCGTACATCATGGTGCCGCCCACGATCAGGTCGGGCCGCCAGTCGTGCGCCAGGTCGGTGAGCGGGCCGAGGGTGGCGGCGGCCATCCGGCCGAACCACTCGCCGGTGAACGCCGGTTGCTGGTCCGGGTCGGTCGGCGGGGTGACGGGCGCACCCTCGCGGTCCCGGTAGATGAAGTCGCTGATCGGGGACGACGTCATCGACACGGCCGGCAGACCGACCCCGGCGACGACGGGCACGATGTCCCCGACCGAGGCCATGATGACCTCGTGCCCCACCCCGCGGGCCGCGGTGGCCAGCGGGGCCAGGGCGAACACGGTGGCCGCGCTGCCGCCCGCGACGAAGAGAATCCTCACAGCGTGCCCCGGACCGCGCGCCGCGGCCTGCGGCCCGCCTGCCAGCTGTGCGCGGTGCGGTAGCCGTGCCCGCGGTCGAAGCGCCGCCAGCGCGGCGCGTGCCGCACCGCCGCGGCGTCGGCGGACGCGGCGGACCCGGCGGCGGCCGCGCGGGCCAGCAGCACGGCGACCACGGCCGCCAGCTCCTCCGGCGTGGGCTCGCCCCGGTGCACCCGGACCAGGCCCGCGACCGCGCCGGACGCCTCGTCGGCCGGTCCGGCCGGTCCGGCGGGCGCGGCGGGCGGCGGGACGGGGGCGCGGGGGACCGGCGTCGGCACCAGGTCCTCGTAGCCGGTCGCCGCCCCGGAGCCCGCGGCGGGCGGCACGAGGAGGGCGACCGGGGCCGGGACGGCCGCCTCGGCGGCGGTCTCCTCGACGACGGTGACGGCGGCGGTGTCGGTGACGGTCTGGGCGGGATGCTGGAGCAGGCCGGTTGCCGGCACGGTGGCCCCCCTTGTCGTAGGCGTGATGGCGGTGCGGTGGCACGGTCGGTCGGAGCGTGCGGTCTTGCCGGGACGCGGTGGCGTGGTGATGCCGCGGTCCGTCGGTGCGGTCGGTCAGACGCTGTACGGGTGTTCCGTGCGGCCGGTGCGCAGCGTGCGCGCCCACCACACGAGCTGGTCGAACATCGTCTTGGCGGCGGCGTCGCAGCCGGTCGGCTCGACGGGGAACTCGCCCTGCTCGCCGATCTGCTCCCACACGTTGTGGAAGCTGACGGTGTCGCGCACGCCCACGGTGTGGGTCTCGGCGAACACCTGCCGCAACTGCTCCACGGCCCGCAGACCACCGGCCATCCCGCCGTAGGAGACGAAGCCGACCGGCTTCGCCTGCCACTCCGTGCGGAAGCAGTCGATGGCGGTCTTGAGGGGCGCGGGGAAGCTGTGGTTGTACTCGGGGGTGACGACGACGAAGGCGTCGGCCGCCGCCAGGCGCGGCGCGAGCGCGACCACCTGCGGGGAGGCCGCGTCGAGGTCGTCGGGCAGGGCGGCCTCGGCCAGGTCGACGACGTCGACCTCCAGGTCGGCGTGGCGGGCGGCACGGTCGGCCACCCAGGCGGCCACGAGCGGAGCGATCCGCCCGGAACGGGTGCTTCCGACGATGACGGCCAGTTTCAGCGGAACGGTCTCGGACACGGGCTTCCTCTCGGACGGTGCGGGACGGGATCGAACCGGTGCGGTGTGCTGCTCCACAGGTCGGTGCGGTCCGGATCGATGGGGTGCGGCGCGGTGCGTGGGCGGGGCCGGGGGAGGGGGCGGGGCGGTCGCCGCGGTTCAGCGGTCCTCCGCTCCCTCCGGTACGACGGCGGGCGCGGCCCGGCGGCCCGGCCGCAGCCCCGTGAGGGCGACCACCAGTCCGGCCGTGCCGATGACGGCGACCAGCACGAGCGCGGTCCGCCGCCCGCCCCCGTCCGCCGCCCCGGCGCCGAGCAGTGCCGCGACCAGCACGGTGGTCAGGGCGCCCGCGAGCTGGACGGAGGTCTGGTAGATGCCGCCCGCAGGGCCCCGGTCGGCGTCCGGGACGGCCGACATGGCCTGGGCGTTGAGCGCGGCGAACTGGAGGACGAAGCCGAGCCCCACCAGCAGCAGTGCGGGCAACACGGCGGTGGAGTAGGCGGGGCGGTCCCCGGCCAGCAGGTACCAGAGGTACCCGGCGGGCGGCGCCCAGGTGCCGAGCGCGATCAGACGGGCGGCGCCGTGGCGCGCGACCACGCGGCCCGAGCGGGCGGCGGCCAGCGCCAGCGGCAGACTCGCCGGGAGGAGCGCCAGTCCGGTGCGCAGCGGGGACCAGTCCCGCCCCCACTGGAGGTCGAGGGTGACGACGAACAGGAAGCCCAGGTAGGAGCCGTTGAGCGCGGCGGCGCCCGCGGCGGAGCGGGTCAGCGGCCGGTCGGCGAGCAGCCGGACCCGCATCAGCGGCCGGGGCGCGGTCCGCTCGGCGTACGCGAACGCACCGCCCAGGGCCGCCGCCGACAGCAGCGCGGTGAGGGTGAGCGGGTCGGCCCAGCCCGCGCCCGGTCCCCGGCTCAGGGCCCAGGCCAGCGCGAGCAGCGCGCCGACGGAGGTGACGGCGCCCGGGACGTCGTAGCGGCGGGACAGCGGCGCCCGGTCGGCGGCCGCGGCGGCCGTCTCGGCGGGCGTACGACCAGGGATGAGCCGCAGCCCGAACAGGAACAGCACCAGGGCCACCGGCGCGGGGAACAGGAACGTCCACCGCCAGCTGACCTCGGTGAGCAGCCCGGACAGCACCAGTCCGCCGGAGAAGCCCGCCGCGCCGAAGAGGGAGTACACCGAGACCGCCTTGTCGCGGGCCGGTCCCGCCGGGAACGCCGAGGCGATGATGGCGAGCCCGGTGGGCGCGGTGAGGGCCGCGCACACGCCCTTGACGACGCGGGTCGCGATCAGCGGCGCCCCGCTCGTCGCCAGCCCGCCGAGGAGGGAGGCGACGGCGAACACCAGCAGCGCCGCGAGGTACACCCGGCGCCGCCCCAGCAGGGCGACCAGCCGTCCCGCGAGGAGCAGCAGACCGCCGAAGCCGAGGGCGAAGCCGCCGACGACCCAGCCGAGGGCGGCCTCGGACAGCCCCAGGTCGGCGCCGATCGACGGCAGGGCGACCACCGCCACCGACACCTCCAGGGCGTCGATGAGCATGTTGCCGGAGAGCACGCACAGCAGGCCCCATCCGAAGGCGGTCCCCGCGTTCCCTGCGGCCGTGGCCGTCCTGTCGGTGCTCATGCGCCTCCTTCGCCCTTCCGGTCGTCGCCCCGGCGGTTCGCCGCAGGCTGTCGTGTGTGGGGTGGCCGCCCGGTCCGGCCGGAACGCCGTCCGGCCGGACCGGGGGTGGCGGCGGGTCAGCCGCCGAGGAGCGTGCCGCCGCTGGCGTCGATGAACGCGCCGGTGATCCAGCGGGCGTCGTCGGAGGCCAGGAAGGCGACCACGTCGGCGATGTCACGGGTCTCGCCGACCCGGTTGAACGCCGACAGCGCGGCCATCTGCTCGACGACCTCGGGGATGTCGAAGACCGGGGTGCCGTTGTTGGTGATGCCGGGCGCCACCGAGTTGACGGTGATGCCCCGGCCGCCCAGGTGCTTGGCGAAGTGCAGGCTGAGCTGCTCGACCGCGCCCTTGGTCATCGCGTACGCGACTTCCTGCGGGTTGGCGAAGTGGGTCAGCCCGGACGAGATGTTGATGATGCGTCCGCCGTCCTGGAGCAGCCCGAGCGCGCGCTGCACGATGAAGAACGGGGCCTTGGCGTTGACCGCGACCAGCCGGTCGAAGATCTCCGGGGTGACCTCCTCGGGGGCCACCCCGCCCATCACGCCCGCGTTGTTGACGAGGATGTCGAGCCCGGTCGCGCCGTGCTCCTTCAGCCCCGCCTCCAGGCCCTCGAAGAGGGCGTCGACGTCACCGGGGACGCCGAGTTCGGCCTTGACGGAGAACGCCTTGCCGCCCGCCTCGGCGATCCCGGCGACGACCTTCCCGGCCGCGTCGGCGTCGGTGTTGTAGTGGACGGCGACGAGCGCGCCGTCCTGCGCGAGCCGCTCGGCGGTCGCCCGGCCGATTCCTCGGCTCGAACCCGTGACGAGCGCGGTCTTGCCGGCGAGCCTGCTCATGAAAGTCCTCCAGAGATGGGGTGTTCGGTGTTCGGCAGTCCGAGCCAGCGGTGCAGCGCCGCCTCGGGAGTGGTGTCGTCGGCGCCGGTCCAGGCGACGTAGCCGTCGGGCCGTACGAGGACGGCTCCGGCGTCCGACAGGGGGCCGTCGTCCGCGACGGCGGCGGCCACGGTGCGCACCCGGTCCCGCCAGGGCGCGGCCGCGGCCTCCAGCGCGGCGGCCCGGCCGCCGTCGCCGGAGAGGTCCAGCAGCAGCCCGCGGCCGCCGCGCAGCAGCTCCGCGGTGCTGGTGCGGCCGTCCCCCGTGGTGAGGGCGGCCGGGGGGAGCCGTCGGCCGAGCAGCGGGTGGCCGTCGCCCGCGCCGTCCCCGCCGACGTCGTAGCGGATGTCGAGGCCGCTGATGGTGGCGGCCAGGTGGCGGCGGGCGTCGTCGGAGCGGACCAGCTCGCCGACCACCGCGCGCAGCGGGTTCACCTCGGGCCCGGACAGCAGCAGCAGGGCCTGCGCGCGGATGCCGGACAGCACCCGGCGGCCGACCGCGTGCCGCTCGTCGTGGTAGCTGTCGAGCAGCCCCGCCGAGCCCTTGCGGGCCACCTGGATCGCCAGCTTCCAGCCCAGGTTCGCGGCGTCCTGGAGGCCCAGGTTGAGGGCCTGGCCGCCGATCGGCATCTGGGCGTGCGCCGCGTCCCCGGCCAGCAGGACCCGGCCGTCGCGGTACCGCTCGGCCTGCCGGGACACGTCCCCGAAGGCGTTGATCCACAGCGGGGTGCCCGCGCTGACGTCCTCGCCGGTGACCCGCTTCCACACGGTCGCCAGCTCGGTGAACTCCGGGGCAGCAGTCCGCGCCACGGCGGCCCGCCCGAACTCGTGCACCATGATCCGGGTGACGCCGTCGCCGCGCCGGGCCGCGATCGCGAGCCCGCCGTCCAGCCGCTCGAACCGCCGGTCCGGTACGTCGATCCCGGCGACGTCCGCCCGGATCAGCTCCCGGACCGCGTCCGAGCCGGGGAAGTCCAGGCCCGCGAGGCGCCGTACCGCGCTGTGCTCGCCGTCGCAGCCGACCACGCACAGAGCGCGCACCGTGAGCGGACCGGCGGGCCCCTCGGCCTCGACGTCGACATGGTCGTCGGTGACGGTCAGCCCGGTCACCTCGTGGCCGCGCCGGACGTCGGCGCCCAGCCGGGCCGCCCACGCGCCGAGCAGCGCCTCGGTGCGGTCCTGCGGCACCTTCCACTGGCCCGGGTGGCTGCCCGGCAGCGTCAGATCCAGCGGGATGCCGCCGAAGTGCCCGCGCACGTCGTTCGGGACGGTGCCCAGCTCGTCCAGCAGGCCCCGGCTGTCGAAGAGTTCCATGGTGCGGGCGTGCAGTGTCGACGCCCGGGACTCGGTGGTCGGCGCGGGCAGCTTCTCCAGGACGACCACGTCCGCGCCGCCCAGGCGCAGTTCGGCGGCGAGCATCAGCCCGACCGGCCCCGCGCCGACGACCACCACCTGGGTGCGCACCTGGCCCCCGACCGGGGCCGACTCGTCCTCGCCCATCGTCAGCGCCGCCGCTCCGCGTGGTCCTTGGCGTGGCCCAGCGTGGCCCGGCTGTTGGTGCTCAGCGCCGAGTGCACGTACGCGCGGGCGTCCGCCACGGTGGCCTCGTCGCCGAGGATCCGCGCGATGTTGGCGGTGTTGAGCACGACCGTGTGCTGCGAGGTGGCGTCCACCCCGCCGTCGGTCTCGGTGAACCTCCAGATCCCGGTGTGCAGCGTCATCAGCGCGGGCAGCGTGACCTGCTTGTACGCGATCCGCTGGTGCGGGAACGCTACCCGGTACGACTTGGTGGTGTGCGTCGAGCCGTCCTTGGCGCGGGTGTCCATCTCCAGCACCTGGAGGCCCGGCGTGTCCTCGGTGAAACGGACCGACGCCACGTGCGGCAGCCGCTCCACCCACAGACCGGCCTCGTTGATGAAGTCGTAGGCGTCCTTCGCGGAGCCCTCGATGCGCACCGTGTCCTCGAACGAGAACGTCAGGTCCTCGGAGGCGTGTGCCAGTTCGACGTTCGACTTCAGGGCCGCCAGCTCGGAGCGGGAGTTGCGGTCGACGGCCTCGTCGATCCACTTCAGGCCCGCCGGGTCGTCGTCCACCGCCCGGTAGTCGTGCAGCAGCCGTACCCGCGAGGAGGTCTCCGACAGCGGCTCGATGATCCAGGTGCCGCCCATCGCCGCGACCGGCGGGGTGGAGACCTCCTGGCGGAACGTGATCCGCAGCGCCTCCGGGTCCAGGGTGCGGCGCGAGGTCCAGTTCTTCGCCTCGCCGTTGGCGGTGGCCCAGATCCGGATGCGCTCCTCGCGGTCGCCGCGCTCCACGTGGTCGACGTGGATGGTCGGCGGGAAGATCCGCGGCCAGTTCTCCACCTCGGCGATGAGGCGGTAGACGGCGGCGGCCGGGGCGTCGATCGTGATGTCGTGCTCGACCTCGCGGAGGCCCTCCTGCGACATGTGCTCACTCCTTGCTGGTCGGTGCGGGTGCCGTCCCGGCGCGGGCCGGGGGCGGGGCGGTCGGTGCCCGGAGGGTCAGAAGTTGCCGAGGCCGCCGCAGACGTTGAGGGCCTGCGCGGTGATGGAGGCGGCGGTGTCGGTGGCGAGGTAGCCGACCAGGCCGGCCACCTCCTCCGGCGTCGAGTAGCGGCCGAGCGGGATCTTCGCCTGGAACTTGGTGAGGATCGCGTCCTCGCTGGTGTCGTACGCCGCCGCGTAGCCCTGCCGCACCCGCTGCGCCATCGGCGTCTCGACATAGCCGGGGCAGACCGCGTTGACGGTGATCCCGGTCGGGGCCAGCTCGTTGCCGAGGGCCTTGGTGAAGCCGACGACACCGTGCTTGGACGCCGAGTAGGGGGCGCCCAGGACCACGCCCTGCTTCCCGGCGGTGGAGGCGATGTTGATGATCCGGCCGCGGTCCTTGTCCCGCATGCCGCCCGTGGTGAGCACCTCGCGGGTCACCAGGAACACGCTGTTGAGGTTGGTGTCGATGACGTCGAACCACACGTCGTCCGCGATGTCCGCGGTGACCCCGCCGCCGCTGCGGCCCGCGTTGTTGACCAGCACGTCCACCGGCCCGAACCGCTCGACGACCGTCTCCACGAGGGACTTGATCTCCTCGCGCGACCGCACGTCGCAGGCCGCGCCGTCGGCGGTCAGGCCCTCCTCGCGCAGCTGCTTGACCGTGGAGTCGACCTTCTGGGCGTCCCGCGCGCAGATGAACACGCGGTGCCCGGCCCGGCCCAGGGTCCGCGCGGCGGCCAGGCCGATGCCGCTCGTGGCGCCGGTGATGAGGGCGACCCGCTCGCCTTGCTGTGACATGTGCTTCCCCTCGGAGGATGGGTGGCTGTGAAGAAGAAGGGGGATCGCCCGTGCTGCCGAGCGGCGAGGCGGATCCGCGAGGTGGTGCCGGTGAGATGCCGGTCAGGTCGCGCTGGGCGCCTTCAACTGGTCGTTGACCAGGCGCAGCAGGGTGCGCGGGGTGTCGGTGATGGTGAACGCGTCGTCGTCGAGCGTCAGCTCGAACTCGCGCTCGATGCTGCCGCCGGTCTCCAGCAGCGCCAGCGACTCGTAGCCGAGGCTGTCGAAGGAGAGGTCGAGGATGTCGCCGTCGAAGTCGACGCCCTCGGGCACGCCCGCGGAGGCGCGCAGGATGCGCTTGAGGTCGTCGAGGGTGAATTCCTGCTGGCTCATCGCGTGGTCGCTTCCTGTGGGTGGGTGGAGCATGAGGGTGTGCGGGGTGCGGGCCTTGGCGTACGGCGTACGGGCCGTGAGGCGCCGCGTGCCGCCTCTCGTGTGCGGCGGCTACGCGGCCCTGCGGACCACGACCGCCGAGTTGAAGCCGCCCTGTCCGCGGGCCACCACCAGCGCGGTGTGCACGTCCGCGGACCGGGGCGCCCCGGTCACCAGGTCGAGTTCGTACGCCGCGTCGGGCGACACGTTCACCGTCGGCGGGATCACGCGGTCCCGGATCGACAGCAGCGCGGCGACCACGTCCAGCGGGGCCGCGCCCGAGTACAGCCGCCCGGTCATCGTCTTCGGCGCCGTCACGGGCACCCCGCCCGGACCGAACACCGCGTTCAGGGCGTCCGCCTCGACCCGGTCCAGGTCCGGCACCGCCGCCGCGTCCGCGAAGACCACGTCGACCTCGTCCGGCGCCACCCGGGCGTCGTCCAGGGCGAGTTCGATGGCCCGGCGCAGCCCCGGGGGCCGCCCGGACTCCGGCGCCGGGTCGAACGTCGCCGCGTAGCCGGCGAGTTCGCCGTACACCCGCGCCCCGCGCCGGCGGGCCGCCTCCGCGTCCTCCAGGACGACGATGGCGCCGCCCTCGCCCGGCACGTGCCCGGCCGCCGACGCGTCGAACGGCAGGTAGGCGCGGTCCGGGTCGTCCGAGGTGCTCAGACGGCCGCCCGCGAGCTGGGCGACCCAGCCCCACGAGCAGATCGAGGCGTCCACCCCGCCCGACACGATGACGCTGGAGCCCTTGCGGATCTGCCGCCGCGCCTGCGCGAGGGCGTCCAGCCCGCCCGCCTGGTCGCTGACGACGACCCCGCTGGGGCCGCGCATCCCGTGCCGGATCGAGATCTGGCCGGTGTTCACCGCGTAGAACCAGGCGAAGGACTGGTAGGCGCTGACGTGCGAGCCGCCCTTGCTCCACAGGTTGCGCAGCTCCCGCTCGCCGAACTCGAAGCCGCCCGACGAACTCGCGGTGATGACGCCCGCCTCGAACTCCGGCAGCGCCTCCGGCTCGATCCCGGCGTCCGCCAGCGCCCAGTCCGCCGCGAGCAGCGCCAGCCGGGTCATGTGGTCGGTCTGCGCGATCAGCCGGCTCGGCAGGTGCTCCTCGGCCACGAAACCGGGCACCTCGCCCGCCAGCCGCGACGGGTAGCCGTCCGGGGTGAACCGGGTCACCGGCCCGATGCCGCTGCGTCCTTCGCGGGTCGCGGCCCAGTAGTCCTCCGCGCCCAGCCCGTTGGGGGCCGTGATGCCCACGCCGGTGATCACCGCTGCGTGTGTCACGCCATGCTCCTCTCCGCCTCTGGGGTCGGCCGGTCAGCCGGTCGGCTGACCGCCGGGTTCGGCTGTCAGCCGCGGTCGGCCGTGGTCAGGACCATGGCGCTCTGGAATCCGCCGAACCCGCTGCCGACGGTCAGGACCGTGTCGGTGCGCCACTCGCGGGCGGTCAGCGGCACGTAGTCCAGGTCGCACTCGGGGTCCGGGGTGTGCAGGTTCGCGGTCGGCGGCACCAGGTCGTTCTCGATGGCCAGCGCCGACGCCGCGATCTCGATGGAGCCGATCGCGCCGAGCGAGTGGCCCACCATCGACTTGATGGAGCTGACCGGGGTGCGGCGGGCGTGCTCGCCGAGGCTCCGCTTGAACGCGGCCGTCTCGTGGCGGTCGTTCTGCTTGGTGCCCGAGCCGTGCGCGTTGATGTAGTCGATGTCCTCGGGGTTGAGCCGGGACTCGTGCAGCGCCATCCGGATCGCCTCGGCCATCTCGCGGCCGTCGGGGCGCAGTCCGGTCATGTGGAAGGCGTTGCAGCGCGAGGCGTAGCCCGCGATCTCGGCGTAGACGTGCGCGCCGCGCCTGAGCGCCGCGTCCCGCTCCTCCAGCACGAACACCGCGGAGCCCTCGCCGAGGACGAAGCCGTTGCGGGTGCCGTCGAAGGGCCGGGAGGCGTGCTCGGGGTCGTCGTTGCGGGAGGTGGTCGCCTTGATGGCGTCGAAGCAGGCCACCGTGATCGGGGAGATCGGCGCGTCCGTGGCCCCGGCGATCATGACGTCCGCCGAGCCCTCCCGGATCAGGTCGACCGCGTGGCCGACCGCGTCCAGCCCGGAGGTGCAGCCGGTGGAGACCACCGTGGTCGGGCCCTCGGCGCCCACCGCCCACGCCACCTCGGCGGCGAACGAGCTGGGCACGAAGTGGTTGTAGAGGTGCGGCACGGCGTAGGTGTGGTCGACCGGGTCGAGCCGGCCGCCGTCGCTGACGACGTTGTACTCCTGGTCGAGGCTCATGGTCGCGCCGACCGCGCTGCCGATGGTGACCCCGGTCCGGCACGGGTCGAGGCTCCCCACCTCCAGCCCGCTGTCGGCGAGCGCCTCGCGGGTGGTGACGGTGACGAACTGGGCGGCTCGGTCCATCCGCCGTATCTCCTGCGGGGTGAGCCCGTGCGCCTCCGGCACGAAGTCGACCTCGGCGGCGACCCGCGACCGGAACTGCGAGGGGTCGAAGAAGGTGATGCCGCGGGTCGCGGTACGGCCCTCGCTCAGCAGGCTCCAGAAGTCCTTGACCCCCACGCCGCCCGGCGCGAGGACCCCTATTCCGGTGATGACTACGCGACGTCCCACGGGACGTGCCCTCCGTTTCCCACCTCGCTGGGTGCTCGCTGCACGGCTTCGGACGGTGCGGCCGGGGCCGCGGGGGCGCTCATGCGGACGGGCCCCAGTGGTAGAAGCGGGTCGCCATCGCGTCGGCCGGGGACCGCCAGGTCGCCGGGTCGTAGGCGCCGATGAACGGCTTCAGGTCCTCGCTGATCCGCACGAAGGCCGGGTGCGTCTTGGCCTCCTCGATGGCGCTGCCGCCGTCGTCGGTGTCGAAGTCCTGGAGGTGGAAGTACAGGCCGCGGTAGCTGAAGAGCTGACGCCGCCGGGTGCCCATCAGGTGCGGCATCTCGGTGGTGTCGAACTCGCCGAACAACTTGGCCACGTCACCGCTGGACGCGGGGTCCATCCGGGCGACGATCAGGGTGCTGTGCATGAGGTACGTCTCCTTCGGCTGCGCTTCGGCTGCGCTTCGGCGGGGCGGACGGGTACGGGCGGGAACGGGCGGGTGGCCCGGCTCCGGGGGCCTCAGGCGGGCCCGAACCAGCGCTCCAGCGCCGTGGTGAGGTCCTTCGCGGGCGTCGTCGTCCACGCCACGTGACCGTCGGGGCGCACCAGCACGGCGGTGGTGTCCGCCAGCGGCCCGGCCTCGTCCAGCACGGTCGCGGTGACGATGTCGACCCGGTCCGCCCAAGGCCCCGCCGCCTCGCGCAGCGCCGCGTCGTCGGCCAGGTCCAGCAGCACCCCGCGCGCCGGGTGCAGCAGTTCGGTGGTGCTCGTCTTGGCGTCGGCGCGCACCAGCTCCAGGTGCGGCAGCCGGCTGCCGAGCAGCGGGTGGTCGCCCGCGCCGACGTCGTAGCGGATCTCCAGACCGCTGACCATCCGGGCCAGGTGGAGCGTGACGTCGGGGTACGCGGTCAGCTCGCGCAGCACGTCGCGCAGCGGCTGCATCTCCGAGCCGCTGAGGAACAGCAGGCCCTGGGCGCGGGTGTTCATCATCAGCCGCTGCCCGACCGGGTGCCGCTCGCCGTGGTAGGTGTCGAGCAGCGACTCCGGCGCGGTGCCGCGGACCACGGCCGCCAGCTTCCAGCCGAGGTTCACCGAGTCCTGGAGGCTGGTGTTCATGCCCTGGCCGCCGGCCGGGAGGTGGATGTGCGCGGAGTCGCCCGCCAGCAGCACCCGGCCGCGCCGGTACTCGGTGACCTGCCGGGTGGCGTCCCCGAAGGAGCTGATCCAGACGGCCTCGCCGTGCGCGATGTCCTCGCCGGTCAGCCGCTTCCAGGCCGCCGCGACATCGGCGTACGGGACGGGCTCGGTGCGCTTCTTCGGCGGGGTGCCGCCCTCGCAGACGATGAGGCGGGTGATGCCGTCGTCGAGGTGACCGACCATCACCATGCCGCCGGGCAGGGTCTCCCCGATCATGCGCTGCCGCAGGTCGAGACCGCGCACGTCGGCCAGGTACATCTCCAGGGTGGCGGCCGTGCCCGGGAAGTCGAAGCCCGCCGCCTTGCGGATGGTGGAGCGCCCGCCGTCGCAGCCCACCAGCCAGGGGGCGCGCAGCCGTTCGGTGCCCCCGGGGCCCCGCACCTCGACCTCGACGTGGTCGTCGCCCTCGGAGAGCGACAGCACCTCGTACCCGCGCCGGATGTCCGCGCCCAGCTCGGCCGCCCACGCCTCCAGCACGCCCTCGGTACGGGACTGGGGGATCGTCTTGTTCGGCAGGTGCGCGCCGTCCAGGACCGACAGGTCCAGCGGTACGCCGCCGAAGTGGCCCTGCGGGCTCGTCTCCAGTTCGCCGAAGCGGGGCAGCAGCCCGCGCTGGTCGAACACCTCCATGGTGCGGGTGGTGAAGCCCAGGCCGCGGGACTCCCCGGTGGACTCCGGGAGCCGCTCCAGCACGATCACCTCGACGCCCGCCAGCCGCAACTCGCCCGCGAGCATCAGTCCCGCCGGACCGGCTCCCACAACTATCACCGCGGTGTCCATGAACCCCTCCTCGACCGGGCCGCTTTGTCATGCCCTGTGGGCATCGCGAAACCGTGAAACGTTGGACCGTGACATCTCGGAAATCTTGGAATCGTGAAGTCTTCGAAATCTGCGGAGACCGGTCCGGACACGCCGATTCCGCTGAGCGGCGTGTGCGGACGAATATCGGGGGAGGAATTCCCAGCCGTTTCGAGAACCTTGGGCTGTGCGGACCCGCCGCGACATTGCGAGCGGTCGTCCTCCCCGGCCGTCGGCGACGGTTCGCCGGGCGGTGCTCATTAGCTTTGTTGCTCGGACGAGGGAGGGTCAAGGACCTTCCTCTAAGCCAGGATGAAGTTTTCGCTAGGCGTTCCGGAGTTCCCCGTTCGGCCCCGTCCCCGGCGGCCGGCGGGCCCGTCGGCCCGCTCGGGCGGGCGGCGCACACACGAAGATGTCCGGGGTGCGGGGGAGTGTCCGGTTCGTTCGGACCAGACCTTCACGCCCCGTGGCGTCCGCCGTGGTCACATTCGTGCGCCCGGCGCGTCCGCCCGGAACCGGCGTGACCGCGGTGCACGGGAAGGGGTTGCCTCTCGGTCGCATGATACGGATCACATTGCCGGACCGCTTATGGCAATGACGGAGGAAAACTTCCTGACGAAAAGCCAAACAACGGTGACGGGACGATGTCCCCCCGGTGAGCTGCGGCGCACCCGCTCGCGGCGGCGCGCGAAGCCACGCCCGGTGCGCGTTACGTTCGTGTAAATCATTCTGGGCATCTCGGCCGCCCTGGGCTAGGGTTGGCCGAGAACGCCGTCATTCGCACAACCGACGCACCGTGTTAGGGGAAGCATGAGGAAGCGCAGGTTGCGGCGGCGATGCCGCAACCTCTTACGGGACCTCGAAGTCGGATATCCGCTTGATGTGCATGATTTATGCCGGCGTTTGGGGGAGCGTCGAGGCCGGGAAATAAGGCTGATTCCGTATCCCCTGGAATCCCCGGGACCGCTGGGCGTCTGCGTCGCCACGGACACGGCCGACGTGATCTTCTACCAGCAGGACACCACCCGCCCGCACCAGGACCACATCATCCTCCACGAAGTGGGCCACATCCTGGTCGGCCACCTCACCGTGCCCGCGGCCGACCTCGTCACCCGCGGCCCCGGGGCGGGGACCGGTCCCGTGCGCATGCGGACGGTCTACGACTCCGAGGAGGAGCTGGAGGCCGAGCTGATCGCCACGATCATCCTGGAGCGCTCCGCGATGCGCGGCACCCGGCAGGGCCCCGAGGCCCCCGGCCACGAGGACCCCGTGCTCGAACGCATGGGACAGGCGCTGCGCAACCGTACGTCCTGGCTGTGACCGGCCCTCCCGACCCGGGGTGAAGAGTGCACATCAAGATCATCATCTGCACCTACATCGACCTCCTGGTGTGCCTGTGCGCCGCCAGCCGGGTGGTCCACGTCCGGCGCGCCCCCGACGACCTGCCGCTCCAGGCCATCACCAAGTGCACCGTGTGCATCGCCGCCGCGCTGGTGCTCTTCCACCCGTCGGTCTACGCCTGGCTGCTGACCGCGACCCGGGGCTTCAACGTGCTGGCCGCGTGCGTCGTCTGCATGGCCGCCGCCTACTGGCTGCTGGACTTCTTCCACCTCTCGGCCGTCGGCCCCGAGGGCGACCGGTCCAACGCCCCCGCCGTCTGCTGCCTGTTGCTCTTCCTCGCCGCCGCGACCGGGGTGTGGGCGGCCTCCCCCGAGTCCCTGCGCGCCGCACCCTCGGAGTGGGTCAACAGCAGCCACGGCACCGCGGCCGTCTTCGTCGCGGTCGTCGCCGCCTACATCGGCGGGGTCTCCGCCACCGCCCTGCGCTGGTCCCTGGTGTACTCCACCGTCACCGTGCGCCGGAACCTGCGCACCGCGCTGCGCATCCTTGCCGTCGCCCTCGTCGCCGAGGTCTGCGCCTGCGCCTTCAAAGTCCTTTTCACGCTGGCCCAGTTGGCGTTCCCCGTCGACCCCGGCGTCACGGCCGTCGCCAACACCGTCTGGTACGTGCTCAGCCTGTTCGGCGTGTGGATGCTGGTCGCCGGGGTCACCCACCCGGTCACCGCGGAACTCCTCGCCGGTCTCACCGCCGTGTTCGCCCGCCGCGCCCTCTACCGCGAACTCGGGCCCCTGTGGGCGGCGTTGCACGACGCCTTCCCCGAACTCACCATGCCCCGCTCCTCGGAGTGGTTCTGGACCCGCGTCCCCTACGTCTGGCCGTGGCGCGCCCGCGCCTACTACCGGCGGGTGATCGAGATACGCGACGGACTGGTCCGCCTCGCGCCCTACTACGCCCTCGGCGCCGAACGGGAGGCACGGGCCGCCGCGACGGAGCGCGGTCTCGACGGAAAGGAACGCGACATTCACACCGCGGCCGCCGTCGTGGCCGCCGCCCTCGACCGCAGGGCCCGTGACGAGCCCGCCGAGCAGCGCTGCGCCGTTCCGGAGGGCGGCGGCCACGACCTGGACTCGGACGCGCGCTGGCTGGTGAGTCTGTCCAGGGCGTTGACAACGATTCAGGGTTCGGGCATGGTCCCTGCGAACCCGGCCCCACCCGCCCGTACTCCCGGACGGGTCGGCGGGTGACGGCGTGAGCGTGGCCCGGTGCCACGCCCGCCCGACCAGTCGGCGCGGACCTCCACGGCCGCGTCCGGACGCGAGACCGACACCGCGACCCGCAGGCCGAGTTGGCCGCCGGCCGCTCAGGGAGGAAGCGGTGGGCATGCGGCGCAGAGCGGACGGGGGCGCGCGGTCCCGGCCCCCGACCGAAGAGGGCAACGGGGATGATCCCGAAGTTCCGTTTGTGTGCGGGGAGGTGACGGACAATCGTTTCCGCACGCGTCCGGTGTCCGCCGCGCTCCGGCGGCCCGGCGCCCCTCCCCACCGGGAGCCCCGCCGGTCAGACCGGGTGACCCACCCGGTCGCCATGGACGGGTCCCCGTCACGGGGGGACGGGGCGCGGTGCGGAGCCGGGGCTTCCTCCTGTAAAATGGGAAAGCGATTTCACTGCACCTGGGGGCGGAAGGGAGCATTCCGTGGTAGCTGGCGACAGCGGGGCCATGGGCTGGCCTCGGCCCGCCGGTGACTTCACCCAGTGCCTGAACGGACTCTTCGCGTCCGTGACGTACGAGGACGAGACCGGCCGTCAGCGGTCGTACTCCACGCCGTACGTCGCCAAGAAGATCACCGAGGACCCCTCTCACGACACGACGGTGTCACGTGTCTACCTGGCCGCCCTGCGCTCCGGGCGCAACACCAACCCGACCATCGCGGTCGTCAGGGCCATCGCCAAGTTCTTCGACGAGCGCCGGGTGCCGGGCATGCCGCCGATCACGGCCGCGCATCTCCTCGGCGTGGAGGACGTCGAGGAGCAGGAGGAGCTGGAGCGCAAGCTCGCCGACCGGCAGGTGCGCACCATCGCCATGCGCGCGGGCGAGATGACCCCCGCGATGCGCCGCCAACTGCTCCAGATGCTCGACGCCCTCGACGAACAGGCCGTTCCCCCCGCCGCCGAACGCACCTGATCCAGGCGGCGGTTGGCCTTTTTCGCGTCGAACCGGCCGACGAAACGGCAGTGTTGGTGTTCTGCTGCGCCGAAGTCCCGTTCTGAGTACGGTCGTCGGGGGTCGCGTACTCGCCGGGGGGTGCCGTGCGGCGTCGTTCCGGTCGATCCCTTTTCCCGTTGTGGCGCGCGCCCTCGTTGTGGGCCCCCGCGCCCCATCGGTAAAGTATAGTTTTCACAGGGCGGGGCGGTGGATGCCGCACGCCCTCGTGAGCAGCAGCCGCACACCACTACCACCGGAGCCGTCCCGACCACCGGAGCGGCGGATTGGGCATGGGTCACCGAGCACCATGAGTGGAATCCTCGCAGGCAAGCGCATCCTGGTCACCGGCGTCCTCACCGACTTCTCCATCGCCTTCCACGTGGCACGTCTCGCCCAGGAGGAAGGCGCCGAGGTCGTTCTGACCGGCTTCGGCCGGCTCTCGGCCGTCGAGCGGGCCGCCCGGCGGCTGCCGAAACCGGCCCCCATCATCGAACTCGACGTACAGAACCAGGAACACCTCGACACCCTCGCCGCCCGGGTGGCCGAACACCTCGGTGAGGGCGTCGACCTCGACGGCGTCGTGCACTCCATCGGGTTCAGTCCGCAGGACGCCCTGGGCGGCAACTTCCTGAACACGCCCTGGGAGTCGGTCGCCACGGCCGTCGAGATCTCGGCGTTCTCCCTCAAGTCCCTCACCACCGCCCTGCTGCCCCTCCTGGAGCGGCGCGGCGGCTCGGTGGTGGGCCTGAGCCTGGACTCCGCGGTCACCTGGCCCATGTACGACTGGATGGGCGTCGCCAAGGCCGCCCTGGAGTCGACCTCCCGCTATCTCGCCCGCGACCTGGCCGACCGCAACGTACGCGTCAACCTGGTCTCCGCGGGCCCCATCAAGACCGTCGCCGCCCGGTCCATCCCCGGCTTCGCCCAACTGGTCGCGGTCTGGGACCAGCGTTCCCCGATGGAGTGGGACATCAACGACCCCGAGCCCGCCGCGCGCGGCGTCGTCGGCCTGCTGTCGGACTGGTTCCCCAAGACCACCGGCGAGGTCGTCCACGTCGACGGCGGACTGCACGCCGTCGGCGGCTGACCCCGCCCCACCCGCGTGACCGCCCCCGCCCGCCGGTGCGCACACCGACGGGCGGGACACCGGCCGGGGCGGCACGGTGGCGTCACGCACGGGGCCCGCGTTCCGCGCCGTCCTGCCGAACACGGCTCTCCACAGCGGAACGTGGGCCCGACGGGCGCACGGCTCCGGGACCGTGCCGCGCCCGGAGCACGGCAGGTCCCGCACGCCCGGTCGCGAGCCGTGCGCGCCGGAACCCGTGTCGTCCCGGCGCCCACGCCGTTCACCACGGGGGAAACACCCGGCCGTACGACGCCACCGTCCACGGCGGAGCGACGGGAACCGGCGGGGTGGCGAGCCGGCGGGTCGGTACGACGACGTATCGACCCAACGACTCCTCGACCCAACGACTCCTCGACCCAACGACTCCTCGGCACAACGACTCCTCGGCACAACGGCGTGCCGGTACCACGACGTGCCGCTACGACGACGTACCGGCTCAGCGGCAGCGCCGCACGGACGCGGCAGTCGCCGCGCGACGAAGCGACAGGGCGACAAAGCGACAGGGCGGCGGAGCCACCGGCCGCACACCGGCGAGTGGGGGAGCACCCAGCCCGCCCGGTCCGACCGGTCCGACCGGCCCACCCCCGCCTCCCCGCCGCCCGTCACCCCACCCCCTCGTACGACGCGCCCGCACCGCGACCGACCACCGATCCAGAGGAGCGTCATGCAGCAGCGAGCACCCGCCCGTCGCGACACCGCGTTATGGACGCTGATCATCGCCAGCGCGGCCGGGTTCATGGCCGCGCTCGACAACCTTGTCGTCACCACCGCCCTGCCCTCCATCAGGGAGGACCTGGGTGGCGGACTCGGCGACCTGGAGTGGACGGTGAGCGCCTACACGCTCACCTTCGCCGTCCTGCTCATGCTGGGCGCCGCCCTCGGTGACCGCTTCGGCCGCCGCCTGCTCTTCACCATCGGCCTCGGTATCTTCACCGCCGCCTCCGCGGGCGCCGCGCTCGCACCCGGCATGCCCGAACTCATCGCCGCCCGCGCCGTCCAGGGCGTCGGCGCCGCCATCATGATGCCCCTCACCCTCACCCTCCTCTCGGCGGCCGTCCCGCCCGAGCGGCGCGGCCTCGCCTTCGGCGTCTGGGGCGCGGTCAACGGCCTGGCCGTCGCCGCCGGACCCCTCGTCGGCGGCACCCTCACCGAACACCTCTCCTGGCAGTGGATCTTCTGGGTGAACGTGCCGCTCGGCGTCGTCCTCATCCCGCTCGCCCTGCTCCGCCTCGACGAGAGCCGCGGCCCCGCCCCCCGCCTCGACCTGCCGGGCACCGCCCTCGCCAGCGCGGGCCTCTTCGGCATCGTCTACGGCCTGATCCGCGGCAACGGCGACGGCTGGACCAGCGCAGCGGTCCTCGCGGGCCTCGTCGGCGGCGCCGTCCTGCTCGCCGTGTTCGTCGCCCACGAGACACGGACCGCCCACCCGATGCTGCCCATGCGGCTCTTCCGCAGCCGCGCCTTCAGCTCCGTCAACGCCGCTAGCCTGCTGATGTTCGTCGGCATGTTCGGCTCCATCTTCCTGCTCAGCCAGTTCCTCCAGGACGTCGGCGGCTACTCGCCCATGGAGGCGGGCGTGCGGATGCTGCCCTGGACCGCCATGCCGATGATCGCCGCGCCCGTCGCCGGAGCCCTCTCCGACCGCTTCGGCGGCCAGCCCGTCGTCGTGACCGGCCTCGTCCTCCAGGGCACCGGCCTCGCCCTGCTCGCCCTCGTGGTCGCACCCGACGTCACCTACGGCGAGATGGTGCCCTCGCTCGTCCTCAGCGGCATCGGCATGGGCTTCTTCTTCGCCCCCACCGCCAACCTGGTCATGAGCAGCGTCCGCCCCGAGGAACAGGGCATCGCCTCCGGCTCCAACAACGCGCTCCGCGAGGTCGGCGGCGCCCTCGGCGTCGCCGTCATGTCGGCGATCTTCTCGGCGCAGGGCGGCTACACCTCCGCGAACGCCTTCGTCGACGGGATCACCCCCGCCCTGTGGGCCGGGACCGGCGCCGTCGCCCTCGCCGCGCTCGCCGCCGCGCTGGTCCCCCGCGAGACGGGCCGGATACGGCAGAAGCCCGGCGCGACCACCCCCGACCCCGTCACGGCCTGACCGGCCCCGCCATTCCTCCCGCCCCGCCCGCCCCCGGCTCCCGCGGCCCGTCCCCGGGAAACCGGCGGCGCGTACCGGACGCGGGACGACCCCGGATCGGGCCACGCACACGAGGGTTCCGGTTCCTTTTCCCGAAATCGCTGAGGAGCGCACCATGACCGTTTTCGGCAATGCCGTCCAGTACACGCCCGAAACCGGCACCTACGCCATTGATCCCGCCCAGTCCACCGTCCGGTTCCGCATGCGGAACTTCTTCGGACTGGCCGTCGTCCGCGGCACCTTCCCCGTCATCCGCGGCGAGGTCGTCGTGACCGAGCCGACCTCGTCCTCCACCGTTGAGGCCGTCCTCTCCGCCGCCGGGATCGACACCGGCAACACCAAGCGCGACGAGCACGTGCGTGAGGCCGGGTTCCTGGACGTCGCCACCCACCCCGAGATGCACTTCCGCGGCGAACGCGTCGAGGCCGGCGACGCCGGACACCTGCTGCACGGCCGCCTGACCGTGCGCGGGATCACCAAGCCCGTCGCCCTCACCATCGACGCCCTCTCCGGCGACGAGACCCGCCTGGTGTGCCACGCCGTCGCCACCGTCGACCGCTACGCCTTCGGCGTCACCAAGGCCAAGGGCTCCATGGGGCGGCACCTCACCCTCGACCTCGACGTGGTCGCGGTCCGCGGCTGACCGCACTCCCGGCGACGGCCGGAAACTTCGCGGAATCTTAGAGAAAGTTCCTTGCCCCTCGGTTTCCCGGACTGTGAAGCTGTAACCCGAATTCCCGATCCCTGTCACCGCATCGGAATTCGCCACGGCGTCACACGCTTTCGTGGAGACGCGCACCGCAATTCGCCCGGTCCGGGTCGCGGACGGGAAATCGAGGGGTCCTTTCGGGGTCCGTCGCGGGAATCCAGCAGAGCCAACGGAAAGGAAACGGTCATGGGCGCAGAGAACGTGGTCCTGGTCATCGGGGCCACCGGGAACGTCGGCCCCAACGTCGTCCGTCAGCTGATCGGCGAAGGCGTCACCACCCGCGCCCTGCTGCTCGCGGACGACCCCAAGGCGGGCCGCCTGCCCAGCGAGGGCGTCGAGATCTTCCACGGCGACCTGGCCGACCCCGACAGCCTCCTCCCGGCCCTCGACGGCGTCGAGTCGGTGCTGCTCATGTGGCCCTTCTTCACCCTCAACGTCGACACCGCCCCGGCCGTCCTGGAGCGCATCGAACGCCACGCCCGCCGTGTCGCGTTCGTCTCCTCCATCGGCGTCCACATCGGCTACGAGCACGCCGACAACAACTGCCACGCCTACCTGGAGGGCCTCATCGAGAAGACCGGCCTGGAGTGGACCTTCCTCCAGACCACCGGCTTCACCGCCAACGCCCGCCTCTCCTTCGCCCAGCAGATCAAGAAGTCCGACGTGGTGCGCTCCCCCTACGGCACCGCCGCCCGCTCCTCGATCCACGAGGAGGACGTCGCCGCCGTCGCCGTCCGCGCCCTCACCGGCAGCGACCTCGCGGGCCGCCGCCTCGTCATCACCGGCCCCGAGGTCCTCACCCAGATCGAGCAGGTGGAGATCATCGGCGAGATCATCGGCCGCGAACTGACCTGGCAGGACGTCCCCGCCGAGGCCGCGCTCAACGCCATGGTCGGGGCCGGCTGGCCGCCCGCGTACGCCCACGGCGCGCTGGACTACTTCGGCATGCTGACCAAGGAGCCGGAGCTGATCACCGGCACCGTCGAGGAGGTCATCGGACGGCCGCCGCGGACCTTCCGCGAGTGGGCCGTGGAGTTCGCCGATGACTTCCGCTGACCGGCCCGTACCCCCCGTCGCGCCGGCGGACGGGGGGACGCCCGCCGCGGACCGGGCCGCGCACGCGCCGTCCGCCGCGCCCCACCGCACCGGGGAGGGCTTCCGCACCTTCCTGACCCTGCGCACCGAGGGGCCGAAGGCCTCGGCGGAGGCCGTCGCGGTGGTCGAGGCCGAGGTCGACGCCTGGATACGCGACCTGGACGGTTTCCTCTCCTCCCGCGTCCATCTCGCCCTCGACGGCACGGCCGTCGTGCACTCCGTCGCCTGGCGGGACGAGCTGAGCGCCCGCAACACCTACCCCGCCGGACTCGCGGCGGCCGTCGTCGACCGGCTCGGCAGCGCCGCCGCCCTGCGCACGGACCTGGTCGGCGGCACCCCGTCGGCCGGGGTGCTCGGCCCCGACGCCGACCGGCCGCCCGGCCTGCTGTGCGTCGCGGTCCGCTACGTCTCCGGCTACGAGGGCGCCGCCGCGATGGCCGACCTGCTGCGCGGCAGCGGCACCTGGAAGCGGCACTTCCCCGGGTTCGTCTCGGCGACGCCGTACATCAGCCCCGACGGCAGGACGTACGTCAACTACCCGCAGTGGCTGGACCGTGAGGCCTTCGAGGCGTACATGGCGGACGAGCGCAACGCCGCCGGACAGCCGGACATCGGCGCCCTGGAGGTCGCGCCGCCGGACATCGTCCTGTGCACGCTGGTCTCCGAGACCGTCGCGACCGGCTGAGAGGAAGGGACCGACCCCGATGACCACGGACGCGACAGACACGACCGACACGACCGACACGCCTGACCCGGCAGACGCGACCGCCGGGACGGCCGCCACTGCGACGGACGCGAAGAGCACCGGATCGCTGACCAAGGGGCAGCTCTCCCCGCTCGACCAGGTCCGGCTGTTCGAGAAGAAGTACGACGCCGTGACCACCGGCATCCTCGACGGGCTGCCCCTCGACCCGGCCTGGCGCTGCCTGGACCTCGGGGCGGGCGCGGGCTCGATGGCGTACTGGCTGGCCGAGCGGGTCGGCGAGGGGTCGGTGCTCGCGCTCGACACCGACACCGGCTATCTGGAGGCGGACCGCGCCCCCAACCTGACGGTGCGCCAGGAGGACCTGACGAAGGCCGAGTTCCCCGACGGCTCCTTCGACCTCGTCCTCGCCCGCGCCGTCCTGGAGCACGTCGCGGACCCCGAGGAGGCCCTCGCCCGCATCGTCCGCTGGCTGGCGCCGGGGGGCTGGCTGGTGGTGGAGGACTTCTACTACCTCCCGGCCGAGCACGCCCCGACCCCGGTGGGGCGGGCCCTCGTCGGCGCCTACGTACGGCGCATGGAGGCCCAGGGCGCCGACATGCGGTGGGCCCGCGCCCTGCCCCGCACCCTCGGCGGCGTCGGACTCGTCGGCATCGGCTCGCGGGTCACCCCGGCGGGCCCCGGACAGTCACCGGCCGACGACGAACTCATCGGCACCCGGATGCGCCAGGAAGGGCACACCCTGGTGGAGAACGGCCTGGTCACCGCCGAGCAGCTCGCCGACTTCATCGACGCCCTCGGCACACCCCGGGGACTGGACATGACGACCCTGCTGATCTCGGCCTGGGGGCGACGCCCGCCCGCCGACTAGGCCGACCGCGCCCTCGGCGCCGCCGGGCCCTCCCGGCCCGGCACCGAATCGAGCCCGGCCGGGTGTTCACGTCCCCCGGCCGGGCGTTCGCGTCCCCGGCCCCGCCGTTCGCCTGCCGCGCCCCCGCCTCATGTGTCGGAAGACCGCCGCAGGTCCTCCCACCGCCGTGCCAGCAGGCCGTAGAGGAGGTCGTCGGTCCATTCGCCCTTGATCCAGGTGAACTCGGGCCGCTCGCCCTCCCGTCGGAAGCCCACGCGCTCCAGCAGCCGCGCGGAGGCGGTGTTGCGGGCGTCGCACTCGGCCGACACCCGGTGCAGACCGCGCCCGTCGAACAGGTCACCGAGCACCGCGCGCACCGCCTCGGACGCGTAACCGCTCCCCTGCCGCGCGGGCGCCAGGGTGAAGCCCAACTCGGCCTGCATGCCGTTCTCGTGGAGCCGCACCCCGACATCACCGACGAGTGACCCCTCCGCCGTCAGCTCCACCGCGTACTGGAACCAGCCGGGCCGTGCGGGGTCGCCCGCGGCGAACTCCCGCACCAGCTCGGCCGCGTCCCGCCGTGACACGGGGGCGGTCCAGCCCTGGTAGCGGGCGACCTCCGGGTCGGATCGGTAGGCGGCGAGGGCCGGGGCGTCGTCGGGCCGGAAGCGGCGCAGGGTGAGGCGGGAGGTTTCGATGAGCACGGAGGCAGTTTCGCAGACGGTGCCGGACCGCACGCGGAGTGTTCCGGCCGGGCCCTGGTCAGAAAGGGCATACCGCGCGCCCCGCGCATTCCACCGCCTGCCCGGCCCGCATTTCCCTATTCACTTTCCGGCCCTTCCGCGGACAGTCCGGGGCCCGCGCCGAGCCGTCCGCCGCGGCCTGGTCCGGGCGCCCTGATCACCGCTCCGACCTGCGACAACTCTGTTGCATACAAGCGGTGTTAGGTGAGTGGGGGACAGAAGTCAAGTGTTGACAGGATTTCGCGCCGTGGCTGATGATCACGGCTGTGCAGGCGTTCCGCGGAGAACTCCATTCGCCGCGAACGCGAGATTTTCCGAATGATTTACCAGGATTCCGTTCATCGACCCGACCCCGCATTCGCGCGGCCCCCGCCGCCGGGCGGAACGCCCCCGACCGTCGGATGTCCGGTGACCCCGGCCCGGCCGAGTCCGCCAGCCCAGTCCGACCGACCAGTAAGGCCAGGTAGTACCGGTGCCGACCACCCCCCATCCGGTTTCCGCTGCCTCCAGCACCGCCCCCGCCGCCCCCAACCGTGATCCGGACGGTGTCGCCGACGACCGGCGCACCCGGGTCCGGCCCGCCTCGTTCGCCCAGCAACGGCTGTGGTTCCTCTCCCAGTTGCGGGGCGGCGGCACCGCGTACAACGAGACCCTCGCCTTCACCCTCACCGGCCCGCTCGACCGACAGCTCCTCGCCGCCGCCTTCGACGTGCTGACGGACCGTCACGAGACATTGCGGACGCGGCTGGTCGCCGAGGCCGGGGGAGTGGTCCAGCACATCGACCCGCCCGGCGGCGGCTTCCCGCTCGCCTTCGAGGACCTTGCCGGGGCGCCCGACGCGGACGCCCGCGTCGCCGCACGCCAGCGCGAGGAGGCGGCCACGGCCTTCGACCTGGAGCACGGCCCCCTGGGACGCGGGCGCCTCCTCGCCGTGCGCCCCGACCGCCACGTCCTGCTGCTCACGTTCCACCACAGCGTCTACGACGGCGCCTCCCTGAACGTGATGATGCGCGAACTCGGCCCGGTGTACGAAGCGTTGGCCGCCGGACGGGCCCACCCGCTCCCGGATCTCCCGGCCCAGTACGCCGACCACGCGCACCGCCAGCGGGAGGCCGTCCTCGGCGGTGCCCTCGCCGTGCAGGAGGAGTACTGGGTCCGTACGCTCGCCGACGCGCCCACCCTCCTCGAACTGCCCACCGACCGCCCCCGCCCGGCCGAGCAGTCCTTCGACGGCGGCCGGGTCGAGTTCCGTCTCGACGCGGACGTCACCGCCGCGCTGCGGGTCCTCGCCCGGTCCTGCGGGGCGACCCCGTTCGTGGTGGTGCTGACCGGCTGGGCGCTGCTGCTGGCCCGGCTCTCCGGGCAGGAGGACATCGTTGTCGGCACCCCCGTGGCCAACCGGCGCGGCGCGGAGGCGTCCGGACTGATCGGCTTCCTCGTCAACTCCCTCCCGATCCGCGTCGACCTCTCCGCCTCCCCGACCGTCGCCGAGGCCGTGACGCGGGTCCGCGCCGTCGTGCGGGACGCCCTCGCCCACCAGGACCTGCCGTTCGAGCGGGTCGTCGAGCGCGTCAACCCGCCGCGCAGCGCCGCGTACACGCCGCTGTTCCAGACGATGCTGGCCTGGGTGCCGGACCGGCGGGACCTGCTGGACATAGCCGGGGTCGAGACCCGGCCGCTGCCCATCGCGGACGCCCCGGCCAAGTTCGACCTGGCCGTGGCCGCCACCGAGTCCGAGGGACGCGTCACCGGCGAACTCGACTACGCGACCGCCCTCCTGGACCACGCCACCGCCGAACGCTGGACCGACCACCTGGTCCGACTCCTGACCGGCATGGCCCGCCACCCCGAACGCCCGGTCACCGAACTGGAGTTGATGGACGAGGCGGAGAGCCGCAGGCTGATCCTCCTGGGCGACGCCGCCCGCCCCGACGCCGGAACGGCGGCCCCCGGGGACGGGCCCCGCGACGTACGGGCGGTGTCCGTCGAGGACGGGCCGCAGGGCGTACGGGCGGTGTCCGCTGCGGACGGGGAGCCCGACGTCGACGCGGAGCCCACCGCCGCGCCCCCTTCCGCCGACGATCCTTCCGCTCCCGGCGAGGACCCCCTCGCCGCCGCCCTCCGTTCCGCCACCGGCCTCGTCGACCTCGTCGAGGCGCAGGTCAGGGCCCGTCCCGAGGGGCAGGCGGTCGTCGACGCCGACGGCGGCCTGGACTACGCGGGCCTCGACCGCCGTGCCAACCGCCTCGCCCACGCCCTCGTCGCCCGCTCCGTCCGCCCCGGTGACGTCGTCGGACTGCACGCGGGACGCACCCGCGACCTGCTCGTGGGCCTGCTGGGCATCCTGAAGGCGGGCGCCGTCTACCTGCCCCTCGACCCCGGCCAGCCCCACGACCGGCTGACCGGCATGGTCGAGGACGCCGTGTGCCCGCTGGTCCTCACCGACCACGCCCCCGCCGACCGCCCCGCCGCCTGGCTCGACCTGACCGCCGTCGAAGCCGAGGGGACCACCGGGGACACCCCGCCGCAGGGCGTCCACCGCGCGCCCGACCAACTGGCGTACGTCATCTTCACGTCGGGCTCCACCGGCCGCCCCAAGGGCGTCGCCGTCGAGCACCGCAGCGTCCTCAACCTGTTCGCGACCTGGCACGACCGGATGGGCACCGCGCCCGGTGAACACGGCTCGGCCTGGTCCAGCATCGGCTTCGACGCCTCGATCCACGAACTGCTCCTCCCGCTCACCACGGGCGGCGTACTGCATCTCGTCCCGGATCAACTGCGCGGCGATCCGGCCGCGTTCCTGGCCTGGATGCGCGAACACGCCGTCACCCAGGCGTTCCTGCCGCCCGCCTACGTCAAGTGGATCGACGAGGACCCCGCCGAACGCCTCCGCGACCTGCCGCTGCGCAGGCTCCTCACCGGCGTCGAGTCCCTCACCGAGGCCGCCCTGCACCGGATGACCGAGCACCTGCCCGGCCTGCGGATCTGCTTCGGCTACGGACCCACCGAGGCCACCCTCTACAGCACCGCCCACCACGACGTCCGCCCGCTGGAGCGGCCCTGCCCGATCGGCCGCCCCCTGCCCGGCACCCGCCTCTACGTCCTCGACGCCCTCCTGCGCCCCGTCCCGCCCGGCGTCGTCGGCGAGGTGTACCTCGGTGGCGCCTCGCTGGCCCGCGGCTACCTCGGCCGCCCCGACCTCACCGACGAACGCTTCCTGCCCGACCCGTACGTGCCCGGCGCGCGGATCTACCGCACCGGGGACCTGGCCCGCCGGGACCCCGACGGCGTCGCCCACTACGCGGGCCGCGCCGACGACCAGGTGAAACTGCGCGGATTCCGCATCGAGCCCGCCGAGATCGAGGCCGCCCTCACCGCGCTGCCCGGCGTCCGCGAGGCCGTCGTCCTCCTCGACCGCGACGCGCCCGGCGGCCCCCGCCTCGTCGCGGGCGTCGGCCGGGGCACCGGCCCCGCCCGCTCCGCCGGGGACTGGCGGGCCGCGCTCGCCCCCCGCCTCCCCGACTACATGATCCCCGGCGCCTTCGTCGACCTCGACGCCCTGCCCCTCAACCGCAGCGGCAAGGTCGACCGGCGGGCCCTGCTCGACCTCGCCCGCGCGCAGGCCACCGACCAGGTCAACACCGCCAGCCCGCGCGACCACGTCGAGCACGCCCTCTACCGGATCTGGCAACGCGTCCTGCTCCACCCGGAGATCGGCGTCCGCGACAACTTCTTCGACATCGGCGGCACGTCCCTCTCCGCCATCAAGATGGCCCACGAGGTCGGCGAGGCCCTCGGCCGGACCCTGCCGGTCGCCGAGGTCGTCGCCCGCCCGACCATCGAGCAGCTGGGCGCCCACCTGCGCGCGGACGGGCCCGACACCCCGCCGGGCAGCCTCATCGAGTTCCGGCCGGGCACCGGCCCCCGCGTGGTCTGTGTCCACCCCGCGGGCGGCACCGCCTTCTGCTATCTGCCGCTCGCCGCCCACCTCCCCGAACAGGCCGGGCTGTACGGCATCCAGTCGCCCGGTGTGAACCCCGGCGAGGCGCTCCAGCCCACCGTCGAGACCATGGCCGCGCACTACCTCCGCCTCCTCGAACCCCTGGGCCCCGGCCCCCTCGTCCTCACCGGCCTCTCCTACGGCGGCCTCGTCGCCCACGAGATGGGGCGCCGCCTCGGCCGTACCGGACGCCGGGACGTCAGCGTCGTCCTCCTCGACACCCAGGCCACCGACGACGCCGAGGCGCGCGCCGCCATCACCCCTGTCGACGCGCAGGAGTTCCGCGACAAACTCGTGAGGTTCAACGGGATGTATCCCGGCATCGACGACGCCCAGGTCGAGCGCTACTTCCGCATCTACAACCACAACCGGCTCACCGCCCGCGACCACCTCCCCGCCCCGTCGCCCACCCGGCTCACCCTCGCGGAAGCCGTCACGGACGGCACCGACAGCTCCTTCCACGCGGAGGTCCGCGCCTTCTGGGAGCGGCGCGCCGAGGGCGAGTTCCGGGTCGAGACGCTCAAGTGCGACCACTGGGAGATCCTGGAGGGCGAGCACGCCGCCCACGTCGGTGCCCTCCTGACGGCCGAACTCGCGCACGTCGAGGCACGATCCGCCGACCCGGCGGCGCCACCCGCGCCCCCTCAGTCGCTCGGCTCCGTGGCCGACACCCGCAGGACGGGGGAGACCCGATGACCTCCCCCTCCGCCGAAGGGAACTCCCGCTCCTGCGGTACGCGTTCCGCCTTCGCCGAACCGAACTCCTCCTCCACCGACACGGCTTCCCTCCTCGCGGCCGCCATCCTCGATCACGCCCGCCGTACGCCCGACGCCTCCGCCGTCGAGGACGGCTCCCGGACGCTCACCTACGCCGAACTCGACTCCCTCAGCGGCCGGGTGGCCGACCGGCTGCGCGCCCGAGGGGTGCGCCCCGGACACGCGGTCGCGGTCCGCCTGCCCCGCTCCTGGCACCTGGTCTGCGTCCTGCTCGGCATCCGCCGCGCCGGGGCCACCGTCGTCCCCCTGGACCGGCTCAGCCCGCCCGACCGCCGACGGCACATCCTGCACGACTCCCGCGCCGTCGCCGTGGTGGCCGATCTCTCGGACCCCTCGGGCCCGTCCGACGGCCCGGAGGCGGAGACGACGATCCTGGACCTCACCCTCCTCCTGGACGACCAAGTGCAGGCCCAGGCAGAGGCGTTGCCGCTCCCGGCATCTTCCCCCGAGGACGACGGCACCGCCTTCGTCTTCTACACCTCGGGCAGCACCGGCCGGCCCAAGGGCGTCGAGGTCACCGACGAGGGCGTCCTGCGCCTGGCCCGGCCCGGCTACATCGACCTGCCGTCCGGCGCCCGGTACGCCTGCCTCGCCAACCCCGCCTTCGACGCGCTGAGTTTCGAGGTGTGGGCGCCGCTGCTGACGGGCGGCGTCTGCGTGGTCCTCGACGACGCCACGGCACAGAGCCCGCACGCCTTCACCGCCGCGCTGCGGGAACGCCGTGTCGACACGGTGTTCCTCACCGTCGCCCTGTTCAACGCGATCGTGGAACAGGTCCCCGACTGCTTCGCCACCACCGGCCAGGTCCTCGTCGGCGGCGAACAGCTCAACGCCCGCCTCATCCGCCGCAGTTACGCCGCCGCCCCGGCGTCCCGCACGGTCCTGCACAACGTCTACGGCCCCACCGAGGCCACGACGTTCGCCCTGTGCCACCCGATTCCCCGCGACTTCGACGGCGACACGATCCCCATCGGCACCGCCCTCCCCGGCACCGGCCTCCTGCTCCGCACCCCCGACGGCCGCACCGCCGAACCCGGCGAGGTCGCCGAACTCCTGCTGTCCGGAACCGCGTTGGCGCGCGGCTACCGCAACCTGCCCGAACAGACCCGCGCCGCCTTCGTAGACCTCCGCCACGAGGACGGCGGCACCCGCCGCTGGTACCGCACCGGCGACCTCGTCCGCCACGACACCGAGGGCCGCGTCACCTACGTCGGCCGCGCGGACCGCCAGGTCAAGGTACGCGGCTTCCGCATCGAACCCGGCGAGGTGGAGCGCGCCCTCCTCGCCCATCCGGCTGTCGGTCAGGCGTACGTGTGCACCCGCCGCGACGCCGAGGACCGCAACGAACTCCTCGCCTTCCTCGTCCTCGACGACAGCGGGGAACAGCCCGCCGCAACGCGGACCGCCGCGACGAACCCCACCGCCGCCCAGCCCGCCGGAACCCGGCCCGACGGAGCGTTGCCCACCGGAACCCGGCCGGAAGATCCCGCCGACGGCCCGTCCCCCGACCTCTCCTTCGACGCCTACGACCGCCACCTCGCCGCCGCCCTGCCCCCGTACATGAGGCCGCACCGCACCCACCTGGTGCCCGCGCTGCCGCTGAACGCCAACGGCAAGGTCGACCGGGAGGCCCTGCTGCGCGACCCCGGCACGCCCTGGCGGGCCGACGACCCGGCGGCCGCCCCGGTGACCGCCGCGCAGCGTCCGGTCCTGGACCTCGCCGAGACGATCCTCGCCGTCGACGGGCTGCGGCCCGGCGACCGTTGGATTCCCCACGGCGGCGACTCCCTGAAGGCCCTCCGCTTCCGCTTCGCGATCATGGCCCGCCACGGTGTCGACCTCCCGCAGGACCTCGTCCTCACCGCCGATTTCGCCACCCTGGCCGCCGCCGTGCACGCCGCCGAACCCTCCGCGGGCGAGCATCCGCCGCTCCCCGCCGCCGACGGCGATCCGCGCACCGCGCCCGCCACCGGCGAGCAGGAACGCCTCTGGCTCCTCCACCAGCGCGACCCCGGCGACCGCTCCTACGACGTGCCGCTCGCCTTCCGCGTCCGGGGCGCCGTCGACCACGAGGCCCTGCGCCACGCCCTGCGCCGCTCGGTCGAACGCCACCCGGCCCTCCGCACCCGCCTCGTCCCCGGACCCCAGGGCCTGACCCAGCGCACCGAGGACCCCTACGACCCGTACACCCCCTGCGCGGTCCCGCCCGGGGAGGCGTGGCAGGCCGGCGCCGACCGGTTCTTCGCCCGCCCCTTCGACCTCACCGACCCCCGGATGCTGCGCGCCACCTGGCTGGAGCGGCCCGACGGCGGCGTCCTCGTCCTGCACCTCCACCACGCCGCCGTGGACGGCTGGTCCCTCGGCCTGCTGTTCCACGACCTGACCGCCGACTACGACGCCCACCGCGCGGGACGGCCCGACGGCCCGGAGCACACGGCCGAGGACCCCCCTCCCGTCACCCCGCTCGACCTCGCCCGCTGGCAGCGCGCCTGGCACGCCACCCCCGCCTACGCGGACCGCCGGACCCGGCTGCGCGCCCGCTACGGCCACGACGGCGACCCCTCACCCGCCCTGCCCGCCCCCGCCTCCCCTCCCGGCGGTCCGGACGGCCCCGGGGCCGGGCTGCTGCGCACCTCCCTCGACCTGGTGCGGCGCGCCGCACTCGACCGCCGGGCCGCCGCACTCGGCCTCACCCGCTTCCAGTTGCTGGTCTCGGCGTTCGCGGCGAGCGTGTACGGCGTCTCCGGGCAGACCCGACCGCTCATCGCCACCCCGGTCGCGGGACGGCCCCGCCCCGAGTTCGCGGGCGCCGTCGGCATGTTCGCCAACACCGTCCTCCTCGACCTCCCCACACCGCCCCGCGCGTCGCTCGGTGACCTCCTCGCCGGGCACGCCGACCGGGTCCGGGCCGTCCTCGCGGACCAGGACGTCGCGCTCGCCGACGTCCTCACCGCCCCGGCGCTGCGTCCCCGCGACCCGCTCTTCGACCACCTCTTCGTGCTGGAGAACACCGAGTTCTCCGCGCTGCGCCTCGACGGCTGCGAGGTCCGCCCCGAGTGGCCGCAGCCACTGGGCGCCAAGTGTGCGCTCACCCTGTCGGTGGTGGAGCACGACGCCGGGTTCGACTGCCTGTGGGAGTACCGCGACGACTTCGGCGCCGACCGCGCGGAGGCCGCCGGGCGCCTCTTCCGCCAGGCACTCGACCACCTCACCGGACACGCGGGCGACCCGGACACCCCCCTGCGCGACCTGGTCGGCCCCTACCGGCACGCGCTGCCCGACCTCGGCCGCGGACCGCTCCGCCGGCCCGACTTCACCACGATCGCCGAGGGGTTCGCCCGGCAGCGCGCCCGCACCCCCGACGCCCCGGCCGTCACCGACGGCACGCAGACCCTCACGTACGCCGAACTCGACGCCCAGGCCAACGAGTTGGCGGCCTCCCTGCTGGACCGGCACCCGCTGCCCGCCGATCCGGCCGCGCCGGCGGCCGTCGCGCTGCACCTGCCGCCCTCCGCCGAACACGTCGTCGCCCTCCTGGCCGCCGCCCGCCTCAACCTCACCGTCGTCCCCCTCGACCCGGCCTACCCACCCGCCCTCCTGCGGCACGTCCTGGCCCAAGCCGCACCCCTGTGCGTGCTCACGGCCCCCGACGACGCGCCCACACCCGACGCCCCGTCACCCGGCACCGCATCCGGCGACCCGTCGCCCTCCGCCGCCGCGTCCCTCGACGCGATCGCCCCCGCGTCGCTGCCGCGCCACCCCGTCGTCCTCGCCGCAGCCCCCGCGGCGGCCCCCGTCGCCCACGACCACCGGGGACAGCGCCCGCTCTACACCCTCTTCACCTCCGGGTCGACCGGAACCCCCAAGGGCGTCCAGGTCCCCGACCTCACCCTGTGCAACCTGCTGCACTGGCAGCGCACCGACGGCGGGCTCGAACGCCCCGCCGTCACCCAGCAGTTCTCCATGCTCTCCTTCGACGTCTCCTTCCAGGAGATCTTCACCACCCTCTGCTCCGGCGGTCTGCTCCGCCTCATCGACCCCGCCTGGCGGCACGACGTGCCCGCCCTCCTCGACCAGCTGGAGACCGGGGGAGCGGAACGCCTCTTCCTGCCCTACGTCGCCCTGCAACTCCTCGCCGAACACGGTGTCCGCACCGGCCGGTTCCCCTCCCGGCTCCGTGAAGTCGTGACCGCGGGGGAGCAGTTGGTGTGCACCGACGCCGTCCGCCGCTGGTTCGCCGGACTGCCGGACGCCCGCCTGTTCAACCACTACGGCCCCACCGAGACCCACGTCGTCAGCGGGCTGCGCCTCTCCGGCAACCCCGCCGACTGGCCGCTGCGCCCCGCCATCGGCCGCCCCGTCGCGGGCGCCGTGCTGCGCGTCGTCGACGAGCACGGCGGCCCCGTACCGCCCGGAGTCACCGGCGAACTACTCATCGGCGGCCTCATGGCCCACCGCTGCTACCTCGGCGACCCCGCCGCCCACGCCGACCGGTTCGCCCCCGACCCCGACGACCCGCGCGACGGCGTCCTCTACCGCACCGGCGACCTCGCCCGCTTCGACCAGGACGGCCTGCTGCACTACGCGGGCCGCGCCGACAGCCAGGTCAAACTGGCCGGGCACCGCCTCGAACTCGGCCAGGTCGAGGCGGCGTTGCTCCAGTACCCCGACGTCGTCAACGCGCTCGCCACCGTCCACGACGGGCAGCTCGTCGCCGCCCTCCAGTGCCGCGGTGACGACCCCGACCCGGCCGCACTCGCCGCCCACCTCGCCGGACTGCTCCCGCCGCACGCCCGCGTCGCCCGCTTCCGCCGCCTCACCCGGCTGCCCCGCACCCCCAGCGGCAAGCTCGACCGGCGCGCCGCCCTCACCGCCGAGGGCCACGACCTGCGCCCCTCCGGGACCCGCGCCACCGCCCTGTCCCCGCTGGAGAGCAGACTCACCGAGCTGTTCGAGACGGTCACCGGCCGCCCGGTCGGGCCGGGGGAGCGCTTCTTCGACGCGGGCGCCACCAGCCTCGACCTCATGCGCTTCCAGCTCCGCTGCGCCGGGGAACCCGACGGCACGCTCGCCTTCACCGTCCCGGACCTCTTCGAGCACGTCACCGTACGCGCCCTGGCCCGGCTCATCGAGCACCGCGCCACGCCCCGGAACGCCGCCACGGTCGGCGAACCCGCCCGCGCCCCGCAGGACTTCAGCGCCCCCGACGACGCCCGCGCCGCGGAGCACTTCCGTGCCACCGACGCCGCCCTCGCTCCCGACGCCGCTTCCGCCACCGGCGACGCCCGCGTCCCCGGCGACGACCCCGTCGCCGTCGTCGGCATGGCCGTACGGCTGCCCGGCGCCCCCGACCTGGCCGCCTTCTGGGACCTGGTCACCTCCGGACGCCGCGGCATCGAGCACTTCTCCGCGCCGGACGGCCGGGTCGGCGCCCGCAGCCAGATGGACGGGCTCCTCGCCTTCGACCCCGGCCGGTTCACCCTCAGCCCCGCCGAGGCCCGGCTGATGGACCCGCAGCAGCGGCACCTGCTGATGACCGCCGTCGAGGCCCTCGCCCACGCCGGGATCGGCGACCCCGCCGCCGCCCGCGTGGGACTCGTCGCGGCCTGCGGCGAGAACACGTACTTCCAGGACATGCTCCGCACCGGCGACCCCGCGGCGCTCCCCGACGCCTTCCGCCTCGCCCTGCACCACGAGAAGGACTTCCTCGCCACCAAGGCCGCCTACCACCTCGGCCTCACCGGCCCCGCCTTCACCGTCCAGTCGGCGTGCTCCAGCTCCCTCGTCGGCGTGCACGTCGCCGCCGGACTGCTCCGCCAGGGCGACGCCGACGTCATGCTCGTCGGCGGCGTCCTCGTCGACACCGGCCTCACCGACGGCTACACCTACCGGCCGCAGCACATCTTCTCGCCCGACGGCCACTGCCGGCCCTTCAGCGCCGACGCCGCGGGCACCGTCGGCGCCAGCGGCACCGGCATGATCGTCCTGAAACCCCTCAGCGCCGCCCGCCGCGACGGCGACACCGTGTACGCCGTCATCACCGGCTCCGGCATCACCAACGACGGCTCCGACAAGCTGAGTTACAGCGCCCCCGCCCAGGCCGGGCAGCGCGCCGCGATCCGTACCGCCCTGCACCGCAGCGGCCGTACCGGGGCCGACCTCGGCTACGTCGAGGCGCACGGCACCGGCACCCCCCTCGGCGACCCCGTGGAGACGGCCGCGCTGCGCGAGGCGTACGGCCTCACCGCCGACGCGCGCCTGGCGCTGTCCTCGGTGAAGAGCCAGATCGGCCACCTCGGCGCCGCCGCGGGCGTCGTCGGCCTGGTGCGCGCCGTCCTCGCCGTCCACCACGGCGTCGTCCCGCCCACCGCCGACTTCGACCGTCTCAACCCCGCCATCGAGGACGGGCCGTTCCGCGTCCCCGTCACGGCCGAGCCCTGGCCCGCGGACCGGCCCCGCGTGGCCGCCGTCAGCAGCTTCGGCATCGGCGGCACCAACGCCCACCTGCTGCTGGAACGCCCCGAGGAGGGCCGTACGGCGGCGTCCCGCGAGCCGTCCCCCGACCCGTCCGCCGCGCCGCCGCTCCTGCTGCTGTCCGCCGCCTCCGCCGCGGCCCTCCGCGCGGACCGGCACCGTGTCGCCGACTACCTCGCCGCCCACCCCGAGACCTACCCGCGGGTCCTGCGGCACCTCCGCTCCGGCCGACCCGTCCTCGGCCACCGGGCGGCGGCCGTCTGCCCCGACGCCGCCTCCGCCGTCACCTGGCTCCGCTCACCCGAGGACACCCGGTCCCGCCCCGCCCCGTCGGAGAGCACGGACCCCACCGACCCGTACGCCCTCGCCGCGGCCTGGGCCGCCGGGCACCCCGTCGACCTGCCGCCCGGCCCGGCCCCCGCGCCCTGGGACTTCCCGCCGCCCGCCCTCGACACCACCGACCACGACTTCCCCCGCGTGGCCGCGGAGAGCACGCCGCCCGCGTCCACCGGACCGGACCGGCTGCCCGCCGACCGGTGGCTGCACCAACTCCAGTGGACCCGGCTGCGCCGCGCGCGCCCGCACACCGACCGGGCCGCACGCGCCGCCGTGGTGGTCGTCGCCCCCGGCACGGACCCCGCCGCATGGCGGTGCCTGACCGACCACTACGCACGGGTGGTCCTCGTCGAGACCGCCGCGCCGGGCACGCCCTTCACCCGCCACGACGACGACCACTACGCCGTCGACCCCGCCGACACCACCCACCTCACCGCCCTCCTCACTCTCCTCACCCGCACCACCGACCCCGCGCGCCCCGACGCCCCCGCCCCGGCCTGGGACTGGCTGCACGCGCTGCCGCTCGCCCTCGGCGAGGGCCCCGGCGACCCGGCCGGCCTGGAGACGGCCCAGTGGGCCTGCCTCGACACGGTCGCCGCCCTCGCCCGCGCCCTCTCCGAGACACCCCCGCAGACCCGGCCCCGTGTCTGGCTGCTGTCGCGGCGGGCCCAGCCCGTCGACGGCACCGTCCGCGTCCCCGCGGCGGCACTGCTCGCCCCGGCGGTCGAGACCCCGCGCCAGGAACTGGGCGTCACCCTCAGGTGGTTGGACCTCCCCGACGACCGCCCCGCCGCCTGGGCCCACCTCCTGCCCGACCTGCCCACCCCCGCCGCGACCGGCACGGCCGACGCCCACGCCGTACCCGTCCTCGCCCTCCGCGACGGCTTCTGGTGGCACCGGTCCACCCAGCCGGTCCCGGCGCCCCGCCCGGCCCCCGCCGCCGACACCTCCGCCGCGCCCGGCACGTACCTCGTCCTCGGCGGGACCGGCGGCATCGGCGGCACCCTCGCCGCCCGCCTCCTCGCCCACCCCGGCACCCGTACGGTCCTGGTCTCCCGGCACGGCACGGCCCCCGCCGCGACCCGCCCGTACGGAGACCGGGTCACCGTCGTACGGGCCGACCTCGCCACCGAGGACCCCGACACGGTCGCCCAGCGGCTCGCCCCGCACCTCGACGGCCTCACCGGCGTCGTCCACGCCGTCGGCACGGCCGCGGGCGGCCTCCTCGCCCGCCGCGACCCCGCCGTCGCCCGCCACGCCACCGTGGCCAAGCTGCGCGCCGCCCTGCTCGTCGAACGGCTCATCGCCTCCCACGCCCCGGACCTCGTCGTGTACTGCTCCTCGGCCGCCGCCCTGCACGGCGGCGTCGGCCAGTTCGACTACGCGGCCGCCAACGCCTACCTCGACGCCTGCGCGCACACCCCCGACGCCGAGGCCGCAACCGTCCGGGTGAGCGTCGGCTGGGACGCCTGGCGCGAGGTCGGCATGGCGGCGGACACCGCCCGCACCGGCGACGCCCGCCACCGGGCCCACCTGGCGGTGGCGCTCACCCCCGAGGACGGCACCGCCGTCTTCGAGCAGGCCCTGGACCTGCGACTGCCCCATCTGCTGGTCAGCACGGTGGAGTGGGACAGGGCCCGCGCCTTCTACGGTCCCGGGCCCGGCGACCGTCACCTCGCCGCCCGCCCTGGTACGTCGGCGTCCCCCGACACCGATGTCCTGCCGGGAGCGCACCGGCCGTCCACCCCGGTCGAGCCGTCCGCCGACGGGACCGCCGGACCCGACCCGGCCGCCGATCTCGCCGACCTCCTCGCCGAGTTGCTGGGCGTGGACACCGTCGACCCGGCCGCCCCGCTCTACGACCTCGGCGCCGACTCCCTCACCCTCCTGGAACTGATCGACGAGATCAAACGCCGCTACGGCACCGACGTCAGCCTCTCCGGGCTCAGCCACCGGGTCACCCTCACCGAGATCCTCGGCCACCTCGACACCGCCGCCCACCGCGCCACCGGCGGCCCCGGCGCCCTGCCGGACATCGAGGTCTGGCAGCGCGGGACGGGCCGCGACGTGCTCTGCCTGGTGCACCCGGTCGGCGGCGACATCCAGGCCTACCGGCCCCTGGTGTCCGCGCTGCCCGACACCCTCACGGTCTGCCTGATCGCGGACCCCGCCCTGCGCGACCCCCGCCCCTCGGCGCGGTCCCTGACCGCACGCGCCGCGTCGTATCTCCACGCCGTACGCGCCGAGTTCCCGGCACCCGACCACCGACTCCACCTCGCGGGCTGGTCGTTCGGCGCGTGGGCGGCGCTCTCCATGGCGGCCCTCGCCGAACGCGACGCCAGCCCCGGCCAACCGGTCCGGCCCGCCGCCGAGTTGTACCTGATCGACCCGCCGCCGCCCGGAGCCGGGGCCCGCCTCGCCGCCTACGACGACCGGCAGGTGGACGCCGTGTTCGCCCGCGAACTGAGCGGCAACGCCGCCCACCGGCTCACCCCGACCGGCCGCGCCTACGCAGAGGGCCTGGCCCGCTGCTGCCGCGCCAACCTCGCCGCCATGGCCGACCACCGCCTCCCCCACCTGACCCGCACCCCGGCCGTCCTCTGGCTGGCCGACCGCGCCGTCACCACCCCGGACGCCACCGCCGCATCCGAGGTGACGCCCGCCCCGGTGCCGGTCCTCGCCCCCGAACCGACCGCCCCCGGCGCCTGGAACGCCCACCTCCCCGTCCTGCGCACCCACCACATCGACGCGGACCACTACCAACTCGTCGCCGCCCCGCACGTCGAGGCGATCGCCGACGTCATCGCGTCCGCCGCACCAGAGTCCGGCACACCGGCCGACGCCCCCGGCGCACCGCGTCCGCCCGCCCGGCAGCAGTCCTGAGGAGAGCCTTCCCGTGCCGACGACCACCCCCGCGTCACCCAACCCCTACACGCGCCAACCCGCGCGCGCCTTCTGGCGTACCGCCGTCGCCGAACCGGAACCGGCGGACATCACCGCACTCTGGACGCCGAAGTTCACCATCGGACCGGACGACCCGGTGATCACCGCGGGCTCCTGCTTCGCCCGGCACATCGGCCGCGCCCTCCTAGACGAGGGCATGCACTGGTACGACGCCGAACCGCCCCCGCCCGGCCTGACCGCCGCCGCACGCGAGGACCGCGGCTACGGCCGCTTCTCCTTCCGCACCGGCAACGTCTACACGGCCGCCGCGCTCCGCCAGTGGGTGGCCTGGGCGCTGGACGCCGAGCAGCCGCCCCAGGAGTACTGGGAGGAGGACGGCAGGTTCCACGACCCCTACCGGCCCAGTCTGGAACCGGACGGGTTCGCCACGCCCGAGGCCCTGGCCGCCTCCCGCGCGGTCACGCTGGCCGCCCTGCGTCGCGCCCTGCTCAAGGCCGACGTCCTCGTCTTCACGCTCGGCCTGACCGAGGCCTGGCACGACACCGTCACCGGCACCGTCCTGCCCATGTGCCCCGGCACCGTCCGCGGCACCTTCGACCCCGCCCGCCATGTGCTGCGCAACCACACAGTGGCCCAGGTGCACCGGGACCTGACCGACACGCTCGCACTGGCGCACACGGTGAACCCGGCGCTCAGGACGATCCTCACCGTGTCCCCGGTGCCGCTGACGGCCACCGCCACCGACCGCCACGTGCTCGTCGCGACCACCCACTCCAAGTCCGTGCTGCGGGCCGCCGCCGGGCAACTCGCCGACGAGTCCCCGGACGTCGACTACTTCCCGTCGTACGAGATCGTCACCGGACACCCCTACCGCGCCGCCTTCTACGCGCCCAACCTGCGCACGGTCACCCCCGACGGCGTCGCCTTCGTGATGCGGCACTTCTTCACCGCCCTCGACGTCGGCGGCCCCACGGCCCCCGACCGCCCCACCGCTCCGCCCGCCGGGCCCGGCCACCACCCCGCCCCCGCCTCCGCCCCCGCCCCCGTTCCCGCTCCCGTCTCCGGTGGAGAGGACCCCTGGTGTGACGACGCCGTGCTCGACTACTACCGCCCCGACAGCGACAGCGACAGCGACCGGGGTCGGGGCCGAGGCTCCGTCTCCGGCGAGGTTCCTCCTGCTGGGTGACTCGCACGCCGGATGCGTGGGGCGGGCGGCGCGCGCGGCCGATCTGCCCTTCGCGGGCGGCCCGATCGGGTCCGGGCGGGACTTCCTCGGCCCGTTCTGCGCGCCGGGCGGCGCCGACGGCACCGACGTCACCTTCAAGGACGCCGAGGCGGACCGGCTGTACCGGGAGGCGCTGGACGCGCTGGACGTGCGGGCGCTCGGCGCGCTGTCCGTGCCCCTGGTGTGCACGTTCGGGCTGAGCCTGCACACCGTGGCCACCCGCCAGAACTGGGACGTCCACCGCGATCCGGGCGGCGACCTGCCCGAGGCGTTCCTGCGCGGCCCGCTCTTCGCGGCCCTGGTCACCGCGTACGTACGCGGCGCGCTCGCCTTCTACGACCGGGCGCTCGCCCTCGGGCTGCGCGTGCTGGCGCCGCTGCCCCCGCAGCGCGTCCCGCCCATGTCCGACGCGCGGGTCTTCACCGCCGCTCAGGAGGTCGTCCGTACCGAACTCGCGCCGCGCGCGGTGTGGAGATCGTCGACCTGCGGGCCCGCGTCACCGACGCTTCCGGCCTCCAGCGCCGCGCCTTCAGCCAGGCGGACGACCCGATCCACGGCAACCTCGCCTTCGGCCGCCTCGTCGTCCGCGCACTCCTCGACCGCGGCCTCTGAACCATCCACCCCCCAGACTCCGCACCGGAGTTCCCGCATCACCCCAAGGAGGTCCTCGTGGAGGACTACGCGCTCCAGGCCGTCGAACGGCTCACCACCCGCACCGCCGAACCGTACGAGACCCTTTCCGTCGAGCCGATCACCCCGCTGCTCGGCGCGGAGGTCTCCGGCCTCGACCTCTCCCGCGAGCTGACGCCCACTCAGGAGAAGGAGCTGATGCGGGCGTTCCGCACCCACCACGTCCTCGTCTTCCGTGACCAGGACATCACCCCCGAGGAGCACAAGCGGTTCGCGCGCCTCTTCGGCGAGCTGCACCCCGTCGCGCTCGCGGCGGAGGGGTCCGACCCGTACATCCTCGACATCAAGGCGGACAAGGAGTCCCGCAACGTCGCGGGCAACGGCTGGCACGCCGACGGCACCGCCGACGCCGAACCCTCCCTCGGCTCGATGCTGTACATCACGACCGTCCCGGAGGGCGGCAGCGGCGGCGACACCCTCTTCGCCAACATGCACCTCGCCCACGAACTGCTCTCGCCCGCGATGCGTACCTTCCTCGGCGGCCTGACCGCCCTGCACGACGGCGCGCTGCCCTGGACGGCCGCCGGGATGACGCCGCCGCCCGAGTACGACGTGCCGCGCACCGAGCACCCCGTCGTGGTCCGCCACCCCGAGACCGACCGCAAGCTGCTGTTCGTCAACGCGCCCTACACCTCGCACATCACCCAGCTCGCCAAGCCCGAGAGCGACGCCCTGCTGGCGATGCTCTACGCGCACATCGCGCGCACCCCGCTGCTGCACTGCCGGGTCCGCTGGCAGGCGCGCACCCTGGTCCTCTGGGACAACCGCAGCGTGCAGCACCACGCCGTGTGGGACTACTTCCCGCACACCCGCGAGGGCCGCCGTATCGCCGTCGACGGCAGCCCCCTCCACGCCTGAGCCCACGGAACGGACGGAAGCCGAGGCGCCCCACCATGACGACGACCCCCGACGGCGCGCACGCGTTCCTCGCGGCACTGAAGGCCGCCGACCCGGACCCGCCGCCCGCCACGAGCACCGCCGCGAGGACCGGCGGGAGCAACGGCGTGAGGACCGGCGGGAGCACGGGTGGGGCGCCCCCGCCCGCCTGGCTGTGGCGGCTCGCCCGCGTCCTGCACGCCGCCCTGCCGCCGGACTCCGCCGACGGCTGGGCGGTCCGCCTCGCCGCCGTCCCGTACCCGCCCGGCCTGCGGGCGGCCCACCTCTGGCAGGGGACGACGGTCCTGCCCCTCCTCGCCGCGCACACCCCGCCCGCCGACCGGGCCGCCCTCGCGACGCTCGGGACGCTGCACCGTGAGGCGGCCCGCGGCACCCCCGCCGCCCCGGACACCTGGCGTGCCGCGCTGGAGCCCGCCCTGCGGCACCTGTTCGACGCGGCCTACGACCGGTCGGGCGCCTACGCCGAGGCCCACCGCAACGCGCGCGCCTACGCCGTCGCCGCCGGACACGACCCGGCCGAGGCCGACGCCTACGGCCACGCGTACGCCCGCCTCAGCACCGAGGCGGGCGCCCGCGACACCGCCGACGCCCACGCCGAGGCCGTCGGACGGGCCCTCGCCCACGCCTACGCCACCGACTGCGCCCAGCGGTATGCCGACTCCTGGCCGGACGCCCACCTGCGCGCCGTCCTGCGGGCCACCGCCGCCTCCGCCGTACCCGCCTCCGCCGCACCCGCCCCCGGCGTGCCGGGAGAGCCCCGGCAGACACCCGTGACCGCGCTCGCGGAGGGCCTCCTGACCGCGCTCGGCGCCGCGGCCGGGAATGCGGAAAAGAGAATCTAATGTTCCGCCTAGTCTTGCCGTGCCTTAGCGAAAACTTCGCTCCCACTTAGCGAAAGGCTGTTGACCGGCCCCACGCCGCTGACCAAGCTGATCTCCGTACCGGTGCGGCCGTTCCACCCGTGCGGAGTCGGCACCAGCAGCGACAACTCCGGGAATTCCGGCAGGGGAGGGAAACGCGCCATGCTGTCCGGCCGCAGCGAGTTATCGCCGTACCGGCCCCTTTCGCGCGGTCCGGCCGACGCGTATTCCGCCGGCCCGCACGAACGCCTTTCGCGGCGCCACGCGGAAGCACCCGAAACGGAATCCGCGCCTCGCGCCGTACCGCCGTTCTGCGTCCTCCTCGGGCCCGACTACGCCGGGAAGTCCTCCGTGCTCGCCGAACTGCGGCGCACCGACGCACCCTGGCGGCTGGTCTCCGTCGACGACACCTTCCTCGCCCCCGAACACGCCCTCATCGGGCGGCTGCGCCGCGACGTCGTCAAGGACGTGGCGCCGCACACCGCCCGCTGGTCCCCGGACTTCCTCGCCGCGATGGTCCACACGGCCGTCGTCCACCTCCGCGACCAGATCGTGGGCGGCGACCCGTGGACACCGGTCGTCGTCGACTCGTACTACTACAAGTTCCTCGCCAAGTGCCGCCTCGCCGGGGTGCCCGACGACCCCCTGCTGACCTGGTGGCGCTCCTTCCCCCGGCCCGACCGGGTCATCTACCTCGACGTCGCCCCCGAGAGCGCCTGGCGCCGCTCCCGCGACGGCGCCGACCTCAACTGCCTGGAGTACTACGGCCCGAGCCCCGAGCCGTACGGATTCCGGCGCTACCAGACCGACCTCGACCGGCTGGTCCGCGAGGAGATCCGGGACCTGCCCGTGACCGTCCTCGCCGAACAGGCCGACGCCGCGCGGACCGCGGCCACCGTACGGGAGCTGATCGCCCATGAACTCGGTTGACCCGCAAGGGGAACAGGACCGCGCGTCCCGCTACACGGCGCGCGTCCTCGCGGAACGGGCGGGCCTGCTCGCCGCCCTCGCCGACCCCGCCGCGCAGCAACAGCGCGTCCTCACCGACCTGCTGGAGTTCAACGCGGGCACCGACTACGGCACCGCGCACGGCTTCGGCCGGATCCGCACCCTCGACGAGTTCCGCCGGGCCGTCCCCGTCCAGACGTACGCCGACCTCGAACCGTGGATCGAGCGCAGCGCCGCCGGGGAGACGAACGTGCTCACCGCCGACCGCCCGGCCGTCTTCTTCACCAGCAGCGGCAGCACCGGCGCCCACAAGAAGATCCCGGTTACCCCGCGCTTCATGCGCACCACGTTCTTCCCGTTCTACTACGCGGCCTGGGCGCCCCTCGTCTCCCACTTCCCCGAGGTCCTCGCCCGCCCCGACGCGGTCCTCAACCTCAAGCACGACCCGCTGACCGCGCCGCCCACCACCAGCTCCGGCAAGCCCCATGTCGGCGCCAGCCAGGTCGACTTCGGCACCACCTTCGGCGAACCGCTCTCCGCCGAACCCGGCACCGACGCCCCCTGGGGCGCGCTGCCCGTCCCGGTCGCCGCGCAGGACCACCTGGAGAAGGCCTACCTGCGGCTGCGGCTCGCCGTCACCGGCGACGTCCGCTGCGTCATCGGCATCAACCCCGCCATGGTCGCCGCCGTCCCGCACCAGCTCCGCCAGTGGTGGCCGCGCATCGTGAAGGAGATCCGCGACGGCACCCTCGGCGGCCTCCCGCACGGCAGCCCCGACCCGGCCCGCGCCGCCGAACTGGAGTCCCTCGCCGACCGGTTCGGCACCGTCCGGCCCGCCCACGTGTGGCCCCGGATGCGCGCGATCTTCTGCTGGACGACCGGCCTCGCCACCCTCTACCTGCCGCGGCTGCGCGAGGAGTTCGGCGCGGGCGTCACCGTCCTGCCCGCCCCCGTCGCCGCCTCCGAGGGGCCCGTCGGCGTCGCCCTGGACCGGCACGGCAGCGCGGGCAGCCCCGTCGTCACCGCCTCCGTCTACGAGTTCGTCGACGCCGACGCCGACCTCACCCCCGACGCCGACACCCTGACCCTCCAGGACCTCGAACCCGGCCGCGACTACCACGTCGTGTTCAGCCACGTCGGAGGCCTCTACCGCTACGCCGTCGGCGACGTCGTCCGCGTCACCGACCGCACCCACGGCGTGCCCCGCCTCGCCTACGCGGGCCGCGCGGGCCGCAGCGACCAGGCGGGGGAGCGGCTGCGGGAGGCCCAGGTGACCCGCGCCCTGGCCGACGCCCTCGCCGCCACCGGACTCGAACTGCGCAACGCCGCCTGCCGGGTGGAGCCCGCGCCGGGCACCGACGGCCCCGGACGGTACGTGTTCGCCGTCGCCCCCACCACCCCCTGGCACGACGAGGAGGCCGACGCGTTCGCCGCCCGCCTCGACGAGGGACTCGCCCGCGAGTCCGCCGGCTACGGCGCCGCCCGCGCCGCGGCCCGCCTCGCCGCCCCCACCACGCTCAGGCTGCCCGGCGACGCCTTCCTGCGCGACTGGCAGGACACCGTCGCGGGCGGCGTACGGCCCACCCAGGTCAAGGACCGGCTCTTCCGGCAGGACCCCGCCCAGTGGGAACGCCTGGTCGGCCCCACCGCGACCGCACCGGACCCACGGCCCACGGAGGACCCCGCATGACCACGCACCACGACGCCCCCCGGACCGAGGACCCCACGACCGGGCCCGAGGACACCACCACCGGGGCCGGAAACCCCGGGGCCGCCGACGCCGACGGGCTGGGGCCGCTGGAGCGGACCGCGCTGCTCACCGCCGCGCTGCGGGCCGCCGAGACCGGACGCCCCGACCGCCTCTACAGCGACCCCTACGCCGCCGTCCTCGCCGGGACCACCGGCCCCGCCCTGCTCGCCGAGGTCGCCGCGGCCGGAGCCCGCCCCACCGACGGCCAGGAGGTGCCCAGCACCCCTGACTTCAACGCCATCCGCACCCGCTTCCTCGACGACCACCTCCGCGACCTCACCACCCGCGACGGCATCCGCCAGGTCGTCCTGGCGCCCGCCGGACTCGACACCCGCGCCTGGCGCCTCGACTGGCCCGACGGCACCCGCTGGTTCGAGATCGACCGGCCCGCCGTCCTCGCCCACAAGCACGACCGCCTCGGCGACGCCGTACCCCGCGCCGACCACCGCTCCGTCCCCGCGGACCTCCTCGCCCCCGGCTGGGAGGACGCCCTGACCGCGGCGGGCTACGACCCCGCCCTGCCCTCGGTGTGGGTCCTCGAAGGGCTCCTCTACTACCTCCCCGAGGCGGAGGTGCGCGGCCTGCTCACCCGGATCGCCGCGTTCACCGCCCCCGGCAGCGCCGTCGCCGCCGACCTCGTCAACACCACCGCCCTCACCCTCCCGCACATGAAGCCGCTGCTCGACGTGTTCGCGGAGTGGGGCGCGCCCTGGATCTTCGGCGTCGACGAACCCGAGGACCTTCTCGCCGCGTGCGGCTGGACCGTGCGCGCGCTCCAACCGGGCGAGGACGGCGCCCACTTCGGCCGCTGGCCCGACCCCGTGCCGCCGCGCACCGAGACCGGCGCCCGCCGCGTGTTCTTCGTGCACGGCCGGACCGCCTCGTGAGGGGCGGCACCACCGGACACGGGGCCGCACCGGCGGCGGAGGCGGCCACCGACGCCGCCAGACCGACGGTGCCGGGCCCCCGTGCGGGCGACGGCACCCGCCCCCGGACCGCCGACACGCCCGCCCTGCGCCCCACGGCCGCCCCGCCCGGCCGCCCCCGGGTCCTGCTGGCCCCCGTCACCGTCACCCCCTCCAAACCCCTCACCCCGAGCCACCTCAAGGGCCTGCTCTGGACCGACGTGATGTACCGGGCCACCGCCCACGTCGCCGACGTCACCCTCCGCTACAGCCACACCACCTACCACCCCACCGAACAGACCCTCGGCTTCTGGGAGTTCCTCGACCGCCACCACCCCGACCTCGACCCGTCGACGCTCGACGAACTCGAACTCGGCGCGCTCTACGTCGCGTTCCGCTCCGCGGGCGAACGGGTCCCGGCCGCCGCGCTCCGCCCGTACGCGGACGCCGTCGAGCACGGCTGGACCCACCCCGCCGCCGCCCGCGTCCTCGACATCTGGACCGCGCAGTACGCCGAACTCGGCCTGCACGACCCGGGACTGCGCGCCCACCAGCCGCCCGGCCTCAGCACCGAGGCGATGATCGACCGGCTCGGCACGCTCGGCATGTGTCTCGACCAGCGGCCCCTCGGCGGCCCCGTCCTCCTCGACCTCACCCGGCACGGCGTCCCCCTGCGGACCCTGATCGCCCCCGACGGCCGCCCCAACTACCTCGCCTGCGCACTGCGCGAACTCCTCGCCCTGGCACCGGAACACGACGAGGTCGTCCTCCTCTACGACAGCCAGCTCGACCCCGACTACCAGCGCCTGGCCCGCGTCGTGGCCGCCCTCGGCCCGGCCGTCTCCCGCGTCCCGATCGGCCGCGTGCCCATCGACGGCGCGATCCGCTCCGCCCGCGAGGGCGGCTGGCGCGACCACCACGCCGGCACCCTCCTCGCCGCCACCCGCTCCGGACACGACCCGCGGGCCGTACGGCTCGGCCTGCGGCTGTACTTCATCGCCGTCCTGGGCCCCGGCCAGGCCGAGTCGTTCCGCCCCGACCTCCTCCACCAGTGTCTCGGCCGCGCCGCCCGCCTCCTCGCGGCGGCCCGCGACGACGGACAACCGCCGCTCGCCGAACAACTCACCCGCCACCGCCGGACCCGACTCCACATCGACCCCTACCGGTTGACGACCTCCCTCCTGGGCCGCCACCGCCGCACCCCCGCCACCGACCTCCTGACGGGGGTGTTCCTGTGACCACCACCACCGCGCACATCGAGGCGGGCGAGGCCGTCCAGCGGGACCTGCGGGCCACCGTCGCCGACCGGCTGCGCCGGGCCCGCCCCGACCTGGCCGACCGCCACGACCTCACCACCTACGACGGCCTCGCCGCCGCGGGCGCCGAGATCGCCGCGGAGACGGACACGGAGACCGAGCAGGGCGACGGCACGCTCGTCGCGGTCGTGATCCGCGACCTCGACCTCACCGCCTGGGCCCGGCAGACCTGCGCCTACGCCCTCGGCCTGGAACCCGGCCCCGCGCACGTGTGGCGGCGCTCCCTGACCCGTACCGTGTTCGTGGCGGGCAACCCCGCGCACCTCGCCGCCCGCTTCCCACCGGCCCGCACCGCCCCCGACGGCTCGGCCGCCTGGACCGCCCCCGGCCCCCCGATGGCCAGCGCCCCCCTGCGGCGCCTCCTGAAGCTCCTCCAGGCCACCGCCCCCGTCCCCACGGGCCCGGACACCTCCTTCGACGTCCCCGCCCCACCGGACCACCCCCGGCCCACCGACGCCCCCGCGTCCTCGGGGCGCGTCCACCACCTCCACCTGGCCACGGCCGACTGCACCTACTCCGCCGCCCTGGTCCACCTCAACCACGTCCTCGTCGAGGCCGTCCTGGACGGCCTCCTCCGCCCCGGCGACCACGTCGTCCTGCGCCGCGTGCCCCACCTCGGCGGCCCGCCCGCCCCCTACGCCGCCGTACGCGCCGTACCGGACCCGCACCGCCCCGGCCACCTGCGCACCGCCGCCGCCCTCACCGGCCCCCTGCCGACGGGGGCGGACTGACGGGGGCGGGATGACAGGTGGGGCCCGGCGGGGCGGGACGGACGGGGACGGCACGCGTGACCGCGCGCGGACGGCACCCGGCCCTCCCGGACCGAAACCTGTTTCCACGGGCCCGGCCCGCCGTCCTACCGTGTCCCGGTGACGACACGGACGATCATCCTCAACGGCGGCTCCAGCTCCGGCAAGTCGGGCATCGTGCGATGCCTCCAGGCCGTGCTGCCCGACCCCTGGCTCGCCTTCGGCTGCGACGCGTTCGTCGACGCGCTGCCCGCGCGGATGCGGGCCTCGGACGACGGGATCGTCTTCGCCGCCGACGGCGGGGTGAGCGTCGGCGGGGACTTCCGGGAACTGGAGGCCGCGTGGACGCAGGGCGTCGTGGCGACGGTGCGGGCCGGTGCCAGGGTCGTCGTCGACGACGTGTTCCTCGGTGGAGCCGCCTCCCAGGCCCGCTGGCGCGACGCGCTCGGCGACCTGCCCGCGCTCTGGGTCGGCGTCCGCTGCGACAGCGAGGTCGCCGCGGGCCGCGAGACCGCGCGCGGCGACCGCGTCCCCGGCATGGCCGCCGCCCAGGCCGAGGCGGTGCACCGCGGCGTCCGCTACGACCTGGAGGTCGACACCACCCGCGCCGAGTCCCTCGCCTGCGCCCGCGCCATCGCCGCCCACCTCCGCTGACACCCACCGGCCACCCCGCGCCGCAGCGGGCGTCGTACGATCGACTTACTCGCGGGTAATGTGCCCGTGTTCCCGAGGGAGGCACCGTGGCGCGCCGCGTCTTCACCGTGACCCGCAGCATCGTCGTCGACGTCCCGCCCGCCGCGGCCTACGACGCGATCAGCCGACCGGCGGACATGGGCCGGTGGAGCCCCGAGAACCTCGGGACCTCCCCGCGCACCCCCGTCGGCGAGGCCGTCGAGGGCACACGCTTCGAGGGACTGAACAAGCGGGGCCGGTTCCGCTGGGTCACCCGATGCACCGTCACGGCGGCCGAACCCGGCCGCAGGTTCGCCTTCCGCGTCCACGCCATCGGCGTACGGCGGCCCCGGCTGCGCGGGCCGATCGCCACCTGGGAGTACCGCTTCACGCCCGAGGGCGACGGCACCCGCGTCACCGAGTCGTGGACCGACGACCGCCGTTCCTGGCCCGACGCCCTGGCCCACCTCTTCGACCGGGCGGTGACCGGCGGCCGCACCTTCGCCGAGTTCCAGGTCCGCAACATCGACGCCACGCTGCGCAACCTCAAGCGGGAACTGGAGACGACCCCGACGTCCTGAGCGGCGCCCCGGTCGGTCGCCCACCCGCTCGGCCCCCGACCCGCCCCCGCCCGACCGCCGTACGGGCCTGGGCGGCAGGATGGCGCCGACAGGCAAACAGGCAGACAGACAGGCGGACGGACGGTGCGGGGGACAGGCATGCGGTCGTGGGACTTCGACGAGTGGCGGGTCGCGCTGGGCGCGGTCGACCCCCGAGCCGCCGCGCTGGTGGGCCTGGCGGCGGCCGAGCGCATCTCCGGGGCCCTCGGCGACGCGCGCTTCCGGCGCCACGGCGACGCGGCGGCGGAGACGGCCAGGCGCCTCCTCGACCTGTGCTGGACCGGCATCCTCGCGGGCGACGACGCCTCGCGCGCCCGGCTCCACGTACTCGCCGACCAGCTGGCCGACCGGACCGGTGCGTACGTCAGGCGCACCCTGACCGAGCAGTACGGCACCACCGAGGGCCCGGACGCTCACGCGGGCGGCACTTCGGGGGAGACCTTCGCTGAGTCTCTCGACGGGGCCTTCGATGAAGCCCTGGAAGAAGCGCTGGAAGAGGCCGAGTTGGCGGGTGCCGTGATGCTGCACGTCGACGCGCTGACCGCCCTGTCCGAAGCCGCGTCGGCCTGTGCCGGCGGCCCCTGGGACGGCGCCTTCCGCTGCCTCCAGACCACCGCCATGGCGATCTCCGGGGACGGGCCCGGACAGCCGGGGCCGGGCGCCGAGACCCGGCGGCAGTACGAGGACCTCGCCCTCCTCCGAGCGGTCCCGGTCGCCGGACTGGACCGGGCAGCCGCGGAACTGCGGGTGCGCGCACAGGCGGTCGCCCATGAATGGCGCCGGGCCGCCGAGCGGCTCGACCTCCTGGACGACTGAGACCAGTCCGGCGGCGGTCTCCGCTCCGCCCGGATGCGGTCCTCCCCACCGCCCGGAGGGACGTCCTGACCACGGCCCCCGCGCCGCCCCCGCCGCCTCCCGCGGCTCCCTCTCCCGCGCCCGCACCGACTTTGTTCGATGCCTTGTCAGCCGCCCGAACCCGCCTGTATAACGTTGTAAAATTGGCGAGCGCAGTGGTCCGGCGCACGGCACATGACGGCTACGGGGCGCCCGCACCGGCCGTCCGCGCCGGGCCGCTCACGAAGGGAATGTCGTGCGGGTCAGCCTGAAGGACGTCGCCGCGCACGCGGGGGTCTCCATCAAGACCGTCTCCAACGTGGTGAACAACTATCAGCACGTCACTCCTGCCATGCGCGCGCGTGTGCAGCGGTCGATCGACGCGTTGGGCTACCGCCCCAACCTCACCGCCCGGCACCTGAGAAAGGGGCGTACGGGCATCATCGCGCTGGCTCTGCCGGAGCTGGGCAACCCGTACTTCGCGGAACTGGCCGCCGCGGTGATCGACGCGGCGGCCGAGCACGACCACATCGTCCTCCTCGACCACACCGGGGGCCGCCGCGAGCAGGAGATCCTGGTCAGCCAGGGCTTCCGGGCCCGCGTCATCGACGGCCTGATCCTCAGTCCGATCGAACTGGAGGCGGAGGATCTGCGGGACAGGGCCGAGGACGTGCCGCTGGTGCTGCTGGGGGAGCGGGACTACGACGTGCCGTACGACCACATCGCCATCGACAACGTCGCCGCCGCCCGCGCCGCCGTCGGCCATCTGGTCGGGCTGGGGAGGCGCGAGGTGGCGTTCATCGGCGCCCGGCGCGGCCGCAGCGAACCCGCCCATCTCCGGGTGCGGGGCTGGCGCGAGGAGTTGACCGGTGCCGGTCTCGCGGCCGACGACGCGCTGGTCGCGGCGACCGACGGGTGGGGGCACGCGGACGGCGCCGAGGCGATGACCCGGCTGCTGGAGTCGGGCCGCCGTCCGGACGCGGTGTTCGCCTACAACGACCTGATGGCGATCGGCGCGATGCGTGTCCTGCACGCGCGGGGACTGAGGGTTCCGGAGGACGTGGCCGTGGTCGGCTTCGACGACGTGGTGGAGGGCCGGTTCGGCGCGGTGTCCCTCACCTCGGTCTCCCCGGACAAGGAGGCCATCGGCCGCCTCGCCGTCGAGTCCGTCCTCGCCCGCCTGGACGGCCAGGCGCCCGAACCCCGCCGGGTGCGCACCGAGTACCGCCTCGCCGCCCGGGAGAGCACCCTGGGACGGGAGGCCGCGGCCCTCGCCCGAGGAGACACGGCTGCGGCCCGCGCGCGAGTCTCCCTCGCCCCTGGAGCGGCGACCCTCGTCCACGAGGGCGCCGCGCCCGGCAGGGACGGCACGTCGCCGCCCGAGAGGGAGAGCGCGACCCCCGGGCGGAGCGACACGGCCGCGGGGCGGGGCGACGGTGCCCCCTGACCCGCGGACCGGCCGACGCCCGCCCACCGAGGGTCCGTCGACCGCCCGCCCACCGACCACCGGCCCGCCTGTACGTGAGTGCGCACCGACCCCCGCGCCCACGCACCCGCCCGCGCCCACACGCCCACCCGCGCCGAAGCGTGCCGCCACGCCGAAGCGTGCCCCCGTACCCGCGTCGCAGCCACGCCACGGCCCCGTGCTCCGCGCCTCGCCGCCTCCTCTTCCCGTACCGCTCAAGCGCTTTCTCGAATTGCCCGTCCGTCCCGTTCCGCGGGCTCCCCGGGCGACCGCGCCCATTTCCCGATCGCCAAACCGCCTGCCCAGCAGTGGTGTACGCGCCGCGGCGGCCCTCCGGGCCGTCGTCACCGGCGCGTTGTCACTGACGGCAGCCGCGCCGGGCGGCTCCGCACCCGCTGTATCCCACCTGGCGCGCAGGGGGTTTACAGCCTTCTTCCAACGATGTAAAAACCTCTTTGCAGCGAACCGGACATCGGCTCACAACGGCTCACACCGGGGAGCGGAGCGATTTCCTCGCGTCGTCCGGCTTCCCGCATTCCCTTTTTTCAGCGTCACCCGGATCGGGGTAACCATGCAGCGCACCGTCAACCGTTCCCGTTCTCTCGCCCGACCCGCGGCGGTGGCCCTGGTCGCCGCGCTCACCCTGACGGCGACCGCCTGCGCCAAATCGGAGGACGACGCCTCGGGGACCAAGGAGTCCTCGTCCGCGGCCGACGCGGGCCAGAAGGTCGTCACCCCGGAGCCCGGTGGCAAGACCTGCACCGTCGACACGTACGGCGGGAAGAAGCTCGACCTCAAGGGCGCGACGGTCGGCTTCTCGCAGTCGGAGAAGGAGGCCAACCCCTTCCGGATCGCGGAGACGCAGTCCATCAAGGACGAGGCGGCCTCACGGGGGGTCAAACTGCTGACGGCCAACGCCCAGTCGCAGTTCTCCAAGCAGATCAGCGACGTCCAGGACCTGCTGGCCAAGGGCGCCGACCTGCTCGTCATCGCCCCGCTGAACTCCGACGGCTGGGACCCGGTGCTCCAGGCCGCCGCCGCCAAGAAGGTCCCGATCGTCACGATCGACCGCAAGATCAACGCCACCGCCTGCAAGGACTACGTGTCCTTCATCGCCTCGGACTTCGTCGAGCAGGGCAAGCGCGCCGCCGACCAGATGATCGAGGCCACCGGCGGCGAGGGCGAGGTCGCCATCCTCCTCGGCTCGGCCGGCAACAACGTCACCACCGAGCGCACCAAGGGCTTCAAGGACCGCGTCGCGGAGAAGGCCCCGAACCTGAAGGTCGTCTTCGAGCAGACCGGCGACTTCGCCCGCGAGAAGGGCCAGCAGGTCACCGAGCAGCTCATCCAGTCGAAGCCCGGCATCAAGGGCATCTACGCGGAGAACGACGAGATGGGCCTCGGCGCGGTCGCCGCCCTCAAGGGCGCCGGCAAGAAGGCGGGCGACGTCAAGATCGTGACCGTGGACGGCACCCGCAACGCCGTCCAGGGCATCGTGGACGGCTGGATCAGCGGCGTCATCGAGTCCAACCCCCGCTTCGGCCCGCTCGCCTTCCAGACCCTGGACACCTTCACCCAGGGCAAGGAAGTCGCGCAGGACATCATCATCCAGGACGGCGCCTACGACGCGGCCAACGCCAAGGGCGACATCGGCAAGGCGTACTGACGGCCACCGGGGGCCCGGCCACCGACCGGGCCCCCGGCCACCGTCGGCGCCGACGCGCCCCGCTTCCCCGCACCCGTCGCCCGGCCCTTCCTCCGTCACTCCACCACACCTCTCCTCGCAACTCCCTTCGCAACCCCCTTCGCAGTTCTCCTCGTTCGTCTGTTCCGCATTCCGCATTCCGTAATCCTGGAGGCACAGGTGGCACCCCCCGCCGAAGTCCTCGCCGTCCGTGGACTGAGCAAGACCTTCCCCGGCGTCCGGGCCCTGGACGACGTCGACCTCACCCTGCACGCCGGTGAGGTCCACGCCCTGATCGGCGAGAACGGCGCCGGCAAGTCGACCCTCATCAAGCTCCTCACCGGCGTCTACCGGCCCGACGCGGGCGACATCACCTTCCAGGGCCGCCAGGTCGCCTTCGGCACCCCGCTGGAAGCGCAGAAGGCCGGGATCTCGACCATCTACCAAGAGGTCAACCTCATCCCGCTGCTCAGCGTCGCCCGCAACCTGTTCCTCGGCCGCGAGCCGCGCAACCGGTTCGGCCTGCTGGACTTCGCCCGCATGCACCGCGAGGCCGAGCAGACCCTGCGGACGTTCGGCGTCCGCGTCGACGTCCGGCAGCCGCTGCGCACCCTCGGCGTCGGCGCCCAGCAGATGGTCGCCCTCGCCCGCGCGGTCGCGACCGAGGCCCGGATCGTCATCATGGACGAGCCGACCTCCTCCCTCGAACCGCGCGAGGTGGAGACCCTGTTCGCCGTCATCCGCCGCCTGCGCGACGACGGCATCGCGGTCGTCTACGTCAGCCACCGCCTCGACGAGCTGTACGCCGTGTGCGACACGGTCACCGTGCTGCGCGACGGCCGCCGCGTCCACCACGGCAGCCTCGCCGAACTCGACCGCCTCGCCCTGGTGTCGACCATGCTCGGCCGTGAACTCGGCGAGGTCCGCCGCGAGGGCCTCACCAAGTTCACCGGCGACCACACCACCGACTCCGAGCCGGTGCTGCGCGCCGAGGAACTCACCGTCGAACACCGCCTGCACGGCGTCTCGGTGGCCGTCCGGCCCGGCGAGGTCGTCGGCCTCGGCGGACTGCTCGGCTCCGGCCGCACCGAGACCGCGAAGGCCATCTCCGGCGCGCTGGCGCTGAGTTCGGGCAAGGTCACGGTGGCCGGGGTCCCGCTGCGCGGCGGTTCGACGCCCGCCGCGATCCGGGCGGGCATCAGCCTGCTCCCCGAGGACCGCAAGAGCGAGGGCATCGTCCCCGGCCTGTCGGTCCGCGAGAACATCGCGCTCGCGGTGCTGCCGCAGCTGTCCCGCTTCGGACTGGTCTCCGAGGCCCGCGTCGACTCCGTCGTGGACACCTTCATGAAGCGGCTGCGGATCAAGGCGTCCTCGCCGCACCAGAAGGTCGGCGAACTCTCCGGCGGCAACCAGCAGAAGGTGCTCCTCGCCCGCTGGCTCGCGATGAACCCCCGCGTGCTGCTCCTCGACGAGCCCACCCGCGGCATCGACGTCGGGGCCAAGGCCGAGGTGCAGAAACTCGTGGACGAACTCGCCGCCGACGGCCTGGGCGTCCTGCTCATCTCCTCCGACCTGGAGGAACTGATCGAAGGGTCGGACCGGGTGGTCGTACTGAAGGACGGCGCCGTCGTCGGCGAACTCACCGGCGACGACGTCACCGAGGACAAGCTGATGCGGACCATCGCCGGGGACGTCCCCCCGGCCACCGGCCGCCCCGCCGCCGACGGCGACCGCCCGGATCGCGGCAAGGACGCCCGCCCGCAGGGGGAGGTGGCCGTCGATGGCTGAGGCCGCCGTCCGCACCGTCCCGCTCGACAAGGCCCGCCTCCTCGGCTGGCTCCAGACCTACGGCGTCTACGTCGGTGTCGCGGTCCTGCTGATCGTCAACACCGTCATCACCCCGCACTTCGTCTCCGTCGAGAACTTCCGCACCCAGGCCGTCCAGGTCGCGCCCGTCATCATCGTCGCGCTCGGCATGGCCCTCGTCATCGGCACCGAGGGCGTGGACCTGTCGGTCGGCGCCGTCATGGCGCTGGCCGCCTCCGTCACCGCCCTCTACCTCGGCTACGGCCTCCTCCCCGCGTTCCTGGTCGTCGCGCTGTTCGCCGCCGCGGTCGGCGCCGCCAACGGGGCGCTGGTCGCCTTCGTGGGCGTCCAGCCGATCGTCGCCACCCTGGCCCTCATGGTCGGCGGGCGCGGTCTCGCCCTGGTCCTCCTGCCCCAGCTGGAGGACCTGCGCAACCCCACCCTGGCCTCCCTCGGCTCCGGCGACGTCCTCGGCTTCCCCTACCTGATCCTCATCGCCGCCGCCCTCGCCGTCCTGATCGCGTTCGTGGTGCGCCGCACCACCTTCGGCCGGCAGCTCCTCGCCATCGGCGACAGCCGCCCCGCCGCCCAGCTCGCCGGACTCCCCGTCCGCCGGGTCCTGATCATCGTGTACGTCGTCTGCGCGCTGCTCGCGGCCGTGGCGGGCGTCCTGGCCACCGCACGGCTCCAGGCCAGCGACCCGACGTCGCTCGGCAACCTGATGGAGCTGTCCGCCATCACCGCCGTCGTGGTCGGCGGCACCCCGCTCACCGGCGGGCGCGTCAACATCGCGGGCACCGTGGCGGGTGCCGTCCTCATCCAGCTCCTCACCGCCACGCTCATCAAGCACGATCTGCCGCCCTCGTGGACCCAGATCGCCCAGGCCATAGTGATCGTGTGCGCGGTCTACGCCGCACGGGGACGGGGGAGGCGATGACCGCCGTGAAGACGGACGCGCCCGTGACAGCCGCGGGCGAGCCGCCCAAGGAGACCGACGGACCGGTGGGGAGCGGCCGTTCGGAGCGGCTGAGCGCCCTGGTCCAGCAGCACGGCGCGCTCGCCGTCCTCGTCGTCGTGTCCATCGTCGCGTCGTTCAGCTTCGACTCGTTCGCCACCGGCGACAACGTCTCCAACATGGCGACCAGTTCGGCGTTCCTCGCGATCGTCGCGCTCGGCATGACCTTCGTCATCATCACCGGCGGCATCGACCTGTCGGTCGGCTCCCTGTTCGCGCTCGGCGGTGTGCTGGCGGCCTGGGGCTCCCGGCACGGCACCCTCGTCGCGCTGCTGCTGCCGCTCGTGGTGTGCGGGGCGATCGGCGTCGTCAACGGCCTGCTCGTGGCCCGTTCGCGGCTCGCCCCGTTCATCGTGACCCTCGCCGCCATGCTCGGCGCGCGCGGACTGATGCTCGCCCTCACCGACGAGGGCGCCGACACCTACCTCATCGGCAAGGGCTCGGTCCTCGCCGAACTCGGCCAGGGCAGCACCCTCGGCCTCGGCAACCCGGTGTGGATCACCCTCGGCCTGTTCGTCGCGGGCGCCGTCGTCCTGCGCCGCACCCGCTTCGGCCAGCACGTGTACGCCGTCGGCGGCAACGAGGACGCCGCCGCCCTCATGGGCGCCCCCGTCGCCCGCACCAAGATCCTCGTCTACACCCTGTCCGCGGTCCTGGCCGGGCTCGCGGGCGCCCTGAACGCCGCCTGGCTCGCGTCCGGCGTCACCATCCTCGGCAACGGCATGGAGCTCGAGGCCATCTCGGCCGTCGTCATCGGCGGCACCCTCCTCACCGGCGGTCTCGGCTTCGTCAGCGGTTCCCTCGTCGGGGTGCTGCTGCTGAAGGTGATCCAGAACGTCATCAACCAGATCGGCTCCCTGGACTCCTCCTACCAGCAGGTCGTCAGCGGCGCGTTCCTCGCGGTCGTCGTCATCGCCCAGACCTGGCTGGGCCGCAGACGCAACGTCCTGTGAACCCCGGACGCGGCGGCCGTGCCTCTCCACCTCCGGCCGCCGCGTCCGGCCCCACCCGGCCCGCAGAGCCCCGCTCCCCGGGCGCACCACCGGGCGGCCGGGCCGCGGTGCCCCCCGCGTCCCGGCCGTCCTCGCACACGCACGTAGCCCCACCCCACTCCTCAAGGAGGCACGATGCGTAGAGCACCCGCACCCACGCCCTCGCCCGACCGGGCGTCCCCACCCCCGTCGGCCCCCGCACGCCCCTTACGCCCCTCGCCCCTGGCCCGGCTCGGGCGGCGGGCCCGGCGGGCGGTCACCGCCCTCGCCGCCCTGGCCCTCCTCGGCGGCACCGCCCTCACGGTCACCGGCACCGCGCAGGCCGCGCCACAGGCCTGGACCCCCAAACCGGCCCCGATGACCACCCCGTGGACCGACCAGGTCCCCGTCACCTCCCCGCCGCTGCCCGAGTACCCGCGCCCCCAGCTCACCCGCGCCGACTGGGCCAACCTGAACGGCATCTGGGACTTCGCCGTCACCTCGGCCTCCGCCGGGCAGCCCGCGACGTTCACCGAGCAGATCCGCGTCCCGTTCGTCGCCGAGTCCGCGCTCTCCGGCATCCAGCGCCGCATCACCCAGAACGACAAGCTCTGGTACAAGCGCACGTTCACCGTCCCCGCGGGCTGGAACGGGCGCCGCGTCCAGCTCAACTTCGGTGCCAGTGACTGGCGTACGACGGTCTGGGTCAACGGCCGGCAGGCCGGGGCCGTCCACGACGGCGGCTACGACGCCTTCTCGTACGACATCACCGACCTCCTGAACGGCGGCACCAACACGGTCGTCGTCTCCGTCTGGGATCCCACCCAGACCGGCGGGCAGGCCGTCGGCAAGCAGCGCATCAACGACGTCACCCCGCACCCCGGCGGCGGCATCTTCTACACCGCCGCCTCCGGCCTCTGGCAGACGGTGTGGCTCGAACCCGTCTCCGCCGCGCACGTCGCCCGCCTCGACCTCGTCCCCGACCTGCCGGGCAACCGCCTCAAGGTCACCGTGCGGGGCGCGGGCACCAGCGGCCACCAGGCCCGTGTCACCGTCTCCACGGGCGGCACCGTCGTCGGCACGGCCACCGGCCCGGTCGGCACCGAGTTCACCGTCCCCGTGCCGAACGCCCACCGCTGGTCCCCGGACGACCCGTTCCTCTACGACGTCCGCGCCGACCTCCTCTCCGGCACCACCACCGTCGACTCCGTCGGCAGCTACACCGGCATGCGCTCCATCGGGACCGCCCGCGTCGACGGCGTCCTGCGGCCCGTCCTCAACGGCCAGTTCGTCTTCCAGACCGGCACCCTCGACCAGGGCTACTGGCCGGACGGCATCTACACCGCGCCCACCGACGCCGCCCTCCGGTACGACCTCCAGAAGCACAAGGACCTCGGCTTCAACATGGTCCGCAAACACATCAAGGTCGAACCGCAGCGCTGGTTCTACTGGGCCGACCGGCTCGGCCTCCTCGTCTGGCAGGACATGCCCGCCATGGACACCCGCACCCCCGACGCGGCGGCCCGCGTCCAGTGGGAGGCCGAGTACGACCGCGTCATCGACCAGCACCGCAGCTCGCCCTCGCTCGTCATGTGGGTCGACCAGAACGAGGGCTGGGGCCAGTACGACCAGGCCCGCATCGCCGACGAGGTCAAGGCCTACGACCCGTCCCGCCTCGTGAACAACATGAGCGGCGTCAACTGCTGCGGCTCCGTCGACGGCGGCAACGGCGACGTCGTCGACCACCACGTCTACGTCGGACCCGGCACCACCGTCCCCGACGCCACCCGCGCCGCCGTCCTCGGCGAGTACGGCGGCCTCGGCCTCAAGGTCCCCGGCCACGAGTGGTACCCCGGCGGCGGCTTCAGCTACGAGGACCAGCCCGACCCCGCCCACCTGAACAACCGGTTCGTCGGCCTCCTCGACGCCCTGCGCGAGGTCCGCCTCCCACGGGGCCTCTCCGCGGCCGTCTACACCGAGATCACCGACGTCGAGAACGAGGCCAACGGCCTCCTCACCTACGACCGCCAGGTGGTCAAGGTCGACGAGGCCCGCGTCCGCGCCGCCAACCGGGCCCTCATCGACGCCTCCCGCACGTCCACCGCCCCCGTCACCCTCCCCACCGGCACCCGCTCCCTGCGCGTCACCACCGCCGGGTACACCGACCGCTACCTGCGCCACCGGGACGGCGCGGCCTTCACCGACGTCGTCAACGCCTCCAGCGGCGACCTGCTGAAGAACGACGCCACCTGGCGCGTCGTGCCCGGCCTCGCCGACGGCTCCTGCTACTCCTTCGAGTCCCGCAACTACCCCGGCCAGTACCTGCGCCACCGCGAGTTCCGCGTCTACAAGGAGGCGGGCAGCGGCGACCTCTACCGCGCCGACGCCACCTTCTGCCCCGTCCGCGGGGCGAACGGCGCGGTCCGGCTGTCCGCGTACAACTTCCCCGGACAGTATCTGCGGCACTACAACGCCGAGCTGTGGCTCGCCACCCCCGGCGGCACACACGCCTACGACACACCCGCCCTCTTCACGGAGGACACCACCTGGGCCGTCGAGGCACCCTGGGCGCCCTGACCCCCGACCGACAGCGACCGCCCGTGCCACGGGGAACTCCCCCTACGGCACGGGCGGTCGCCGTACCCGAGCACGCCGAGTCCGTGTCCTGCCCGCGCGTCACGTCGAGTCGCGGACCACCAGCACCGGGTCGAAGACCACCGACACCGGCTCGGGCCGCTCGCCCCGGATCTGCTCGTCCAGCAGGCGGGCCATCGTCGCCGTCATGTCCTCCACCGGCTGCCGGACCGTGGTCAGCGGGGGACGGCAGGTGACCGCGACACTGGAGTCGTCGAACCCGACGACGGCCACGTCCTCCGGGACCCGCCGCCCGCGCTCCCGCAGGACCTGGCAAGCGCCCTGCGCCATGAGGTCGTTGGCCGTGAACACCCCGTCGAGGTCCGGGTGGGCGTCCAGCAGCTCGCCCATCGCCGCCATGCCGCTGTCGAGCGTGAACCCGCCCTCGGCGACCGGGACATAGGGATGCCCGTGCCGGGCCATCGTGTCCCGGAACCCCGCCAGACGCTCCTGGCTCGCCGTGACCCCGAGCGGCCCCGCCACCGTGACGAGCCTGCGGCGGCCCCGCGCCAGCAGGTGCTCCGCCGCCAGCCGACCGCCGTCCCGGTGCGCGAGGTCGACGTAGCTGAGCGCCACCGGCCGCGACGGGCGGGCGAACAGCACGGCCGGCAGTCCCGCCCCGGCCAGCAGCGCGGGCAGCGGGTCGTCGGCGTGCGTCGACACGACGAGCGCACCGTCCGCGCTGCCCTGCCGCAGATACGTGATCACGTCCTGGCGGGCCTGCGGCGTCTCCGCGAACATCAGCACCGGATGCATGGCGCGCGGCCGCAGATGCCCCACGACACCGCTCACCACCCGGCCGAAGAAGGGGTCGGCGAAGACCCGCGCCACGAATGCGGTGTGCTCGCCGGTGTCCGCCGCCTCCTCGGTACCGGAACCGTCGCCCGCCCCGGACACCACGAGCGCCACCGTCCCCGTGCGCCGCGTCACCAGCGAACGGGCCGCCTTGTTGGGGGCGTAGCCGGTCCGCTCGATCGCCCGGCGCACCAGCTCCTGGATCGCGGGGTCCACGTTGCGCACGCCGTTGACCACCCGTGACACGGTCGCCCGGGACACGCCCGCCTCCCGCGCCACGTCCTCCAGCGTCGGCGCCTGTCTGCTCATGCCTGGCACTGTAACCGGCCGCCCACGCCAGGGCATAGAGCGCTCTCCCGGCCCCCGCGCGCCCCACCCCCCGCCCACGCGTCCGCTCCCGGCTCCCCGCCCGCCCCGCCCCGCGCCCTCACCCGGCGGGTCCCGGCCTCACCTCCACCGTCAGGGCCAGCGGAAGATCCCCGGCCGACCGGCCCACGAGCACCCGGCACGGCCCCGGCTCGGTCCGCCAGCCGCCCTCCGCCTCCGACCAGTGCCGCAGGGCCGTCCCCGGCACCCGTACGGCCACGGTGACCGACCCGCCCGGCTCGGCCCGCGCCGCGCCGAACCCGGCGAGCCACCGCACCGGGTACTCCACGGCCGTCCCGTCCGGCCGCGCCAGATACACCTGGACCACCTCCCGGCCCGCCCGCGCCCCCGTGTTGCGCACCCGCACCCGGACCTCGAACGCCTCCCCGGCCGTCACCCCGGCGGGCGCGACGGCCTCCTCGTAGGCCCACGTCGTGTAGCCGAGGCCGTGCCCGAACCAGAACGCGGGGGTCCGGCCGGAGCGCAGCCAGCCCCGGTGGCCGACGTGCACCCCCTCCGAGTAGGCGAGGCGGCCCCCGCGCGGCCGGGTGTCGGTGACCGGCGCGTCGGCCAGGACGGCCGGCCACGTCGTGGGGAGCCGCCCGCCGGGCTCGGCCCGCCCGAACAGCACGTCGGCCAGCCCGCCGCCGCCCTCCTGACCGGGGAACCAGGCCAGCAGCAGCGCGCCGACCTCGTCCCGCCACGGCATCTCGACCGGGCCGCCGCTGTTCACCACGGCCACCGTGCGCGGGTTCGCCGCCGCCACGGCATCGACGAGCGCGTCCTGCGCGCCGCTCAGCGCCAGAGCGGTCCGGTCGCGGCCCTCCGACTCGTCGTGCTCGGTGGTGCCGACCACCACGACGACCGCGTCCGCGTCCCGGGCCGCGCGGGCCGCCTCGGCCACCGCCTCGGCCGGGTCCGGGGCGGGCGGCGCCGCGCACACCACCGTCGCCCGGCCCGTCCCGGCCGCCAGCCCCCGCCGCGCCACCACCAGGACCGGGTCACCGGCCGTCAGCTCCGCGCACACCGTACGGACCGGCGGGCCGACGTGCACGACCGCCGGATCGTCGGTGTCCGCGGGGAAGTCACCGTCCAGCAGCGTCCGTCCGTCGACGGCGAGACGCATCCGCCCCCACCCGGCGATCCCGAGCGTCCAGCGGCCGGACACCGTCGGCCGCAGCCGGGCGCTGATCTCCACCGTGTGCGCGCCCGGCACCAGACGCGGCTCCAACTGCCGTCCGCCCCAGCGGTGTTCGGCGGAGAGTTCCCGCCCGGCCGCGTCCAGGACCCGCAACAGCACTCCGGGGCGGCCGGTCCGCGGGTCGACGCAGTCCGTCGGCGACAGCGGCGGGGGCGGCCCGTCGGGCACCGGGCCAGGCGCGTGCACGACCCGCGCCCGGCCGCGCAGCGTCGCCCTGACCCCGTCCAGCACCGACACCACCTGCTGCGGGAACACCCCCGCGCTGCCGCCGCCCTGCACCCGGGTGTGCGCCGCGTGCGCCCCGACCACGGCGACCACCCGGAGCCGGTCCGGATCGAGCGGCAGCACCCCCCGGTTGGCGAGCAGCACGGCACCGGCGGCGACCGCCCGCCGCGCCGACGCCCGCCCCCGGCGCGGCGGCGTGGCGGGCGGCGCCAGCGGACGCGGACCGCCCAGGGCCCCCAGCCGCGCGGCGAGCCGCAGCAGCCGCCGCACCTTGTCGGCGACGGCCGCCTCCGGCACCCGGCCCTCCTCCAGCGCCCGCACCAGCTCCTCGCCCCACACCCCGTCCGGACCCGGCATCACCAGGTCCAGCCCCGACCGCGCGGTGTCCTCGGTCGTGCGCACGGCCCCCCAGTCCGACAGCACCACCCCGTCGAAACCCCATTCCCCCTTCAACGGCTCGGTGAGCAGCGGATGCGCGGTCATCGTGGTCCCGCCGACACCGTTGTAGCCCGCCATCACCAGCCGCACCCCGGCCGCCACCGCCGCCTCGAACGGCGCCAACGCCACCTCCCGCAGCGTCCGTTCGTCCATCCGGACGTCCACCGTCAGCCGGTCCGTCTCGCTGTCGTTGGCGACGAGGTGCTTGGCGGCGGCGGCCACCCCGCGCGACTGCACGCCCCGGACCAGGGCCGCGCCCATCCGCCCGGTGAGCGCCGGGTCCTCCGAGAAGCACTCGAAGTGCCGCCCGCCCAGCGGACTGCGGTGCAGGTTCAGATTGGGCGCGAGGACCACCCGGACACCCTTGCGCAGCGCCTCCGCGGCGAGCAGCGCCCCGGCCTCCTCGACCAGGTCCTCGTCCCAGGTGGCCGCCAGCGCCGACGCCGACGGCAGCAGCAGCGCCGTGTGCCGCTCGTCCCAGGACTCGCCGCGCACCCCCGCCGGGCCGTCCGACATCACCACCTCACGCAACCCGATCGCCGGTTCGGCGTGGGTGCGCCAGGTCGTCGCGCCGGTCAGCAGCCGCACCCGTTCGCGCGGCGTCAGCTTGTCGAGGAGCCGCTCCAGCTCTTCCTCCGTCATCGGCACCCGCCGTCCTTTCCCAAGAAGCCGGGAGCGGGGCCGCCGGTCGGGCGGCCCCGCTCCCGGACGCCGTCGGCGCCGGTCAGTTGTAGACGCCGAACTCGTAGAGCGAATAGCCCCAGCCGGTGCCGCGCGCCGTGCCGTGCACCCGCACATAGCGGCCCGCGGCGGAGACGTCGAAGTCGTCGACGCCGCCGTTCCCGCCGGTCACCGTGTGCACCGTCCGCCAGTCGGTCCCGTTGTCCGAGGTCTGGATGGTGTAGTCGCGGGCATAGGAGGTCTCCCACACCAGCTGCACGTGCCGGAAGTCCCGGCGGGCGCCCAGGTCGACCTGGAGCCACTGCGGGTCGGACCAGTCACTCGCCCAGCGCGTGGTCGCGTTGCCGTCCACCGCCTTCGCGGCCGTGCACGGGCAGTCGCCGCCGCCCTGCTGGGACGAGGACGCCGTGGCCGCCGCGCCGCGCGCGAGGTTGGTACCGGGCACGGTGGGCGGCACCACCCGGATCGAGCGGGTCTCCACGCCCACGTTGCCGCGGCCGTCGCTCACCTTGACGTACACCTTCCACACGCCCGGCCGGTCGGGCGCCGTGAACCGCAGCCGCCCGCCCCCGAGGTTCGTGAAACTCCGGGAGGTGAGCTGCCGGTTGCCGTCGACGTAGACGCTGCTGTCCAGCACCTCGTACGAGAGCGCGTCGCCGTCCGGGTCCGTCGCCCGCGTCGCGAGCACCAGGTCCCGGCCCCCCTGGACCGCGCCCGCGCCGCCCTCCACGGTGAGGTCGGAGACGACCGGCGGGGTGTTGTCGCGCGAGGTGTCGCCGCCGTAGGCCCGCTTCACCGTGTAGTACGACAGCCGCTTCTGGCCCGCGGGCAGCAGGTTGAACCAGATGCCGCCGAAGTCGTACTCGGTGCCGTAGTGGAACATCGTCGCGCCCAGGGCGACGCCCCGGTGGCCGGTGATGCAGTCCCAGGCACGTGTGTAACCGGCCGCCTTGGCCTGGTCGGTGGGCTCCAGCGGCACCCCGTTGGCGTCGTCCGGCACCTCCCACTCACCCGCCGGACCGGTCTCGGTCACGATGTACGGCTTGTTGTAACCGCCCTGCTCCCAGGCCGACCTGATCCCGCACACGGCGTCGTAGGCGTTGACGGCGTACAGGTCGAGGTCGGGGGCGTTGCGCTTGTAGTACGGCCAGGCGCCCACCCAGGCGTCCGTGGAGGTGACGGGGTGGTTGGCGTCGACGGCGTGGATCTTCCGGGCGACCTCGTTGACGAACGTTGTGTAGGCGTCGCGCTGCCGCTCCAACTCGGCTCCGCCGTAACAGTTCTGGAGACCGAGCACGGACTCGTTGCCGACGTTCCACATCAGCACGCCGGGATGGTCCTTGTACTCCTGCACCCAGCGCGGGAACTCGGCCAGCATCTGGTTCTTGTAGGTCGTGTCGGTCACGTAGTTCACACAGCCGCCGCTGCCCGGACCGCCGCCGGGCTGGAGCCAGAACCCGGCGATGACCTTGATGCCGTGGGCGGCGGCCGAGTCCAGGAGCGGGCGGCTGGAGGCGTCGGTGCCCCAGGTGCGGATGGTGTTGACGCCCATCGAGCGGACGTCGGGGAGGTAGCGGTCCGCGTCGGCGGGGGAGGGGCCCCAGGTCAGTCCCTTGACCTGGAACGGGGCGCCGTCGACGGTGAGTTGCCAGTTCCCCTGACCGCCGGTGACCTTCACGACGCTGCCCGCGGCGTGCGCCGCCGGTGCGGGCAGGGTGAGGACACCGGCGGCCAGGAGGCCTGCGGTGAGGGGCGCGGCGATACGGCGCCCCGGGTGGGGGAGTCTGATCATGGTTCGTCGCCTTCGGGGTGCGGGTGCGGGTGGGGTGGGTGCGGGAGGCGAAGAGATGAAGCGGGTGGTGCGGGCGGGGCATGGGGTGGTGCAGGTGGGACGGCCCGGCCGCGGGGTCCGCCCCGGCCGTGCCGATGCTCACGGCCGCGGGGGTCGCGCGGTCCGGGCCGCCCCGGTCCGGAGGGGCCGGGCCCTGACCCGGGCCCAGGCACTGGGCCTTGCGATCAGGCCCCGGGATCAGGTCTGGGACCGGCCCGTGGGTCAGGGCAGTTCGTAGCGCGCGTTCAGCGCCGCCCCGGCCTCGGGGTGGTTCTGGTCGTACCCGCGCGCGTCGCACTGGAGTCCGCCGACGAGGCAGTGCTCCACCATCGTCCGCAGGGTGCGGTCGTCCCACGCGTTGAAGAAGTCGTAGTGGAACGACCACGCGGGACCGCTCGCCAGCCGGACCTGGGACAGGTCACCGTTGACGGGCCAGGCCATCTTGAACTCGATCATCGGCAGCGCGACCGGGTGACTGGCCGGGCAGATGTTGTTGTTGGTCCCGGGGTTGACCACCGGATACGCCATGTGGCTCTTGTGGTCGGGCGTGTCCAGGTAGCGGCCGTCCCAGCAACTGGGCGCCTGGAACCGCAGGTTGAGCTGGACGTCGGGCCGTGAGGGGCAGTTGGTCGGGAAGTCGCTGTTGAAGAAGCTGTCCCCGCACTCCCAGCCCTCGACGAAGCCCTTGTGGTTGCGGAACTCGGAGACGGACTGCGTCGGGCTCCCGACGACGAACCGCAGCCCCTTGGGGAAGGGCCGCACGCTCGTGTAGTCGGTGACCCCCGCCTTGTAGTAGATGACCTGCGGGCCGACCGGCAGGACGGAGGTGTTGCCCTTGTACAGGGTCGGCATCCAGTACGCCGACCGGTCGCCGGGTGCCAGACAGCGGGTGGAACCGGCGTCGAGCGAGGCGGTGGTGGAGCCCGCGTTGGTCGTGGTGTTGCCCATGAACGTGTGGTCGTGGGACTTCCCCGGCTGCTGCGGATAGACGATGGGGTCGTCCGGCTTGGTGTGGCTGACGTAGCAGTTGGCCTGGAACTCGTGGAAGTAGCGGTGCGGCGGCTCGGCGGTGGACGGGGTCACCCCGGTGACCGGCGGGTTGGCGGGGATGTACCCGTCCCCGTCCTGGTCGTCGCCGGACGCGGCCGTCGAGGCGGCCATCTTGTGCCCGGCGTGCGCGGCCCCCGAGAGCGAGACCGTCTGCTCCTTGTCCGGGGCGGCCGCACCCGTGGTGGTCGCGATGCCGCCGACCCCGAGCGAGGTGAACAGCAGGGCACCCGCCACGAGGGCACCCGACCAGATCTTCGATCTCCTTGCCATGGAAACTCCTGAACGTGAGACGACTCTTGGAGAGCGCTCTCCCGTGGGGGAGTGTTGGGGCGGCGGGGTGAGGTGTCAAGGGGGTGCGCACGGGATCGCCCGAGGGCGCTCGGAGGCGGGCACGGCGCGCGGCGGACGGTGGCTGACCATTGGGGCAGGTCAGGTGTGCTACCTGCAAGATCGCCCGACGCAAGAAGAATTGTCGGTCCGTCAGGCGGCCGAGAGGCGTCTCCTGTCCGCTGCGGGGAGTTCCGGCCTCGTGCGCGTGTCGCCCGCACGAGGGGCGCCGCGCCGGGAGAGCGCTCCCCGAACCCGTAGGAGTGAATGAGCGGGCGACTGGCCCGCCCGCGGAGACACGACCGGCCAGGCTGCTCCCTGTCGATCCAGGTCGACCCGGTCGGCGCCGTCGGTGGCGACCGGGCAGGGGCAGTGAGTGAGGGGCGTTCGGTGCGAGGCGAGGGTGGTGCGGTCGGCGGGGCCGGTGTGACCGATCGGTCCGATCACGGCGGTCCGGGCGATCCGGGTGATCCGTGCGGTGCGGGCCCGGTTCCTCCGCAGGGCCGCCGGTCCGCCCCCGCCGACGAGCCCCGGGTCAGGGACGTCCCCCGTCACGTCGCCTGCGTGATGGACGGCAACGGCCGCTGGGCGTCCCGCCGTTCGATGCCGCGTACGTCCGGTCACCTCGCGGCCGAGACCACGGTGATCGACGTCATCGAGGCGGCCCGGTCGGCCGGGGTGCGCTGGCTGACGCTGTACGCCTTCTCCACGGAGAACTGGCAACGCCCCGACAGCGAGGTCGACTTCCTCATGCACCTCGTCCGGCGGGTGCTGCGCAAACACGCTCCGCTGCTGCACGCGCGGGGCATCCGCTGCCGCTTCTTCGGCGTCCGGGACGGCCGCGTCCCTGCCCCGCTGGCGCGGGACTTCGACGACCTGGTGACCCTGACCGGCGCCAACCGTGGCATGACGCTCAACGTGGCCTTCAACCACGGCGGTCGCGGCGACCTCGTCGAGGCGGCCCGGTCGCTGATCCGCGCCGGGGTGGCCGAGGACGCCGTGACCGAGGAGAGCTTCGCCGCCCACCTGCCCTTCCCCGACACCCCGGACGTGGACCTCGTCATCCGCACCTCGGGCGAGCAGCGCATCTCCAACTTCATGCTCTGGCAGGTCGCCTACGCCGAGTGGATGTTCCCGCCCGTCCTGTGGCCCGACTTCCGCGCGGCCGACTTCGCCGAGTGCCTGCACCACTACCAGCAGCGCGACCGCCGCTTCGGCGGCGTCGGCCCGCGTCCCGCGCCCCACGGCCCCCCTCACCCGCATCCCCAGCCGAACCCGCATCCGAACGGAGTCTCCCGACCGTGACAGACAGCACCGACAGCCGCCCCGGAACGCCGGACCCGACGGCACCCGCCCCCGACAGCGCGGGCGGGCCGACGGAATCCGCGGAAGAGCGCCCGCTGTTCGGCCCCGGCTCGGAGTTCCACGCGTTCTTCCACGATCCGCGCTGGGCCCTGGCGATGGTCCGGGCGACCGTCCTGGAGGCCGCCCACCCGCAGATCGGCGCCGCCCTCCTCGACAACTCCACCTTCGTCACCCACCCCTGGCGGCGGCTGCGCAACACCTTCCTCAGCCTCCAGCGCATGTTCGGCGCCGACGACGCCGTACGGCACCGGGAGGCGGACCGGCTCCGGCGGCTGCACACCCGGATCAGCGGCACCGACGGGCAGCGGCGGCCGTACGACGCGATGGACCCGGCGGTCCGCGCCTGGGTGGTGGCGACCCTCTTCGAGAGCACCGTCACCATGTGCCGCCTCGGCGGACAGCCCCTGGAACAGGCCGTCATGGAGCGCCTCTACGAGGAGTTCCGGGCGTATCTCGCGGTGATGGACGGTGACGCCGACCGTCTTCCGCTCACGCTCTCCGAGTTCTGGCGCTACTTCGACCGGGTCGTCGAGGAGGACCTGGAGAACACCGAGGCGCTGCGGATCATCCTCTACAAGCTCTTCGACCACCTGCCCGCACCCCCGGCCCTGGACGGCCTGCCGACCCTCTGGGCGACCGGCCGGGCCTTCGCGGGCCCGCTCGTCGGCGCCGTCACCGTCGCCTCGCTGCCCGAGTCGTTCCGCCGCCGGGCCGGGCTGCCCGACATCCCCGGCGCCGAGACCCTCACCCAGACCGCCTATCTGGCCGTCGGGCTGGCCCGGTTCCTGCCCGAGGGCTGGCTGCGCACGGACGCCCTGGCGAACCTGCTCACGGCCTCCCCGGACGGCGACGACCCCGCCGCCCGCACCGTCGGCGCCGTCCGTGACGGCGTCAAGCGCGCCGGGGCCCTCTTCCGGCTGCTCAGCCCGCTGCCCGAGCAGCCCGGCCCGCCCGACGCCGCCGTACGCCCGCGCGGCGCCGAGGAGTTCTTCCGCGAGGTCCTCGACCAGACCGGCGACGGCTTCGTGGAGTGGCCCGACCTCGCCGCGATGGCCCGCGAACTCTGCGGCCGCCTCGACCTCGACGCGCCGCAGGAGAACCGGCTCTACGACGCGTTCGCCGACTGGTGGCGCGAACTCCAGGCCGCCCTCGACACCGACGGCGACGGCCGGATCAGTGCCGCGGAGTACGCGGCGGCCGTGCCCGCTCTCGCCGGGCCCGCGCTGATCAGGGTCGCCGAGGTCCTCTTCGACGTCACGGACGCCGACGGCAACGGCGTCATCGACGCCGACGAGTACCGCGCCCTGTTCCGCACCGGGTTCCGGCGCGACCTCCCCTCGGCCGACGGCACGTACTCCCGCGCGGCGTTCGTCCGGGACTTCCTCTCCTTCATGGCGGGCCGCGAGCGGTCCGGTCCCTACGACCCGGTGTTCGCCCAGGCCTGAACCGGCCGCCCGCCCGCCGCCCGCCCGGTCACCAGCCCGTCCGCAGCAGGTGGTTGATCAGCAGCGCCAGCACCGCCTGCGCGAGCAGCCAGCCGCGCGGGCGGGTCAGCGTGGCGCACGCCGGGAGCAGCCACACCGCGAACGGCAGCCAGATCCGCTCGGTCTCGGCCTTGCTCATGCCGGACAGGTCGGCGACGAGCAGCGCGAGCGCGGCGCCCGCGCAGAGCAGGGCGAGCCGCGCCTCCGCCCCCGACGGGCGGACGCCCCTCGCCCACGCGGGCCGCGCCCAGCCCCCGCGCCGCCGCACCCCCGGCGCGTCCCCCGCCTCCGCGCCCACCGCAGGGGGCGTCGGCGTGCTCTCCGGCAGCCGGGACAGCAGCGCGCCCCGGTCCCGCAGCAGGACCACCCCCGACCGCCGCAGCCCCGCCACCGTCGCCAGGCCCACGATCAGGACGGTGCAGGCAAGGTTCGCCCACACCCAGTAGCCGTACGGGCGGGTGCCGCCCGCGCCCTGGTAGTAGCGCGTCACCAGCAGGTGATAGGCCTCCCACCAGTCGAACCCGGCGAGCGTGAACACGGTCGGCACCACCACGACACCCCCGAGCAGCGCGGCCGGCAGCACAGGCCGCTCCCGCACCCGCGCGCGGCCCAGCCACAGCACCGCCCCGCCGATGACCGCGACGAGGGTCAGGCCGTACGACAGATAGCAGGTGAAGCCGAACAGCAGCCCGGCGCCCGCCGCGTGACCGGGGGAGCGGCGGGTGACGGCGAGCGCCAGCAGCGCCACCGTCCAGGCGGCGACGGCCGCGAAGTAGGCGTCGGCGGACGTGCCCATCCACACGGCCGCCGGGGCCAGCACCAGGAACGGCGCCGCCCGCCGGGCGAGCCGTTCGTCGGCCAGCGCGCGCACCGTCACGAGGACGGCCGTCGCGGCGGTCGCGCCGACGGCGAGGCACCAGACGCCCGCCCAGCCGCCGCCCCCGAGACCGACCCGGTCCAGCAGCACGAAGGTGAGGGTGGCGGCCGGGGGGTGCCCGGCCACGTGGGCGGGCCAGTGGTCCGGGGTGCCGAGCAGGATGTGCCCGGTGAAGTCGCGGAGCGTGGCCGGGACGTCGGCGAAGCGGTCGACGGCGCGCAGGTACTCGTAGCGTGTGGTGAGGCGTCCGGCGACGCCCCGCTGCCAGCCGTCGATCAGCGCGAGCGACACCGTCCACGCCGCGGACGTGGCCCAGGCCGCCGCGAGCAGCCCCCGCCAGGGCAGCCGGGCCGCGACGGACGGCCCGTACGCCACCACCGCCACCGCCACCAGCAGCGCGGCCGGGGTGCCGGGGCCCAGGTGCGGGCCCCAGGACGCCAGCAGCGGCGGCCAGTCCACGAAGAGCGTGCCGTCCGCGTCCTCGATCCGGCGGCCGACGACCACGGCCGCCACCACCAGCAGGACGGCGGCCAGGGCGGCGCAGAGATCGGCGCGGACACCGCGCACCGGCGCGGGCGCGGAGGGCGGCGGGGTCTCACGGGGCGGGACGGTCGGTGGCGCGGGGCGTCGGGTGCGAGTCACACCGGCACGCTAGGCGCCGGGACGTCCGCCGGAGCGCGGGCCGGGCCGGACGTCAGCGTTTCGTCATGGTTCGCGTACCCGAAACCGGGGGTGTCCGGTCCTACGGTCGGGACATGCGCGACCACCCACGACTTCCCTCCTCACCCGGCTTCTGGCGCAGCCCCGTGCGCGGACCCCGGTTCACCTCGGTCCTCGGACTCGTCCTGCTCGTCGGGATCACGGTGCTGTTCGTCACCGGGCTGCTGTCGTACGCGGCCTACAACCCGGACCTGGCCTCCGTGAACGACAAGACCCCGGACAAGGGCCTCCTCGGCTTCTACCTGTTCGACTGGCCGACGAACCCGCACTGGCTGTACCGCTTCACCCAGGGCGTCCACGTCACCCTCGGCATCACGCTCGTCCCCGTCCTGCTGGCCAAGCTCTGGTCGGTGGTGCCCAAGCTGTTCGCGCTGCCGCCCGCCCGCTCGCTCGCCCACGCCCTGGAGCGGCTCTCCCTGCTGCTCCTCGTCGGCGGCGGCCTCTTCGTGTTCGCGACCGGCGTCCTCAACGTCCAGCTCGACTACATCTTCCCGGGGTCCTTCTACCCCCTGCACTTCTACGGCGCCTGGGTCTTCTTCGCCGCCTTCCTCGCCCACGCCGCCCTCAAGACCCCCGCCGCCCTGCGCAACCTGCGCCGCATGCGCGCCGGGCAGGACGAGGCACCCGACGTGACGCCCGACGGGGGGCCGCGCGCGACGGCCGGCGCCGCCCCGCACGGCACCGACGGCGCGGACCTGATCTCCCCGCGTCCCGCCCCGCCGACCGTCACCCGGCGCGGCGCGCTCTGGTTCGTCGGCGGCAGCTCGCTGCTGCTGTTCGTCACCACCGCCGGACGCGGCGCCGACGGACTGCTGCGCCGCACCGCCCTGCTCGCCCCGCACGGCGGCCCCGAACCGGGCAGCGGCGGCAACGCGTTCCAGATCAACAAGACGGCCGCCTACGCCGGCATCCGACCGGTGGAGACCGGCGAGGACGCCTGGCGGCTCGTCGTCACCGGCCGCACCGGCACCGTCCGCCTCTCCCGCGCCGACCTGCTGCGGCTCCCGCAGCACAGCGCGGCGCTCCCCATCGCGTGCGTCGAGGGCTGGTCCACCTCCGACCAGCTCTGGCGCGGCGTACGGCTGCGCGACCTAGCCGCCCTCGTCGGGGACGGCGACGCGCCGCCGGACGTGTTCGTGGAGTCCCTCCAGCGGCACGGCGCCTTCCGCCACGCCGCCCTGCGCGCCAACCAGGTCGCCGACCCGCGCTCGCTGCTCGCCCTGCACGTCAACGGCGCCGTGCTCTCCCCCGACCACGGGCATCCGGCGCGGATCATCGTCCCCGCCGCGCCCGGCGTGCTGAACACCAAGTGGGTGGCCCGCCTGACCTTCGGAGACCTGTGATGAAGCCCCTCCGCGACCGTGTCGCCCTCGCCCGGCCCACGCTCCGCCTCCCGCGCCGGCCCCCGCTCGGCAGCCCCCTGGAACTCCTGCTGCTGGCCTGCTCGTTCGCCCTCGCGGGATACGCGGGCGTGCGCCTCCTGGACGGCGACTGGCTCGGCGTGACGCTGTGGATCGTCGGCGCGGCGCTGCTGCACGACCTGGTCCTGCTGCCGCTGTACGCCGCACTGGACCGGGCCCTCGTCGGCGGACTGCGCGCGGCCGGGCGACCCGGATGGACGCTGTACGTCCGGGTCCCGGCCGTGCTGTCCGGGCTGCTCCTGCTGGTCTGGTTCCCGCTGATCAGCGGGTCGGTGGAGCGCCGCTACCGGCTGGCGACCGGCCTCCCGGCCGACGGCTTCCTCAGCCGCTGGCTGCTGATCACCGCCGTGCTCTTCGGCGGCTCGGCCCTGCTGCTGGCGCTGCGGCTGCGCAGGGCGACGAAGCACCGCCCGCCCGCCGCCCACTGATCGGCGGCACCCCAGCCCTGCCGGTCCGCGTACCGCAGCAGGGCCGGGGTGCCGAGGCGCGCCCACGGGAACAGCGTCCCGCCGGTCGGGTCCGGGACCCCGGTGACGTCGACGACCTGCACCTCGGCGCGTTCGTCGACGTCGACCGGGAGGGTCTCGGCGATGAGCAGGCCGCCGGGGGCCAGCAGCCGTGCCGCGCGGGACAGCAGGGCGTGCGGATCGCCGCCGATGCCGACGTTGCCGTCCATCAGCAGCACCGTGCCCCACCGCCCCTCGCCGGGCAGCGGCTCGAACACCGACCGGCGCAGCGCCTGCCCGCCGAGGCCCGCGGTGTGCTCGACGGCGGCCTCGCTGACGTCGACGCCGAGCGCGGCCCGGCCCCGCGCGGCCAGCTCGGCGACCAGCCGCCCCGGCCCGCAGCCCACGTCCAGGACGGCGCCCTCGCACCGGTCCAGCACACCCAGGTCGACGCCGTCGGCGCGCGCGCACCAGCGCTCCACCTCCAGCGGCAGCAGCCAGCCGTCGGCGCGCCGCAGGAACAGCGGCCCCCGCCCGGCGCGCAGCGCGCTCGCGTAGGGGTCGGCCGCCGCCCACGGCGCGGCGGCGGCCTCCCGCGTCCTCATCGGCGTACCGCCGCGTGCTCCGCCTGCGCGAGCCGGGCCGCGAACCGGCCGCCCGGCGCCAGCGCGGCGACCGCGCGGGCGTCCGCGGCGTGGTCCACGTCCCGCAGCGGCGGCAGCTCCCGCACCCGCAGCCCGGCGGCCACCAGCCGCGCCCGCTGCACCGCGCCGGTCTTTGCCGTCGACATGGGGACCCCGCGCAGCAGTGCCGGGTCGGGCGCGGCGAGGCCGAGCGCCCAGAACCCGCCGTCCTCCGCCGCGCCGAAGTACGCGTCGCAGTCCGCGAAGTCCACCGTGAGCAGCTCCGGCGTCACCTGCGGGGTGTCCATGCCGATCAGCAGCGCGGGCCCGGCCGAGCGCGCGAAGGCGTCCGCGAGCCGTTCGTCGAGGCCGCCGGCGCACTGCGGCACGACGTCGAAGCCGGGCGGCAGCCACGGGCCCGGCCGCCCGTCCAGCACCAGGACCCGCCGGGCGGCGGGCGCGGCGGCCACGGCGGCGAGGGTGTCCGCGAGGGACGCCTCCGCCAGCGCCGCCGCCTCCCACGGCGCGAACGGCGGCGTGAGCCGCGTCTTCACCCGGCCCGGCACCGGCTCCTTCGCGATCACCAGCAGCGTGACCGGCGACCCCGCGCCCGCGGGGCGCGCCGCGCTCATCGGGCGGCCCCCGCCTGCACCGCGTCCGCCGCCGCGGGCTCCTCGCGGAGCACCCGGCTCATGTCGCGGACCGCGTGCCAGGTGCCCCGCCAGGTGCCCGTCACCTTCGAGGCGCCGCTGCGCGGCAGGTACGGCACGTCGTGCTCGGCGACCCGCCAGCCCGCGTCGGCTGCCCGCACCACCATCTCCAGCGGGTAGCCGCTGCGCCGGTCGGTGAGAGCGAGCCCCAGCAGATCGGTGCGCCGGGCCGCGCGCAGCGGGCCGAGGTCGTGCAGCCGCAGCCCGGTACGGCGCCGCAGCAGCCGCGCGAGGGCCAGGTTCCCGGCGCGGGCGTGCGCGGGCCACGCGCCCCGCCCGGCCGGACGCCTGCGGCCCAGCACCAGGTCGGAGCGGCCCGCGCGGACCTCCGCCACGAACGGCACCAGCAGGCCCGGATCGAGCGAGGCGTCGCAGTCGCAGAAGCACACGATGTCGGCGGTGGCGGCGCGCAGCCCGGCGTCGCAGGCCGAGCCGAAGCCCCGCCGGGGCTCCTCGACGACCGTCGCGCCGAGCGCGCGGGCGATCTCCGGGGAGCCGTCGGTGGACCCGTTGTCGACGACGAGGGCCCGCCAGCCCTCCGGGATGCGGGCCAGGACCCAGGGAAGGGCCTCGGCCTCGTCGAGACAGGGAAGGACGACGTCGACCGGGCCGACGGCATCGGAGGCGGCGGCGCCGTGCACAGGCGCGGAGGTTGGGTTGGTCACGGCCTTCACCCTACGAACAGGAACCGGACATACCGGTCACCCGCTCCTTACGAAACGCGGACGTCGGCCCCCGCGCCCGCCCTCCCGGACCCCACGCCTCCGCCCGTGGTGCGACGCTGGGGCCATGCAGCCCACGCACCAGCCGTCCGAGCCACCCCAGCCGGGACCCGCCCCCGGGGAGCGGCCCGGCGGGTCCGCCCGCATCCTGGTCGTCGACGACGACCCCACCGTGGCCGAGGTCGTCGCGGGCTACCTCGACCGGGCCGGGCACGTCGTCGACCGCGCCGACGACGGGCCGACCGCCCTCGCGCGCGCCGCCGCCCACCGCCCCGACCTCGTCGTCCTCGACCTCATGCTGCCCGGCATGGACGGCCTGGAGGTCTGCCGCAGACTGCGCGGGCACGGACCCGTCCCGGTCATCATGCTCACCGCGCGCGGCGACGAGGACGACCGCATCCTCGGCCTGGAGGTCGGCGCCGACGACTACGTCACCAAGCCGTTCAGTCCGCGCGAACTCGTCCTGCGCGTCGAGTCCGTGCTCCGCCGGGCCCGCCCCGCCGACGCGGCCCGACCGCTCGGCGCGGCGGGCCTCACCGTCGACCCCGCCGCCCGCCGCGCCACCCGCGACGGCGTCGAACTCGCCCTCACCCTCCGCGAGTTCGACCTGCTCGCCTTCTTCCTCCGGCACCCCGGACGGGTGTTCGGGCGGGAGGACCTGATGCGGGAGGTGTGGGGCTGGGACTTCGGCGACCTGTCCACCGTCACCGTCCATGTCCGCCGACTGCGCGGCAAGGTCGAACAGGACCCGGCCCGGCCCTGTCTGATCCAGACCGTGTGGGGCGTCGGCTACCGCTTCGACCCCCGGGGCCAGAAGGACGACCGACCGTGAACGACACCCTCCTCATCGCCGTCTACGCCTTCGCCGGGGCCGCCGCGACCGGCCTCGCCGGGGCCGTGCTGCTGCGCCTCATCCGCAGCCGCTCGCTCACCGCCTCGCTCGCCGTGGTCGCCGCCGTCGGGGTCGTCGCCATGCTGGCGGGCACCCTCGCCGTCGCGCGGGCGATGTTCCTCTCGTCGCACGACCTCACCGTGGTGACCACCGTCGTCGCGATGGCCGCCGTCGTGTCCCTGGCGACCGCGCTGCTCCTCGGCCGCTGGGTCGTCGCCCGCAGCCGCGCCCTCGCCGTCGCGGCCCGCTCGTTCGGCGACGGCGGCGACTTCGCCGTGCCCGCCGGGCCGACCACCGCCGAACTGGACGCCGTCAGCCGCGAGTTGGCCGCCACCAGCGCCCGGCTCGCCGAGTCCCGCGACCGTGAGCGCGCCCTGGAGACCTCCCGCCGCGAACTGGTCGCCTGGATCTCCCACGACCTGCGCACCCCCCTCGCCGGGCTGCGCGCCATGTCCGAGGCGCTGGAGGACGGCGTCGCCGCCGACCCAGGCCGCTACCTGCGGCAGATCCGCACCGAGGTGGAGCGCCTCAACGTGATGGTCGGCGACCTCTTCGAACTCTCCCGCATCCACGCCGGCACCCTCCCCCTGGCCCCGGCCCGGGTCTCCCTGTACGACCTGATCGGTGACGCTCTCGCGGGCGCGGACCCCCTCGCCCGCAGCCACGGGGTCCGCCTGGTCGGCACCCGTGTCGAGCCGGTGCCGGTGGAGGTCGACGGCAAGGAGATGAGCCGTGTCCTCGGCAATCTCCTCGTCAACGCGATCCGGCGGACCCCCGCCGACGGCACGGTCGCCGTCGCCGCGGAACGCTCCCCGGACGGCGCGGTCGTGGTGTCCGTGTCGGACGGCTGCGGCGGCATCCCCGAGGAGGACCTGCCCCGCGTCTTCGACACCGGCTGGCGCGGCACCCACGCCCGGACGCCCCCGGCCGGGGCGGGGCTCGGTCTCGCCATCGTCCGCGGCATCGTCGAGGCCCACCAGGGCCGGGCCACCGTACGCAACATCCAGGGCGGCTGCCGCTTCGAGGTGACCCTGCCCGTGGCGCCGTAGCGCGCGGGCACCTCCTAGAGCGCGCGCAGTCCCGCGCGGGCGAACTCGGACATGCCCTCGTCGAACCCGACCTCCGGCTTCCAGCCCAGGTCGGCGCGGAGCCGCGAGGAGTCCGCGGTGATGTGCCGGACGTCGCCGAGCCGGTACTCGCCGGTGACCACGGGCGCGGGCCCGCCGTACGCCTCGGCCAGCGCCGTCGCCATCTCGCCCACGGTGTGCGGATCGCCGCTGCCGGTGTTGTACGCGGTCAGCGTGCCCGGCGCCGGGCGGGCCTCCAGCGCGGCGAGGTTGGCGGCGGCCACGTCCCGCACGTGCACGAAGTCCCGCCGCTGCCGCCCGTCCTCGAAGACGCGGGGCGCCTCGCCGCGGGCCAGCGCGGACCGGAAGAAGGAGGCCACCCCGGCGTACGGGGTGTCGCGGGGCATCCGCGGCCCGTAGACGTTGTGGTAGCGCAGCGAGACCGCCGCACCGCCCGCCGAGCGGGCCCAGGCGGCGGCCAGGTGTTCCTGGGCGAGCTTGGTGGCGGCGTACACGTTCCGCGGGTCGCCCGGCGCGTCCTCGCCGACCAGTCCCGGCGCGAGGTCCGCCCCGCAGTGCGGGCAGGGCGGCTCGAACCGGCCGCCGTCCAGGTCGTCGACGGCCCGCGGCCCCGGCCGCACGTCGCCGTGCCGGGGGCACGCGTACCGCCCTTCGCCGTACACGACCATCGACCCGGCCAGGACCAGCCGTCCGACGCCCGCCCGCGCCATGGCGGAGAGGAGGACGGCCGTCCCGAGGTCGTTGCGCGACACGTACTCCGCCGCGTCGTCGACGCCGTTGCCGAGGCCGACCATCGCCGCCTGGTGGCAGACGGCGTCGACCCCGTCGAGGGCCCGCGCGACCGCGACCACGTCCCGCACGTCGTCCGCCGCCCGTTCCCGCACGTCGAACACCACGGGCTCGTGCCCGTGCTCCCGCAGCACATCCACGACATGGGACCCGATGAACCCGGCACCGCCGGTGACCAGTACACGCATACGGCCACGCTAGGCCCGCCGTAGCCCCCGCCCCGGCGCGCCGGGCCGCCACGTCACCACTCCGTAAGAGTCACGCCCGGCCCGTCACGCGTAGTGCTCCGCGTACCGGGCCGACCACTCCTCGGCGGTGAACGACTCGAAGTCGCCCGCCTCGTCGCACTCGTCGACGCGGCTCAGGGCCGCCGCGGCCTCCGGCCCGTCCTGTGCCGCCAGATGCGCCCGGGTCTCGGACAGGCCCGCCCCGCACAGCAGTTGGACATCGATCGAGCAGAAGGCGTCCATGCTGGCGGTCTTCGCGCCCCAGACGAGCAGCACGTCGTCCAGGTGCCCGGCGTTGAAGAGCTGCACGCAGCACAGCCGCATCAGCAGCGTGTCGCCGTCGCCCTGCGCCCGCCGCTCCCGTTCCGTGTGCGCCCGGAGCAGTCGGCGGACCTCCTCCAGGTCGTCGCCCTCGGGGCGCAGTCCGTACCGCTCCAGGCTGTCGTCCTCGTTCACGCCTGTCCCTCCCCGTCATCGGTGGGGCCGGGCGCGGTGGCGCGCGTCCAGAGCGTGACGTCGCTGCTGGTGGCCACGGCGACGGTCCGGCCGGACGGGGAGAAGCCCGCCGCCCGGAACTCGGAGTGGCCGGAGTGGAAGACGTGCCACCATCCGTCGCCGTGCGGCCCCGCGTAGGGCGCGCCGCCGTGCGAGAGCAGCACCCGTTCGTGCGGCCAGGCCGGGGTCACGACGTCCAGGGACCAGCCGTCGGCGGTGCCGCTGTGCAGCCCGCCGCCGTGGAGGCCCGCGATGTGGACGCGCTGTCCGGCGACCGGTCCGAGTCCGGGGCAGGTGAGGTCCGGTGCCGTGTCGGGTGTCTCCTCGTCGGGATCGGGTTCCCGGTCGCGGGCGATCCGCTCGCCCGTCACGGCGTCGAGGAGGCCGTGCCCCGTGGTCGACACGACCATCACCAGGTCGCGCCCGTCCTCGGGGAGCGAGGCGAACCCGATGCCGAGCAGCCCGCCCACGGCGACCACGGCCACCCGCTCCCACGGGGCGGGCGCCGCCACCACGGGCGCGGCCAGCAGCCGCTCCCTGATCGTCCTCTGGTAGGGGGTGAGCCTCGGTTCGAGGTCCGGTCCGTCGACCGCGGGCGTGTTCGTCGTCGGCTGCGTCACGGTCACATGATGCACGCCCCTCCCGCGCCCCGGCCGCCGGGGCGGGCGGCGGGGGGCGTTCCCCGGCGCCGCGCGAATTCGTTGGTGCGACAGCCCGCGGGTCGTGAGAATCGGTCTCCGGTGCTCGACAGGTGGGGGAGAGGAACCGTGATGGTCGGTCGGGTGGAGCTACGGCGACTGGACGAGGAAGTGCTCGAAGGACTTCTCATGGTCGCGGTCGAGGACGCGGAGCCCGACGACGTCATGCCTCCCGTGGACGGCCCTCCGGGGTGGACGGCGGAGCGGCAGCAGGCGTTCCGGGACTGGCACCGCGCCCGACGCCCCGGTCTCACCGGCCCGCTCCGCGAGTCCACCTTCGCGATCACCCACGACGGAGACGTCGTGGGGTCGGCCCGCCTCGCCCGCCGCGCCAGCCACGACGTCCTCGAGACGGGCGTGTGGCTCGGCCGCTCCCACCGGGGACGCGGGATCGGCACCGCCACCCTCCGCGTCCTCCTCGACGAGGCCGCGCGGGCCGGTGCGCGGGCCGTGGTCGCCGACACCACGACCCACAACGCGCAGGCACTCGGCGCCCTGCGCCGCAACGGCGCCACGCTCGTCGCACACCACGACACGGGAGACGTCCACGCCGAGCTGACCCCACACCGGACGCCGCCGCCCTCTCCCTCCGCCGGAGCCCGGTGACACCGCGTCCCGACGCGCGACGCCCTCGACCCCGCCGCCCCCGCCACCGCTCCCGGCCCCGTCCGGTCAGGCCGTCGTCGGCCCGTCCCCGGCGCGCTCCGTGAGGCGCACCACCGAGACCTCGTACTGGTCGACGGCGCCCAGCCACTGGGTCACCAGTGATCCCAGCCCGTCCCACTGGTCGGCCTGCCACCCCTCCCACGAACGGTTCCAGGTGTCGTCCGCCTGGAAGTCGAGGATGTCCGAGCCCGGCTCGGCGAACGCGCGCAGATGCGAGCGGAGCCCGTCATGGGCGACGGGCGCGACCACCTCGTCCCCGTCGTCCTCCGTGCCCGTCAGCACCTCGGGCGGCGTGTACGGGACGAGGTCGGCCGGGCTGTCACCGAGCGCGGTGGCGGCCTTCAGGGCGCCCAGGAGGGTGCCGTCGGAGGCTATGCGTGCCTTGCTGATCCGCCACGCGCCGGACGGCGCGTCCGGGCCGGTGAGGTCGAAGGTGTGGCGCTCCAGCAGCCCGGCGAGGGCGTCGCCCCGGATGCCGTTCTCCGCGTCGAGCGCGTCCAGGTCCCGCGCCAGGGCGTCGGGGAGCCCCTTCGCATCGACGGTGAAGTAGGACCGGCCGGGGTCGAACCGCAGCTCCGGCACGCCTTCCTCGTCCAGGAGGACGAGCCCGCCGACGGTGACCGTCTCCTCGCCGCGGAGCCCGGCGGAGGTCAGCCAGGCGGGGTCGCGGTCCAGCTCGGACTCGTCCAGGAAGTTGCCCCCGTAGAACGTCCCGTAGCGCACGCCGGGACCGTGGTCGTACTCGGTGAGGGGGCGGCCGAGGAGCACGCCGAACGCCTGGATCAGCGACGCCTCCCAGTCGTCGGCGGCGGGCGTGGTGTCGGTCATGGCGGGGCTCCAACAGGCGGATGGGGCGGGGCCGTTCCGGACGGAGCGGCGGCATCGCGAGCACTCTAGAGGCCCCCACCGACAGGGCCCCCACCGACAGAGGCCCGCGCCGATCGCGCGGTGGCCCCCGCGCTCACCCGTCCGTTCCGTCGGCGTCGGCCTCCTGGTAGGAGTAGCGCTGCTCCCGCCGGACCTCGCCGACGTTGTGGTAGCCGCGTTCCTCCCAGAAGCCGCGCCGGTCCGCCGTCATGTACTCGATGCCGCGCAGCCACTTGGGCCCCTTGTAGCCGAACAGGTGGGGCACCACCAGGCGGAGCGGGAAACCGTGTTCGGCGGTGAGGGTCTCGCCGTTGTGGTGCGTCGCCATCAGCGTCGCGGCGGACACGAAGTCGCTCAGCCGGAGGTTCGCGGAGTAGCCGTACTCCGCCCAGGCCATGACGTGCGTGACCTCCGGGGCGGGCGGGACCGCGTCCAGGACGGCGGTGGCGGGGACGCCGTACCACTCGTGCCCGGTGGAGGTGGGACCCGTCGCGCAGTGCAGGTCGGCGACGACCGTGGTGCGGGGGAGCGCGGTCAGCTCCTCGAAGGTCCACTCGTGGACGCCGCCCGACGCGGTCGCGCCGAAGACCCGCAGGTTCCAGCGTTCAGGACGGAAGCGGGGGACGGGCCCGTAGTGGGAGACCGGCCAGCCCGGCACGAGCCGCTGTCCGGGCGGCAGCCGTCCCGGCGCGCCCGGAGTGTCCGGCGGGGCCTGCTGGTCGCCTGCCACTGTCCGCTCCCGTCGACCCCGTGAGGTGCCGGCCGTCTCCCGCACCTCCCGGAGCAGCGTAGATGCTGAAGGTCGCGCCCGCCGCATCCGTCACGGCCGCCGGGGGAGAAGTGACAGTGGACGGCGTCGGCCGCGACGGCCGTCCTCCGTGCTCGGGGAACCTTCCGAGGAGGGCATGTGACCGCACACGAACCGCACCCGCGCTCGACCCCGGCCGGGCACGACCCCCGCCCGTATCCGGCGGGACCGGTCGAACCCCTCGTGCCGCCCACGGAGACCCCGCCGGTCGAGGGCTCCGTCGCCGAGGCCCACCAGGAACGCGCCGACGGCGGCGTGTGGGAGCACCCCGGACTCTGGCTGGGGCTGATCGCGGTGGGCGCCGTGCTCTTCGCCGCGTTCTTCGTCGCCCGGATCTGGGGCTTCTGAGCGCCGGTCCCCCGGCGGCGGGCGGCCGAGGCCGGGTCCCGTTCAGGCGAGGGGCCGTGCGTCGGTGGCCGGGGCCGCCTCAGCCCGCGTACGGCCCGCGGACGATGCTGTCGCCGGAGTGGTCCGGCTTGCCGTTGTACGGCTGGACCGACACGTCCACCACCGCGTACTCGCCCAGGTCGACGGTGGACGGCACCGGCAGCACGGCGTGCCCGTCCGGGCCGAGGGAACCCATGGAGATCAGCTTCTGGTGCGTCCGGTCCATCAGCCACACCTCGAAGTACCCCGAGGTCTTCGGCAGCCCCTTCACGGTGATGTCGAGGGTGCGGTGGTCGCCGCTGCCGTCGAGCCGCGCGTACCCCGCCGACTGCGGGCGCAGCGAGTCGAGCCGGGCCCCCTCACCGCCGGGGGCGCTGCTGGTGGTCCCGGCGTCGTGGGTGACCCACCAGGTCACCCCGCTGCCCGCGGCCGCGCCGAACAGCGCGGCACAGGCGGCGAGGGCCACCGCGAGACGGCTCAGCCGGCGACGCTTGACGTCCGGACGCCGCCGTCCTCCGGTCGGCGCGGGCTCGTCGTTCGGCGCGGGCTCGTCGCGGGGCGCGTCGACCGCCCCGCCGCGCGTGTGCGTCCCGGAGCCGTCGTCGCCCGGCCGCCCCACCCGGGGGTCGACGTCCAGCTCGGCCGCGATCGACTCCCACAGGCCGTCCGGCGGCGTCAGCAGCGCGCCTTCGTCCGGTTCCGGTGCCCTAACCGCCACCACGACGTGGCGCAGCGCCGCCAGTTCGCGCGCGCACCGGTCGCAGTGACGCAGATGCCCGGCGGCCGGGGGCGTCGGCTCCTCACCCAGCGCCAGCCGGGTCAGGTCGTCATCCGTCAGATGCTCCACCGTCCACCTCCAGTCTGCGCCTCAGGCGGATCAGGCCGCGCCGCGTGCAACTCTTCACCGTGCCGAGCGGAAGTCCCGACCGCTCGGCGATCTGTGCCTGGGTCAGATCCTCGAAGAACGCCAGCCTCAGCACAACCCGCTGCGGATCGGGCAGCCGCTCCAGCTCGTCGTGGAGCAGCACGCTGTCCACCACGGTGTCGGCCAGCGGGGTCCGCGTCTCCTCGCCGCCCGACGCGGCCCCGGCGGCGGCCTCGACGTCCCTGAGATGCCGGGAGCGCCGGGTCAGCGCGTCCGCGATCTTCCGGCGGGTGATGCCCATGAGCCAGGTCTTGAGCGAACCGCGCCGGGGGTCGTAGCCCTCCCGGCCGCGCCACGCGCCCACGAACACCTGCTGGGTGACGTCCTTGGCCTCCTCCGCGTCCCCGACGGCCTGCCGGACGACGGTGAAGACGAGCGCCCCCCAGCGGCGGTAGGCCTCGGCGAGGCAGGCCTCGTCGCCCTTGGCGAAGCCGTGGCCGAGATCGTCGTCGGAAGCGCCGGTCACGCCGCCCACAGTAGCCGCCAGGACCTTCGATCCGCCCCACAGCGCGGTCACCGCCCGGCCTCCTCGGCCGTCACGACCAGGTTGTCCCGGTAGCCGCCCTCGGCCCTGACGTAGGGGCCCGTACAGGTGACGAGGCGCAGCACGCCGGGCCCGTCCCTGCGGAACACGTCCGTCGCGGCTAGCGCCTCCTTGGCGACCGTACGGCGCGAGACGACCTCGAACGCCACGCTCGTCCCGTCCGCCCGCCCCACCCGCACCGTGTCGCCCCGCCGTACGTCGGCGAGCGCGACGAGGACCCCGAGGCTGCCGTCGCGGGCGTCCACGTGGCCGACCAGGACGGTCGAGCCCGCGGTGGCGCCCGCGGGCGGCGAGAACCGGTACCAGCCCACCCGGCGGGGATCGCCCGGCACCTGCATCTGCCCGTCCGGGGCCACCCCGACCGGGTCGACGGGGGCCCGCACCCCGAGCCGCGGCAGCGCGAGCGACACGGGGCGGGCCGTGCGCGCCGGTTCCGCCGGACCGGTCGTGCCGCTCCCGGAGGGCGCGGCGGGAGCCACGGGAGCCCGGGGAGCCGGAGACGCGCCGGTCGAGGGCGCCGTCGCGGCGGGGGAGGCGGGGCCGCCGCCGAAGTCCTGCGGCGCGCGGCCCGCGTCCGTCCACGCCCGCACCAGCACGACCGCCGAGACGACGGCGGCGGCCACGGCGAGCGCCAGGGCCGCGCGCAGCGCGCGCCGCGACGGCCCGCCTCCCGTACGCCGGGACGGCCCGGACCTCGCCCGCCGCGGGGGCCTGGTTCTCACACGGTGCACCCTTCTCGCCGACCGGTGGGACGGCGGTGCGCCGCGGGAGGGCGGCACACCACCGGGGGGACGTGCCTCAGGCGCGCGTCCGGCGCAGCCAGAACGTCAGTCCGCCGACGCTCAGCAGCGACAGGGCGCCCATGCCGAGTGCGGCGGTGGGCAGTTGCGCGTTGTGCCGCGCGGCGGCCGCTCCGCTCTCGCCCGCGGGGACGCCCTTGGGCGCCGAGTGCATCCCGGTGAGGGTCTGCGTCTTGAGCGCGAGGTTCTTGTCGGCGGCGCTGCCCCACGCGTAGACGACGGTGCTGGTGCCCTCGGCCAGGTTCAGGTCGGCGGGGCCGATGGCGACGGTGTCGGTGCCCGCGAGGGTCACGTCGGCCGACACGGTGCCCGCGGGCACCTCGCCGCTCGCCTCCTTCGGGTTCACCAGGTCCTTGAACAGGGGCGTGCCTCCCGCGCGTACGTCGACGGCGGGCGCCGCCGCCACATGACGTACCGTCAAGCGAGCCTGCCCTGCGGGGACTTGGGAGGTGTCGTTGACGAAGGCGTCCAGGGTGGGCTTGCCGTCGGCGGTCAGATGGGCCACGAGGGTGGCGTTCGCGTCGGCGGGCACGTCGACCTTCTTCTCGATGGCGGGGGTGCCGTCGGGGCCCTCCCCGTCCGCGAAGATCCGGATGTCGTAGCTGCCGGGGGCCAGTTTCATGGGGTCGGTGAGCGTGCCCGGCTTGAAGTCGGGGATCAGCTCGTCGTCGCCCGCGTACACGTCGACCGTCAGACCGGGTACCGCGTGCAGCACCGTGACGGTGGCCTCGTCGGCCGCGGCGGCCCGCGGCTGGGCCACGGCGGAGGAGACGCCCGAGACGGAGACCAGGACGCCGGTGCCCGCGGCCACCACGGCGGCGGCTGTGCGTGAGATCATGGTGATCTTCCCCTTCGTTCGGCGTGCGTTCGGTTCTGTGGGTACGCATACCGCCGACCCCGCCCGCCCGGTTTCATCCCGCCGCGGGTTTCTCAACCCGGAACTCCGTCCGGCCCCCACCGCGCGCCGCCGCCCCGGTCTCTCCTTGCGCCGTCCCTCCCGTCGCCGACACGCGCCGGAGAACGGAGTTCCCTCACCCCCGGCGATGGGTTAGGTTAGGCAAACCTAAGTGGGCGCTCGGGCGTCCGCGCCGCCCTCCTGGAGAACGCCATGCGCCCCCTCAGCCCCCGCGCCCGTGCCACCGAGCCGGCCCCCGCCGAGCGCATGCGCTCGATCCTCACGGCGGCCCACTCCATGACCGTCGTCACCGACGGGCGCCACCACGAGGTGTTCCGCGCCGACGGGGCGAGCCCGCTGGGCCACATCCACTTCCACGACCCGTCCGAGGCCTTCGCCTCCCACCAGGACGCCCGGCGCGTGCCGATCCGGCTGGAGTTCACCGACATCGCGCCCACCCCGGTACGCGACCGGCTGCGCGCCCGCGTCACCCTGTCCGGCCTGGTGGCGACCGGGTACAGCGCCGACTCCGCCGACAGCACCTGCGTCGAGTTCGGCCAGGCCGTGATCGAGGACGCCACGGACCGTACGTACGTCACGCTGGAGGAACTCCAGGACGCGGCCGTCGACCCGATGGCCGGCTGCGAGGGCGAGATGCTGAACCACCTCCTCGACGACCACCCCGAACTTGTCACCCTCCTGCTCCGGCTGGTCGAACCGCGCGCCAAGCGCGCCCTCGTCCGCGCCATGCCGCTCACCCTCGACCGCTACGGCCTGACCCTGCGGCTGGAACGCGCCGACGCCCACCGCGACGTCCGGCTGCCGTTCCCCACCCCGGTGACCGACCTCGACCAGGCCGGACCCCAGATCCACGCCCTCCTCACCGCCGCCCGCCGCTCCTCCCACCACCGCCTCCCGGCCTGACCGCGACCGCCTCCCGGCCCGCCCGTGCCGCCGCCGCGCCGCGGGCCGCGCCCTGCCGCCGCCGTGCCGTGCCGCGGGCGGGCCGGGAGCGGATGACGGGCGTGCGCCCTTTCTCCACCGGCGCGGCGATTCATGCGCCGACCGGCGGATTCCCCCCGATCGTGTGCAGGCGGCCGTTTTCGCCCGTCGGCACCACGGGGCCGACCGGATAGTGGATCAGTCGCCGGGGCACGGACCCCGGCCCGACCCACCCGATTCCGGAGGTACATCGTCATGCCCACCACCGAGGCGACCGACCGCGTCCGACTGGTCTTCTCCCTCTTCGACGCCGACGGCAACGGCTTCATCGAACCCGCCGACTTCGAACTGATGGGCAGCCGCGTCGTCGAGGCGGCCCCCAAGGCCGGTGACCCCGCCCGGCAGCGCCTCCTCGCCGCCTTCCACGGCTACGGGCACACCCTCCTCGCCGCCCTCGACACCGACGGCGACGGGCGGATCAGCCCGGAGGAGTTCACCGCCGTCGTCCTCGACCCGGGCCGCTTCGACGCCACCGTCGCCGAGTTCGCCGACGCCCTCGCCGGGATCGGCGACCCCGACGGGGACGGCTTCGTCGAACGGCCCGACTTCGTCGCCCTGATGACCGCCATCGGCTTCGAACGGCCCAACATCGACGCCCTGTTCGACGCCTTCGACCCCGTCGGCAGCGGCCGGGTCGCCGTCGCCGTCTGGGCGGACGGCATCCGCGACTACTACCGCCCCGACAAGGCCGGCATCCCCGGCGACCACCTCACCGCGGCCACCGCCCAGTGAGCCCCGCCGCCCGGCGGGACCCCGCCGGAGGGTTACCGGCCGGTGCCGAGCCCGTCGTCGGGCTCGCCGTCGGCCGGGGCACCGGTCCCGAACTCGCCGCCGTCTTCGAACGGGTACTGGAATCGCTCACCGCCGGTCACCCGACCGGGGTGCGTGTCGCCCGCGCCGACCGGCTCTACCACTCGTACGTCTCCCTGCGCGGGGAACGGGACGTGGACCGCATCCGCGCCCTCACCGCCGAGGACGCCGACCACTACGAGGCCTACTGCCGCGACATGGCCGCCCGCGGCACCCGGGCCGTGTTCCGCACGGCGATCAACGCCCAGTCCCTCTACCTCGTCCGCCGCCGCCTGCGCGCGGTCAAGGTCGACCTGCTCGGCGCGGGGGACCGGCAGCTGATGCTGGTCCGGGACCAGGCGCAGGGCTTCTACACCGGCGAGAACCGGCACACCCCCGGCGAGATCACCCGCACCCTCACCTTCAGCCGGGACATCACCGAGGCCGTCGTCCGCCACGCTCTGGAACGCGCCCTCGCCGCCTGGCCCGACGGCCGGATCGGACGCGTCGTCATGGCGTACAAGTTCCATCTCCTCGACGGCGCCTTCGACGCCTGGGTCGCCGACCTCGCGCAGCGGCTCGGCGTGCCGATCGAGCTGTTCCAGCCGGACACCGTCAACCGCGACCTCATCACCCACGGCCTGCCGGACCGCACCCTGCTGATCGCGGGCAACGAGTGGGCGGACATCATGCACGTCGTCCTCCTCGACCGGTTCGGCTCGGACCGGCAGGAGAACCGCTGCACGGAGAACGTCCTCCTCGACGCGGGCCCCGACGGCCTCGTCGAGTACCAGACCGTGCACGGCTCGGCCGACGACCTCGCCGGACGCGACCTGGTCAACCCGGTGGCGACGATCCGCGCGGCGGCGCGGGTCGCCGAACGGCACACCGGCCGCGCGGGCGCCGTCCGCGCCACCGAGGCCGCCCTCGCCCTCCTCTACGAGGAGCACGTGCGCACCCCCGACCTCGGCGGACGGCACTCCACCACCGCCGTCGTCGACGCCTTCCTCGACGCGCTCGACCGGCCCGGCGAGGGCGTCCCGCGCGACGGCGTCCTGGTCGGCGGGACATGACCGCCCCGCCCCCGCGCGACCCCGACGGCCCGTCATGACCGGCCGTACGCGCACCGCCCTGGTCGTCGTGGACCTCCAGAACGACTTCTGCGCCGGTCCCACGGCCAGGGCCCGCTTCGGCGGCGACCCCGCCCGGCTGGACGCGGCCGTCGCCGGGAGCGTCCGCGCCACGGCCGAGGCCCGCCGCCGCGGCGTCGACGTCGTCTTCGTCCGCTTCACCGGCGACCCCCGCGACCAGGGAGCCGCCTGGCGGCACCGCGACCTCGCCCTCGGCAAACGGCCCAAGTGCCTGGAGGGCTCCTGGGGCGCGGAGTTCCACGGCGTGACCCCCGCGCCCGGCGAGGCCGTGTTCACCAAACGCGCCCGCTTCGACGCCTTCCTCGGCGAGGGCTTCGAGGACCACCTCCACGCCCGCGGCATCGGCCACCTGGTCCTCGCCGGGCTCTACGCCGACGTCTGCGTCGACTCCACCGCCCGCACCGCCTTCCAGAAAGGCTTCCACGTCACCGTCCTCACCGACTGCACCACCGCCCTGCACCTGCCGTACGACACCGTCCTGCACTTCATGCGCACGGTGTACGGCGCCCGCACCACCCCCGCCGACGACCCGGCCGTCTGGACCGCGCCCCCGTCCGACGGGACCCCGCACGACGGGACCCCGCACGACGGGACCGGCGACGAGCCCGCCGCCGCGTCCCGTGAAGCGTCCGCCGACGTCCCCGCCGGGAAGGAGGAGCCGTGCCCGCCCGTGCCGCGCTGACCAGCGGGGTCGCGGCGGGCGTCGGCCGCACCGCCCTGCTCGTGGCCGCCGCCCGCGCCATCGAGACCCACCGCCCCGACGCCCTCGCCCGCGACCCGCTCGCCGCCCGCTTCGTCCGCGCCGCCCCCGCCTCCGCCGACTGGCCGGTCCACCCCGACCAGGTCCCCGACGGACTCGCCGACCCCCTCTGGGGCCGACTCGGCCGCTACTTCGGCCTCCGCACCCGCGTCCTCGACGACCACCTGCTGCGCGCCACGGACACCGGAACCCGCCAAGTGGTGCTGCTGGGCGCCGGGTTGGACGCCCGCGCCGTCCGGCTGCCCTGGCCCCGTGACACTGCCGTCCATGAGATCGACACCGGCGAGGTCCTGGCCTTCAAACAGGCCGTCCTCGACCGGAGCGGCGCCACGCCCCGCGCCCGGCGGCGCCCGCTCGCGGCCGACCTGCGCGACGACTGGGCCGCGGCCCTCCTCGCCGACGGCTTCGACCCCACCGTGCCGACCGCCTGGCTCGCCGAGGGCTTGCTGCTCTACCTCCCCGCGGACGCCGAGCGCCGCCTGATCGCCACGGTGGACCGCCTCAGCGCGCCCGGCAGCACCCTCGCCTACGAGGTCAAGGAGATCACCGAGCCCGACGCCGTCCGCGCCGGTCCGGTCTACGTCGCGGCCCGTGAGCGGATCGGCATCGACCTGCTCGCCCTCTTCGACACCGGCCCCCGCCCCGACTCGGCCGCCGAACTCGCCGCCCTGGGCTGGACGGTGACGGTCCGCACCCCGTACGACTTCACCGCGCTCCACGGCCGCGGCCCCCGCCCGGAACCCGACGACGCCCTCGCCGCCAACCGCTGGGTCTTCGCCACCGCGACCTGACGCACCGTCACGCTTCTTGATCGCGTGCCGGTTCGGCCGTAATCACCGGGTAAACCGGATATTCGCATTTTGCGGTGCGCTACGATTCCTTATCGAGCGCTTACGCTCCGTCGGGCGTTCTGCCGTCCGGCGAACAGCCGTCCTTCCAGAGGCAGTCGGCCGCCCACGGCCGGCAGTACGCACGCGGGGACGGACGGACACGGGAACGCGGCAACGACACCGCGCGGTCGACGGGGGAGGGCGGAACATGCACCGGATCGTTCCCCCGCGCCTGGACAACACCGCCCGCGACAGCGTTCCTGATACCGACGGCCCCGCCCGGAGCGACGCCTCCCCGCGCTGACGCCCGTCCACCGCGCACGGCACCGCCCGCGCCGCACGGCATCCCGCCACGCACCCCTCTCCCCGTCCCGCCCCGGGCCCCGCACGGCATCCGCCCTGCCCCCGGGACCCGGTGAGCCGGGACCGCCATCCCAACACCCGCGCACCGCGCGCACCACCCCTCTGCGCCCCACGCACCGCGCGCTCCCCGCCCCCGCCCCGCGCGGACGGCGGCGGGCGCCCCGACGGCACCCGCAAGGCACTGACGCCCGCCACCCGACCACGGAGGACAGACGCCCGTGCACGACACCACCGCCATGCTCATCGAACTGGGGGCCGTCATCCTGGCCCTCGGCCTGCTCGGCCGCCTCGCCGGGCGGGTCGGCTTCTCGCCCATCCCGCTCTACCTCCTCGCCGGACTCGCCTTCGGACAGGGCGGCCTGCTGCCCCTGCAGGCCAGCGAGGAGTTCGTCGCCACCGGCGCCGAGATCGGCGTCATCCTGCTGCTGCTCCTGCTCGGACTGGAGTACAGCGCCTCCGAACTCGTCACCAACCTCCGGACCCAGTACCCCTCCGGCGCCGTCGACTTCGTCCTCAACGCCGCCCCCGGCGCCGCCATGGCGCTGCTCCTCGGCTGGGGACCCGTCGCCGCCGTCGCCCTCGCCGGCGTCACCTGGATCTCCTCCTCCGGCGTCATCGCCAAGGTCCTCGGCGACCTGCGCCGCCTCGGCAACCGGGAGACACCGGTCGTCCTCGGCATCCTGGTCCTGGAGGACCTCGCCATGGCCGTCTACCTGCCGGTCCTCACCGCCCTCGTCGCCGGGGTCGGCCTCGCTGGAGGCAGCGTCACCGTCCTCATCGCGCTGGCCGCGGTCGGCACCGTCCTCTGGGCGGCTCTCCGGCACGGCCGCCTGATCAGCAGAATCGTCTCCTCGGACAGCGCCGAGATGCTCCTCCTCGTCGTCTTCGGACTCACCCTCGTCGTCGCCGGGGTGGCCCAGCAGCTCCAGGTCTCGGCCGCCGTCGGCGCCTTCCTCGTCGGCATCGCCCTGTCCGGCGAGGTCGCCGAGGGCGCCAGCAGCCTCCTCACCCCGCTGCGTGACCTCTTCGCCGCCGTCTTCTTCGTCTTCTTCGGCCTCCACACCGACCCCGCCGCCATCCCGCCCGTCCTGCTGCCCGCGCTCGCGCTGGCCGCCGTCACCACCCTCACCAAGATCGCCACCGGCCACTGGGCCGCCCGCCGCGCCGGGATCTCCGCGAAGGGCCGCTGGCGGGCGGGCGGCACCCTCGTCGCGCGCGGCGAGTTCTCCATCGTCATCGCCGGGCTCGCCGTCGGCGTCGAACCCCGCATCGGCCCGCTGGCCACCGCCTACGTCCTGATCCTGGTCGTCCTCGGCCCCCTCGCCGCCCGCTGGACCGAGCCCGTCGCGACCCTCGTCACCGCCCGCCTCCCGACCCGGCCCGCCCGCGGCACGACACCCGCCACGGCGGAGATCCCCACCCACGTCACCACCGAGATGCCCAGCGACCTCACCACCCCTCCCACCGCCGACCTCAACGCCGCGGCGTCGGCGCAGGAGCGCGAGACCACCGGACCCACCCGACCCGCGGAGGCCCTGGGTGCGGGCCGCTGAACCCACGCGCACCCTCCGGACCGCCCGGACGACCAAGGGGGACACCATGACCGTCCAGACCACCACCGTCACCACCGCCGCCGCCACCACCGCGCGGACACATGCGGCGCTCCCCGCCCCCACCACCCTCCCCCCGGCTCCGGCACCGGCTCCGACTGCCGCGCCCGCCGCCACCGATCCGTACCTCGACGGCTTCGAGCGCATCCTCGTGGACGCCGCCACCACCGGCCGGCGGCTGACCCGCGACGAGATCGAGTCCCGCCGGGCCCTCGGCGCGCGGGCCGCCGCGGCCGGGCAGGGCTGGCGCGGCCTCGTCCGCGCCCACCTCGCCGCCGGACGCGACCACTGGCCGCGCGCCGCCGACCCGCGCGACGCGCTCCGCGTCGTCGAACAGGCGGTGGACGCCTTCGCGGACGGCTACGAGCAGGCCCAGCGGCTCACCATCCGCAAGGAGGAAGCGGCCCGCCGCGAGTTCATCGACGACCTGCTGCACGGCGTCGGCGACTCCGGCCGCCTGGCCGCCCGCTGCGAGCGGTTCGGGCTGCGCCTGTCCCGCGCCCACGCGGTCGCCGTCGCCGAGGGACCGGAACCGTACGACGAGACCGACGCCGTGCCCCGGCAGGTCGCGGACGAACTGTTCGGCCGCTTCGAGAACCGGCGGATTCTCTTCACCACCAAGGACGGCCGGATGGTGTGCGTCGCACCGGCCGACCAGAGCGAGATCCTCACCCACTTCGCCAAGCACGCCTACGCGACCACCGGCAGCGCCCAGGTCGCCATCGGCCGCCCCCGCCCCGGCGCGCTGGGCATCGGCCAGAGCTACGAGGAGGCCCTCAACGCCCTGGACGTCGCCCAGCGGATGGGCTTCGACGAACCGCTGCTGCGCGCCGCCGACCTGCTGGTCTTCCCCGTGCTCGCCCGGGACCGGCAGGCACTCGTCGACCTGGTGGACAGCACGCTCGGACCGCTGGAGAACGCGCGGGGCGGCGCCCGCCCCCTGCTCGACACCCTCACCGCGTACTTCGACACCGGCTGTGTGTCCGCTGCGGCGGCCCGGCAGCTCTCGCTCAGCGTCCGCGCCCTCACCTACCGGCTGGAGCGCGTCCACTCCCTCACCGGCGTCGACCCCACGGACCCCGCCGACCGCTACACCCTCCACACCGCCGTGCTCGGCGCCCGCCTGCTCGACTGGCCCGCCCGCCCCCTGCTGCCCGCCGAGACCACCTCCTAGCCGGACGACCGCGCCCCCGCCCCTGGCCGGGACCGTGGCCAGGGGCGGGGCCGGGGGCGGGACCGGGGGAACGGCTGTGCGGTGCTCCGGCGGGTGGGAGAATTTCCGTCCAAGGGTCCACACCGTCGTGGCGTCCGGAGTGCCGAGGGCAGCGGGGGAGGGCCGGAAGGAGACGTGGAACATGATCGAGTGGGTGTCCCTGAAAGCCGGCACCAGTCCCGTGCCACGGCCCGTGGCCACACCGGTCGTCTGGGCCACGGCCGTCGGAGGGGCCCTGGTCCTGGTCGCCCTGCAACATCTGCTCCTGGGCCCCGACCGGCCCGGCTTCGCACTCGTCGCCCTGTCGCTCCTCGCGGGCCTGCTCGGCCTGTGCTCCCGCTTCACCGCCGCCCCCGGAACCGCCGTCCTGTGCTGGCTGTTCCTCAACGGTTTCGCCATCCCGCCCGAGGGCACCCTCAGCTGGGCCGGTCACCGGGACACCTTCTGGCTCACCTGCCTCTGCGGCGCGACCCTGCTTGGCACGATCCTCGCCCGCCTCGTGCACGCCCGCGCCGCCTACAGCCGGGTCACGGCGAGCGGAGTGGCCTCCGCGGCGGAACCCGACGACTGGCCCCGCCCCTCCTGACGCGCGGACTCCCGCCGTCCTGACCCGCGGCGTCCCGTCCGCCTGACGCGCGGTGCCGCGGCGTACGCCCCCGCACAGCATGTCCGTATCGCGGCTTATATCCTCACTCGGTGCGCTCTGTTCCCCGCTGGGTCCTCGTTCCGTCCGGCTGTGCCCCGGTCCTGCTGATCACGGGCTGGGTGGTCGCGGGCGCGATCGAGGGGCCCGTCTACGACCCGGCCGACCAGACGATCAGCGTCCTGGCCTCCTACGGTGCCGCCGGGTACTGGGTGATGACCGCCGCCCTGCTGGCGACCGGGGTGTGCCATCTGCTCAGCGCGTGGGGGCTGCGCCCGGTCGCCGCGGCCGGGCGGCTGGCGCTGGCCGGGGGCGGACTCGCGGCGTTCGGCGTGGTCCTGGTCCCGGCGCCGGACAGCGGCGGCTCGCTGCGGCACGGCGCGGTCGCCGCGGTCGGCTTCACCCTGCTGGCCGCCTGGCCGGTCCTGGCCGTCGGACGCGGCCGCCCCGGCTCCGGGGCCGCGGTCCCGTGGGCGCTGCGGCGCGGACCGGCGGCCTTCGCGACCTCCGCCATGCTGCTGGGCGCGCTCTGGTTCCTCGTCGAGGTCAACCGGCAGGGCCCCGGCGGCGCGGCCGAGCGGGTCGTGACGGCGATGCAGTCGCTGTGGCCGTTCGTGGTCGCCGTCTCCTGCCTCCACCAGGCCCGGCCGGTCGCGGCACTCTCCATGGCCGGTCCGCCCCCCGCTCCGAGGGTGGAGGCCGCGCCCATGGCGCCGGTGTCCTGCCCGCCGTCGCCCGTCCGCCGGGCGGCGGGATGGGAGCGGCTCCCGCTCGGGCTGCTCGTCATGGCCTCGCTGCTGGCGACCACGGTCCTCGCGGGCGTCACCCGCGCCGTCGGCCGTGCCGTGAACCGCGCCGTCGGCCGCCAGTGACGGGCTGAGCCCCGACGCGCGACCGGCGGACCGCTTACGGGGCGCGTCGGCGGAACAGGGCCCCGCCCGACGGCCTCAGATCTCCAGCGTCGCCTCGATGCGCTTCAGACCGTGCCGGGCCAGCGCCAGGTTGCTGCGGCCCCGGTCGAGCGCCAGGTAGAGGAACAGGCTGCCGCTGCTGCTCGTGAGCGGGCGGATGAGGTGGTACTGCTGGCCGAGCGTGATGAGGATGTCCTCGACGTTGTCCTCCATGCCCAGCGTGGCCAGCGTGCGGATCTTGGCGCGGACGACCTCGGTGTTGCCCGCCGCGGCGATCTCCAGGTCGAGTCCGGGGCCGCCGCCCAGCGCGCCCAGGGACATGCCGCTCTCGTAGTCGACCAGCGCGACGCCGATGGCCCCGTCGATCGCCATCGCTTCCTTGAGTGCGGTCTCTATGCTCATTGCACTGCCTTCCGATCACGATCGACTCTGTGACGCCATGTCATAAAAAGACATTACGGAGCCCTGTTCTGGAGCTTTCGGCTTAAACTACTGTGCTTTCTGTCGATTGGTGAAGCGTCTGGGAAGGTTCAATGGTGTCCGCAGTCGAAAACTCTCTGGACCGCCTGCTGAAACTGCCGGGTGTGACCGGGGTGGCACTGGTCGACGCGGTCACCGGGCTGACGTACGGGGAGTCCGGGGGCGAGAGCTTCGACGCGGGCGACTGCAGCCGCCTGGCCGGACTCGTCGGCGACCGGCTCCACCGGGCCGGGGCGGACGGCGAACTCGAGAGCATCGTCATCACCGGCGCACGCCGCCAACTGGTGCTGCGCGCCCTGCCCGGACACGGCGACAACCTCCTCCTCACCGTCGCGCTCGAACGGCAGCAGTCCAACCTCGCCCTGGTCCTGCACCACCTGGGCCTCTATCCGGAGCGGGAGAGCGCGTGAACGGCCGTACCGAGGGACCGCGCAACGTCTCCGCCGTCCTCAACGCCCTCCACGACGCGGGTGACGACGGCACCGTGACCGTCTCCGGCGCACCCGGCGGCCGTATCCACGTACGCGGCGGACTCATCGTCGCCGTCGACACCCCCGGCGCCCCCGGCGCTGAATCGATCCTGCTCAAGTCGGGAGCGGTCGACGACACCGCCTGGACCTCCGTCCTGGCCGCCGTGCGCGACACCGAGGGGCGGCTCGCGGACACCCTCGCGGAGCGCGGCCTGCTCACCGTCCACGCCTTCGAGGTCGCCTGCACGGCCGCCCTGTTCGACGGCGCCTTCGCGCTCGCCCTCGGCGCCCCGGGCGACTGGCAGGTCACCGACCCCGTCCCGGTCTCCGTCGCCGGACCGGCGTTCACGCCCCGGCGCGTCGCCGCCGAGACGACCCACCGCCTCGGCGTGATCACCGAACTGTGGGGCCCGCCCAGCACCCTCGCCGCGACCCGCGTCCGCCCCGCCGCGGAACTCCCCGCCCGCGTCCCGCCCCGGTACGCCGCTCTGCTGGGCACCCTCAACGGCCGCCGTACGCCCAGGGACGCGGCGTTCGCGCTGGGACGCGGCACGTACGCGGTGATGCTCGACCTGTGCCGGATGCGCGCCCTCGGACTCCTCCGCGACGAGGTGCCCGTCCCGTCCGGCAGACCCAGCACCGCGCTGCGGCTCCCCGTGCCCGCGGGCGAGGCCCCGCCGCCGGTGGACGCGAGCCTGCTGCCCCGCCGTACGCCCGGAACGCACCCCCTCCGCGGAACGGACCGACCGTGAACCCACGCAGACGCAGCCGCGCCAAGCGCCGCAACCTGGCCCTGGCCCGCACCTTGAGGAGCTGCCGCCGCAAGCCGCCGCAGCCCGCGGCCGAGCCGGCCCCACCCGTCGCCGCGCTCCCGGTCCGCCGTCCCGGCCAGTCACCCCGCAGGCCGCCGGACGACCTGGACGCCCACCGACCCGACGTGCATCTGCTGCGCCGGGTGCACGCCCACCTCACCGACCGCGACGGACCGTCAGGCGCCCTACCGGGCGAACCCCCCTCACCCTCCCAGGAGCACCATGCCCGGCACCACACGCCCGGACCCTCTCGTCGAGGTCCTGACCTCGCTCCGTGAGCGCGTCGTCGGCGTGCACGACTCCGTCCTGTCCACCGCCGACGGCCTGCTGGTCGCCGCGGACGCGGACACCGTCCACCCCGAGTCCGTCGCGGCGCTCTCCGCCGCCACCCTCAGCCTCGGTCAGCGTCTCGCCCACGAGGCCGACGGCGGCGCCCTGCGCGACGTCACGACCCGCTGCGCCGGACGCCACATCCTCATCCAGGCCGTCGGCGACCGCGCCCTGCTCACCGTCCTCGGCGACGAGGGCCTGGACCTGACCGGACTCCAGCTCCAGATGCCCGCCACCGTCGAGCACCTGCTCAAGATCCTCGACGAGGACCGGCCCGCCTGAGCCGGGACACCCGCCGGGGCCGCCGGTTCAGAGTCCGGCGACCTTCCCGTCCGCCGACACCTCGTACACGAGGGTGACGGTGCGCCGCCCGCCGGGCGGCAGGACGACGTCCCAGCGGACCACCCCGTCGGCGTCGACGCCGTCCGGCGCGGGGGAGCACTCCTCCTCGCGGACCCGGACCCGGACCGCCGAGATCTCGGAGACGGGGACGCGCTCCCGCAGCGCCACGGTCCGCTCGTCCCGCTCGGACGGCGCCGAGAAGCGGGACAGGTGCAGCCGGACCGTACGGGTCGTCACCGTGCGTCCGCTCAGCGCGGTGGAGGCCCGTGACTCCTCGGTGTGCCGCTCCACCCGGTAGTCGTCGTGGGAGCCGAAGGACAGTGACGCGGGGGCGCCGGGCGCGGTGAAGTCGAGCGTGGCGCGCCCGACGAACCCGCCGCCGCGCACCAGGTCCACCGGTCCCGCGAGCAGCGCGTGCCCGGACCGGTTGTCGAACCGCGCCAACCGGGTCACCAGCGGGGACAGTTCGGGGGCGCACACGTCGGCGCGGCGCGCCGCCGTGGTGAAGGACGACACGGGCACACGGTGGGCGCGCCCGTCCGAGGGCACCGACACCGGCGCGGGAGAACGCAGGATCCGTGCCTCGCCGCCGTCCGCCACGCCCGGCAGCCCCACGACGGCGGCGGGTTCCCCGAGGTCCCCGATGGCCTCTTCCCGCCACTCGACGTCGACCGTGCGCCGCTCGGCGGCGGCCCGTTCGCGCAGCGTGAGCCGGTCCTCGGTGAGCCCCGGCGGCTCCGTGGCCGCCGCGGAACGCGCCGTGGACAGCGTCAGCCGTACGTCCGTCCAGTCCTCCCCGGTGCGCTGCCACACCGTCGCCTCGGTCTCCAGGGTGAGCGTGTCGCCGTCCAGCGCGGCACGGTAGACGGGCCGCCACAGGGCGCAGGGGGTGAGGTGGGTCAGCCGCAGCCCGACCGGTCCCGCGACCGGCGCGTCCACCGTCAGGTCGACCCACGCGAGCAGTGCGTCCGGCTCCGTCTCCGCCAGGTCCAGGGCCGCCTGCGCCGCGTGGAGTTCCTCCGTGACGACGACGAGCCGGGCCTCCGTGGAACGCAGCAGGTCGGCGTGCGTGTCGCGTTCGCCGTCTACCCGGTCCAGCTCCCGCGCCCAGCGCGGCGCCTCCGGCTCCCCGGCCCCGGCGCCCTCGGCGATGTCCCGCAGCAGGTCGCTGGCGAGCCGGGCGAGGAGGTCGAGGCGGGCCCGCAGCCGGTCCCCCCGCTGCTCCAGCTCCGTCCGCTCCCGCTCCAGTTCGTGCAGCCGGTGCCGGAGCGCCGAGTCCTCCTCGGCGGGCGGGCGCGGGGCACGCGGCGTCCAGGACCGCACGATCCGCACGTCCAGCACCGTGTGCGCGGGCGGCGCGCTCTGCGCGGGCGTGGCGGGCGGGTCGGCGGGGGAGCCCGGTCCGTCGCCGGGCCCGGCCGCCGTGGGCGTGGGCGGTACGGGGGTGAGTTCGGCGTGGAGGGTCCGGTCGACGGCGGTCGCGGCGACCGGGCCGAGCCGCAGCCGCCGCACGCCCGCCGCCAGGTCGAGCACGGTGGTCCGCTCGACGTGGGCGCGGTCCTCCAGACAGGTGACGGCGGTGACGGGCAGGGGGAGGAGGGCCGCCGGACCGCTGGAACGGGGCTCCTCGGTGTGGTCGGAGGCGGCGTGGTCGGCGGCGGTGCGGTCGTCCGGTGCGCGGCCGTCGGGGGAGCGGTCGTCCGGGGTGTGCGGGTCGGTGTGCGGCATGTCGGGTCAGCTCCTGCGGTTGCCGCCGACGAGGGCCTTGCCCGCCGGAACTCGGATCTCGTAGCCGCCGTCGAGGGCGGTGTCGCCCCCGGCGGGCAGGTCCACCCGCCACACGCGGGTGCCCGGGGCGTGCGCGTCCGGCCCGGTCCCCGCCTCGGGCGCGGTCCAGTCGGCCCGTTCCTCGACGCGGACGTCCGGTTCGGAGGTGACGGGCACCCGTTCGCGGACCTCGACGGAGACCGGCCGCGCCAGCCGGTTCGCCAGCTCCACCCGGACGTGGTGGTCCAGCACGGTCGTGTTGTTGCGCAGGCCCGACGTCGACTCCCGCAGCGTCGTGCGGCGGACGACACGAATGCCCTCGGCGGGCCCGAGGCCCACCCGGCGCACACCGCCGGGCGCGAGCGTCGGCAGGGCGGCGGTCACCAGGAACTCGTCGTCGGCCGTGACCTCCACCGGCCCGGCCAGCAGCGCCTGGTCGGTGGCGTTGGACAGCACCAGCGTCGCGTACACCGTCTCCTCGACGGACGGCACGCAGAGGTACTCGGTGCGCAGCCCGACGGGGATCTCCGTGACGGTGACGGTGTGCCAGGTCCCGTCGGAGGGGATGTCCGCGCGGGCGGCCGCGTCGTAGCGGTGGTCGAACGACCCGGCCGACTCCCTCGGGCGTACGGCGTGTCCGGGCAGCGGCAGCGCGGCCACGGACTCGGCGCGCCGCCGGTACTCGCTCGCCACCGCGTCGGAGGCGGCCTCGGGGAAGAGCAGACCCCGGCGTCCGGCGGGCTCTTCGGGGCCGCTGAGCACCAGTCCCGCGTAGTCCAGGTCCGCTTCGCTCGGCCGCGGCGGCCCCGGCGGGGGCGCCTGCGGCGCGGCGGGCGGCGGGGGCGGCGCGGCGGAGAACGCGGGCGCCGTGAACCCCGCGCCACCGGGGGCGGGGGCGCCGCGGCGGGCGCGGGGAGCGGCACCCGGCCGCGCCCCCGGTGGCGGCGGGGCGGCCATGGGGGGCGTCACGGGGAACGGCGGCGGCGCGGACAGGTCGGCGCCGGGACCGGCCTCCCGGGCGCCGCCGTAGAAGGCGTCCGCGTCCGGGGCGGCGCCGCCGTACCCGGCCACGACCGGGGCGGGAGGCGGCGGCGGGACGGGCCGGGGGGCGCCGCCCACGGCGGCGCCCGACCGGGCCGCGGCCCCTCGCGGCGCGGGGGCGGCCGCCGCGTCGTACCCGCCGAACAGGTCGGCGAGTCCCGACGGCGGCTCGCGCCAGCCGGAGGGCGCGGGCGCCTCCTGACGGCGTCCGACCCGGACGGACCGCAGCTTCGGCAGATCCGTACGGCGCCGGAGGTCGGCGGTGGACAGCGCGACCCGTACGCCGGTCCAGTCCTCCCCGGTGCGCTGCGCGACCGAGGCCCGCAGCACCAGCCGCCCGCCGTCGTCGCCCTGCCGGTACAGCAGCCGGTACGCGGGCACCCATACGGCGCCGGGCACGCCGTACTCCAACTCCACCTCGACGTCGGCGGACCGGTCGTGGCGCTCCATGCCGGGCCCGTCCGTGCCGTCCAGGGTGAGGACCGCGACGACCGACGTCTCGACGTGCGCGGACGGCGCGTCGGTGGAGGCACGCCGAAGCCGGTCCTCGGCGACGTCCAGCGCGTGCTCCGCCTCACGCACGTCCTGTTCCAGCTCGCCGAGCCGGGAGTGCAGGGCGGTGAGGCGCTGTTCGGCGAAGTCCGCGAGTTCCAGCCAGGCGGCCACCGGGGTACGGCGGTGCGGGTCGTCACGCTTGCGGGAGGGCGGCGTCGGCCGCAGCGCGCCCACCTCACCGATCCGCTCCACCTGGCGGTCGCGGCGGGCGCGGACCGCGTCGAGCGCGTCGGCCAGCCGCCGCGCCTCGGCCCGGAGTTCGTCGACCGGCCCGGAGCCGACGGGCGCGGCGTCGACCTCCGTCCGCGCCTCGACCACCCGCAGCCCCGGCGTGCCGACGACGCGGGCGCGCAGCGACCCCGGCCCCAGCGACCGGGGCAGACCGGTCACGCGGACCCGGCCGTCCGGCGGCACGCTGCCCCGGGCCAGCCGACGGCAGACCGCGCCGCGCGCGTACACCACCACCGAGTCGAGGGCGGACCCCCAACGCGGCACGTCCTCGGTACTCATCCGTACTCCCCCCGCCGTGTCCGTGCGGGCCACAGCCTACGCCGGACGCCACACCCCGTGGCGGGGCCCTTTGACGGGGCGTCCGCCTGGGTAGGCAACGGCGACCGGCCACCGGGGAACGAGGGGGAACCATGGGTGACACGGACGACGGCACGCGCGCCGGAGCCGCAGACGGGGGCCCACGGCCGGGCGCCGCACCTGCGTCCGGGCCGCCGTCCCCACCGCCCTCCCCGTCGGTGAACACCCCGCGTCCGTCGCGGAGATGGCGCGGGCGGGCCCGTGTCGCCCTCCTGTGCTGCGGTGGCGTCTTCGGCTTCGTCGGCTTCCTGGACGTCTACGGCGGCGTCGGCATGGAAGCCCGCTCGGACGGCGCCCTGCTCCTGGTCGCGGCCCTGATCCTGGCCGGTTGCCACGCGACGGACCTGCACCGCGCCACGGGAAGGGCGCTGCGGTGGTGGGCGCGACTCGGCGCGGACGTCACCGCCTTCGGGGTGGGCGCCTGGACGGGGAACCGACTGCTGTCGAACATCGTCCTCCAGCCGGTGCTGGCCGCCACGTCCGCCTTCGTGCTGGTGCTGCTCGCCCTCGCCGTGTTCCTGGCGTGGGAGGACCACCGGTCGCCCCCGTGGGTCGCCGCCGGACCGGCTCCGGCGGCGACCGCGCCCGCGGCCGGTCCGGTCCCCGGTCCCCGCCCGCCGGTCCTGGACGCCGCCACGGCCGAGGGCCCCTCCGCGAGGGCGGGGGTGCTCGCCGCCGCCGTCGGCGCCGCGGCCACCCTGCTCGCCGCCGCCCTGGCACTCCCGCAGTTCTGGTACACGGCGCGCTACGCCCCCTCCACCGCACCGCCGATCGTGTCGGTCGGCACCACCCTCGACGACATCGAAGTGGTCGACGACCACATGGAACTCACACTGGAGGTCGAGATCGAGAACAAGGGGAGCACGGCCGTCCGCATGCTCACCTCGCTCTACGAGGTCACCGCCACCCCCGTCCGGGTCGCCGACCGGCCGCTGCCCGCCGGGGACCCGGCACAGTCGTACGACGGGATCTTCGGCGGCGACTACGGCGCCGCGGGCCGGGTGAACTCCTACGCCGCCTACGGCACCCCGCAGCAGATCCAGGTCGGATCGGTCGGCGATGACAACGCGTGGATCGGCCCCGACGAGACCTACCGGACGACACTCAGGGTGCAGGGCCCGCGGGACGGGTTCGACCTGCTGAGGGCGACCGTCGACGTGATCGTCGCCCGCGCCGACCGGGTCGAGACCGAGGAGGGCCACCGGCCGTCGGGCCGCCGCCTGTTCACATGTGAGGACGGGGACGTCCTGATGGCCGAGAACCGCAGGCCCCTGGCCCACACCGGTGTCTTCGACCGGCTGACCGAGAGTGACCGCGAAGTGGTCACCTTCTGGGTCCTGTCCGACCCGGCGGGCGGCGACGCGTCCCCCTGGTGGTCGCCGTTCCCCTGGGCCGGCGTCTCCCTCCAGCACACCGGCCACGGCTGTGCCCACGCCCTGCGGACCGACGAGGACGGCCTGGAGGACCGGGCGATGGTCGGCCGGGCGAGCGCCGTGGCCGAGGCGGCGATGCCGGAGCCGGAACCGGAGCCGAAGGCGGAACGGAAGGCGGAACGGAAGGCGAAGCCGCAGCCGTAGGGGGAGCCGGAGCCCCGGGCGGAGCCGGGACGTTCACGAACGCGGCCGTTCCGGGCGAAGTCGGTGGGCATCGCCGCGCGCAGGCGTGGAAGAAGGGCCCCATGACGACTCACACGCACCAGCAGAACCCCGCCGACTTCTACGACGTCGAGTCCACCCTCACCGACGAGGAACGCGAGGTGCTGCACCGGACCCGGACCTTCATGCGGGAGGAGGTGCGGCCCCTGGTCGCCGACCAGTGGGCCGAGGGCACCTTCCCGAGGGAGCTGATCGCCCGCTTCCGCGCGAGCGGCCTGTCCGGGCTGGCGTACCCCGGCTACGGCGAGGACGGTCCGGGCGCGAGTCATCTGCTGACCGGGATGATGGCGATGGAGATGAGCCGCGTCGACGCGTCCGTCGCCACCTTCTTCGGCGTCCACAACGGCCTCGCGATGTACTCGATCCACGCGGGCGGCGACCAGGAGCAGCGCGACCGCTGGCTGCCCGCCATGGCCCGGATGGACACCATCGGCGCGTTCGCGCTGACCGAGCCGCTCGACGGCTCCGACATCGCGGCCGGCATGCGCACCACGGCGCGCCGGGACGGCGACACCTGGATACTCGACGGCGCCAAGCGCTGGATCGGCAACGCCACCTTCGCCGACCACATCGTCGTCTGGGCCCGCGACGTCGAGGACGACCAGGTGAAGGGGTTCGTCGTGGGCCAGGACGCGCCGGGCTTCAAGGCCGAGAAGATCGTCCACAAGACGTCGCTGCGCATCGTCGAGAACGCCGACCTCACCCTGGAGGGCGTGCGGGTGCCGGAGGCCGACCGGCTCCAGAACGTGTCGTCGTTCCGGGACGTGGCGGAGGTGCTGCGCGCCACCCGCAGCGGGGTCGCCTGGCAGGCCCTCGGCGTGATGACCGGCGCCTACGAACTCGCCCTGGAGTACGCCGCCGAGCGGCAGCAGTTCGGGCGCCCCCTGGCGGGCTTCCAGCTCGTGCAGGACCTGCTGGTGAAGAGCCTGGGCAACATCACGTCGAGCTGGGGCATGCTGCTCCAGCTCGCGCGGCTCCAGGACGCGGGAGTCTTCCGCGACGAGCACTCCTCCCTCGCCAAGGCCCATGTCACCGCCCGGATGCGTGAGGTCGTCGCCTGGGCGCGGGAGATCTTCGGGGGCAACGGCATCGTCCTGGAGTACGACGTCGCCCGCTTCTTCGCGGACGCGGAGGCCATCTACTCCTTCGAGGGCACCCGCGAGATGAACACCCTGATCGTCGGCAAGGCGATCACCGGGGAGAGCGCCTTCGTCTGACCGCGGGCGCGGCCCCGTGGCCGGGGAGGCGATGAACGCGCTTTCCCCACCTCTTACTTCACGCCTTGACGGATGTGGTCCATACCTTTAGCTTCATCGGTCAGACGCACCCCACACATGCGACCGCCGTTCACACCCATGAACGGCGGCGTCCGCTCTGCACCGTCCCCGACCGCCTCCCCGAACGCTGTCCGAGAGCACCGTGTCCCGCCACCGCCCTCGGACGCGGACCACCGCTCCGTCTCCCCGGCCCCCCACGAAAGGCCCCACCCCGTGACCAGGCCTCTGCGCACCTCCCTGGCGTACACCCTGTCCCTGACGGCCGCCCTCTTCACCGCCTCCCTCGCCGCGCCCGTCACCGCCTCCGCCGCCACCGGCACCGTGACGGGGCTGGCGGGCAAGTGTCTCGACGTCGCCGGGGCGAGTTCCGCCAACGGCACGGCCGTCCAGCTCTACTCCTGCAACGGCACCGCCGCCCAGCAGTGGACGGTCGGCACCGACGGCACCGTCCGCGCCCTCGGCAAGTGCCTCGACGTGGTCGGCGGCTCCACCGCCAACGGCGCCCGGCTCCAGCTGTGGGACTGCACCGGCGCGGCCAACCAGAAGTGGACGGTCACCGCCGCCCGCGACCTGGTCAACCCGCAGGCGAACAAGTGCGCCGACGTCACCGGCAACACCTCCGCCGACGCCACCCCGATCCAGCTGTGGAGCTGCACCGGGGCCGCCAACCAGAAGTGGACCGCGCCGGGTTCGGGCGGCCCCGCGCCCTCCTCCCCGATGGCCGTGGCGCCGTACCTCTACAACGGCTGGGGCAGCCCGCCCAACCCGGTCACCGTCATGAACGCCACCGGCGTGAAGTGGTTCACCCTGGCCTTCGTGCTCAGCAACGGCTACTGCAACCCGCAGTGGGACGGCGGACGGCCGCTCACCGGCGGTGTCGACCAGCAGACCATCAACACCGTCCGCGCCAACGGCGGCGACGTCATCCCGTCCTTCGGCGGCTACAGCGGCAACAAGCTGGAGAGTTCCTGCTCCAGCGCGGGCGAACTCGCCGGCGCCTACCAGAAGGTGATCAACGCCTACGGCCTCAAGGCGATCGACATCGACCTCGAAGCCGCCGCCTACAGCAGCGGCACCGTCCAGCAGCGCACGGTGGACGCCCTCAAGACGGTCAAGGCCAACAACCCGGGCCTGAAGATCTACGTCACGATCGGCACCGGCCAGTCCGGCCCCGACACCAGCCTCATCAACCGGGCCGCCAACTCCGGTCTGAGCGTGGACAGCTGGACCATCATGCCGTTCGACTTCGGCGGCGCCGGGCAGAACATGGGCACGCTCACCGTGCGCGCGGCGGAGGGCCTCAAGACGGCGCTGCGCAACGCCTACGGCTACAGCGACGACCAGGCCTACCGCGGCATGGGCATCTCCTCGATGAACGGCATCACCGACGTCAACGAGACCGTCACCGTGGCTGACTTCCGCACCATCCTCGCCTACGCCCAGCAGCACCACCTCGCCCGGCTCACGTTCTGGTCCGTGAACCGCGACCGGCCCTGCACCGGCGGCGTGGCCGACAGCTGCTCCGGCGTGAGCCAGGGGAACTGGGACTACACGCGGGTGTTCGCCCAGTACACCGGCTGACCCCGGCCGGAGCCCGGACCGGCCCCGGTCAGGGCTCGGGCGTGGACCCGCGGGCCACGAGCGAGGTCGGCAGCACCACGGGCGAGGCGGGCAGTGCCTCGCCCGTGAGCCGGGCGAGCAGCAGCCCGGCCGCCGTCTCACCCATCCGCCGCATCGGCTGGCGGACGGTGGTGAGCGGCGGCCGGGTCAGGGCCGCCATCGGGATGTCGTCGAAGCCCACCACGGCGACGTCCTGCGGCACCCGCAGCCCCGCCGCGTGGACGGCGGCCATCGCGCCCACCGCGCCCAGGTCGTTGTGGGCGAACACCGCGTCGAAGTCCCGCCCGGCCGCGAGCCGTTCGCCCACCACGGCGCGGCCGTGCGCCTCGGTGAAGTCGCTCTCGACGACCTGCCCGGGACCGAGCGGATGCCCGGCCTCGGCGTAGGCGTCCCGGAAACCGGCGTGCCGGTCGCGGACACAGCCGAACCGCGCCGGACCGGTGAGCACCAGCGGCCGGTGCCGTCCGGCCGCCAGCAGATGCCGGGCCGCCTCGGCGCCGCCGTCCCGGTTGGTGGCGGTGACGTAGGGGAATTCCGGGTGATGGCCCCGGTCGTCGATCAGGACCACCGGAAGTCCCTTGCGGTGCAGGGCGGTCAGCATGCCGAGGGTGTTCTCCGGCTCCACCACGAGCAGGCCGTCGAAGGCGCGGGCCGACACCTGGCTGGTGAACCGCTCGACCGAGTCGGCGCCCCGGTTGCAGGTGAAGAGCAGCAGCCCGAACCCGGCGGCCTCGACGGTGTCGACGACGCCCTGCATCACCTCGCCCATCCACGGCCAGGTCAGCGACGGGACCAGCATGCCGACGGTGCGGCTCTGCCCGCGCGCCAGCCCCACCGCGCCCGAACTCGGCACGTAGCCCAGCCGGTCGATGACGTCCCGCACCCGTTCGGCGGTCGAACGGTCCACCTCGGCCCGGGTGTTGAGCACCCGGGACACCGTCGTCTTGCTGACCCCGGCCGCTCGGGCCACGTCCGCGATGGTGACAGGCATCGCACCCTCCGACTCGCGAGAACCGGCGCCTCGGCCGGGATCAGGAACCGCCCCGGCGCCCCGGCCGGGTCCCGGCGCCGCCTCCGGGGCGACGACCGAGTCAAACAGCCCGGTCAGGACGTCGTCAACAGCACCCGGCGGCCGGTCCCGCGGGCGCCGGCCGACGTCACCTCTTGAAGGCGGAACGGGCCCGGACGGTACCAATCCTTACGAGAGGTATTGACGATGGCATGACATGTGGGTTCACTCCGGGGCACAGCCGGAACCGGTTCCGGTACCGGTTGCGGAAAGCGGTTCCAGCACGTGGTTTCCACCGAAGCGGTTCCGGTCCCGGCCCCCGCGGCACCCGTGGTCGCGGGGGACCGGCTCCGGAGAGGCAGCCCCCACCACTTCCCCTGAAGGAGTGCCGTGCCGAACACCCCCCCGACTCCACCCCCGGCGCGCTCGCGCGTCCGCCGCCCCTGGGCCACCGCGCTCGCGGCCCTGGGGCTCCTGCTCGCCACCCTGTACGCGGGTTCCGTCCCCTCCGGCACGGACCGCGCGGGCACCACGATCGACGCCGCCCCCCAGGCCGCCCAGGTGGTCCGGGTCGCGGAGTTCCTCGCCGAGTGTCCCTACAGCCACCGCCTGCCCGACGACCCGATCGTCTTCCCGGGCCTGCCCGGCGCCTCCCACATGCACAGCTTCTTCGGGAGCCGGGTGACCAACGCCCGTACGAACGTCACCGACCTGCTCGGCTCGTCCTCGACGTGCAGCCCGGCCGTCGACACCTCGTCGTACTGGGTGCCGACGCTGTACCGCAACGACCAGCCCGTCGAACCGACCGGGACCACCTTCTACTACCTGGGCGAGGGCGTCCGCGACGACGTCATCCAGCGCATCCGGCCGTTCCCGCAGGGCCTGCGGATCGTGGCCGGCAACGCCAAGGCCACCGGGGTCAACGACCCCAGCTCCGTGGCCCGCTGGTCCTGCCTGCACCACGGGGAGGTCAACCCCTCCAAGGACTTCGTGTCCTGCCCGGCCGGTTCGATGCTGGAGTCGTACCTCGACTTCCCGCAGTGCTGGAACGGACGCGACCTCGACTCCGCCGACCACAAGAGCCACATGTCCTACCCGGTCAACGGCGGCTGCCCGGCCAGCCACCCGGTGCCGGTGCCCAAGCTCCGCCAGGTCCTGCGCTACCCGGTCTCCGGTGCCACCGGTGCCCTGCGGCTGGCGTCCGGACCCGGCTACACGATGCACGGCGACTTCTTCAACGCCTGGCCGGAGAACGAACTGGCCCGCCGCGTCACCAACTGCATCAACGTGATCGTCAAGTGCGGCGCGGACGGCAACCCGTCCTGACCGACGCCCCGTGAGACACGCCGGGCACCCCGCACAGCACCCCGTGACACCACCGCGAGAAGAGGGAACGACATGGCAGCGACGGCGTACACCGCACGGTCGGCACTCGTCGTGGCGGCCACGCTCTGCGCCCTCGCCGTGTCGGGGTGCTCGGCGTCACCGCAGGACACCGGCCGGGCGGCCGCACCGCCCGCCGCCGCCCCGGCCGGGAGCGCGGGCGGCGCGGGCGCGGCCGTCCAGGGCGGTCTCGACACCACCGCGATCGGCTGGCTCCAGCTGATGATCGCCATGGACGACCAGGCCCGGCACCTGCTCGAACTGGCCCCCGCCCAGGGCGCCGACGCCCGGCTCGGCACCTGGGCGACCGGCCTGGCCGCCCGGCACCGCACCGACCTCACCGCGCTGCGCGGCATGCTCGCCGACGCGGGCGTCCGCGACGACAACCCGCACAAGGGCCACGACATGCCCGGCATGGTCAGCACGACCGAACTCCAGGACCTGGAGAAGGCCCGCGGCAAGGCCTTCGACACCCTCCTGCGCGCCGCGATGCGCGAACACCTCGTCCAGGCACAGAACATGGCGACCGCCGTCGCCGGCACCGGAACCGGCCCGAAGGTCAAGCAACTCGCCGCGAAGGTCGGCGAGTCGGCGGCCGAGGCGCAGCGCACGCTGCCCACCGAGGACGCGTGAACGACGTACGACGGCCCGGTCAGTCGCGCTCGGGCTCGTCGACCGCTCTCGGCGCGGGCGCCTGCGGCCCGTCCGCCCGTGACACGTCCACCCCGGTCACGTCCGCCCCCGCCTCCCGCACCGGACGGAACTCCACGGCCACCACCCCGTCGACGCTCCGGCACAGCTCCTCCAGCGCCTCGACCGACGCGCCTGACGACAGGCGTCCGCTGAGGACGACCTGGCCGTGCGTCACGTCGACCTGAAGTGCTGAGGGCGCCTCGCCCAGCGTCCGCACCAGCACCTCCTCCACGATCTCGGTACGGATCGCCTGGTCCGAGCGGACGAAGATGCGCAGCAGGTCGCTCCGGCTCACCACGCCGATCAGCCGTTCCGCCTCGTCCACGACGAGCAGCCGCTTCACCCCGTGCCGGGCCATCACCCGGGCGGCGTCCACCACGCTCCAGTCCTCGCGCGCCGACACCGCGGGGGACGTCATCAGCCCCGCCGCGTCGGTCGCCCAGGTCTTCGCGGGGCGCGCCACCGGGCCCGGACCGGGGGAGTCCGCACCCGGGCCTTCCCCGCCCGTCCCGCCCGTGCCCGTCCCGCCCGTGCCCGTCTCCCCGGTCTCGCTCTCCTGACGGCCCCACATCTTCTGGAGGAGGTCCGCCTCCGACACCACGCCCACCGGCCGGTTCGCGGCGTCCACGACAGGCACCGCCGTGATGTCGTACTCCAGCAGCAGATGCGCGATCTCCTTGAACGGCGTGCCCGCCTGGACGGTGACGACCGCGTTGCTCATGACGTCGCGCACGGACTGGTGGTTCATCGCGGAACTGCCTCTCTGGTGCCGGCTCGGGGACCGGGTGACGCGCCCGTCCGGCCGCCACCGACATCATCAACGAACGGCGGGCCCCCGAGTGCGCCCGACATCCGGCCCTGACCTCGGACGTCCGCGACCGGACCACCGGGTGCGTTGTCAGTGGCCTCCTCTACGGTTCAGACAGTTGGACCCGCCGGAACGGCCGCGGGTCCGTCCGTGAGGAGGGGTGCGCCATGTCCGCGGGTGCCGAGGGAACCGCTGTGTCGACGACGTATCTGGAGCTGTCCCAGGAGACCGGTGGGGCGCACAAGTTCTACGAGGTGACCGTCGACGGCCTCGTCGTGACGGTCCGTTACGGCCGGATAGGCGCCGACGGGCAGACGCAGGTCTCCTCGTTCGCCACTCCGCAGAAGGCCCAGGCCGCCGCCGCGAAGAAGGTGGGGGAGAAGGTCCGCAAGGGATACGCCCCGGCCGTGCGCGGCGGGCGCGCCCCGCGCCCCGTGACCCGCCGTCAGGTGACCTCGGCCCCGTCCACCGCGAAGGCCGTCGCCCCGGTGCTGTGGCGGTTCCGCACCGGCTCCTCCGCCTTCGGCATCCACGTCGACGACCGCCACTGCTGGGTGGGCAACCAGGCGGGCGACGTCTACACCCTCGACCACGAGGGCACCGCCCTCGCCCAGTTCAGCCTCCCCGACGGCGTGAAGTGCCTCGTCGCCGACGACTTCTGGATCTACGCGGGCTGCGACGACGGCAAGGTCTACGACCTCTCCTCCAAGCTCCCCTTCGCCGCCTACGACATCGCCGCCGACGTCGACATCTTCTGGCTGGACATCCACGAGGGCGTCCTCGACGTGTCCGACGCGGGCGGCCGCCTCACCGTCATCGACCACGAGGACGAGCACCAGTGGGCCCGCCGCAGCCAGGGCGACCACGCCTGGATGGTCCGCGCCGACGACCGCGCCGTCTACCACGGCCACCACAAGGGCGTCACCGCCTACGCCCCCGACGGCGGCGCCGAACTGTGGCACACCGCCACCCGCGGCGGCGTCCTCTTCGGCTGGCAGGAGGCCGACGCCGTGTACGCGGGCACCGCGCACCGCGTCGTGCAGCGCCTCGCGAAGGCGACCGGCGCCATCGAGGCCACCTACGGCTGCGACAGCGCGGTCTACTCCTGCGCCACCTCGCCCGGCGGCCGCTACGTCTTCGCCGGGGACGCCTCCTCCTCCGTCTACTGCTTCGACCGGGACGGCACCCGGCTGTGGAAGCTCGGCACGGGCGGCGGATCGGCCCTGTCGATGCAGTACCACGACGAGCGGCTGTACCTGGTGACCACGGACGGCTCGCTGGTCTGCGTGGACGCGAGCGAGGCGGCCGTGGCCGCGGCCCAGCAGGGCACGGTCCCGGTGGCCCGCGACATCAAGCTCGCCGCCGCCCTGCCCGTGCACCAGCCCGCGACCGCCGTCGAGGCCGTCACCACCATCGCCCAGGCCCCCGCGGGCACCATCGTCGTCGAGTGCGTCCAGGAGGCCGGCCGCGTCCGCGTCCACGTGGTCAGCGAGGGCTACGAGCGGTCCTGGAAGGTCCAGTTCCCCCGCGCCATCCGCGAACCCGGAGCACGCTACGTCGTGGACGCCCTGCACCCGGCCGCGGGCGGCTTCTACCGCGTCCGCGGTGACATCCGCCGCCTGCTGTGACCGGCGACCGGGGGGCGCCGCACCCGAGAGCGGGCCCCACTCCCGTGCGGGCCTCACCCCCCGGGTGTCTCCGCCTCCCGTCGGCGCACCTCCTCGACGAGGCGCCGCAGGAGGGTGCGCGCCGCCGCGATGTCCGCCTCCGGGAGACCGACCGCCAGCGACCGGTGCGCCTCGGCGGCCAGCGCGGTGATCTCCCGCAGGACGCGCTCCCCGTCCGGCGTCAGCGCCAGCAGCGGTGACCCCCGGTGGTCCGGGTTGGTGCGGAAGGCGGCAAGCCCCTCGCCGACCAGGTCGTTCGCGAGACGCTGCACCCCCTGCCGGGCCACCCCGAGCCGCCGTGCCGCGCCCGCCACGGTCTGCGGGGTGTCCGAGACGACACTGAGCACCTGCCACCGCGCCTGGGTCTGCCCCCGCGACGAGGCGATCGCCTCGCCGGACCGGCGCAGCGCCCCCGCCGCCTCGTAGACGTCGGCGATCAGCAGGGCGAGTTCGTCGGCCATGCCGTGTCCTCCATGCCAGGTCCTCCGGAGATCCGCGATTGACAACACGTTGTCAGTCTGTGAATGTGTTGTCATCCTACCGTCGGGGCGTCCCGTCCGGGCGCCCCGACGCAGCCTCTTCCCTCCCGGAGCACGACCATGAGCACCGCGATCCTGAACCTGCGCGCCGCCTACGAGCGCGCCGCCGCCGTCCGCCCGCCCGTCGGCGGCTTCCCCTACCTCGCCGAGGCGCTCCGCCAGGCACGCGTCACGGGCTACCGGGTGACCGTCCCGTCGATGACCACCGTCTACGCGTCCCCCGACGGCGCGGTCACCGTCCTCGGCGACCCGCTGATCACCGGCACCGCCGACGTCCCGCCGTACGACGAGGCGCGCTTCGTCGCGTCCCTGCGGGCCAGCCAGGCGGGCGGGACCACCTACCCGGAGTTCGTCCGCGGCTGCTGGGAGGCGGGCGTCGTCAGCTACGACGTCGACCTCGCCGCCCGCACCTGCACCTACCACGGCGCCGACGGCGACAACTACACGGAGGTCTACCCGGCCGTCGAGATCTGAGCCCGCCCCCGTCGGCCCGCCCCCACCGTCCCCCCGTCCCGCCCCGTTGCTCCGTCCGGTGCGGTGTCCGGCGGCGGAGCGGTTCCCCTCCTATCCTGGTGCGGCACAGACACGCTCGGCGCCGAGGCAGGCAGCACATGACGGAACCGCGGATCGACTACGAGGCGGTCTTCCGCGCCCTGCCCGGAATGGTGGCGCTGCTCACCCCGGACCTCGTGTACGCCGACGCCAACGAGGACTTCCTCCGGCTGGCGGGCCGCAGCCGCGAAGAACTCCTCGGCCGGTACATCTTCGACGTCTTCCCCGAGAACCCCCACGACCCGGCCGCCGCCGGACGGGCGGAGACGCAGGCCTCGATGATCCGCGTGGTCGAGACGGGCGAGCGCGACACCATGGCCCTGCTGCGCTACGACATCCAGGACCCGTCCCGCAACGGACGCTGGCGGGAGCACTACTGGAGCCCCGTCAACGCCCCCGTCCTCGACCCGGACGGCCACGTCCGCCTCATCGCGCACCGCGTGGAGGAGGTCACCCAGCTCATCCGCGCCCGCGGCGGCCCCGGCGGCGACCCCTCGTCGAGCGCGCTGGAGGCGGAGCTGTACACACGCGCCCGTGAGCTGCAGGAGATCAACGACCGGCTGCGGCAGGCGCACGCCAGGGAGCGCGAGATCGCCCTTGCCCTCCAGGCGGCCATGCTGCCCGCCCCGACGCCCGCCGGGCTGCACGGCGCCGCCGTTCGCTACCAGCCCGCCGTCGGCGCCCTCAACGTGTGCGGCGACTGGTACGACCTCGTCGACCTCCCCGGCGGGAACCTCGCGATCACCGTGGGGGACGTCGTCGGTCACGGTCTGGCGGCGGCGGGCGTCATGGGCCAGCTGCGCAGCGCGCTGAGCGCCGCCTGCCGCGTCGCGGAAGGACCCGCCCGCGCACTGGAGGTCCTCGGGCTGTACGCCCGGTCCGTCGACGGCGCCGAGTCGACCACCGTCGTGACCGCCTTCGTCGACCGGGACCGGCACACCGTCTCCTACAGCTGCGCCGGTCACCCGCCGCCCGCGCTGCTCCACCCGGACGGCACCGTCACCTTCCTCGACCAGGCCACCGACCCGCCGCTCGCCGCCCGCCCGGCCCACGTGCCGCGCCCGCAGGCCCACGTCGGGTTCACCGAGGGCGCCACCCTCGTCCTCTACACCGACGGCCTCATCGAGCGCCGCACCGAGGACATCGACACCGGCCTCGCCCGCCTCGCCGACTCCCTCACCCGCCACCGGGACAGCGCCCCCGAGGACCTGGCCGACCTGCTCCTGGATGAACTTCTCCCCCCGTCCGGCACCACCGACGACACCGCCCTGGTCGTGGTCCGGCTCTGACCCGACGACCCCTTCTCGGCCGCCCGCGCGGCACGGCCCCGCGCACTACGGCGTCGGCCGGTCGTCAGCTCGCCTCAGGAGCCCGTTCCGCCGCCGTGGCCGTGACCGGCGGCTGGGCCGTCGCCGACGCAGGAGCCGACGGCGCAGGAGCCGCTGCCGACGGGGGAGCCGTGGCCGACGTGCCGGGGACTCCGGGCAGGCGGGCGAGGAGACGGGGCGTGATGCGGCGGTACGCGGCCGGGTCGACCGGGTTGAGCCAGTGGGACGCCCGGACGGCGGCGGAGACGTTGAGGTCCAGGTCGGAGAGGACCTCGTCCACGTTGTGCATCGAGAACGGGATGATCTTCGTTCCCCGGCAGTGGTGGGTGTCCGTCGCGGTGTCCATGAAGGCGAGCTGCGCGACCACGGCCTCCCTGCGCTCCCTCGCCGGCGGCAGCGTGACCGCCCCGGCGAGGTCCGCCGCGATCCACAGCGCCGCCATCTCCGCGTTGAGCGGGCTGAAGAAGGACGAGTTGTAGCCGTTGAAGTACAGGCCGGGCACGCCGAGCGGGAGGATCTGCCGGTAGAGCATGAAGTTGCCGCGCTCGTCCAGCAGCCGCCGCTCCACGTCGGGCCCGAGGAACGGCACCCCCTGGGTGAATCCGGTGGCACAGACGACCAGGTCGGCGGGGAGGACCGTGCCGTCCCTGAGTTCGGCGTGCGGACGGCCGTCCTCGGCGGACAGCCGCGCGATCGTCACGTCGCGGTGGACGGTGATCGACCCGTCGGCGACCCCCTCGTAGAAGCCCTCCGTGCCCAGGCCGATGGCGCCCTTGACGATGTCCTCCATGCCGCCGCGCGGTACGAGCCCGGCCTGCTTGAGCCCGTACTGGCGGACCGACACCGAACCGATGGAGTTGAGCATGCGGCGGCGCAGACCGTTCGCGGGGCCGTGCAGGAACTTCTCCACGCCCCGCAGCACGCGGTAGCGGAACAGGGCCTCGCCCATCCGGGTGAGCAGCAGCAGCTTGAAGTTGACGACCCCGGCGATCCTGCGCGGCACTTTCCACAGCATCTGCCGGGCGATGACGTCGGTTCCCGCCGCCACCCGGCTGATCGCCACCGCGACGTCGCAGGCGGACTTGCCGTAGCCGACCACCAGGACGTGCCGGTCACGGGCCTCCTCCACGTCGTGGAACTCCGACCCCGCGCAGAGCCGGCCGCCCGCGGCCGTGAACTCGTCCACCCCCGGGAAGGCGGGCATCGCCGGTTCGCAGAAGACGCCGTTGGCGACCACCAGCCGGTCGAACACCTCGGTGACCGTCCCGGCCTCCGGTCCCGCCCCGGCCGCGCGGGCGGTGAGGGCCCACCCGCCGTCCGCGGCCTCGGCCGTGATCACTTCGGTGTCGAGCCGCAGATGGGGGTCGAGGCCGAAGGCCGTGGCGTAGGCGGCGAAGTAGCGCTGCACCTGCTCGCCGCTCGGCCACTCCGGGTAGTCCGACGGCATCGGGAAGTCCGAGAGGGAGTACTGCGCCTTCGGGCTCTGGGTGGAGACGCCCGGGTAGCGGCGGGTGCGGCTCCACACCCCGCCCACGTCCGGGGTCCGGTCGAACACGACCACGTCGTGACCGGCCTGTTTCAGCACCTTGGCCGTGCTCAGCCCGGCGACTCCCGCGCCGATGATCCCGATTCTCACGTGACTCTCCTCTGGCGGCTCTGAGGTTCTGCGGTTCCTGCGGCTCTGCGGCTCTGCGGGACGGGGGGACAGCGGGTGATCAGGGAAACAGGGGGGATCGGCGGGACACGGGTCCCCGGGCGTCCGGGGACCCGGCACGGTGCGGGCCCGTCAGACTCGTGCGGCCTCGGCGGCTTCCAGGGCCGGTGCGATGTCCATGTGCACCCGGTAGTCGACGATCACGGCGTCCTCCCCGGCGGGGCGGCCCGGCGCCAGCTCGACCACTGTCACGCACGGCATCGCGACCGTCCCGGCGGGGGCCGCCACCTCGATGGTGAAGCGGCAGAACAGCTGGTCCCCGTGGCGCACCACCTGGTCGACCCGGTGCCGTACGGGCGGGATGGCCGCGACGGCCCCCGCGGTGGCCGCGACGATCGCGGCGCGGCCCCGCAGCGGCTCGGCGTTGCCGAAGCGGTAGGATGCCGTGTCGGTGAAGTACGCGCCGAAGCGGTCGAAGTCATGGGCGTCGACCGCCTCGCACAGGTCGCGCACCATCCGCTCCGCGGCCTCCTGGGCGTCCGCCTCCAGGCCCGCGGCGGCCGTGCCGGTCACCGCTGCTCCCCGCTCTTCTTCACGAGGGACAGGCCGTGGCGGTCCATGATCTCGGCGACCTTGGTCATGTCGCGCGGGCCGGGCGGGAGCGCGCTCAGGTCCCGGTAGTAGTTCTCCAGGCCGGGCGGGGAGACCACGGCGACGATCCGGGTCTCGGTCTCGCCCTCGTTGTAGAACATGTGCGGCACCCCGCGCGGCATCAGCAGCGCCGCCCCCGGCCGGAGGCGGTGCACCTCGCCGCCCAGCTCGACGGTGGCCACCCCGGCCGTACAGACGAACAGCTCGTCCTCGCGGCTGTGGATGTGGGTGGGCGGGCCGCCGAGGCCCGGCGGGACGACGTACTCGAACAGCGAGTACGCGCCCTTGGTGTCCTCACCCGTGAGCTTGACGAAGATGCCCAGGCCGATCGCGCCCACGTCGTCGCCGTCGCCGGGGGCGAGGACGGTGTGCCGGGGGGACGGGGATGGTGCGGGGGCCTGCTGCTGTTCGAGGTCCATGACCGACACTCCTTCACCGGCCGCCTGGCGGCCTGCGGTTCGCGGCTGCTGCTCCCGGCCGATGCGCGCGGTGCCCCGGGCCGCGTACCCGAGGGTGCGTCCGCGCGGTCCCGCCGCCGGGTGGGGCGGGGCACCGTGCCCGGCCTGCGCCGGACCGTCCGGTCCGCGCATCGGCCCGACGTGGCGTCAGTATGGGGCCGGGCGGGCCGCCCCGGCAGGACGTCGTCCCACTGGCCGGGACCCGGATTCAGGCCGGCGGGCGCTCCGTCGGCGCAGGGCGGGGCCGGGCGGGGCGGGCAAGGTGGGGGAGGCCGTGCAGGTGGGTCGGGCCGTGCAGGTCGGTGGGGTCGGGGCGGCGGTGGTCAGCGCCGGGTGGAGTAGGCGCGCGTCGCGGCCGCGGCGGCGAGCCGTACGGCGGGCCCGGCCCGGTCCGCGCGTACCAGCGCCGTGGGGCCGGTGACCGACAGCGCGGCCACGACCTGCCCTTCCGGTCCGAAGATCGGGGCGGCGACGCAGCTGACGCCGATGTTGCCTTCCTCCCGGTCGGCCGCCCAGCCCCGGTGCGGGATGGCCGCCAGCTCCCGCCGCAGTCCCGTCGGCGTGGTCACCGTGCGGGACGTGCGCGGCTCCAGCCCGGCCGCGACGACGGCGTCGATCACCTCGGGCGCCGAATAGGCGAGGATCGCGCGCCCCAGCCCCGAGCAGTACGCCGGGATGAACCCGCCGACCTGCGAGAGCATCGGCATCGGACGGTGCCCGGTGATCTTCTCGACGATCAGCACGCGGGTGCCGTCCAGGACGCCGAGCTGCACCGTCGTCCGGGTGGCGCCGTACAGGTCCTGGAGGAAGGGCAGCACCGCCTCGCGCAGCTCGTGCCGGACGGGCGCCAGGCCGGACAGTTCGAACAGCCGGTTGCCGATGCGGTAGCGCTCGCCCGGCTTGTCCAGCCAGCCCAGTCTGATCATCGTCTCGGCGGTGCGGTGGGTGGTCGACCGGGGCAGCCCGCAGCGGCGCACCAGCGCGCCGAGCGTCAGCTCCCGGTGGGCGGCGTCGAACGCGCCCAGGATCGCGGCGGCCCGGTCCAGCGCGCCCGACCGCGACGCCGTCACGGCCGAGGGCGCGTCCACAGCGCCGCCCGGTGCGCCGTCGTCCGGTCCGCCCGGTCCGCCGTCCGGTCGCTCGTCCGGCGTGTCGTCGGGCCGGGTGTCCTGCCTGGTGGGACTCATCCCTGGTTCCTCGCCTTCACGTGGCCCACGCTAGACCCACCCCGTGGGACCCGGTCAACCGCGCGGCCCGTCCCGCCGCCGGGACCGCCCGCAGACGCCCGCCCCGTGCCACCGGGGCGCAGGCACCCGCCCGGACTACGGAAAGGCAGTCACCGTGAGACGCACCGCGCTGGTCGGAGGGGGAGCCGCCGGGATCGGCCGGGCGGTCGCGGAGGACCTGGCGCGGGCCGGGCACCGCGTCGTCGTCACCGGCCGCCGCCCCGCCGCCCTGGAGCAGGCCGCGCGCGAGCTGAGCGCGGAGACCGGCGCCCCCGTGCATCCGATGGTCGGCGACATGGCCGACACGGGGGCGGCGGCCGGCCTGCTCGCGCGGATCGGGGAGGAGCACGGCCCGCTGGACGTGCTGGTGCTGAACGCGGGCGGCCCGCCGCCGGGGTCGGTGTTCGACCTCGGCGACGACCAGTGGCGGTCCGCGTTCGAACTGCTCCTCCTCGGCCCGCTGCGGCTGGCCCGGCTGGCGCTGCCCGCCATGGCGCAGCGCGGCTTCGGCCGGGTCGTCGTCGTGACCTCCACCGCCGTACGCCAGCCCCAGCCCGACCTCGCCGCCTCCGTCGTACTGCGCTCGGCGGTCACGGCCGCCGCGAAACTGCTGTCCCGCGAGTACGCCGCCGACGGCGTCACCGTCAACTGCGTCGCCCCCGGCGCCACCGCCACCGAGCGCCGCACCCAGGTCCTCACCTCGCGCGCCCTGGCCGCGGGACGGCCCTACGAGGACCTGGTCGCCGAGGACACCGCCGCCGTGCCCGCCGCCCGCCCGGCCCGCCCCGCCGAGATCGCGGCCGCGGTGACCTTCCTCGCCTCGCCCGCGGCGAGTTACATCAACGGGACCGTCCTGACTGTCGACGGCGGACGAACGGAGACCATCTGATGAGCAGTTCCGGCCCGGACTTCACCATGAAGGACTTCCTCGGCACCGTGTCCGCCACGGTGCCCGCGAGCCCGCTGCGCCCGATCGTGGTGCGCGCGGACGAGCTGGAGGAACTTCCCACGGACCAGATCCACAACCCCACCCTGCTGTCCGTCGCCGGACGGCTGCCCACCGCCACCTTCGAACTGTTCCGCCAGACCATCCCGGCCGGGGCGAGTTCCGACATGCAGCGCCACCACCACGAGACCGTCCACTACGTCATCTCCGGCACCGGGCACAGCGAGGTCGAGGACGAGACCGTCGCCTGGTCCACCGGCGACTTCGTCTACACCCCGCCGTGGACCTGGCACCGCCACTACAACGACTCCGCCGACGCCCCGGTGGAGTTCCTGACCATCGAGAACTCCCGGCTGCTCAACCTGCTCGGGGTCGGCCGCCGCCAGAGCGCGGGCCTGGTCACCGTCGACGAGGCGCGCGCCCGTTTCTCCCAGGAGGAGGACCAGTGACATCCGAGACCCACGCCCCGCCCGCCCCTCCCGCGCCCCCGGCCGGACGCGAACACCTGAGCATCTGGGACGAGTTGGCCGACCTCGACCACGAACTGAGCCACATCGACGTGCCCGTGGGCGGCCACACCGTCCGCACCCGTGTCCTGCGCGCCGGGACCGGACCCGACCTCGTCCTCCTGCACGGCACCGGCGGCCACCTGGAGGCCTACGCCCGCGACCTGGCCGGGCTGGCCGCCGACTTCCGCGTCACCGCCTACGACATGGTCGGCCACGGCTGGTCCGGGCTGCCCGACACGCCGTACACCATCGACGTGCTCACCGCGCACCTGCTCGGGCTGATGGACGCGCTCGGCATCGGACGGGCCCATCTGTCGGGGGAGTCGCTCGGCGGCTGGGTCGCCGCCTGGACCGCCGCCCACCACCCCGACCGCGTGAACCGGCTGGTCCTCAACACGCCGGGGAACATCGCCAACAAGCCCGAGGTGATGGAGAAACTGCGCGCGAGCACCCTCGCCGCGGTCCGCAGCCCCGACGAGGAGACCGTCCGTCGCCGGGTCGCGTTCCTCTTCCACCACAAGGACATGGTCACCGACGAACTCGTCGGCCTGCGCCGCGCGGTGTACACCCGGCCCGGCTTCACCGAGGCCGTCGAACGCATCCTCGTCCTCCAGGACCCCGAGATCCGCAAGGACTTCGCCTGGGACCCCGTGTGGGTCGGCCGGATCGCCGCGCCCACCCTGCTGCTGTGGACCGACCACGACCCGACCGGCGGACTCGACGAGGCCGCCCTCCTGCTGGGCTGGCTGCCCGACGCCCGGCTGCACGTCGTCACCGACGCCGGGCACTGGCCGCAGTGGGAGAAGCCCGCCGAGTTCCTCGCCGCCCACCACACGTTCCTGCTCGCCCGGAAGGACCCGGCATGAGCGAGATCATCGGCTTCCTGGGCATGTCCCACTCGCCGTTCGCCACCCTCCTCCCGCCCGTCGGCCCCGACGACCCCGGCGCGTCGTTCCTCACCGGCGTGGCCCGCGTCCGGCGCGCCGTCGCCGACCTCGCCCCCGACGCGGTCGTGGTCGTCGGACCGGACCACTTCCACGCCAACTTCTACGACGTCATGCCCCCGTTCGTGATCGGCGTCGACGCCGCCGAGGGCTTCGGCGACTACGGCAGCACCCCCGGCCCCCTCCCGGTCCGCGCCGACCTCGCCTGGGACCTCCGCGAGGGCCTGGACGCGGCGGGCTTCGACCTCTCCCTGTCGTACGCCCTCACCGTCGACCACGGCATCGTGCAGAGCTACGAGATGGCCACCGGCGGCACCGAGATCCCGCTCGTGCCCGTCGTCGTCAACACGGCGGCGCCGCCGCTGCCCGGCCTGGAGCGCTGCGCCGCGCTCGGACGCGCCCTCGGGGCGGCGATCCGCGCCTCGGCGTTCCCCGGCCGGGTCCTCGTGCTGGCCAGCGGCGGACTGTCGCACTGGCTGCCCTCCAACGACCCGCGCGACCCCACCGTGGTGGGCGAGAAGCGCGCCGCGCTCATCCACGGCCGCGGCGACACCCGCGCCTTCGCCGCCGCCCGCGAGCCGCGCGTACGGGCCATGGGCGGCGACCCGACGGCACGGGTGAACGCCGAGTGGGACGACTGGTTCCTCAAGCAGCTCGCCGTCCCCGACCTCGACCCCGTCCTCGCCCTCGGGCACGACGGGCTGGAGGCCGGGGCGGGCAGCGGCGGCCACGAGATCCGCTGCTGGCTGATCGGGCACGCGGCCGTCGGACTGCCCCTGCTCTGGACGCACTACGAGCGGGTCCCCGAGTGGATCACCGGCATGGGCATCGGAGCGACCTTCCCGGTGGACTGAACTCCCCTGCGACGGGGCGTGGACCGAACTCCCTTGCGACGGGCCGCGGTTCACGGTACGGGCGCGGGCCGGGGGCAGGTGACGTCCCGGTCGGGCAGCACGCCGTCCACCAGGTAGGTGTTCACCGCGCGTTCCACGCAGGCGTCGCGGGCCGCGAAGAGCCCGGCGTAGACGGTGTGCCGGAAGGCGCCGGGCAGGGTGACCAGCCGGGAGCCGGTCAGCGCCCGGTGCGCCGAGAGCTGTCCCGCGCGGACGGCCGCCGGGTCGCCGGAGGCCCCCACCAGCAGCACGGGCACGTCGTTGCGCACCCGCGTGGGCGGCTCCGCCGGGGCGACGGGCCAGAACGAGCACGGGGTCACCGTCCGGGTGAGCGGCCCGAACACGGGCTCGTCCGCGCGGTGCGCCTCGATGTCGCGGTAGGAGGTCTCCGGGTCGCGCGAGACGGCCCGGTCCGCGCACTGGATCGCGGTCTGCGCGCTGAACGTGCCGTCCCCGTCCGCCGAGGCCAGCCCCTCCAGCGTGGCCGCGAGCCCGGACGGGACCTCCACCCCGTCGTCCCCGCGCGCGGCGGCGACCAGCGCCCCCACGTCGGCGGCGAACCCCCCGTACGCCTCCGCGTCGTCGCCCGCGGTGACGCCCCACAGCAGCTGCGGCAGGACGCGGCTGTCGACGGCGTGGCCGCCGATCCGGACCGGCCGCCGCTCCACGGCCGCCGTCAGCCGCCCCACCGTCTCCCGCACCCGCGCGCCGGTCGCGCCGAGGTGGTAGCGGTCGTCGTGGCGCGCCGCCCACCCCGCCCACCGCCGCAGCGCCCGCTCGACGGCCGGTCCGGCGGTCCGGGTGAGGTCCGGGCCGAACAGGTCCGGGTCCAGCGGGCTGTCGAGGACCGCCCGGTCGACCCGGCCGGGGAAGAGCTGGAGGTAGACCTCCCCCAGGTAGGTGCCGTAGGAGGAGCCCAGGTACGACACGCGGCGCTCGCCGAGCGCGGACCGCACCACGTCCATGTCGCGCGCGGTGTTGCGCGTCGAGGCGTGCGGCAGCACCGACCGCCGCCCGGCACAGAGCGACGCCAGCTCACGGGCCAGCCGGACGTTCTTCTCGAAGCCCGCGCGGTCCGGCCCGGCGGCGCCGACGGACACGGTGGGCCAGCCGCAGTCCAGGGGCGCGCTGCGGCCCACGAACCGGGGGTCCATGCCGATCAGGTCGTAGCGGGCGGCGACCTCCGGTTCGGCCCGGCGCAGCAGCAGGCTGAGATACCGGGCGGGGACACCGGGACCGCCCGGGTTGTAGAGGAGCGCGCCGCGCCGCCGGGCGGGGTCGGTCGCGGGGAGGCGCGACACCGCCACGTCCAGGGTCGCGCCCTCGGGGTGCCGGTGGTCGAGCGGCACGGTGACCTCCCCGCAGCGCGCGCCCGCCGCGTCGAGTTCCTCCCCCTCGGTGTCGTCGGGGCCGGTGCGGCAGGCGTGCCAGGCGATGGCCTGCCCCGCGAACCGCTCCGGGGCGTGGGCCGCCGCCCGGCTGCCCGGCGGGGGCACCGGGGGCGAGCAGGCCGGGCCCGCGAGGACCACCGCCGTCAGCGCGGCGGCGGTGGCCGTCACGGTACGTGCACGCATCACGAGATCTCCTTGCTGAAATGCCTTGGGGTCGACGGGACTTTGCCGCCGGTCGCCGCACCGTAGGCCGCCGCTGCCCGCCCGCACATCGCCTCCCGGTCGGCATCCGGCGCCACCCGTACCCCACTCCGGTCGGACGGCGCACCGTCGCCGCGGACGCGCCGTTGCAACCGGGGGAGGAGACCGGGTCCTTCTGGGGTCGCAGCCGGGCGGCCGGGGCTCCGCCGAGGGACGCATGCCCCCGCCGCGGCGCGCGACGTACCGTGAAACCCCCCTGAAAAGGCCCCGGTCGGCGAGGAACGTGTGCGATGAGTTCTCCCCAGGCGACGTGGACGGCGCGCGCGGCGGAGTGGGCGCCCCGCGTCCGTGCCGGGTTGCCGCCCGCGGCGGCGGACGCGCTCCTGGTGGCGGTCCTCCTGCCGCTGACGACAGCCGCGGTGGCGGGCCGCACGGTCGCCGTAGCGTCGAGCGCCGCCCTGCTGCTGCCCCTGGCAGCCCGCCGCCGGGCCCCGCTGGCGGTGTTCGGCGCGGTCGCCGCCGCCGCGTTCGCCCAGTGGCTCCTGGACCTTCAACTACCGGCCGACGTCGCCTTGTTGGTCGCGCTGTACTCGGTCGCCGTGTACGCCTCCCCGCGCGCCCTGGTGGTCGCGGCGGCCGTCCTCGAAGGCGGCATCGTCCTCGCCGCGCTGCGCTGGGCCACCGACGGCCGCCTCCTCGGCACCACCGTCGCCCTCACCGCGCTCGCCGCCACCGCCGCCGCCGTCGGCCTGAACGTGCGCGCCCAACGCGAGCGCGCGGTACGGATGGAGCGCGAGCGGGACCAGCGGGCGCGGCTCGCGGCGGCCGAGGAACGCGCCCACATCACCCGCGAGATGCACGACATCGTCACCCACAACCTCTCCGTCATGGTCGCCCTCGCCGACGCCGCCGCCTTCACCGCGCCCCGGCCCGCCGACCCCGCGACGGTCACGATGAGCCGGATCGCCGAGACCGGACGCCAGGCCCTCACCGACATGCGGCGCGTCCTCGACGTGCTCCAGCCCGACGGCGCACAGCACGACGCGAAAACCGGCGAGGACCGTCGCCCGCCGCCCGGCATCACGGGCCTGGCCCCGCTCGCCGACCGCACCCGCGCCGCCGGACTGCCCGTGACGCTCGACGTGCGCGGCGACCACGCCCACGTCCCCGCCACCGCGCAGCTCACCGTCCACCGGATCGTCCAGGAAGCCCTCACCAACACCCTCAAGCACGCCCCGCCCGGCACCGAGGCCCGCGTCACCGTCCACTGCACGGCCCGCACCGTCACCGTGGACGTCACCGACGACGGCCCCGCCGCCCGCCCGTCCGCCCCCGCGTCCACCGGCCACGGACTGCCCGGCCTGCGGGAACGCGCCGCCGCGTACGGCGGCACCCTGACCGCCGGGCCCCGCGAGGGCGGCGGCTGGCGCGTCCGCACCCGCCTCGACCTGGGCTCCGCCGAGGAGCGCGAGACCCCCGCCACCCGCGGCACCGGGACCGTCGGCACCGCCCGCGGTCGTGTCGCCCCCGCCACCGGGCGGGCCGGATGACGATCCGGGTCCTGATCGCCGACGACGAGGCGCTGCTGCGCGCGGCCTTCGCCACCGTCCTCGACTCCCAGCCCGACATCCGGACCGTCGGCGAGGCCGCCGACGGCGCCGAGGCCGTGCGCCTCACCCGCGCCCTGCGCCCCGACGTGGTCCTCATGGACGTCCGGATGCCGGGCACCGACGGCATCGAGGCCACCCGGGACGTCGTACGCGACGTCCCCGGCAGCCGGGTCCTCATCCTCACCACCTTCGACCTCGACGCCCACGCCTTCGCCGCGCTGCGTGCCGGGGCCTCCGGCTTCCTCGCGAAGAACACCCGCCCCGGCGACCTGCTCTCCGCCGTCCGCGCGGTCGCCGCGGGCGACGCGGCGGTCTCGCCCCGCTTCACCCGCCGCCTCCTGGACCACCTCGCCACCCACCTGCCCACCACCGAAAAGGCCCCGCACGCCGCGCTGCTGGACCGCCTCACCGCACGCGAACGCCAGGTCCTCACCCGGATCGCGGGCGGCCTCACCAACACCGAGGTCGCGTCCGCCCTCTCGCTCGCGGAGGCCACGGTCAAGTCCCACCTCGGCCGCATCCTGCGCAAACTCGACCTCCGCGACCGGGTCCAGGCCGTCGTCTTCGCCTACGAGAGCGGACTCGTCCGCCCCGACCGCGGCGAGCACACCCCGGCCTCCGGGGCCGGGCGAGTACCGTGAAGTCCCGTCACGCGAGCGCGTGTTCGGGCCCGGAGCGAGAACCGGAGCGAGACCCGAGTGGGAAGGGACCCCCGTGACCGCAGACCGCGTATACCCCGAACTGGTCCGTGACGAGCAGTACCGGCACGACGTCGACGGACGGGTGGGCTGGGCCCACGTCCGTGTGTGGCGCACGACCGGCACCGCCGCCCCCGCGCCCGTGGTCGTCGTGCTCAGCGGACTGGTGGGCGGCGCCACCCTGGAGCGGCTGATCCCCCAGTTGCGCACCGAACTTCCCGGCGAGGAACCGGAGTTCTGGTACCACGAACCCAGCGACTGGCGGGCGATCGGCTACTACGCCGTGCTGACGGTGGCCTCCGACGGCTCCGTCACCGAGACCATCGCCCCCGGTGACGTCCTGTCGAGACGCCTCGGCCCCTCCTTCTACGCCACCGAGGACCCCGACGACGACACGCCGGGCGCCGGCTGACCCACCGCCGACGCCCGGCCCCCGCACGCCTCCCGGTCAGGTGAATCGGTGGGTGCCCGCGCCCACCGTGAACACCGCGCAGCCGTCCTCCATCCGCGCGAACCGGGCGCCGTCGTGCCGGACGTCGGACGCCTTCGCCGCCGGTATCCACACCTCGGCGGTCGTGTTCGGGGGGATCTCGGTGGTGAGCCGGAAGCCGCCCGCGGACGTCCACCGGGTGGCGACGGGCCCGTACAGGGTCCGCAGCCGCGCCCGGCACGAGGTCACCTCGCCGCCCGGCCGGGGCCGGATCACGACATGCCGGAAGCCCGGCGCGCCCGCGGCGATCCCGGCGACGTTCTCGTACATCCACTGCCCGACCGAACCGTAGGCGTAGTGATTGAACGAGTTCATCCCGGCGTCCTGGAAGCTCCCGTCCGGCCGGATCGAGTCCCAGCGCTCCCACATCGTCGTCGCGCCCCGGTCGATCTGGTACCCCCAGCCGGGGAACGTCCGCTGGTGCAGCAGCCGGTAGGCGATGTCGGTGTGCCCGGTCGCGGTCAGCACCGGCAGCAACCGGGGGGTGCCGAGGAAGCCGGTCGACAGGTGCCAGTCCCGCGCCCGGATCAGCTCCACGAGCCGGTTCGCGGCGGGCGCCCGGTCGGCGTCGGCGAGCAGGTCCATGGAGAGGGCCAGCACGTACGCGGTCTGCGTGTCGCCCTTCACCCGGCCGCCGCCGGTCACGTACGCGGCCCGGAACGCGTCCCGCACGGCCGCGAACAGGCGCCGGTAGGGCGCCGGGTCCTTGCCGAGGGCGGTCGCGGTCCGCGCGACGAGGTCGGCGGCGTGCGCGTAGTAGGCCGTGCCGATCACGTCCTTGGGGGTCTCGTCGCCGACGTTGAGCCAGTCGCCGTACCCCTCGGCCGGACGCAGGTGCCCGCTGCTGTGCGCCTCCAGGTAGCCGAGCCACTTGACCATCGAGTCCCAGGACTCCTCCAGGACCCGCGTGTCGCCGTACGCCTGGTACAGCGCCCACGGCACCGTGACGCCCGCGTCGCCCCAGCCCGCGACGCCCCGGCCGACCCCGATGAACGGCGCCACGTCGGGGAACGCGCCGTCGGCGGACTGGTCGTCGCGCAGGTCGCGCAGCCACTTGGACAGGAAGCGGGCCGACTCCATGACGTAGGCGGCGGTGGGCGCGAAGACGTTGATGTCGCCGGTCCAGCCGAGCCGTTCGTCGCGGGCCGGGGTGTCGGTGGGCACCGACAGGAAGTTCCCCCGCTGCCCCCACGTGATGTTGGAGTGCAGTTGGTCGAGCATGCCGACGCCGGTGGCGAACTCCAGGGTGAACGGGGCGTCCGTGTGCTGCACCAGCCCCGTCACCGCGTCCCTGGCGGGCACGCCGGGATGGCCGGTGACCTCGACGTAGCGGAACCCGTGGAAGGTGAACCGGGGTTCGTAGGTCTCGGTGCCGCCGCCCTTGAGCGTGTACCGGTCGGTGGCCCGCGCGGTCCGCAGGTTGGCGGTGTAGAGCGTCCCGTCGGGGTTGAGCACCTCGGCGTGCCGCAGGGTGACCGTGGTCCCGGCCGGGCCGCGCACCCGCAGGCGGACCGTGCCGACCATGTTCTGCCCCAGGTCGTACACGTACACGCCCGGCTTCGGCTCCGTGACCGTACGGGCCGTGAGTTCCTGGGCGACGCGGATCGCGCCGTCGACCTGGGCGACGACCTCGGCGGTGACCCCGGCGGTCGGCTCGCACGTCGGCCAGGTCGCGTCGTCGAACCCGGCGCGGTCCCAACCCGCCGTCTCCCGGCGGGCGTCGTACTCCTCGCCGTGCACCAGGTCGGCCGTGGTGACCGGGCTCGCGGCGGCCCGCCAGTCGGCACCCGAGGCGACCGTCTCGGTCGTGCCGTCGGTGTACGTGATCTCCAACTGGGCCAGGAGGGCGGGCTGTTCGCCGTACTGGCGGGTGCCGAACCAGGCGATCGTGCCCGCGTACCAGCCGGGCGCCAGGGTGACGGCGAGCGCGTTGGCGCCGGACCGGACGTGCTCGGTGACGTCGTAGGTCTGGTACTGGACGCGTTTTCGGTAGTCCGTCCAGCCGGGTGCGAGCCGGTCGGTGCCGATCCGGCGGCCGTTGAGGCGCGCCTCGTACAGGCCGAGCGCCGTCGCGTAGAGCCGGGCGCGGGCCACCCGCTTGCCCGGCACCCGGAACTCGCGGCGGAGTTGGGTCGCGGGCACGTGGAACGGCTGGACCCGTCCCCACGGCCCGCCGCCCCACGCCGCGAGCACCTTCGCCCGCTGCCAGGCGCCGTCGTCATGGCCGGGAGCGGTCCAGTCGCCCGCGGGTTCCCGGTCGACGGCCTTCCAGCTCCCGTCGCTGACGACGGTGCGGACCCCGTCGGCGGTGGTCAGCTCCAGCACCGCGAGCAGTCCGGTCGGGCCGGGGGAGGCGTTGGTCGCGGACACGGCGACCACGGCCGCGCCCCCGGCGGTGAGGTGGGGCGTCACGTCGATGACGGCCGGGCGGCGCCAGCTGTCGGCGGGGGTGACCGCGTCGGCGTGACCGACCCGCACCCCGTTGACGTACGCCGTGTAGCCGTCGTCCGCCGTGAGGAGCAGCCGGGCCCGCGTGAGGCCCTGCGGGAGCGCGGTCCGGCCCCGGAACCAGCGGGTGGCGGCGGGCGCGTTCGACGCCGGATCGCCCTCCGGGAACCAGATCCAGGAGGCGCCGTCCGGCTTCGGCGCGGCGGTGAGCGCGGCCGGGGCGCTGATCCACCGCGCCTGCCACGCGGCGGCCTCCACCAGCCCGGTCTCCCACCAGGACGCGGCGCTCCACGCGGACGCCTGCCCTGCGCCGTCCCAGACCCGCACCGTCCAGAAGTACCGGGTCCGCGGCCGGAGCCGGGGCCCGCCGTACGGGACGAGCGTGGACCGCTCCGACACGACCCGGCCGCTGTCCCACACGTCGGGCGCGGACGCCAGCAGGTCCGCGCGGGTCGCCACCCGGACCTGATAGGCGGTCTGCCGCAGCTCCCCGCCGGTCGGGGCGAGCGGCCAGCTCAGGCGGGGGCGGGCGACGTCCAGCCCGAGGGGGTTGCGCACGTACTCGACGGTGGGCTCCAGGACCCGCGCGGCGGCGGCCCGCGCCGGCCCGGCGGCCTGTGCGGCGGACGGCAGGCCGCCGACGGCGAGACCGGTGCCCAACGTGGTGGCGGTGGTGCCGAGCAGTCGTCTTCTGCTGATCACTCGCGGCTCCGTAATGCGTCGCAGGGGGTGACAGGTGGGCGATCAGGGGGTGGGTGGTCGGGAGACTGTCAAGGCGGCGAGGGTGAGAGTGTGAATCGTTTCATTGCGGAGGAAGGTAGGAGGGGGAGGGAGGGGTGTCAAGGGGTGCGGGCACGCCCGTCTCCTCACCTGTGGCGGAGAAGAGGGAAAACCTGCCGTGCCCCGTCGCGCCGCGTCCGACCCCTTGACCCGGGCTGTGGGAGAGGCCTAGCTTCATGGCCGTCGGCGCGATTGAAAGCTTTCACGCAAACCGAACCGGCCGCCGCGGGTGATCCGGCTCAGGCGGCCTGGCGGCCCGCCTCGGACGGGGGCCCGGTGTGGAGCGTGGGCAGCAGTCCGGGGTCGGCCAGCGCGGGCAGCAGGTGCTGCCACATGACGGAGATCTGCTCGTGCAGGTCGTCCCGGCCGGTCGCCGCCTGGGAGAGCAGCTGGGTGCCGGTGTACGAGGCCACGATGAACCGCGCGGAACGCGCCGGGTCCACGCCGGGCAGCAGCTCGCCCCGCACGCTCGCCTCGCTGAGCAGCGCCGCCACGGAGTTGATCGGCCCCTGGTAGGGCGCCTGCGTCAGGTAGGGGCCCGGTTCCGTCGACAGGCCCACGGCGCCCCGCAGGATCGGATCGTGCCGCAGCGCCGAGGCATAACTGTGGGTGAGCGTGATCAGCGCCTGGAGCCGGACGGGGTAGTCCGGCGCCACCAGCGCGGTGTGCTGGTGGCTGAGCACCGCACGCGCCAGGGCCGCCTTGTCGGGGTAGTGGTGGTGCAGCACACGGCGAGAGACGCACGCGCTGTGCAGCACGTCCGACAGGGAGACGCCTTCGTAGCCGTACTGCGCGAACAGGGCGCCCGCCGCGGTGAGAATTCGCCGCTGGGTGTCCAGGGCTTGTTCCGGTGGCATCCGCCGCTCCTTCGTCTGGGGGTCGCGCCCGTCAGGCTCGGCGGTGCCGTCGGCTGCGGAAGCGCGGCGTCCCCGGCGGGCAGCGGCCACGGCACCGCGCCCCTCGCCCTCCGCGTCCCCGCCGATTCCCCTCCGACGATGATCACCTGTGCGAGGCGTCGCGGTGTCCGGCCCTATAGGCAGGATCCCCGCCCCGGAGGAAATCGGCCATGCGGGACGGAGCCGAGGCGCCGCCGGAGCGGCCCGTCCCGGTGTCGTGGTGGATCGGCGTCCGCGTCGCGCTCAGCGGCAGGCCCAGGCCGCCCTCGCGGGTGGCGACGATCTCGGCCGCGATGGACAGGGCCGTCTCCTGGGGTGTCCGGGCGCCGAGATCCAGGCCGATGGGCGAACGGAGCCGGGCGAGCTGGGCCTCGGTGAGGTCGGTCTCCAGGAGCCTGCGACGGCGGTCCTCGTGGGTGCGCCGCGAGCCCATCGCGCCCACGTAGGCGAGCGGCAGCCGCAGGGCCACGTCCAGCAGGGGCACGTCGAACTTGGCGTCGTGCGTGAGCACGCACACCACCGTGCGCGCGTCGGTCTCGGTGCGGCTCAGATAGCGGTGCGGCCAGTCGACCACGACCTCGTCGGCGTCGGGGAAGCGCGTCCGGTTCGCGAAGACCGGCCGGGCGTCGCACACCGTGACCCGGTAGCCGAGAATCCTGCCCATGCGCACCAGCGCCGCCGCGAAGTCGATGGCACCGAAGACGAGCATGCGGGGCGGCGGCAGACTCGACTCGACGAACAGGGTGAGGCCCGGCGCGCAGCGGGTCCCGTCCTCGGCGATGTCGAAGCAGCCCGTCCGGCCCGCGCCCAGCAGCGATCGGATCTCGCGCACGGCCGCACGCTCCAGGCCGGGGCCCGCGCCCAGCCCGCCTTCGGTCGATCCGTCGGCGTGCACGGCCAGCGCCCGCCCGAGCAGCCCTCCCGGGCCCCGCACCACACGGGCGAGTGCCACCGCCTCACCGCGGGCGGCGGCCGACATGGCCGTCCGGAACGCCCTCCGGCCCGGCCCGTGCTCGGGGACCGGCGCGACCAGCACGTCGAGGACACCACCGCACGTCAGGCCGGCGGCGAAGGCGTCCTCGTCGCTGTGGGCGAACCGTTCACGCACCGCCTCGCCGTGCCGGAGGGCCTGCGCGCACAGCTCGTAGACCGCGCCCTCCACACAGCCCCCCGACACCGAGCCGACGGCCGTGCCGCCGGCGTCGACGGCGAGGGTGGCGCCCGGACCGCGCGGCGCGCTGCCGCCGACGGCCACGACCGTGCCGGCGGCGAAGCTCCTGCCCTCCTCCAGCCACGGGTTCAGCTCGTCGGCGATGTCGAACATGCGTAGGTCCTTCGGGTCGGTTCTCCATGGGTGCAGCGCCTCGGGGCGGCGTCGCACGGCCCGCTCCGGAGCGACCGCCCACGACGACGGCGCCCCGTTGTCCGCGGTCTCACAGCAGCTTGTCCAGCGTGATCGGCAGGTCCCGCACCCGCTTGCCGGTGGCGTGGTGCACGGCGTTGGCGACGGCCGCGCCGACGCCGGTGATCCCGACCTCGCCCGCGCCGAGGATGCCGAGCGGGGTGTGGGGGTCCGGCTCGTCGAGAAAGGACACGTCGATCGGCGGGACGTCGGCGTGCACGGGCACGTGGTACTCGGACAGGCTCGGGTTCATGATCCGCCCCGTGCGCGGGTCGGTCAGCGTCTCCTCGGCCGTCGCCAGTCCCAGGCCCATCACGATGCCCCCGCGCACCTGGCTGGCCGCGGTCTTCGCGTTGACCACCGTGCCGATGTCGAACACGCCGACCCAGCGGGTGACCCGGGTCTCGCCCGTCTCGGCGTCGACCCGCACCTCGCAGAACTGCGCGCCCGTCGCGGCCTTGATCAGCCGCTGGTGCCCCAGCAGGAAGGACGGAAGGAAGCGGGCCCGCCCGGCGATCTTGCCGAGCCGGGTGTTCGATCCCACGGCGGCCTCGATGTATGGCTTCCCCGCCCGCCGGAGGATCTCCGCCTCGGTACCGCCGCCCGTCCTGCGCGCCATGGCGTCGAGCCTGCCCTTCAGCTCCTCGCACGCCCGCACCACAGCGGCCGCGATGCTCGCGGTCTGCGGGGAACCGCCCGCGGGCGGCGACACCGGCAGGGCCGAGTCGCCGTACTCCACGCGGACGGCCTCGAACGGCACCCCCAGCGCGTCGGCCGTGATCTGCGCCTGGGCGGTGGCGCCGCCCATGCCCATCTCCTGGAAGCCGCAGCGCACCAGCACCCCGCCGTCGTCCGACAGCCGGACCGTGACATGGGCGGGCAGCGTCAGCGCCGGATGGAACGCGGTGGCCATGCCAGTCCCGACCAGCCACCGGCCGTCGCGCGTCGAGCGGGGTGCGGGATCGCGGTCGTACCAGCCGAACCGCTCCGCGCCGAGCGCGTACAGCTCCGGCAGCCTCCGGTGCGACCACTTCCGCTTGGCGTCGAGCGGATCGGCGTCCGTCTCGTTGCGCAGACGCAGCTCGATCGGATCGATCCCCAGCTCGTACGCCAGTTCGTCCATGGCGGACTCCAGGGCGAACGAGCCGATCGCCTCGCCCGGGGCCCGCATGAAGGTGTTCGGCAGCAGGTCGACGCGGGTGAGGTCGTGCCGGGCCAGGATGTTCCCGGCGGCGTACAGGTGCTGGGAGACGGACGTGACCTGCTCGAACGGCCCGCCGATACGGCTGGAGCGGGTCACACTCGTGTGCACCAGCGCGGTCAGCCGGCCGTCGCGCTCGGCGCCGAGGGCGAGCCGCTGGATCGACGGGGTACGGCCGCCCACCGTGCGGTAGACCGACTCCCGCGAGAGCACCAGCCGTATGGGGCGGCGCGTCGCCCTGGCCGCCAGGGCCGCCAGAACGGTGCCGGGCCAGAGCGCGGACTTGCCGCCGAAGCCGCCGCCGACGAACGGTGCCAGCACGCGCACGTTCGTCATGGGCACCCCGAAGCGCCTCGCGAGGTGGGTGCGGACCCAGTCGATGGACTGGGCGGTGTCGTGGATCGTGAGCCGGTCACCGTCCCAGACCGCTGTGGCGGCGTGCAGCTCCAGCGCGTTGTGGTTCTGCTGGGGGGTCGTGTAGCGCAGGTCCAGGGCGACCGGCGCCGCGGCGAGCGCGGCCTCCGCGTCACCGCTCGTGGCCCCTCGGGGGAAGAACGGGTTGTTCGGCTGCGGCCGCGCGTCCTTCTCGGCGGCCTCGAAGTCCACGACGGACTCCGCCGCGCTGTACTCGGCCCGGACCAGCGCCGCGGCCTCCCGGGCGACGGCGGAACTCTCCGCGACGACCACCGCGATCGGCTGCCCCTCCCAGTGCACCTCGTCGCTCTGGAGGTAGTTCACCAGGGTCCCGGAGTACAGCATCGCCACGTTGAACAGGTTCGGCCTGGACGGCGGTCTGAGCGGGGGCGCGTTGCGGTGGGTGAGGACGGCGACCACACCCGGCACCGCGCTCGCCTCGCCGGTGTGCAGCGCGGTGATCCGGCCCCGGGCGATCGTGGCGTGCACGAGGACGGCGTGCGCGAGGCCGGGCGGGAAGTGCTCTGCCGCGAACCTGGCCGCACCGGTCGTCTTCACCCCGCCGTCGACACGGTCGCGTGGCTGTCCGATCGTCCTCATGCCGTCCTGCCCTTCTCCGTACCGCCCGCGCGCCCGTCGCGCGCGGACCCCGCCGACCGGTCGGGAGCGCTGCTCCCCGCCCCTGCTCCCGCCTTCGCCCTAGGCATCAGACGGCGCCTCCTTCGGTCACCAGCTGCCTGAGGGTCGCGACGACCGTGCGGCACGCGAGTTCGACCTTGAAGGCGTTCTGCGGTCCGCTCCGAGCGGCCGCGAGTTCGGCCTCCGCCGCCCGCCGGAAGGCCTCCTCGGTCGCCGGTCCACCGACCAGCACCCGTTCGGCCGCGGCGGCCCGCCAGGGCCTGGTGCCGACCCCGCCGAGCGCGAGCCGCGCCTCGGTGACCCGCCCGTCCTCGACGGCGAGCGCCGCCGCGACCGAGACCAGGGCGAAGGCGTAGGAGGCGCGGTCGCGCACCTTCCGGTAGCGCGAGTGCGCCGCGACCGCGGTCCACGGGATCTCGACGGCCGTGATCAGCTCGTCGGCGGCCAGGACCGTGTCGATGTGCGGGGTGTCGCCGGGCGGGCGATGGAACTCGGTGACCGGTACGCGCCGGACGCCGCGCACGCTCTCCACCTCGACGACCGCGTCGAGCGCCACCAACGCCACCGCCATGTCCGAGGGATGGGTCGCGACGCAGTGATCGCTCACCCCGAGCACGGCGGCGCAGCGGGAGAACCCGCCCAGCGCGTCACAGCCGCTTCCCGGAGCGCGCTTGTTGCACGCGGACACCTCGTCGTAGAAGTACATGCAGCGGGTGCGCTGGAGGAGGTTCCCGCCGACGGTCGCCATGTTCCGCAGCTGCGCCGAGGCGCCGAGCAGGATCGCCTGCGCCAGGACGGGACAGCGGGTCCTGACGAGGGGGTGCGCGGCGAGCCGGCTGTTGGTCACCAGGGCGCCGACGCGGAGTCCGCCACCGGGCAGTTCGTCGATCCCGTCCAGCGGCAGGCGGGTGATGTCCACGACCGTCGCGGGACGTTCGACGCCCTCCCGCATGAGGTCGACGAGGTTCGTCCCCCCGGCGAGGAGCTTGACGTCGGCGCCGTCCGCGAGCGCGCGCAGTGCCGTGTCCGTGTCCGGCGCGCTGACGTAGGAGAACGTCTTCATTCCGCGACCTCCTTGATCGCCGAGACGATGCCGTTGTAGGCGCCGCAGCGGCACAGGTTGCCGCTCATCCGTTCCCGGATCTCGGCGTCGTCGAGTTCTCCGCCCGTGACGCCGAGGTGTTCGGTGGCCGCGCTGGGCGCGCCCTCCTTGTGCTCGGCGAGCATGCCGATCGCCGAGCAGATCTGCCCCGGTGTGCAGTAGCCGCACTGGAACCCGTCGGTCCGCACGAACGCCCGCTGGAGCGGGTGGTCGACGCCCTCGATGGTCGTGATCTCACGGCCCTCGTACTGCACGGCCAGCGCGAGGCACGCGTTGATCCGCCGCCCGTCGGCGAGCACGGTGCAGGCGCCGCACGCGCCCTGGTCGCATCCCTTCTTCGTCCCGGTCAGCCCCAGGTACTCGCGCAGCGCGTCGAGCAGGCTCACCTGCGGTGGGACGTCCAGCCGCCGGGCGGACCCGTTGATCCTCAGCTCGATCTCCACCGTGTCGTTCCTCCGGTTCGCGCGTGGCTCGTTCGAGGGTGCGTGCTGTCGGGGCCGCCGTCCGCCTGTGGCGACAGGCGCTCCGGGTGTCGGAACCTCCGCCGGGGTACGGCCGACGTGAGCGACGGTCGTCCGTGGCTCCGGCCCCGGCTCCGGTGCGCGGCCGTCACCGCGGGTCCCGCGGTGCCGCGCTCGCGGCACGTCCGGGGCCAGGAACGGCATCCCGTCCGATCGGCGGGAATGCGACACTCGGTCGGGGATCCGCGGAGCGGTTCCGGCCGGTGCCGGTGGGTCCGCTGCCCCGATGACGCGTCCCGGCGGGGTTCGATGTGCCGGGGGCGTCACGCCCGTCCAGTGTCGCGCGCCGCCACCCGGCCCGCCAGGACGTGTCACGTACACCCGGCCCTGCCCCGTCCGGCGTGGGGTTGTCCCCATGGCTTTGTGGCCGCGAGTGCCTCAACCTGGCGTATGTGGCGGTGAACGTTCTGCTCGTCGACGACGATCCCGGCTTCCGGCGCATGGCCGAGGCGCTTCTGAGGGCGCGGGGCATGCGGGTCGTCGCCGAGTCCGCCGACGGCGCCTCCGCGATCGCCGCGGCGCGGGCGCACCGGCCGGACGGTGTGCTGCTCGACGTCCATCTGCCGGACCAGGACGGGATGTCCGTCGCCAGAGCGCTCGGGGCGGGCCAGTGTCCGCCGCGGGTGGTGCTGACGTCGACGGACAGGTCACCGTGGTCGGCGGAGGAGCTGGCCGCTGCGGGGGTCGTGGCCTTCGTGACGAAGGACCTGCTCTACGACACCGACCTGGCCGCGCTGCTCAGCTCTTGAGGTACTCCAGGACCGCGACCACGCGTCGGTGCTGTGTCGACTCCGTGGGGTGCAGCCCGAGTTTGAGGAAGATGCCGGTGACGTGCCGTTCGATCGCGGGCACGGTCACGACGAGTCTCGCCGCGATGCCGGAGTTCGAGTGGCCCTCCGCCATGAGCGCGAGGACCTCGCGTTCCTTGGGCGTCAGCCGGTCGAACGGGCCCGCCGCGCGTTTGCGGCCCACCAGGCTGGCGATCACGTCCGAGTCGAGCGCCGAACCGCCTTCGGCCACACGGTGCACCGCGTCACTGAGGGTCTCTGGCTCGGCGACCTTCTCCTTGAGGAGGTACCCGACGCCGCGCGGGTCGTCGCCGACGAGGTCGAGGGCGTAGCCCGCCTCCAGGAACTGCGACAGCACGATGACGCCGGTCCCGGGGTGGGCGGCCCGGACGGCCAGGGCGGCCCGCAGACCGGCGTCCGTGTCGCCGGGCGGCATCACGATGTCCGTGATCACCACGTCCGGACGGTCCTCCGCGGCGGCCCGCACCAGGTCGACGGCGTTGTCGACGACGCGGACGACGTCGATTCCGGCCCGGGTGAGGATCGTCGTCACACCCTCGCGGATGATGGGTTGGTCGTCGCCCAGGACGACCCGGATCGCAGCCTTCATGCCTCGTCCTCCGGAACGCTCCGCGACGGGGTCCCACCCGACGGATCGTACCGCCCGGCGGCCGCCAGGAGACGTGCGAGCGCCTTCTCGCTCGCGGAGCCCGCCTCCGCCTGGAACGTGACCAATTGCTGGCCCGGTGCGTCGTTGACGGTGAAATTCTGGAATGCCAGTCTCAGTTCCCCCGCTTCGGGGTGGTGGAATCGTCGGCACTGGTACGCCCTTGGGGAAACTATGTAGCGGTCCCACAGTGCGCGGAATTCTTCGCTTTTCTCGGACAATTCGCCGATGAGGTGGGTGAGGCGCCGGTCGTCGGGAACCTGGTCGGCGTGGGAACGCAATGCGGCGACCGCGCTTTCCGCCATCTCCTCCCAGTCGAGACAAAAGGTCCGTGACGCGGGATCGAGGAAGAGATATCGGGCCGCGTTGGTCCGCGGCGGCAGTGCGGGAAACAGGGCGTGGCCGGGTCGGTTGGCTCCGAGGACGTCGAGGCGCGGCCCCAGGACCAGGGCCGGTACGCTCCAGCCCGCGATGAGGCGCAGCACGTCCGGGGAGGCCTCGTCGACCGTGTCGGGGAAGCTCCGGCCGTGGGTGCGCGTGCCGCGCCGGGCGAGCCGGTGCAGGTACTCCGCGTCGTCCGTGTCGAGCCGGAATACCCGGATGAGCGCGTTCAGCACCTGATCGGAGGGCCGTTTCTCACGGCCCTGTTCAAGGCGGGCGTAATAGCCCTCACTGACTCCCGCCAATAGCGCGACTTCTTCGCGACGGAGTCCCGCCGTCCGCCGGGGCCGACCGTCCGGCAGGCCGACCTGGTCCGGTTTCGTGGCCGCCCTGCGGGCGCGAATGAAATCGCCGAGCGGATTGACGCTGTGCATACGCGTCACGCTACTGGAAGAAGAAGCCGCACAGAAAGCGCTCTCCTTAGGTGTACGTATTGGGTGTACCCGAGGCGGAGGGTGCCTGCGGGGTTGTTCCCGCACCCGTCCGGCGGGCGGGGCGGGCCGCTCACCTTCCCCCGTCCGGTCGGAGGGGTTCCCGGGGGCGGTTGCGGACGGCGGTGAGGGCCATGAGGGCGGTGGCGAGGAACACGCAGGCGGTGGCGGCCAGTCCGGCGTCTATCCCGGAGACGAAGGCGCCCTCGACGGCGGCCCGTCCTCCCGCGGACAGGGCCCGGCCCCCGGCGCTCCCGGAGGCCACGGCCGCCTCGACGGACGTCCGGGCGGCGAGGGGGACGCCGTGCGCGGCGAGCTGGTGGGGCAGGTCCGCGGCGACCCGGCCGGTCAGCAGCGAGCCGAGCAGCGCGGTGCCCAGGACCGCTCCGACCTGCCGGGCGGTGTTGACGGCGCCGGAGGCCATGCCCGCCCGCTCGGGTGCCACGCCGGCCAGCGCGGCGGCCGTACTGGGGGCGACGACCAGGCCGCAGGCGGCGCCGAACAGGACGAACAGGGGCCACACCCGGTCGTAGGAGGTGGCCGGTCCGACCGTGGTGAGCCCCAGCACGGCGAGCGCGCCGAGCAGGAGGCCGACCGTCAGCGGTCCCTTGAAGCCCGTACGGCGGATCAGCCGGCCGGCGAAGTACGCCGAGACGACGTAGGCGGCGAACAGGGGCAGCATGCGCCGACTCGTGTCCAGCGCGTCCCGGTGCTGCACATGGTCGTAGAACATCACGGCGAGGATGGCCACCCCCGTGAAGCCGAACAGCGCCACCGCGGCGACGACCATGACGGCGCTGAACGACCGCGACCGGAACAACCGCACGTCGAGCATCGGCGCCGCCGCGCGCAGCTCGACGGCCACGAACGCGACCGCGGCGACGGAGGACGCCGCCCAGGCGGCGAGGACGGGCGCGGCGGTGTAGCCGTCCTCCCCGCCCTGGATGAGCGCGTAGACGAGGCTCGCGATCGTGACGGTGCCCAGCAACGCGCCGGGCAGGTCGAGGCGTTCGCCGGGGAGCAGTGACTCCGCGGCGAACGGGACCACGACCAGCAGGGTGAGCACGCCGAGGACGGCGTTCGGCACGAACACCGTGTGCCAGCCCACGTGTTCGAGCAGGACACCGGCGAGGAGGGGCCCGACGGCCAGACCGATGCCGGAGGACGCCGCCCACACGGTGATCACTTCGGTCCGCCGGTGCGGATCGGCGTAGGTCGCGCCCAGGATCGCCAGGCTGTTGGGCAGGATCAGCGCACCGCCGGCGCCCGAGACCAGCTGGGCGGAGATGAGCGCGGCGGTGGTGGTGGCGGACGCGGCCAGCAGACCGCCCCCGATCATGACGACGGCGCCCACGCAGAACATCCGCTTGCGGCCGTACAGGTTGCCCAGCGTGCCGGCCGGCAGCACCAGGGCGGCGACGGCCAGCGTGTACGCGCTGGGTATCCAGAGGAGGGTGCCCGGGCCGATGTCCAGGTCGTCCCGGATCGCCGACAGAGCCGAGATGTTGGCGGTGACGAGCAGGAACGTCATCATCACGCCCAGGCACATCGCCACTAGCGTCAGCGTCTCGACGCTCCGGGCGACCGACGTCGGCCCGGACGCGGCGGTCGCGACCGGGCGCCCTGTGCGGGCGGGGTCCGTGGTCATCGAGCCTCCTCGACGGGGCGGCCGGTAGGGGAGGAGGACGGCGCGGTCACCGGGCGGGACCCTGGATCGGGGCCCGTCGCCGGTCCGGCGGCCGGGGTCGTCCTCGGCGGTGCCCCGTGGACGGGCCGGGCCGCGCGGTGCACGTGGGCGGGCGGGACGTTGGGCCACACCACCCCGCCGCGCTCCACGACGCCGAAGCGCGCGGCCAGTTCGGCGGTGAAGCGGCGGGCCGGCGGTGTCCATGCCGCGTGCACGTAGGCGAAGGTGCTGAACCGGCCGTCGGCGCCGAGCACGTCGACGGCCGCGTCGAGGATGCGGCGCTGCCGCCGGTGCGGCATGACGGTCCACGGCAGCCCGGACACGATCACGTCGACCGGCCGCGGGACGAGGGCCGCCAGGTCCTCCGCGGAACCCTGGACCACCTCGACGGTGCTGCTCGCGTGGCGTTCCGCGAGCCGACGGGCGAGCACCGGGTTGAGCTCGACCGTGATCAGCCGCGCGCCCGGGGCCAGGTGGCGCAGGATCTCCCCGGTGATCGCGCCGGTGCCGGGGCCGAGTTCCACCACGACCTCGGCGCGGTCCAGGTCCAGGCCGGCGGTCATCGCCCGCGCGAGTGTGGGGGAGCTGGGGGCGACGGCGCCGGTGAGCCGGGGGCGGCGCAGGAATTCCCGCATGATCGACATGTCCCGACGCTAGGGTCCGGCCGGGTGGCCGGGCGTCCTCCCGGGCGCCCGGCCGGTTCATCCGCCAGGACGAACGAGTCCGCTCTCGTAGGCCATGACGACGGCCTGTATGCGGTCGCGGATGTCGAGTTTGGTGCGGATGCGGCTCACGTGGGTCTTGACCGTGGTCTCGCCGAGGAACAGCCTCCCGGCGATCTCCGCGTTGGTCAGTCCGCGGCCGACCAGTTCCAGCACCTCCCGCTCGCGGTCGGTCAGGAGGTCGAGGCGGGTGTCGGGGAGGGGGGCGGCGGTTCCCGTGACGTACCGGTCGACGAGCCGCCGTGCCACCGACGGGGCGATCACGGTGTCGCCGCGCAGGACGCCGCGCACGGCGACCAGGATCTCGGCGGCCGACGCGTCCTTGACGAGAAAGCCCCTCGCACCGGCACGCAGTGCGGCGTAGGCGTACTCGTCGCGGTCGCAGGAGGTGAGGACCACTACCGGTGTCCCGGGGAGTTCGGTACGCAGCCGCGCGGTCGCCGATATGCCGTCCAGGCAGGGGAGTCGAGCCTCCATCAGGACGAGGTCGGGGCTCAGTGCGCGGGCCTGCGCCACGGCGGTCTCGCCGTCCTCCGCCTCGCCGAGGACCGTGAGGTCCGTCTGGCTGTCGACCACCCCGCGCAGTCCGGCCCGCGTCAGTTCCTGGTCGTCGCAGATCAGGACGCCCGCCTCGGTCATGGTGTCCCGCTCCCCGGGCGGGGAGGTCGGACGGGCCACCCCACACCCTTGATTGGTTTCATTGGAGTATCAGATCACACATTAACAGAAACAGTAAAGAAGCAATTGGACTGCAAATGGTTACTTTGTAGTATCTGTTTGAAGGTGGCGAGATGCGGCAGGGCAGGGCTGTGCGCACCGGCGCGGGGGAGGCGCCGGTGCGCACGTCAGGGCGTCAGGGCGTCAGTCCGTCGGAACGTACGGGAAGTCCTGGGACGGCTTGGACGTGATCGAGTCCTTGGTGATGCCGAGCGCGACAGGAGTGTTCGTCGCGAGGGAGAACATCACGTCCGGGGCGTTGTCCGTGAGGGAGCGCCCGTTCCACTCCGCGAAGCCGTACACGGCCGGGGTGCCGACGGTGTACGGCAGCACGTTGGGGAAGAGCCGCGCCGCGACCGTGCGCCCGTAGGCCTCGGGGTCCTCCGCCGTACCGTGGGCGCGGACGGTTCCCGCGATCATCCCGGCCGCCGCGGCGCCGAACACGGCGGGGTCGTCGGCGGGGCGGCCGGTGTTGAGACGGTCGCCCAGGTCCTCGTCGAGCTGGGCGAACAGCGGGTGGATCATGGGCAGGCCCGCCCGGTTGATCTGCCGCCAGCCACCGGCGTCGGTGGCCAGGCTGGACAGCGCCCACGCCCCGATGCTCCGGCTGCCCGAGACCTCCACCAGCTCGTTGTCGGGCACCTCCAGGACGAGCGAGAACACCGTGTGACCGGCGAACAGGTTGACGGCCCGCGACGGGCTCCACGCGCCGAGGTCCAGCCGGGTCCCCTCCTTGACCGCCCTGCCGACCGCGTGCAGGACGTCCGGCTCGATCCAGAACGGGTCACCCGCCCGGCCCGCCCAGGCCCGTGCCCCGCCCTCCAGGACGGTGGTGACGCCGGTGACCCCCTGCGCGAGCACCTCGCCGGTCGCGTACGGGTCCTCGGCGCGGGCGCCCGTCAGACGGCGCAGCGCGTACGGCTGGGCCCCGTCCGGCCGCGCGTCGCCGAAGGAGAAGCGGTAGGTCACCTCCTCCACGGCGTCACCGTCGGTGTCGATCTTGAATTCGTAGCGCCCCTCGGGATGGAAGCCCCGGGGGATCTCCTCGCCGGCGAGCGAGTGGGAGACGTTCAGGACGAACACCGTCCCGCGTTCGCCGCGGAAGAGATAGAAGTCGGTGATGTCCAGGCGGGGGTCCTGGCGGGCGATGGGGGAGTCGAGGTGGTGGGACATATCCGCACTCGCATTCTTGCGTGGCTGATCCGGACAGCGTGCGGGGGCGGCGCCTTCTCGAATCCACGACCCGCCTCCGCCGGGGGTACTGCGGCCCCCGCGCGAGCTCCGGCCCTGTGTGCTGGCCATCCTTGCCGAGAGGCCTCGGGGAATCTGTCGAGCAGCCTCCAGCGCCCGGCATGGTGCCCGCTCCAGGGAAGGATGTGGGGCTGACCCCACGGAACGGGCGCCGCGTCCGCCGCCGCTGCCCGTGCCGCGTACGACGCCTGTGCCGGTCAGGCCGGTATCGGGATGCGGACCAGTACCGTCGTGCCGCGGCCGGGCGGGGACTCGATGACCAGGCTGCCGCCGAAAGCGGCGACCCGGTCGGCCAGTCCGGTCAGACCATGGCCGGGCGCGTGCTCCCCGACGCCGCCGACTCCGTCGTCGACGACGCTGATGCGCAGGTCCTCGTCGAGGTCCAGGGAGATGTCGATCCGGGTCGCCCGGGCGTGCTTGACGGCGTTCGTCACGGCCTCGGCCACGATGAAGTACGCGTTCGACTCCACCGCGGAGGGAATCCTCCGCTCGCAGCTCCCCGTGACGGCGGCGGGTACCGGACACCGGTCCGCCAGGTCCCGTACCGCGGCCGTCAGCCCCTTCGACGTCAGCACGAACGGGTAGATCCCCGAGGCCAGTTCCCTCAGTTCGTCGATCGCGGTCTGCGCCTCGGCGATGGACCGGTCCAGCAGTTCGGCCACGCACGACTCTTCGTCGGAGATCTCCTCCCGTGCGAGGCGGAGCCCGATCATCAGGCCTACCAGCCGCTGCTGCGCCCCGTCGTGCAGGTCGCGGGCCGTCCGCCGGTGGACCGCCTCCACGCTCTCCAGGACGCGTCGGCGGCTGTCGCGCAGCGAGGCGGCCATGGTGTTGAAGGACGTGCCGAGCGTGCCGATCTCCGCCACCCTGCTGGGGGTGATCCGCACCCCCAGGTCTCCGTCCGCGAGCCGTCCCGCCGCCGTCGCCGCCTCCCGCACCGGCCGTACGACGGCACGGTGCTGGAACAGCGTGAACGCCGCCACCAGCACGGTGGACGCGGCCACGCCCACTCCCGCCGCGATCACCGCGCGCCGCCCGTTGGTCCCCGCGGCGTCCTCGCGCGCCGCGAGCTTGGCGCGTTCCGTCACCGTGTACCGCTCGAACCGGTCTCGCAGGGCGTCGACGCGTCGTTCCCCCTCCGCGGCCGTCGCCAGGCTCGACGCGCTGGGATCACCGCGCCGGGCCGCCTCGACCAGGGGAATCGAGTAGTCGGTGAGCAGGGCGCGGATGTCCTGAGTGATCTGCCGGGCACTGCGCCGCTGTCCGGGCGAGGTGGCGGTGTCGGTGAACCGTCGTGCCTCCGCGGGGAACGCCGCGCGTGCCGTCTGCCAGGGGCGGAGAAACTCCTCACGCCCGGTGATCAGGAATCCGCGCTCACCCGTTTCGAGGTCACTCACCAGCTGCTGCATGGTCCCCGCCTCGACCAGGGCGGTCCGGGACGCGCGCCGCGCCGAGGTGGCGCTGTTGGCGTCGGCGACTGCCCACAGCAGGACCGCGAACGCGAGCCCGATCAGCAGCCCGAGCAGGACACTCGCCGCGATCGTGAGCCTCATCAGCCCCGGTCGCGGCCCGAGGGGTCCCCGCCGAGCCTTCATGACCCGCCTCAGGAAGGCGACCGCCGGCACGGGTCCGGGGCGGCGGGACGAGGTGCCGCGGTGCGGAGCGACGTCCTGGTCGGCGTCATCGGGATGCGTTCCCCTCGAGCGTCTCGCGGAGTGCCGCGGGGGCGGTCACACCCTCGCAGTATCGCGCCGTGACGCGCACCGTGCCAGGACGTGGCACGTACACCCGTACACGCTTGCACCGGGAACCCCTTGTGACGGGCCTGATCGTTCGTCATCGTGTGGCGATCGACGGGGGCGGCGAACGCCGGTGGTGGGGTGCCCAGGGCGTGCCCACCGCCGCTCCCGGGTCACGGAAACCGGCGATACCCTGCGAAAAAGGCACAAGGGAGAGACGGCCGGTGGAACAGACTTCTGCGGCGTGGGCCGCGGCTCAGCTCGCCGCGGTGCACGACGACCCGCTGGGGCGCATCGCGCTGCTGTCGCGGACGTACGGCGGTCCGCTCGGGCGGGCTCCGCGACACCTGCCGTTCCGGCGGGCGGCCATGTCGTTCATGCGCTGGCAGGCCGGTCGCGGGGTGCTCAACCCCCTGGAGTCGGGTTCTCCCGGCAGCCCGTGGTGGCGGGCCGTCAACGACCGGCTCCTGCTCGACGGCTGTGAGGCCGTGGCCCGTTCCGGCGGGCTGCCCGGCGCGCCGTCCTCACCTTCCGCCGCGCTCTGGTCCGAATTCGTCCGGAACCCCACGTCCCGCACCTGGTACCGCGCGCACAACGCGAGCATCGTCTCCGGATACCTGGAACACCGCGATCTCGCGGCGGAGGAATCGCGAACGGAACGGTTCTTCCTCAACGTCACCCTGCTCCGCGTGCTGTACGCGCACGCGCTCGTCGCCGCTCCCCGGCTCGCCCTCGGCAGGTTCTCCTTCCTCGGCGGACCGCTCGGCGATCCGCGCCTCGGCATGACCGGTGTCTTCCTGTCCCTCGGCCGGGTCCTGCCCGACCGCTACCCCTCCGGGAAGGACCTCGAATTCCACCTCGCCGACGAACACCGCATCGCCCGGGTGATCGACTACGGCGTCATCCGGCCGAGGCTCCAGCCGCTCTACGAATGGTCCGCGCGGGAGATCGGCATCCCCCGGCTCGTGGATCTGGTGCGTGAGGGCAACCCGGTGTACGTCTGGGAGTACGCGGATCGCGAGGTCTGGTCCCCGCGCGGGCCGTTGCTGCCGGTGAGAGTGCTGCGACGGCTGACCGCACCCCCGCGGTGACGCCCGTCGCGGCCCCCGGACCGCCCCGGCACCATGGTGACGGCCACGCCGCTCATTCCCGGCCTGCCGAAGAGCCCTCCCGGTCGGCGAGAAGCGAACGCAGGCGGGCGAGGCCTTCCTCGTCGGCGGAACCGGGTTCCGCCGTGAACGCGGCCAACTGCTGCCCGCGGGTGCCGGTGATGTCGAAGGACTGGTGGATCAACGTGAGGTCACCGACCTCCGCGTGCCGCAGACGCAGGACCTCCTTCGCCGTGCCCCGAAGGTCGTACCGCTCCCACAGACGGCGGAACTCCGGGCTCGCCCGGGACAGGCCGTCGACGAGGGCCGCCAACGCCGCGTCGTCCTGATCCGCACCGGCGGTCGCCCGGAGCTGTGCGACGCCGACGCGCGCGATGTCCTCCCAGTCCCGGAAGAAGCTGCGCGCCTCGGGACGGACGAAGACGAACCTCACCAGGTTCCGGTCCCGCGTCGTCTCGGCGAGGAGCGCTCTGCCCATGGCGTTGCCGGCCAGCAGGTCGAGCCGGGAGTTGTACACCACGGCCGGTGTGTCCCCGCAGCCGTCGAGCATGCGCCGCAGAGGCGGGCGCACCTCGTCGCAGGGCCCGACCCGGGGCAGGGACGTGGGCCGTGCCAGGCGGTGCAGGTGTTCCTCGGCGTCCCGGTCGAGGCCCAGGACACGGGTGAGGGCGTTGAGCACGCGGTCCGAGGGGTACTTCTCGCGGCCTTGTTCGAGGCGCGCGTAGTAGCCCTTGCTCAGGCCCGCCAGCCCGGCGACTTCTTCGCGCCGCAGCCCCGGGGAACGGCGCGGTCCCGTGTCGGGAAGCCCGGCCCGGGTGGGCGTGACACCCGCCCTTCGGGCGCGCAGGAACTCGCCGAGGAACTGGTCTGCGCCGTTCACGGGACACCTCTCGATCACGGGGGCGAGGGAGGCGGACAGGGGCGGGGCGGGGAGAGGGAGGGGGAGGAAGCGGGGGCGGTCACGTTCCGTGCCGCGAGGGACAGTGACGCCCAAGAGGGTCACTAGTGGCTCTCCCTTCCCCAATAGCTTCATCACCGTATCCGATCCAGTCATATATGCAACATGCGAGCATCAATTAAATGCTGACCCGTAGCGCTCGCGTATCCTCTAGAAAGATCGAGCCTCGACGGTGAGACAGGAGACGGACATGGCCCGAGCGCTGCGTGCCGATGCCGAGCGCAGTGTGCGCGCGATTCTGGAGGCGGCGGAGCGGGTCCTCGGCCGGGACCCGAGCGCGTCGATGGAACAGATCGCGGAGGCGGCGGGGCTGACGCGGATCACCGTCCACCGGCGCTTCGCCAACCGGCAGGCACTCCTCGACGCGCTCGCCGTCTCGGCCGCCCGGCAACTCCTCGACGCCATCGAGGAGGCCCGCCCCGACATCGGTCCCGCGCTCGTCGCCTTCTACCGGGTCACCGGGAGCGTGCTGCGGGTCAAGAGCACCTGGCGCTTCGCCATCACACACGCCACGCGACGCTCCGACGCGGCGACCGCCCTCTGGGTCGAGATCGACGCCCGCAGCCTCGCGATGCTCAAGCGGGCGCAGGGGGAGGGGCTGCTCGCCGCGGACGCGGATCTCGACTGGGCGCGGCAGGTGTACTACGCCTTGGTCGGCCAGGCGCTCGACCGGGCCGAGGCCGACGGGGACGAGGCCGACCGTGATCCGGACGTGCTGTCCACCCTCGTGATCGACACCCTCCTGCACGGTGCGGGGCCACGCGGCTGAGCCGCCCGCGGCGACGGCGCGCCCGCGCCCGGAGGCCGCCCTTCCCCCTCGCGGCCTGCCTCACCGCCGGGAGCCCCGCCGCGACTACCGGCTGGTAACTGGCAAGTGGGAACGGTCCGTTCCGCCTCCCTGAACCGGATCATGGGTGTGCCGCGCGCCGTGACGAGGCTCGCGCCCCCCCACGACCGGAAGGCCCCCACCATGAGCGCGTACAGCCGACGACCGGAGCGAGGCGACCGGCGGCACCCCCGTCGACGACGGCGCTGGACCCTGGCCCTCACGACCACCGCGGCCCTCCTGCTCGCCATGAGCGTCGACCGCCTCGCTCTCGGCGCTGAGACCGCACCCCGCACCGGTCCGCTCATGGGCACCGACGCCACCACCGTGCGAGCCGCCGCCGAGAAGGCCGCCGCCGCCGACGGCACGCGCACCGGTCAGGGCACCCACTTCGACTCCATGGGCGCCCCTTACGGAGGGTGCGGCATCCCCCAGGAGCGGCTGGAGAGCGCGCACTTCGTCGCCCTGAACGTGTGGAACACCCCCGGCGACGCCACCCCCGAACCGACTCCCCGGCCCGCCCCGGCCGGTCAGAGCGCGCGGATCGGCGAGTGGAACAACGGACACAACTGCGGCCGCTGGGTCGAGGTGAAGATCGGCGACTTCTGCGAAGGGGTGAACGACGGCGCGATCGACCGCGCCTTCTGCCAGGGCGGGCGCTGGGTGACGGACCGCTACAACGGCGCCACCCTCAACCTGCTCGTCGCGGACAGCTGCGGCGACCCCAACGGCTGGTGCCGCAACGACCCCCACCACCTCGACCTCTCCACCGGCTCGCTGAACAGCTTCGTCAAGGGCGGTGCGCCGGTCGCCGACCTGTACCCCGCCCACTGGGGCAACCGCAAGATCGAGTGGCGGTACGTCGAGGCGCCGGGCTACTCCGGCGACATCCGCATCACCTTCATGAAGGACGCCCAGCCCTACTGGCCCGCCCTGTCCGTCTCCCGCCTGCCCAACGGCATCCACGGCGTGCAGTACCTGAGCGCCGGGACGTGGAAGGACGCCCCCATGAACAGCGACATGGGCCAGTCGTTCATCCCCCAGCCGACCACGCCCAGCGGCACCACCTTCACCCTCCGGGTCGTCGACGCCGCGGACCGTCTCCTCGCCGGGGGACGCACCTACACCTTCGACCTGCCCGCCCAGTGCCGCGCCGGCTGCCCCACCACCGCCGTCGAGGCCACCTACCGCACCGGGACATCGACCTCATAGACACCGGCCCCCGGACCGCACCGGCTTCCGGGGGCCCCGGGGACCGCACCGGCTTCCCGGTGGTCACCCAGGGACCGCGCCGAAGCCGTACGGCCCGTACGGCCCGCGCTGCCCGTTGGGCCCGTTGGGCCCGTCAGGACCGGCCGTCCCGCCTGCCCCGCCCGCCCCGGCCTCCTGGGTCCACCACTGCCGCAGCTCGTAGCGTGTGCGGACGCCGATCTTCACGTAGATGTTGCTGAGGTGGAACGCGATGGAGGCCGGGGTGACGAACAGCCGCGCCGCGGCCTCCTTGTTGGTCAGGCCGGTGCTCACCAACTGGGCGACGTCACGCTCCCGTTCGGTCAGCCCGAACCCGCCGCGCGGCCGGGGCAGGCGCAGCCGGTTCAGACCCTCCGAGCAGCGCTTCACCAGCGGGGCCGCGCCCAGCTCGCGGGCGGTCTCCCGGGCGGCGTGGAACCGGTCGAGCGCGTCCCGGCGGCGCCCGGCCGCCGCGGCGAACTCGGCGTGGTCGGCGAGGAAACGGGCGTGGTACCAGGGCGCCGACCGCCGCAGCCCCGCCATCCCCTGCTCCGCCTCGGCGTAATGGCGCTCCGCGTCCCCGCGGCGGCCCTCGTGCGCCGCGACACAGGCGTCCGCCCAGGACGCGAAACTCCGCACCCACACCGTCCCCGACCGGGCGTTGTCCCGCAGCGCCGCCCGGAACCGCCCGGCCAGCTCCGGCTCACCGGCCAGCAACGCGGCCCGGACGATCTCCAGCTTGCGCCACGGCAGCAGGGCGCTGTGCAGCAGCTCCAGCCCCCGCGCGCACTCCGGCGCGGCGAGCAGCTCTCGTACGGCGCGCCGGTCGCCCGACTCGACGCCCGCCACCACCCGGCAGAACAGGTACGGCCAGCTCTCCAGCACCGAGTCGCTCAACGGCGGCGGCACGTCGGCCGTCGGGGGCGTGCCGCGCGCCACGTGGACCAGGCGCAGCAGCCACGCCCCCACCGGCTCCCAGAGCGGCAGTCCGCAGACCGCCACCGCCCGCGCGCCCCGCTCCGCGCCCTCCCAGTCGCCCCGCAACCACAGCAGATGACTCCGCAGCACGAGCGCGGTGACCCCGGCGAAGTCGCCCTCCGCCAGGTGGTCCAGCTCCAGCGCCGAGCGGACCGCCTCCTCCGCGGGACCGAGCAGGCCCGACTCCAGACTCAGCCACGCGCTCAGCACCTCCGCCTGCCGCCGCACCGACGGGGGCGCCGAACGGACTACGGCGTCGCTGCGCCGCAACTGCCCGAGCGCCGCCCGCGGGCCCTCCACCCGCGCGAGCAGCAGCCCCTCCAACTGGCGGCGCGCCGCGGACCAGTACGGGTCGGCCGAGGGGACCGCGCTGCCGCCCAGCAGCCGCCGCACCTCCCGGCTGGGCCCGCCCGCCAGCCAGGTCGCGTGGGCGAGCCAGGTGGCCGCGGTGTCCCGCTCCGGGCGACGCCCGTCGGCCGCGTCCCGCCGCAGCGCCCCGTAAGCCTCGCCGAGCTGGGCCAGCCCGGTGCGCAGATCGCCCTCCAGGACACTGATCCGGCCGGAGAGCATCAGGTCGACGGGGGACGGCGGGTGCTGCCGTACGGCGTCCAGCGACCGGCGGGCCGGGCCGGTGAGGTGCGCGCGGGTGGCGAACTCCGCGGCCCGCACATGCCGTCGTACGGAGTCCTCCACCTGGGACGACAAGGACGCGGCCCGCTGGAACAGCTCCACGGCGCGGGCGCTGTGCCCGGCCGCGCCGAGCCGTTCCGCCTCGCTCTCCAGCCGCCCGGCGAGACCGTCGTCCGGTGCCTCCGCGGCGGCGGCGCGGTGCAGCAGCGAGGTGGGCCCCTGGGACCATTCGGCCGCCCACGCGTGCGCGGCGCGGGTCTCCGACGGGGTCATCCCGGCGGTCACCGCCGCGCGCACGCCGTCCGTGACGCGGGCGCAGCCGCGATCGGCCCGCCAGGAGACCAGCCCCGCGTCGACGGCGCTCTGAAGCGGCGTCATCAGCGAGTCCACGCCTCCCACGAGCGTGCCGAGCCGGGGCAGCGCCACGTCCCCGCCGAGCACCGCCAGGGCCTGGACGAGCGCCCGCGCCCGTGGTGTGAGATCCCGGCAGGGGTCCGCGCCGAGCACCGCACGGGCACCCGCGTCGGCGGGGGCAGGAGCGGAGGCGGCGGCCGTATCAGGGTCGGGGACCGGCACCGCCCCGGTGACCGGCACGGCGCCGGGGACCGGCGCCGGGGGCACGGCGTCCGGTGTCCGGCGGGCCAGGACCGCGGTCACCCGGTCCGGGGCGGACCGCTCCAGGGTCAGGCGCAGGACGGACCCCGGCGCGCAGGGCGCCCGCACGGTCAGCGTCGTCCCGGTCCGCCACCGCTCCGGGCCGCGCAGCCACTGCCCGAACCACGCCCGCAGACAGTCCAGCCCGTCGCCCCGGCCTCCCGGCCAGGTCGCCACGCGCCCGTCCCCGGTCAGCACGTGCAGCGACTCGACGGTGATCCGGTCGCCGCCGCGCACGGCGTGGCAGAAGGCCGCGTCGATCCCGGCCGCCAGGACGCAGGCGTCCGGCGGGCACGCGGACGTCACGAGGATGTCGCTCCGTAGGTTCTCCATGGCTTTCCCAACACTCGGACGAGGCGGCGGGCCGTGCGGTGCGGCCGGACGCGGTGACGGACCGGACGTCCGGGCACGGCCCGGCGACGGGCCGCACCGCCCGAAACCACTGTGGGAGCGCTCCCACAGTTCGGGAGCGGCCCTCCCGTAAAGGTAGGGGGTGGGGCGCGGATACGGGAGGGGGCGGAGGTCACGGGTCCGCATGTGCGCTGGTGAGGAGGGGAGTTGCGGGCCATTGATCCGGACCGGTCGTCGTGCGCCCGGTGCCGGGCATGCCGGTGGGGACGGGCGTCGCCACCCGTCCCCACCGGCCCCACGGTGTGGAGGTCAGCCCGCCGAGCAGGCCGTGCCGTTCAGGGTGAACGCCGGTGCCGAGCCCGGCTGGCCCTCGGCCACGAAGCCGAGACTCACCGAACCGTTCGCGGCGAGCGCCCCGTTGTAGGCGGCGTTGGCGGCCCGGACCGCCGTCCCGTCCTGCGTGGCGACCACGTTCCAAGCGCTGGACAGGCGCTGGCCGCCGGACAGCGTCCAGCCGAGGGTCCAGGACGTGAGCGCGGTCGGCCCGTTCTTCAGGACGACGTCGGCGCGGTAGCCGCCGGTCCAGGAGTCCGTCACCCGGTAGGTCACCGTGCAGGCACCGGTGCTGGGCTGGGGCGTGGGGGTGCCGGGGGCCGACGTGGACGGCGACGGTGCCGGCGTCGTCGGTGTGCCGGGCCCGCCGGGCGCGGCGACGGCCAGGTCGTAGGCACGCTGCGCGACGAACTGACCGGCGCCCGCGAGGCAGCCGTCCGCCTCGCCCGGCAGCTTCACCCACAGGAAGGCGTCCACCCTCGGGTCCCCGGTCTCGGTCGTCGGCGTCCTGCCCAGCGCCCGGCCCGCCGGGTCGCACCAGGCGGCGTCGGCCGTCGGCCCGTTGCCGTTCCTGCTGGTGTCGACCACGACGCCCAGATCGGCGGGCGCGCCCAGCTCGGTCAACAGAGCCTTGCCGTAGGCGACTTCGTCCTCGGTGGTGCGGTAGTTGGAGACGTTGCTGACGATGCCGTCGCCGTTGGTGAGCACGCCCGCGTTGCGCAGGTCGGCGGCCGCGACCTTCCAGCCGCTGTGTCCCGCGTCGTAGTACACACGGGCCTTGGGGTTGGCCGCGTGGATGGTGGCGCCCGCCTTGGACAGGGCGGTCAACCGCGCCGTCTTGTCGGTGGAGTTGCAGCTGGCCGCCTGGGCGATCGAGTCCGGCTCCAGCATCACGTACACCTCGCGGTCGCCGAGTCCGGCGGCGAACGCCTTCATCCAGGTGTCGTAGGCCGTGAAGTCCGGTGCGCCGCCCGCCGAGTGGGAACCGCAGTCCCGGTTGGGGATCATGTACGGCACGACCACGGCCGTCCGGTTCTGGGTCGCCGCCGGACCGGTCACCGCCCGGACCGACGCGGTCACCGCCGAGGTGTTCGCGTCGTACGTGGCGAACCAGGTCGCCGCCGGGACCTCCGCCACCTTCGTCCTGATGGTCGCGGTCTTCGGGTCGCCGGGGTTCTGCGCCACCCAACGCGCGGCCTGGGTGTCGGGGTTGACGTAGAACGACGTGCCGGCGGCGGAGGCGGTCCCGACGGACTGGAGCGCGATGCCCAGCCCGCCCAGCAGACCGAGCAGGGCTATGCCCGAGGTGAGTTTCTTCCGGGGGAGGCGTCGATCGCCCATTGTCTTCCTCGTTCCATGTGCGGGGTCATGGCAGACGATGTCCCGTGGGAAGGGCGGCCGTCCTCAATCCCTGATCAGTGCGGGAGAGTCCGGCCGGGGACAACGAGATGGACACTAGCGCGCGGTGTCGGGAACACCCTCACAACTATGTCGAGTTGTCGCCCGCGACCCCGGCGGCCCAGCCCGTGCGGGGAGACCCGGGGATTGACGGGGTTCCCGCCGTGGATGATCATCGCGGGAGCGTTCGGCGGACAGGAGCCCCCCATGACCAGCACCCCTCGCACCGTGGCCGTCCTCGGGCCCGGTGGGGTCGGCGGACTGCTCGGCGGCCTGCTCGCCCGCGACGGGCACCGCGTGATCTGCCTGGCCGGGGACGACACCGCGGCCGTGCTGCGCCGGGACGGGCTCCGCGTCGAGAGCGCGCGGTACGGCGACTTCACGGTCGCCGTCGAGGCGCGGACCCGGCTCGGTGAGCCCGTGGACGCCCTGTTCGTGACGGTGAAGCAGACCTCGCTCGGCGCCGCCCTGGAGCGGACACCGGCCGACGTCCTCGGGGACGCCGTCGTCGTCCCGCTGCTCAACGGCGTCGAGCACCTGGCCGCGCTGCGCGCGCACCACCCGGCGGGCCGCGTCGTCGCCGGGACCGTCCGGGTCGAGACGACCAGGACCGCCCCCGGCCGCATCGCCCACACGAGCCCCTTCGCCGCACTCGAACTCGCCTCCCCGCCCGCGGGGTTCACCGATCTGCTGGAGCGGGCCGGGCTCGCGGTGACCGTCCGCGACGACGAGGCGGCGATGCTCTGGGACAAGCTCGCGTTCCTCGCCCCGTTCGCCCTCCTCACCACCCGCCACCGCACCGACGCGGCGACCCTGCGCACCGAGCGGCGCGCCGAACTGACCGCCGTCCTCGACGAGGTCACCGCCGTCGCCCGGTCCGCCGGAGCCGGGGTGACCACCGCCTCCGTGCTGGCGTTCCTCGACGGGGCGCCCGTGGGCATGCGGTCCTCCATGCAGCGCGACGCCGAGGCCGGGCGGCCCCTGGAACTCGACGCGATCGGCGGCGCCGTGCTCCGCGCGGGCGCCGCCCGCGGCATCGCCACCCCGGCCACGGCCGACCTGGTGGAGCGGATCGCGGAAGCGGTACGGCGGGAGGGCTGAACCGCCCTCCCGCCCCCGGGGTCAGCCCAGCGGCGTCACCCGCACGTTCCGGAACCGCACCTTGTTCCCGTGGTCCTGGAGCCGGACCGGCCCCGCCGACGGCCCCTCGGCGGCGCCGCCGCCCGTCGGACCGGTGAGCGCCACGTCGTCGTGGACGGTACGGCCGTTCCACACCACCGACACCCGCGCGGCGGCGGTGCGGCGCCCCGCGTCGTCGTACCGGGCCGCGCGGAACGTGATGTCGTACGTCTGCCAACTCTCGGGCGCCGTAGCCGCGTTGACGTCGGGCGCCTTCTGGAGGTAGATCGCCCCGGCCTCGTTCGTCGCCGGGGTCGTGTCACCGTACGAGTCGAGGATCTGCACCTCGTAGCGGTCCTGGAGGTAGACGCCGCTGTTGCCCCGGTCCTGGCCCGTCACGTCGTCGGGGAGGAGGGGCACCCGGAACTCCAGGTGCAGCCGGAAGTCCTGATAGGAGTCGAGGGTGCGGAGGTCGCCGCAGCAGACCTCCATGGACTCCTCGGCGGTCAGCGGCCACTGGGCGCGCCGCCCGTCCGGGTGCTGCCAGGCAGCCTGGGAGGCGGCGGTGCCGTCGAAGAGCGCGACCTCGGCGCCGTGCGGACGGACGGTGATCAGGTCGAGGTTGACGTGGCCCGCGTCGCCCGCGTCGAAGCGGTAGGCGACGGTGTTGTGCCCGGCGCGCAGGGTGACCCGCTCGGTCTTCGTCGACCAGGCGTCCCATGTGCCGGTCGAGGGAAGGCTCGTCTGCCGCAGCCGCTCCCCGTTGGCGTACAGGGAGAGGGACTTGGTGCCCTGGTAGGGGTTCGGGCCGTTGGAGTAGCGGAGGTTGACGGCGTAGTCGCCCGCCTCGGGCACGGTCACGTCGAAGGTCGTCGCCGCCCGGCCCTCGGTGTGGTAGCGGTCGACGAACCCGCTGCCGGAGTAGCCGGGGTGGTCGGTGTTGACCCCGGCGGTGCCGGTGAGCTGCGCGTCCTCCGCCTCGTACAGGGCGGCGGGCGGCGGCTCCTCGCCCGGCAGCGCGTTCAGCGTGTACCAGGCCTCCGCGCTCCACAGCGTCTCACCGGACGCGGCGGCGAAGGGGCGCGGCGAGCGGACGTGGACCACCCGGTCCGCCTTCAGCCCGTCGAGGCGCAGCCGGACCGTCCGCCCGTCGTCGGCGAGCGTCGCCGACCGTACGGCGAGGGTCTCCTCGGCGATCTTCGGACCGCCGTAGTCGGCGGTCGGCGTGTACCGCCACTGCTCGGCCCGGTAGCGCGTCGCGAGCTGCTCGGCCGTGGCGGGGGAGAGCGGCTGGGTGTACTCCAGGTCGAAGCCGCCGGGGACGGCCCGCATCTCCTTGACGTCGAAGGTGTTGCCGCCGTTCGGGGTCAGCTTCTGGAGCCCGAAACGGAGTTTGCCCGGCTGGCCCCAGTTGCCGTCGGCGCCGAGCCCGCCCGCGTAGAGCGCGCCGTCGGGGCCCTGGCTGATCCGGTTGACCCCGGCCTCCAGCCCCTGCGTGTAGCGGAACACGGCGCCCTGGTACTGGCCCTTCACCTTCTCCAGGTAGGCGCGCTGGAGCCCGCCGTAGGTGACGTCGCCGATGAGCATCTGCCCCGCGAAGACGCCCCGGTCCAGAAGCAGCGGCGTACTGGGGGAGTTGGCGATCTCGTTCTGCGGCAGCCACAGCACCGGCCGGGTCACCGGGCGGTCGTCGAAGGGGCCCGCGGGCTGCGTGTAGTGGTTGAAGAAGCGGTCCGGGGCGATCTGCACGAGCTTCGACGCGGGCAGCCAGCCGCCCTGGTTGTCGGTGGTGAAGACGCTGCCGTCCGGCCCCCAGCCGATCCCGTTCGGGGTGCGCAGACCGCCCGCCACGGGCTGGACCCGCCCGGTGTCCTTGTCGATCCGGTACGTGGTGCCGCGGCCGGGCGCCGGCTGCGGTGTGGTCGTCGCCCCGCCGTAGTCGATCGCCACGGACAGGTTCACGTAGAAGGAGCCGTCGCGGTAGAGCAGCCCGAAGGCGAACTCGTGGAAGTTGCCGCCGTACGGCCAGGTCGCGACGGTCCGGTACATGTCGGTGACGTCGTCGCCGTCGGAGTCGACGAGCCGGGTCAGCTCGTGCTTCTGCGACACGTAGAGCGAACCGTCGACGTACGCGATGCCCATCGGCTCGCGCAGCCCGCCCGCGACCCGCCGGACGGTGACGTCCTCGCGGCGGGTGTCACCCGTGACGTGGTCCAGGAGGTACACCTCCCCGGCGCTGCTCTGCGAGCCGCCCCAGGTCGACAGCGCGAGCCGCCCGTCGGGGAGCCACGCCATGCCGGTGACCTGCGGTTCGAAGCCGTCCGGGCGCAGGTCGGTGAGGTCCAGGTCGGGCCGTACGGAGGTGAGCGGCAGTCCGTCGCCCGGACTGTCGCCGCCCTCCTCGCACTCCTTGCGGCCGGGCGCGGTGACCCGGACCACCCCGGCGTCGGTGCTGAGCGACTCGCGCGGCACGACGGTGAAACCGTCCGCGCCCGGCGGCTTCCAGGCCAGGGTGAGCCGCTGTTCCCCGCCGCGCTCGAAGTGGTCGATGCGGAACGGGTGCGAACCGGCGGTGAGGTCGACGGTGCCGTCCTTCGGTTCGGCGCCGTGCAGACCGTCGTGGTCGATGACCTCACGGCCGTCCACGGACAGCCGGGAGCCGTCGTCACTGGTCAGACGGAAGGTGTACGTCCCGTCGGCGGGCGCCACCAGATAACCGGACGCCTCGACGGCGAAGTTGTCGGCGAAGCCGCCGAAGTCGGCGACGGTCGACCAGTCGACGGTGGACATCAGCTTGTCGTGGTTGGGGGTCTGGCCCGGCTTCAGGGTGCAGAGCCTGCTCAGCGGGGTCTGGATGTCGAAGACGCGCAGGGTCACCCCCGGTTCCTGCGGGGGGATGTCGTCGGGGACGGCGACGGACGGGGGCGCGGCCCACACACCCCCGGCCAGAAATCCTCCGGCGAGCAGGGCGGTGAGGTGTCGGCGGGCGCGCGGGAACAGCCGTAGGGGCATCGGTCCTCCAGGACGGGACCGGAGGCCGCCGGATTGCACTCCGGTCGAGCGGCGCGGGTTCACAAGCGGGTGCGCGAGGCGCTGCACTGGCAGTACGCCTAGAGATGCGTCGTCACGCTAGGGCGCTTCTGCCGTACGCGTCCATACTTTGTCAGCCATCAGTTCAAAGTCCGCCGAAACCCTTGCCCGCAAGGGGAGTTGAGGCGGGGAACGCAGGTGGCTACCCCTTCCGATCTTTGGTCTGTACATTACAGATTCACGTCACCTGGAGGACATGAGCGCGGCCTTTGCTGAAGGCCGCGGACGCGTCGTGCCAGGACACCGGCCGCGGCCAACCGACAGGGAAGAGAGCGCACATGAGAAACCTGCCATCGCCGGCAGCCGGTGAGACGGCTCACGGACAGCCGGGGCGCAAGCGGTCCCGCGCCGGGGTCCTCCTCGGGGCGACCCTGCTCACGCTCGCGGTCTCCTCCTCGACCGCGCATGCCGACAACCTCCCCAACCTCCCCCAGAACGCGGGCGGTTACGAGCTGAGCTTCTCCCCGGTGTTCGACTACGACGGGGACGGCTGCTACCAGGTCGCCGCCATCGCCCCCGACGGCACGCTCAACCCCGGACTGAAGACGTCGGGCGCCGTCAACGGCAGCTGCCGCGACCAGTCCGACCTCGACCGGACCCAGACGTACGCCCGCTCGAAGTGCAACAACGGCTGGTGCGCGGTGGTGTACGCCGGATACTTCGAGAAGGACCAGGCCGTCGCGGGCAGCGGGCTCGGCGGCCACCGCCACGACTTCGAGCACGTCATCTCCTGGATCAATCAGGGCTCCAACCAGGTCGAGTTCGTCACCACCACCCAGCACTCCAGCCAGAAGACGTACCCGCGCTCGCAGGTGCGCTTCGAAGGCGCCCACCCCAAGATCGTCTACCACAAGGACGGTCTCAGCACGCACTTCTACCGCCTCGCCAACAACAACGACGAGCCGCCGGAGAACCACTACCACAACTGGCGCCAGCCCCCCATCGTGGACTGGAACGGCTGGCCGAGCATCGCGCTCCGCGACCGCCTCAACAACGCCGACTTCGGCTCGGCCACCATCAAGACCACCGACAAGGACGACCGGTTCAGGAACCTCCTGAACGCCTCCAAGCCGTCGGGCATCCCGTTCGACCCCTGGAACTAGCGTCCGGCCGGAGAGCCGCCGCAGGCCCGCAGGCGCCCGCGACGGCTCTCCGTTCACTCCCGTCCGCGGGACCGGCTCCGGGCCGCGCGCCGCAACGGACTCGTTGCCCCGCCGGTTCACTCCGTCCGCCGCAGCCGCAGGGCCGTGCTCGCCCAGTCGCCGGGGGACAGGTCCAGGTCGAGGCCGTACTCGGTGAGGACCGTCGCGTGATGGACCCGGCCGGTCACCGCGTCGCGGTAGCGGGCGCCCGGGGTGAGGGCCCGCAGCCGTACCGGGGTGCGCGGGGCGCCGTGCCGCGGGCCGCGCCGCCAGGCCAGCACCAGCGTCTCGGCGGCGTCCCCGGAGACGTACTGCACCGCGGTGGGGCCCTCCGCGGCCGGACCGCTCAGCCGGTACAGGTCGCCGCGCTGCACCAGGTGGCGGACCTCCTTGTAGAACGCCACCAGGGCCGCGGCCTCGGCGAGTTCGGGCTCCGACCACCGGGTGAGGTCGCCACCGAGCGAGAGCAGACCGGCCATCGCCGTGTGGAAGCGGAACGACAGCGGCACCGAGCGGCCGGTGAGCTGGTTCGGCACGTCCGTCACCCACGCCGACATCACCCGCGCCGGATAGACCTGGGTGAAACCGTGCTGGATCGACAGCCGGTCCTCCGCGTCCGTGTTGTCCGACGTCCAGGCCTGGTCCGTGCGGGCCAGCACCCCGAGGTCCACCCGGCCGCCGCCGCCCGCGCACGCCTCCACGCGCAGCGCCGGGTGGTCGGCGCGCAGCCGGTCCAGCACGGCGTACAGGTTCGTCACGTACCGCGTCCACAGCCGGTCCGCGCCGTCCGGTTCGCCGGGCCAACCGGCCTCGCCGAAGGCACGGTTCATGTCCCACTTCAGGAAGTCCACGCCGTGGTCACCGACCAGCCGGGTCAGCCAGCCGTACGCCCACTCGGCCACGTCGTCGCGGGCGAAATTCAGGACCAGTTGGTGGCGCATCTCCGTGCGCGCGCGGCCCGGCACGTGCAACACCCAGTCGGGGTGGGCCCGGTAGAGGTCGCTGTCGGGGTTGACGTTCTCCGGCTCCACCCAGATCCCGAACCGCATGCCGAGACCGTGCACCGTGTCGGCGAGCGGGCCGAGGCCGTTGGGGAAACCGTCCGGGGAGGGCGACCAGTCGCCCAGTCCGGCGCGGTCGTCGCGGCGCGCGCCGAACCAGCCGTCGTCCACCACGTACAGCTCCGCGCCGAGGTCCGCGGCCCGCTGGGCCAGGGCCTTCTGGCCGGTCTCGTCGACGTCCCAGCCGGTCGCCTCCCACGAGTTGTACAGCACGGGCGCGGTCTCGTCGGCGCGGGGCAGGACGTGGGTGCGGACGTAGGCGTGCCAGGCGCGGCTGGCCGCGCCGAAGCCGCCCTCGGTGAACAGCCCCGCGAACACCGGCGTGGTGAACTCCTCACCCGGCGCCAGCAGGACACGGACGCCCTCGTGACCGGCGCCGCCGGTGAACCCGGCGAGGCCGTCGGGGGTCCGCTGCGCGGTGATCCGCCAACTCCCGCTCCACGCCAGCACCGCGCTCCACACCCGTCCGTGCTCCTCGCCCGCGTCGCCCGCGTCGACCATCAGCCACGGGTTGGCGTGATGGCTCGTCAGCCCGCGGCGGCTGGTCAGCGTGGTCTCGCCGAACGGCAGCGGCTCACGGCGCAGTTGGGTCTCGGCCGACCACTGGCCCGTGACATGGCTCAGCCGGTACGCGGGCAGCGGCGGCAGCGTCCAGGCGGCGGCGTCCGCGCGCAGCACCTCCAGCCGTTCGCCCCCGGCGTTGCGCAGCACCGTCCGGCGCTCGACGACGTCGGTGTCCTCCCGTACCCGGTAGCGCAGCTCCACCTCCAGCGGAGAGCGGGTGTCGCGGAAGCGCAGCACCAGTTCCTCCGCGCCCGGCGCGGGACGCAGCACCTCGTGGCCGGTGGCCCGCCAGGTGAAGCCGCGGGTGCCGTCCGCGAACCGGACCTGGAGCGACGGCGGCCCGTAGTGCACGCCGTCGTCGGCGGGCAGCTCCTCGCCCACCGCCCGCGCGCCCTCGAAGCTGCTGTGCGGCTCGCCGGGCGGCACGGCGAGGTCCGCGGCCGCCGCCGGGGACAGCCGGGGCCCCCACGCGACGTGCACCGGCGCGCCGGTGGCGTCGACGCGTAGCGCGTACGAGGTGCGCGGGGTGGTGAGCAGCCAGACCCCGGTGTCGGGGGAGTGGGTGATCAGCGGCATGGGGCCTCACGATCCGGACGGGGCAGATGCTGCCCCTAGGGAACGCGACCTTCGATCACCTGTCAACGGGCCGGACAGGGCAGTGCATTGCTGGTCGAGAGCGGTTTGCCGTCATGGTTTCGGCGAATCCTGGTTCTTTCATTGACAGCGGAAAATAACCACCCTAGGTTCCCGGCCATGCAATCGACCTCCCCTCCCGAGGCGTTCCCGGCCCAGACCCCGGCCGTCGCGCAGATCTTCACCACGGTGCTCTCGCACGGCCCGCTCACCCGCTCCGACGTCGCCGACCGCACGGGCCTGTCCGCCGCCGCGGTGACGAAGGCGGTCCGGCCGCTCATCGAGGCCGGGTACCTCGTGGAGGACACCGACGACGCTCCCCGCGCCCTGGGCCGGCCGGCCAACCCGGTGCGGGTCGACGCCGGGCGCGCCTTCTTCATCGGCGTCAAGGCCACCGGCGACGAACTCATCGGCGTCCTCACCGACCTGTGCTGCCGCATCCGGGTCGCCCGCCACCTGCCGCTCACCGACCCCGCACCCGGCGCGGTCCTCGCCGCCCTCGCCGAACTGGTCGGCGAACTGCTCACCGAGGCCACGGAGTTCGGCGCGCCCGTGCTGGGCGTGGGCCTCGCCGTCTCCGGCGACGTCGACCGCGCCGAGGGCGTCGTCCGCTACTCGCCCTTCCTCCGCTGGCGGGACGTCGCCCTGGCCGAACTCGCCGCGACGACGACCGGCCTGCCCGTCACCGTCGACAACGACGTCCGCGCCCTCACCGTCGCCGAGCAATGGTTCGGCGCCGGGGCCGGACTCTCCGACTTCGCCCTGGTCACCGTCGGCGCGGGCATCGGCTGCGGACTCGTCGTGCACGGCCGGGTCGTCGCGGGCGCGCACGGCGTGGCCGGTGAGATCGGGCACGTCGCCATCGACCCGGCCGGGCCGCTCTGCCGCTGCGGCAACCGCGGCTGCGTCGAGGCCATCGCCGGGGAGAGCGCCGTCCTCGACCGCGTCCGCGCCGCGACGGGCACCCCCGTCGCCGACACCGCCGAGGCCCTTGCCCTCGCCCACGGCGGCCACCCCGGCGCCCGGCAGGTCTACGCCGACGCCGGGACGGCCATTGGCCGCGGCATCGCCACCGTCGCCAACCTGTTCGGCCCCCAGCGGGTGATCATCTCCGGGGAGGGCCTGGCCGCCTACGACCTGTTCGCCGAACAGATCCGCGACACCTTCGCTCGCTACGCCTTCGGCTCCGCCGCGCGCTGCGACGTCCTGACCCGCCCGCTGCCCTTCGAGGAGTGGGCGCGCGGCGCCGCCGCCACCGCCATCCAGAGCTTCATCGGCTCACCGACCCCGCCGCGCCGCGCCCCGACGGCCGCCCCGCGCGCGCCTCACGCGACCGGCACGAGAGCCCACGCGTGACGTGCCTGAGGAGCCGCACATAACGCCATGAGCCCATGAGCCCATGAGCCCACCCCATGACCCAGCACACCGGCGGCCCCTCGGCCGCGCAGAGAGGGAGAGCCCGGTCGGCCACAGATACGTCGTACGGGTCCGACTCCGCCGCCGCAACCACCGCCGCCGCAGCCATCGCCACCGACTCCGCCGCCACCGCCGATGAGGCGCGCCACGGGCTGGACGGGCGAGGGCCTCAACGGCATCGGGGCGCCTCCGATCCCGGAAGCGCCCCGCCCCTTTCCGCCCCGCCCCTTTCCTCCCTGCCCTTCCCGCCGGCCCGCGCCGCCGGAGCCCGTGAGACCCGGCGGCGCGGCATCTCACCAGCTCAGTGCCGCCCCGTCCCGGAAGAACCCGCCGTTCGGCCCGCCCTCAGGCAGGTCGACCGCCCACAGGATGCCCTCGGCGGCCTGCGCGACGTCCCGGTCCGCGTGCGGGCCGCCCATGTCGGTACGGACCCAGCCGGGACAGACGGCGTTGACCAGCACATCCCCGGAGACCGCGCCCGCCAGCATCACCGTGAGCGCGTTGAGGGCCGCCTTGGAGAGCTGGTAGCCGGGCGCGCCCGCGTCCCCGGTCACCGTCATGAGAGCGAACGAGCCGCGCTCCGACGACACCGTGACGACCCGCCCGTAGCCGCGCTCCAGCATCGGCGGCACCATCAGCCGGGCCAGCCGCAACGTGCCCAGCGTGTTGGTGTCGACGGTCGCCGCGACCAGCGCCGGGGGCACCGACAGCACACTCACGCCCGCGCCCGGGGGAGTGCGCGGCACCGTCGACTGGAGCGGCGCCAGCCGTCCCTCCAGCTCGCTGCCGCCCTGCTCCACGTTGACGCCCGCGCAACTGACCAGGACGTCCACGCGGGGCCAGTGCCCGGTGACCTCCGCCCACATCGCCGCCACGGAGTCGTCGTCGGTCACGTCCAGGACCACCGCGTGGGCCAGCGGCCCCAGTTCGGTCGCGGCCCGGCACAGCCGTACCGCGTCCGGCGCGGCGATGATCACCTGGTCGCCGCGCTCCACCATCCTGCGCGCCACCTCGAAACCGATCCCGCGGTCGCCCCCGGTCACCAGCGCCACCCGGCCCGCGCCCGCGCGAGAATCGCCCGCCGCGGGGCCGCCCGCATCGCCCGCCGCCGCGCCGCTCCCGCCCGCGCCGTTCGCCGCCGCGCCGCCGGTCATCGCGCGTCCCCTGCGGGCCGTCCGGCGAGCGGGCTCTTGAGGTGGGCGGTCGTGCCGCCGTCGACGAGCAGGTCGATCCCGGTCACGAACCGGGCTTCGTCGGAGGCGAGATACAGGGCCGCCCGCGCCACGTCGTCCGGGGAGGCGACCGTGCCGAGCAGCGACATCCCGCCGACCGCCGCCATCGACCCGGGCACCGTGAACAGGTCGGCGGTGCCCCGCGACGGCAGCAGCGAGGGCGAGACCGTGTTGGCCCGGATACCCAACGGGCCCCCTTCGACGGCCAGTTGACGGGTCAGGCCGATGACGGCCGCCTTCGCCGCGCAGTGCGCGCTCGCGCCGAGCCCCACCATGCCCGTCGAGCCCAGCGTGGAACCGGTGTTGACCACCGACCCGGCCCGTGCCCGTGCCAGATGCGGCCAGGCGCTGCGACAGGCGTAGTACACCAGGTCGAGTTCGTTGCGCAGGGTGAAGTGCCAGTCCTCGCCGGTCATGTCCGCGAACGGCGCCATCCTGGCCGCGCTCGCGTTGTTGTAGAGGATGTCGAGCCGCCCGCCGAGCCGGACGACCTGCTCCACGACGTCCCGGACCTGCGCCTCGTCGGTGAGTTCGACGGGGGACAGCGACGTCATGGTGCCGCCGTCCGCCGTGACGAGCGCCGCGGTCTCCTTGTCGGCCGGGCCGTCGAGGTCGACGCCGAAGACGTGCGCGCCCTCCGCCGCGAAGAGCCGGGCCGCGGCCCGGCCCTGGGCACCGGCCGTACCGGTGATGAGCGCGACCTTGCCGTTGAGTCTTTTCATGGTGCGGTGCCTTCCGCGAGGTGTGCGTCCGCCGCCGGGCCGCGCGAGGCGCGCCGCCCGCAGCCGTGACCTGTGCCGCCGGCCCCCGGAGGCCAGAGTCCGGGGGCCGGCGTCCGGAGAGCGGCCGTCCACGCCCGGTCCCCGGCCGTCCCGACCGGCGACCGACCGGCCCCCCGGCCGCTCTCCTGGTCGGGAGGGTGACCCTGCACCCCCGCGCCGCACCGCTCCCGTGCCGCTCTGCGGCACACGTTCCGCGCCTCCCGAGGGGCCGCCGGACCCGCGTGCCGCTCTGCGGCACAGCCTTTGATCCGCCCCTCGGCGCCCGGCTTCACTGCGGCCATGACCACCTCAGCACAGTCGGCGGGGCCGGAAGGGGCGGAGTTCGACGCCGTCCGGGCCACCGCCGGAACACGCATCGATCGCAGGATCTACACGGACCCGGAGGTCTTCGCGCTGGAACAGAAGCGCCTGTTCGGCCGCGCCTGGCAGTACGTCGCCCACGAGTCGGAACTCGCCCGGCCGGGCGACTACCGGGCCCGTCTCGTCGCCGGAAAGCCGATCATCGTGACGCGGACGAAGGACGGTTCACTGTCCGCGTTCTACAACTCCTGCACCCACCGAGGGGCTTTGCTCGCCCCCACCGAACGGGGCTCCGCGGGCAACTCCTTCAAGTGCATGTACCACGGCTGGTCGTTCGACCTCGTCGGCAAGTGCGTCGGCATCCCCTACGCCGAGTCGTACGGCGAGGACTTCGACCGCGCGACCTTCGACATCCCGCAGGTGCGGGTCGACGCGCACGCCGGGATGGTGTTCGTCGCCCTCGACCCGCTGGTGCCGACCCTGACCGAATTCCTGGGCGAGATCGGGGACTTCCTCGTCAAGGACTTCACCGGGATGGAGGTGATCGGCCGTATCCGCAACGTCTACCGCGGCAACTGGAAGCAGTGGCACGAGAACTTCTCCGACGGCTACCACCCCCTGTTCACACACCGCTGGATCCGCGAACTGACCCAGCCCAAGCAGGGCGTCGGCCGGCACATCTCCGAGGGCCACTCCTTCCTCGACTGGGGGTTCGGGGCGCCCGCCTTCGACCGCTACAACACCGGCCTGGCCGCCACCACCGGCCTGGAGACCCAGTCCCAGCGCAACCCCGAGCACGGCTTCCCGCCGATCCAGCCCGGCGACTGGAACCGCATCTACGCCATCTTCCCCACGATGGACGTCCAGATCGCCGCCCTCGTCACCCCCGAGATCGAGGTGCTGCACCCCATCGCCCCGGACCGGACGATCGTCGAGGCCGTCTTCTTCGGCGAGATCGGCGAGTCCGCGGAGAAGCGGCAGTGGCGGCTGGCCCGCTCCGGCGGCACCCAGAGCTCCTCCGGGAAGGTCGCGGCCGACGACAACGAGGCCATCGAGCGCTGCTGGACCGGCATCGGGGCCGACGCGGTCCCCTACAACGACATGGCGCGCGGCCCGGTCGGCGCCCAGGACGGCCTCGCCATCGAGGACCACGGCGTCCGCGGCTTCTACGACGCCTGGCGCCGCTACCTGCTCACCGACTGACCGAGGGCCGACCAGGAACAGGAAAAGGATCATGACCACCCTCCCCGAGTCCCAGGAGGACCTGCGCGCCGTCCGCGTGGAGGTCCAGGAGTTCTACCACCGCTACCAGCAGGTCCTGGACGACCAGCTCTTCCACGACTGGACCGAACTGTTCACCCAGGACGGCGAGTACGCCGTCATCACCGCCGAGAACGAGGCGGGCGAGGGCCTGTACCTGCTGTACGACGAGGGCCTCGACGCGCTGCGCGAGCGGATCGCGTTCGTCCTCGGCTACTGGCAGGCCCCCCGCGCCCGCACCCTGCGGCTGCTCACCAACCTCGTCGTCGAGGAGGCCGGGGCCGCCACGGTGCGCTGCACCGGGAAGTTCGTCGTCTTCCGCACCGACGACAACGGCGTCACCTCCGTGCACACCTGCGGCCGGTTCACCGACGACCTCGTCCGCGCCGAGAACGGCGCGCTGCGGCTGCGGCGCCACCACGTCGTCGTCCAGAACGACGTCCTGCCGGGCGACTTCACCGACCTGCTCTGACTCACCCCCCCCCGCACACCTCCCCCCTCTGAACAGCCCCTCCCCCCCACCTCCCGCATCACCAGCGAACGCGAAAACCCTCAAGGAGCACCACATGACCATATGGCTCGACCTGCTCGGCGCGGAGACCAAGTACTACGAGGGCAAGTACCGCACCCGCGTGCTGGAGGCCGGCACCGGGGACCTGCTGATCCTCCTGCACGGCGGCACCGGGCACGCGGAGACCTACGCCCGCAACATCCTGCGCCTGTCCGAGCACTTCCGGGTCATCGCGCCCGACCTGCTCTGGCACGGCTTCTCCAGCTGCCCCGAGTTCGACCCGCAGGACTACCCGCTGCGCTTCGTCGACCAGATGATCGACCTGATGGACGTCCTCGGCGTCGAGAAGGCCTCCATCGAGGGCGAGTCGCTCGGCGGCTGGGTCGCGCTGGCCACCGCCCTGCGCCACCCCGACCGCGTCAACAAGATCATCCTCAACACCACGGCGGGCGTCGCCTACCGCACCGACCTCGACATGTCCCCCGAGGACATGAAGCTGTTCGTGCAGCGCAGTACCGCCTCCGTCGCCGAGGCCACCCTGGAGTCCGTCCGGGCCCGGCTGGAGTGGCTGATGGCCGCCGAGCACGTCACCGACGAACTGGTCCGCACCCGCTACGACATCCTCCAGCGGCCCCAGACCCGCGAGAGCCTCCAGAAGGTAGTCCGCCACGGCTTGGGCCTCGGGGAAGGCGCCAACCACCGCTTCCCGGAGAGCGCCGTCGCCGACGTCACGGTCCCCACCCTCGTCTTCTGGACGGAGAACAACCCCGGCCACGGCCCCGAGGTCGGCGAGCACCTCGCCTCCCTCATCCCGGGCGCCCGGTTCTACTGCATGAAGGGCGCCGGGCACTGGCCCATGTGGGAGAAGCCGGAGGAGCACGACACCGCCATCCGCGAGTTCCTCCTGCACGACGAGGCCGCGCGATGACCGTCAACGGTCTCGGCTACCTCGGCCTCGTCACGGACCGGATCGACCAGTGGCGCGCCTTCGCGCCGCTGGTCCTCGGCCTCCACACGCGGGAGGACGTGCGGGACCCGCAGGCGGAGCGGCTGCTGCTGCGCGCCGACAGCTGGCACCACCGCCTCTCGGTCCGCTCCGGACCCCAGAGCGGTCTGGAGTACCTCGGCTGGCAGGTGCGCGGAGCGGAGCAGCTCCAGGAGACCACCGACCGGCTGGAGTCCGCCGGACTGACCGTCACCCCGGCGAAACCCGACGAACTCCACGACCGCGCGGTGATCGGCATGAGCCACTTCACCGACCCGCTGGGCCTGCGGCACGAGATCTTCTACGGCCCGACCGTCTCCCGCGGCAGCTTCGAGCCGGGCCGCCCGATGTCCGGCTTCCGCACCGGCGAGCAGGGCCTCGGCCACGTCGTCCTCGCCGTGCCCGACGCCGCCGAGGCCGCCGCCTTCTACGGCCGCACCCTCGGCGCCCGGCTCAGCGACGTCCTGGAGCTGCGCCTGCCCACCCCGGGCGGCCCGCTCGACATCCGGGCCCGCTTCCTCTACCTGAACTCCCGTCAGCACAGCCTGGCCGTCATGGAGTTGCCCGATCCCACCTACGGGCTCCAGCACCTGATGCTGGAGGTCGACGAACTCGACGACGTGGGCGCCGCGCTCGACCTGTGCGACAGCCACGACGTGCCCGTGTCGCTGTCGCTCGGCCGGCACGCCAACGACCACATGGTGTCCTTCTACCTGAAGGCGCCCGACGGGTTCGAGATCGAGTACGGCTGGGGCGGCCTGGCCGTCGATCCCGACGACTGCGACGTCGTCCGCCACGACCGGTCCAGCCTCTGGGGCCACCGGCGCCTCGTCTCCGGCCCCGCCGAGATCCTGGCCCTGCTGCCCGGCCCCGCCCACGCGACGGAAGGCGGGTGACGCCATGTCGTACGTGATCACCGCCAGTTGCGTGGACCGAAAGGACCGGTCCTGCATCGCGGCCTGCCCGGTGGACTGCATCGACACCACCGACGGCGACCGGATGGTCTACATCGACGCGGAGCTGTGCATCGACTGCGGCTCCTGCCTGGTGTCCTGCCCGGTCGACGCCCCGAAGAGCCGGGGGACCCTGGAAGGCGGCGAGGAGCCGTTCGCCGCCATCAACGACCTCTGGTACGAAGACCCGGACGCCGCGCGAGCGGAAGTGGCGTCCCACGTGGGGGAGGCACCGTGACCGGTGGACCCACCGGGACCGCGGGGGGCGCGCGGCGCCTCGCGGACCGCGGACGGACCGTCCCGCGCAGTCGCGCGGTCGTCGTCGACCACAGCCCGATCGACGACGACCTGTGCATCCTCCGGCTCGCCCCGGAACGGCCCCTGTCCTTCTCACCCGGCCAGTACGTGACCGTCGGCGTCACCACCGCCGACGGCACGTCCGTCGAACGCCCCTACTCCCTCGTCTCCTCGCCCTCCTCCCCGATCCTCGAACTCTTCGTCGAACGGGTGGCGGGCGGACAGGCCAGCGAGCCGCTGTGCGACCTGCGGCCCGGCGGCACCGTCGCGCTGCGCGAACGGTGCAAGGGGCTGCTGCTCAACGGCTGCGACCTCGGCGCGCCCCGGACCTTCGTGGCGACGGCGACGGGCATCGCGCCCTTCGTCAGCTTCGTCCGGGCCGCCGCCCGCGGCGACATCCCGGTCGGCCCCACCGGGCGCGTGCTGCTCCTGCACGGCGCCCGCCGCTCCGCCCGCCTCGGCTACGCCGAGGAACTCGCCGCGCTGGACCGGCGGCACGAGTGGCTGACGTACGTCCCGGTGGTCAGCCGCCGGGCCGAGGACGCGGGCTGGCCCGGCGAGTTCGGCCGGGTCGAGGACATCCTGCGCAAGCACACCGACGCCGGGGACTTCGTCCGCGGCGCCGGGGCCAGCGCCCATCTGTGCGGCAACCCCACCAGCGTGGACCTCGTCCGCCGGGTGCTGCTGCGCGCCGGTCTCGAAGGGGACCGGATCGCTACGGAGCAGTTCTGGATGGCGTAGGGCGTCCTGTCGCGGGACCCGGGGACGAGGCTCCGGGCTCCCGTACGCACAGGCGCTCTCCGCAGCAGGGCCGGTCCGCGGGAACGCGCGGCCGGGCCGAACTGACGGCACTCTCCCTGGGTGTCATCCTCAATCCGCTCAACTCCTCGACGATCGCGGTCGCGCTGCCCGCGATCGAGAACCACTTCGACGTGTCCGTGGCCGACGCGCTGCTCGTCGTGTCGCTCTATTACCTCGCCGGCATCGTGGCCCAGCCGCTGGCCGGCCGGCTCGTGGACGTCTTCGGCCCGCGGTCGGTGTTCGTCGGCGGCATCGCGGTCGTCGGGATCTGCGGCGCGGCCGGACCCTTCGCCGGGAACATCGGCGTCCTGGTCGCGCTGCGCGCGGCCATGGCGGCGGGGGCGTCGGTGGCCTATCCGGCCGCCATCGCCCACCTCAAGCAGTCCGCCACCGAGCCCCCCGTGCGCTCCCTCGCCATCCTGGGGGTGGCCGCCAACGTCAGCTCGGCGGCGGGTCCGCTGCTCGGCGGGGTGCTGGTCGCCCTGTATGGCTGGCAGGTCGTCATGCTGGTCAACCTGCCGTTCGTGGCGGTCGCCCTGTGGCTGGCCCGCGGGCTCGCCCACGGCCGCGCCGCCCCGCTGCCGGACGCCTCGAAGGACGGGCCGCCGCACCCCGGCGGCATGCGGGGCGTCCTCGCCGTCGTCCGCTCCCTGGACCTGACCGGCGGGCTGATCTACACCGGCACCCTGGTGGCTCTGGTCGGCGCCCTCCAGAACGCCCGCGACAACCCGCCCTACCTCGCCCTGTGCGGCGTCGCCGTGGGCGCCGGTCTCCTCTGGTGGTGGAGCAGACGGCGCGCCGACCCCTTCTTCGACCCGGTCCTGCTCGTCGGTCCGGTGCTCCGCCTCTGGTACGGCGTGTTCACCCTGGTCCACGTCGTCTTCTACGTGGCCTTCTACGGGACGCCGCTGTGGCTGGAGGAGGACGGTTCGCGCTCGCCCGGCGAACTGGCCGTCCTGATGCTGCCCCTCAGCCTCGCCAGTGTGATCGGCGTGTCCGGGGGAACCGCGCTGGTGCGCCGCTGGGGCTACCGCACGGCGATGGCGGCCGTCCTCGGCTCCACCGCGGCGGGCGCCGCCCTGCTGCTCGTCTGGAACACCGGGGGCGGCGGCCTGGTCCTGCTGCTCACCGGCACGACGATGCTCGGGCTCTCCAGCGGCCTGGTGGTCCTGGTGTCCCAGGCGCGCGTCCTGGAGGTCGTGACACCCGACCGGGCGGGCACGGCGGGCGGTCTGATGCAGACCTGCCGCGGCGTCGGCGCCATCGCCGCCTCGACCCTGGTCGGCCTGTTCCTCAGCTCGTGATCCGCGCCCGGACCCCGTCGTCCGGGGACAACGGAAGTTGCCGTTCCATGGACAGCCGCTGATCACCGGGGTATAAGTTGACTTATACCACTGGTTTGGAGGCTGCCATGGCCGGATTCGAACCCGTTGCTTCCCTCGACACCGAGGAACGGCACAAGGAGAGCGTGGTCAGCCGCACCACCCGTCTCCTCGAAGCCTTCGAGGCGACACAGGAGAGCTGGGGCGTCTCGGAACTCGCCGAACGCGTCGGCCTCCCCAAGTCCACCGCGCAACGGCTCCTCACGGACCTGGGGCGCAGCGGCTGGGTGGTGCGGACCGGCAACCGCTGGACGCTCGGCCGACCGGTCTTCCAGGTCGGCAACCGCGTCCCTGACTGTGCCCCCAACCAGCTGCGCGAGACGGCCATGCCGCACCTCGCCCGGCTGCACGCGATGACGGGCGAGACGGTCCACCTGGCCGTCCTCGACCGGCATCAGGTCCTCTATCTGGCCAAGGTGCGCGCCGAGAGCGGGGCCGCCGTCGTCACCAGCGTCGGCGGCACCCAGTCGGCGCACGCCTCGGCGCTGGGCAAGGTCCTGCTTGCCGGGGCCGACGACGAGGTCGTCCGGGAACTCCTCGGCTCCGTCCTGCCCGGCTTCACGCCCGCCACCATCCGCGAACCGCGCCGGCTGCGGGCCGAACTGGACTCCGTCCGGCACGGCGGCTGGTTCGCCTTCGACCGGGAGGAGGCCCGCCGGGGCCTGTGCTGTCTGGCCCGCCCGGTCTTCCAGCGCTCCACCCGCAAGGTCATCGGCGCCATGTCGGTGAGCGTGCCCGCCGAACGCTTCTCCCCGGCCGCCCTGAGCGGCCCCCTCCACGAGGCGGCCACCCTCACCGGGGCCCGCCTCCAGCGCTGACCGACCCCGCCGCCTCCCTGGGGCTCAGCAGCCGTCCTGCCCGGCCAGGTCCGTCAGCAGCCGCCGCAGCAGCGCGTGCAGGGTCGTCCGCTCCGCCTCGCTGAGCGACCGCAGCCCCCGCCCCTCGGCCCCGATGGCCAGCTCGGCCGCCCTGGCCAGCGCCGCCTCGCCCTCCGGGGTGATCTCCAGCCGCACCGCGAACCCCTTCACCGCGGGCTCCGCGCGCCGTACGTACGTCATCGCCTCCAGCCGCCGCACGAGCACCCCCATGCTCTGCGGCGTGACCAGCAGCAGCCGCGCCAGTTCGGCCGAGGACCGGCCGGGATGCCCCGACAGGTGGGACAGCGCGCCGAACATCCGCAGCGACAGCCCCTCGCCCGCCAGCGCCGCGTCGGTCATCCGGTCCATCACGTGGGCGACCCGGGCCAGCGTGTACGCGATGTGGCGTTCCGGATCGACCACCCGTCCGCCGTCGTCGCCCTCGCCGCCTCGATGGGCGTCCTGCGCCATGTCACCCGCTCTCTGCCGTCCGCTCTGCCGTGCTCATGGTGCATCGGATTCCGCAGCATACGGGCCACATGTGCCGCCCTGCGGAACGCGGCGGGACATCCGGCCGCCCACGGCTCCCCACCCGGCCGGTCCCGGTCGTCCGCGTGATCATGATCACTCGGCAACGTTCGCTCCGTGCGCGGTAGTTGGTGGGCGGCACTCTGTAACGTGCAGAATGAGTGGTGCATTCTGGTGATGTGTCAGGCACGGTGCCCGCACCGGCCCGGCCGCCGATCGGCGTGATCGGACCGCCGGGAACGACGGGACCGATCGGAGAGGACAGCATGACCCGCGAATTCGACACCGGCCGTCCCCACCCGGCACGCATGTACGACTACTACCTCGGCGGGAAGGACCACTACCCCGTCGACGAGGACGCGGCGAAGCACGTCATCACCCTCGTCCCGGACATCGTCGGCGTGGCCCGCGCCAACCGTGACTTCATGCACCGGGCCTCCCGGCTCCTCGCGGAGCGCGGTGTCGACCAGTTCCTCGACATCGGCACCGGCATCCCCACCGAACCCAACCTCCACCAGGTCGTCCAGGCCGTGAACCCGGCCGCCCGCGTCGTCTACGTCGACTACGACCCGATCGTGCTGCGGCACGCGGAAGCCCTCCTGCGGAGCACCCCGCAGGGCCGTACCCACTACATCCAGGCCGACGTCCGCGAGCCGGAGAAGATCCTCCAGGAGGCCTCCGCCGTCCTGGACTTCACCCGGCCGGTCGGCCTCTCCCTCGTGGCGCTCCTGCACTTCATCTCCGACGAGTACCGACCCCACGACCTCGTACGGCAGTTGCTCGACCCGCTGCCCGCGGGCAGCCATCTGATGCTGTCCCACGTGACCGGAGACTTCGACCCCGAGGGCTGGGCCAAGGCCGTCGAGATATACCGCCGCAGCAACGTCCCCGCGCAGGTCCGCTCCCGCGCCGAGTTCGCCACCTTCTTCGACGGCCTCGACCTCGTCGCGCCGGGCGTCCAGGTCGCCACCCGCTGGCACCCCGAGACCCCCGACAGCGCCGCCGGGCCGGACGACCGGGACGACGTCGCCGTGTACGTGGGCGTGGCACGCAAGTAGAGCGGCGCGGCTCGGCGCCACGGGATGCCGTTCGCCGGGGGTGAGAGGCCGGGTTTCGGGAAGGCGCCGTCACGGAACCCGCCCCGTGCAGCCCGCCGCATCCCCCGGAGACGCCCCATGGACCCGAACGAGGCCGAGGCCCGCCTGCTGAAGGGGCTGACGGTCGACGACCGCCGTCCCGAGCAGCCGATCCTTCTCGACGGCACCCGCGAACCGATCACCACCTGGCGCGAGAACCACCCCTACGACCGCAAAGTGCGCCGAAGAGAGTACGACCGGCGCAAACGGCTCCTCCAGATCGAACTGCTCAAGCTCCAGCGCTGGATCAAGGAGACCGGCGGACGGCTGGTCGTGGTCTGCGAGGGCCGCGACGCCGCGGGCAAGGGCGGCACCATCCAGCGTTTCACCGAACGCCTCAACCCCCGCGGCGCCGCCACGGTCGCCCTCGACAAGCCCACGGAACGCGAGCGCGGCCAGTGGTACTTCCAGCGCTACGTCGACCACCTCCCCGGCCCCGGGGAGATCACCTTCTTCGACCGCTCCTGGTACAACCGGGCCGGTGTCGAGCGGGTGATGGGCTTCTGCACCCCGCAGGAGCACCGGCTGTTCCTGAAGCAGTGCCCGGTGTTCGAGGAGATGCTCGTCGAGGACGGCATCCTCCTGGTCAAGTTCTGGTTCTCCGTCTCCCGGTCGGAGCAGCGCACGCGCTTCGCGATCCGGCAGGTCGACCCGGTCCGCCAGTGGAAGCTCTCGCCGACCGACCTGCACTCCCTGGACCGCTGGGACGACTACACCGAGGCCAAGGTCGAGATGTTCCGCGCGACGGACACCGAGCACGCCCCGTGGACGGTGGTGAAGAGCAACGACAAGCGCCGCGCCCGCCTGGAGGCCATGCGCAGCCTGCTGCACCGCGTCGACTACGCGGCCAAGGACCCGGAGGTCGTCGGCACCCCCGATCCCCTGATCGTCGGCGCCGCCGCGACCCTGCTGGAGCCGGGCGAGGAGGACACGGCCCTGTCGCCGACCCCGCTCACCGCCCGCACGGACGGCCCGGGGGAGCACCCCGAGCCGGACATCCCGTAGCCGCGGCCCACCTTGAGATGCCCGCGGTTCCGTAGGCAGAGCAGCTCGTGCGCCACGTCACCCCGGCCCGGACGGGCCGCCGGCGAGCGCCGCCGCCAGCCGTGCGACCAGGTCGCCCGCGTCGCTGTCGCGGGTGGTGCGGTCGGGGAGGCGCCGGGCGGGCCGGGTCGCGTGGGGGATGACGTGGCCGCCGCCGTGGACGGTGTAGAGGGTGACCGAGTGCCGTCCGCCCTGCTCGTACCAGGTGACCGTCACCCGCGTCCGGCCGGAGCCCGCCCGGCCGGGCAGCCGCCGCACGCCCGGCGGGGCGGTGATGCCGTTGCGCCGGGCGTAGGAGGCCGCGGTCGCCCGCGCCGACAGGGTGTGGCCGCGCGGCCGGAACCCGGACAGGCTCGTGACGCCGCCTTCGTAGGGCGCGACGGGGTCCGCCGTGCCGTGCACGGTGACCACCGGCAGGGGACGGCAGCGGTCCGCCGCGAGGAACGCGCGGAAGGCGCCCGGAGCGGGCTGACCCGTGCCGGTGCCGATCAGCACCAGACCGTCGAGCGCGGACGGCGCCTCGTGGGCGAGGCGCACCGCCATGTGCCCGCCGCTGGCGTACCCCACGACGGCGACGTACCGGGCCCCTCCGTCGCGCAGCCGCCCGCACACCCGCTCCAGGAAGGCGACGTCGTCGACGCCCCCGGTGCGGGCCGGTGACCGCGTCCCGGCGCGGCCGTCGTTCCACAGGCCCCGGTAGGCGTCCGGGTACGCCACGACGGGCGGCGCGCCGCCGGTGCCGCACCGCTCGAAGCAACGGCCGCACGCCGCACGGACCTTGGCGCCGGTCTGGTACGGCCCGTGCAGGACCAGCACCGCGACCGGCGAGGGCCCGTTCCCGCCGCCGTGCTCAGCAGCGACCACCCGGGCCGACCGTCTCCGGCCGTCCTGGAGGAAGACGTGCTCCACGGCAGTCACCTGCCGGTGTCCCGCGACGGCGGGACGCGGGCCTCCACGAGAGCGAGGTAGTCGGCCGCCAGCCGGTGGCAGTCGCCGGGCCAGCGGGCGGAGACGTAGGAGCCGTCGGTGACGGTGAACCCCCGGCCCGGCCTCGCTGCCGTGTCCCGCACGGGCAGGACGGGCCCGGCGGCGAAGTGCCGGGGGTCCGCCAGAGCGGCGGTGACCTCCTGCTGCACGGTCGTCGGATAGGTCCGGTAGTAGCGGCCGAGGGTGCGCCGGGTGAGGTTCCAGGCGGTCAGTTCCAGCAGTGAGGTGAGGGCGGTGGTGCGCCGCCCGTGCAGCATCGAACGCCCGGTGAGCGGGTCCTTCGTCCGCGCCAGGAGGAGGACCCCGTGGCAGACCGCCCCGACCGGAATCCCGCGGGCGAACGCGTCCGCCACGATCCCCTGCGCGGTCGCGTCCTCCAGCAGCGACCGCACCCCCGGCGCGTGACCCCCGGGCACGAACAGCGCGGACACCGCGGCGGGGTCCACCTCCCGGTAGGGGAGCGGGGCCCGGAAACGCGGGTCCTCGGTGAGCCGCCGGTACGTCGCGAGATCGGCCCGGCGGGTCATCAGCCACGGCGACAGCCACGAGAAACCGGTGTCGGTCAGCCGCTCGTCGGCGGGCGCGACGTGCCCCTCGGGCGTCGCGAAGCGCACCTCGTGCCCGGCGGCGGTGAGCGCCGCCCACGGTACGGCCGCCTCCGTGGGGTCGTAGTCGTGCGTGGGCAGCAGGAACAGGATCACGGGTGGCTCCTCGCCGGAGTACGGTCGCGCCGGGCGCGCGCCAGGGTCACCGTGCCGCGCAGCCCCTTGTCGCGCAAGGTCCGCAGGGCGAGCCGCCCGCCCGTCACGGTGCTGAAGCGGCGGCCCCACCGACGCAGCGCCGCCCGGTCGACCTCGAAGCCGAGACCGGGCGCGGTGGGCAGGTCGAGGGTGCCGCGCCGATGCGTGAAGGGCCGGGTGAGGACGGCGTCGCGCAGCGGGGGAGTCCACGCCCGGTCGATCGGGTACTCCAGGAACGCGTCGGCGTCCCCGGCCGCCGCCATGAGGTGCAGGTTCACGGCGAAACCGATGCCGTTGGTCCAGGTGTGCGGTGTGTAGCCGAGCCCCCGCGCGCGGCACTCCTCGGCGACCTTGAGGGTCTGGGCCACGCCGCCGGTGAACATGGCGTCGGGCTGGAGGACGTCGTAGCAGCGCCGGTGGATCATCATGCGCAGCTCCGGCCAGCCCCCGGTGTGCAGCTCGCCGCCCGCGACGGGCAGCCGCGCCTTCGCGGTCAGCTCGGCGAGGGCGTCGTAGTCGTCCATCGGGAGCGGCTCCTCCAGCCAGGCGAGGCCCAGGTCCGCGCAGGCGTCCGCGAAGCGCCGGGCCCGCGCGAGGTCCCACAGCGGGGCCTCGGCCATCGCGGACACCCGCCACCCCTGGTTGGCGTCCACGCCGATCCTGATCCGGTCCCCGAACGCCTCCGCCACCGCCGCCACCTGCGCGACGTCCTCCTCCACGGTGGCCGCGTGGACCCGGAGCTTGACGCTCTCGAAGCCCGCGTCGACGTGCCGCGCCACCTCCTCGACCCGCTCGGCGGGCCCGCGCAGCTCCCCCGTGGAGGCGTAGAGCCGCACGGGCCGCTCCTCCCCGCCGAGCAGCCGGTACAGGGGGACGCCCGCGAGCTTGGCCTTGATGTCCCAGAACGCCGGTTCGATCCACGCGTTCCGCAGCCCCAGGTACGCCATCTCCCGCAGCCGCTGCTGCACCGTCTCGATGTCGGTCGGGTCGGTGCCCAGCAGATAGGGCCCGAGGAGGTCGCCGATCCCGGCCCGCTCCCGCCCCATGGCGGGCCCCGCCGACCAGCCCTCGACCCCGTCGTCGGTGACCAGCCGCAGCAGGTCGAACCGGTTGTGGGTCTGCGGATAGCCGGGTATCCAGGCGGGCCGGAACGGCGTCGGCAGCGGAACGGCGACGTGGTACAGCTCGATACGCGAGATCACAGGCATGCGGTCCTCCAGAACGGTGCGACCGAGCCTAGGAGCGGCACGGCCGGGCGGCCTTCACCGCCGCGGCCATCCCGTTCACCCGGCCGGACCGGACCGCCACCCCGGACACCGCCCCGGACCGTCACCCCGGACACCGCCCCGGCCCGCCGTGCCGGTTCCGCCGCCCCGCTCCCGCCTCCCGCCGCCCGGCCGCAGCCCTCGCGCTGCCACAGCCGCGGCCCGCCCGCAACCGGTACCGGCGCCGGTTCCCGCGCTTATTCCGAAGATTTTCGGCAACTCGGTGGGCACCATCCGGCGCCCCGCGCGCCCGGGGGAACCGATTCCCCGGGCGGTGAAGGCCACGTCCACCAGGAGACACAGTGAACGTCCGCATCGGAGTGGAAGAGGAATTCCACATCGTGGAGGTGGAGAGCGGGCTGCTCGTCCCGCGCGCCGCCCCGCTCCTGCGACGGCTCCCCCCGGACACCTTCACGTCCGAACTGCACCGCTCCACCGTCGAGTCCAACAGCGCCGTGCACAGCACCCTCGACGACCTGCACGCCGACCTCGCGCACACCCGGCGGCAGCTGGACTCCGCCGCCTCCTCCCTCGGGCTCGCGGTGCTCGCCGCGGGCACCGCGCCGCTCGCCCCGCCGGTCTCCGGCCGCCCCTCCGACGGCGCCCGCTACCACCGCATGGTCGAGGAGTACCGCCAGGTCGCCGAGGAACAGCTCATCTGCGGCGCCCAGGTCCACGTGGACGTGCCCGACCGCGACACCGCGGTCCGCGTCATGTGCGTCGTCTCGCCCTGGCTGCCCGCCCTCCTGGCCCTCTCCGCCAGCTCCCCCTTCTGGCAGGGCGCCGACACCGGCTACGCCAGCTGGCGCACCCTGCTCTGGCAGCGCTGGCCCACCTCCGGCCCCGCCGGGTGCTACGCCTCCGCCGACGAGTACGACACCGCCGTCCGCGACCTGGTCCGGGCCGGGGTCATCAGCGACGCCGGGATGATCTACCACGACGTCCGTCCCTCCGCCCACCAGGGCACCCTGGAACTGCGCATCAGCGACGCCTGCCCCCGCGCCGAGACGGTCGTGCTGACCGCCGCGCTCTTCCGCGCCCTGGTGACCGACGCCCAGGAGCGGCTGCGCACCGCGGGCGGCAGCGCCTGCCCGGGACGGCACGAGTGGCTGCGCGGCGCGACCTGGCGGGCGGCCCGCGCCGGTCTCGAAGGCACCCTCGTCGACCCGGACACCCGCCGCGAGAGGCCCGCCGCCGAGGTCCTCACCCGGCTGCTGGAGCGGCTGCGTCCCGCGCTGGAGGCCCACGGCGACTGGGACACCACTCGCGCCCTCCTCGCCGCGACCCTCGCCGAGGGCAGCGCGGCACGGCGGCTGCGCCGGGTCGCCGAGGAGGAGGACCTCCTCGCGTGCGTCGACACCCTGATCGCCGAGACCCGCGGCGAACGACGGCCGCCACGTCGCCGTGCGCCCGCCGGGCCCGGTCACCGCACCGCCTCCCGACCGGCCCTGTCCGCCCGTACGGCCGCCGCCCCCGGCGCGGGCGCCCCGACGCCCGGCGTTCCCGTCGCGGCACGGCAGGCCCTCCCGCACTGAGCCACGCCGCCCGTCCCCGCCGACGGCGCCCAGCGGCACGCCCCCCCGCACGTCCCCGAAAGGACAGCTCGTCATGCTCAGCACCACGGTCCCCACCGACTCCGCGCCCACGCACCGGCGCGGACCGGGCGCCGAACCCGAACCTGAACGCGGGCCCCTCGAACCGGCGCGGCCCCGCGTCGGCACCGGACCGGAGGGAGCCGTCGCCCCATGTGCGGTCTGAGCGGAGAGATACGGTTCGACGGCCGCCGTCCCGACCTCGCGGCCGTGGAGCGGATGGCCGACCGGCTCGCCGACCGCGGGCCCGACGGGCGCGGCACCTGGACCCGCGGCGCGGCCGCGCTCGCCCACCGGCGGCTGAAGATCATCGACCTGTCGGACCACGGCGCCCAGCCGATGACCGACGAACAGGGCGGACTCACCGGCGTGTTCAACGGCTGCGTCTACAACTACCGCGAACTGCGCGCGGAGCTGACCCGCCTCGGCCACCGCTTCACGTCCACCTCCGACACCGAGGTCGTGCTCAAGGCGTACCGGCAGTGGGGCACCGACTGCGTCGACCACTTCTACGGCATGTTCGCCTTCGCCCTCGTCGAACACCGCACCGGCCGCCTCGTCCTGGGCCGCGACCGCCTCGGCGTCAAGCCGCTCTACCTCGCGTCCGCGCCGGGCCGCCTGCGGTTCGCGTCCACGCTGCCCGCCCTCCTCGCCGCGGGCGACGTCGACACCTCGCTCGACCCGGTCGCCGTCCACCAGTACCTGAGCTGGCACGCCACCGTCGCCGCCCCGCGCACCGTCCTCACCGGCGTCCGCAAGCTCCCGCCCGCCACCGTCCGGGTCGTCGAACCCGACGGCACCCACCGCGACCACGTCTACTGGCAGCCGTCGTACACCCGCCGCCCCGAGCACGCCGGGATGGACGCCGACGACTGGCGGGACGCGCTGCTGGACGCGCTGCGCACCGCGGTCCGTCGGCGCATGGTGTCCGACGTGCAGGTCGGCGTCCTGCTCTCCGGGGGGCTCGACTCCAGCCTGATCGTGGCGCTCCTCGCCGAGCAGGGGCAGCGCGACCTGATGACGTTCAGCGTCGGCTTCGAGGCCGAGGGCGGTCAGGACGGCGACGAGTTCCACTACTCCGACCTGGTGGCCCGTGAGTACGACACCGTCCACCGCCGCCTGCTCGTCCCCTCCGACCGGGTGTCGACCGCGCTGGAGGGCGCCGTCGAGGCGATGAGCGAACCCATGATCAGCCACGACACTGTCGCCTTCCACCTGCTGTCGGAGCAGGTTTCCAAGGAGGTCAAGGTCGTCCAGAGCGGTCAGGGCGCCGACGAGGTCCTCGCGGGCTACCACTGGTACCCGGCGCTCGCCGACGTCCCCCGCGACCGGGAACCCGAGCAGTACGCCCGCGTCTATTTCGACCGCTCGCACGCCGACCTCGCCGCCGTCCTCCAGCCCGGCATGCTGGCCGACCACGACGTGTCGTCCCGCTTCGTCGCCGACCACATGGCGGTCCCCGGCGCCGAGACCGCCCTCGACGCGGCGCTCCGCCTCGACACGCACGTGATGCTGCCCGACGACCCGGTCAAGCGCGTCGACAACATGACCATGGCCTGGGGGCTGGAGGCGCGGGTGCCGTTCCTCGACCACGAACTGGTCGAACTGGCCGCGGCCTGCCCGCCCGACCTCAAACTCGCCGACGGCGGCAAGGGCGTCCTCAAGGCCGCCGGACGCCGGATCCTGCCCCGCGAGGTCGTCGACCGCCCCAAGGGCTACTTCCCCGTGCCCGCGATCACCCACATGGCGGGCCCCGTCCTGCACCGCGTCCGTGACGCGCTCCGAGCCCCCGAGGCGAAGCGCCGCGGCCTGTTCCGCCAGGACTACGTCGACACGCTGCTCGCGGACCCCGACGGGCACCGCACGCGGCGCGGCGCGAACGCGCTCTGGCAGGTGGCGCTGCTGGAGATCTGGCTCCAGACCCACGGGGTCGCGTGAGCGGCGGCACGGGCACCACGACCGGCGACCGGCCCGCCCCCGACCCGCCCGGCGCCCCCGCACCCCACCGCGCGGCGCCGAGCGGCACGTCGCCCGACGGACCGCGGCGCCGGACGCCGCCGGTCCCGGTCGCCGCCCCCGCCCCCCGCCCGCTCCCGGCCGCCGCGCCCTCCCTGCGCGCGCTCCCCGACGCGAGCGGCCCTCGCGACGCGACCACCCCGCTGCGCGCGCACGGCTGCTGGTACCCCTCCGCCGCACCGGACGGCACCGAGGCCGCGTACTTGTGCGACCGGGGCGGCGTGCCGCAACTGTGGGCCGGACCCGTCGACCGCGACGGCACCCACCTGCTGGACGCCACCGACGACCCGGTCAAGGAGGTCTCCTGGTCGCCCGACGGCCGCTGGATCGCGTACACCACCGCCCCCGGCGGCCGGGGCCTCACGCGCGTGCTGTGCGTCCGCCCCGACGGCACCGGGCGGCGCGTCCTCGCCGGGACCGACCGGGGCAGCTCCGCCCACCTCGGCTGCTGGACGCACGACGGCGCGGCCCTCGCCGTCACCGTCGCCGCGCCCCCCGGCGGCGTCCGCCCCGGCGGCCTCCTCGCCCCCGGCGGCGGCCCCGCCGACAGTGCGGGCACGGCCGACGGCGGCACCCTCTCCGCGTACCTCCTCGACCCCGACGGGCTCGCCTCGCCCGCCCTGCTCGCCACCGAGACGCACGCGGCGACCTTGCGCGTGTGCGACCTCAGCCGCGACGGGCGGCTCGTCCTACTCCGCCGGGGCCCGCGCGGACGCCGCGAGGCCGTCGTCCGGCGCACCGCCGACGGCACGGAGGCCTGCGTCGTCCCGGTCGCCGACGGCGACCCCTGGATCGGCCGCTTCGCACCGGACGCGCGCACCCTGTGGCTGCGCAGCGACGCGGGCCGCGAACACGCCGCCCTCCTCGCCGCGGCCCTCGCCCCCGACGGCACCCTGACGGGCGTCTCGGTGGCCGCCGAACGCCCCGGCTCCGCCCTCGACCTCCTCACCCTCGCCCACGACGACCGCACGGCCGCCCTGGTCTGGAACGAACAGGGCGCCAGCGCCCTCGAACTCGCCGACCTCCACCCCGCCGACCCGGCCGGCTACGCCCCCCGGCCCGCGACCGTCCTCACCGCCCCCGCCGACGACGTACGGCGCGCCGTCGACCTCCCGCACGAGGTCGTCACCCGCGTCGCCCCCGCCGGACCCGGCCGGCTCCTGCTCGCCCTGTCCGGCTCCCGCCGCCGCCCCGGCGTGTGGTGGCTCCACCAGGGCGTCTCCCTCCTGCGCACCCCGTGGACCGCCCGCGCCGAGGACACCGTCCCCGGCCGCCCCCCGGTCCGCCCCGTCCCCGTACGGTTCACGGCCCGCGACGGCCTGCCCCTCACCGGCTGGTACCACCGCGCCCCCGGCCGGGGGCCGCGCGACCCCGCGCCCTGCGTCGTGCACCTCCACGGCGGCCCCGAGGAACAGGAACGCCCCGTCCACAACTCCCTCTACCACGAGCTGACCGCGCGCGGCCTGGACGTCTTCGCCCCCGACGTGCGCGGCTCCGGCGGACACGGCCGCTCCTTCGTCGACGCCGACCTCGGCGCTGGACGCTTCGGCGCCCTGAACGACGTCGCCGACTGCGCCGCGCAGGCCGTCGCCGCGGGCCCCGCCGACCCCACCCGCCTCGCGGTCATGGGCCACTCCTACGGCGGCTACCTCACCTTCGCGTCCGTGGTGTGGCACCCGGACCTGTTCCGCACCGGGGTCGCCGTGTGCGGCATGTCCGACCTGCTGACGTTCTTCGCCGGTACGGAGCCCTGGCTCGCGGAGTCGGCGGCCCACAAGTACGGCCACCCCGACCGCGACCGGGACCTGCTGCGCGCGCTGTCCCCGATGACCCGGATCGACGCCCTGCGCGTGCCCGTGCTGGCCGTCCACGGCGAACACGACACCAACGTGCCGCCGGGGGAGTCGGAGCAGTTCGTCCGCGCGGCCCGCGAGCGCGGCGTCCCCGCCGAACTGCTCACCCTGCGCGACGAGGGCCACGACTTCCTCCGCGCGGACAGCCGCCGCCTGTTCCGCCGTACCGCGGCGGACTGGCTGGAACGCCACCTCACCCGCTGACCCCGGCCGCCGCGCCCCGGGGTCGGCGGGCCGTGGTTCCCCGGTTCATCGGCGCCGCCCGCAGGCGCGGCGGCCCGTCCGCTCCGCCCCCGTCCTCGCACTGCCCCACCTGTTCACCGGTCCCCGCTCTTACCCTTCGGTTCCTTGCGGAGCGCCTCGGGCTTGTGGACGGCCGTCCCGCCGGACTTCTCGCTCCGCACCTCGTACTGCGGTTCCTCTGGCGAGGCGTCGACCGTCCGCCCGGCGGCGCGCCCACGCCGGGTGAGCTTCCGCTTCACGGTGCCGATCGCCGTGCTCCCGTGGCTGCGCCAGCTCACGCGGTCACCCCGGCCGATTTTCCTGTGCTTCGCCATGCCGCTCTCCTGTTCGCGGGTCCGTGCTCCGTACGCCCTCTCTTTCCGAAGTACCCCTTTGATCAGTTTCATTGCTACTCACTGCTTTTTCGCCGCTTTTCGCGAAGTGGAGCCGGTGCGTCGGGACCGGGGTGCATGGGTCGCCCGTCTCTGGAAACACGCCGTGCGCACGCCCGCGCCCCCGCGGGCGACGCACCCCCACCGGAGGTCCCGATGTCACTCCCCGTCGCATCCGATCCGCTCGCCGACCTCTCCGCCGCGGGCGTGTCCGTCTGGCTGGACGACCTCTCCCGCGAACTGCTCGGGAGCGGAGAGCTGAAGCGGCTCATCGCGGACCGCCACGTCGTCGGCGTGACCACCAACCCCACGATCTTCGCCTCCGCCCTCACCCAGGGGGACCGCTACACCGGGCAACTGCGACGGCTCGGCGTCGACCGCACCTCCGTGGACGACGCCGTCCTCGCCCTCACCACCGACGACGTACGCGACGGCTGTGACGTCCTGCGCCCCGTGCACCGGCGGACCGGAGGGGCCGACGGGCGGGTCTCCATCGAGGTCGATCCCCGGCTCGCCCGCGACGCGGACGCCACGATCGCCCACGCCCGCAGGCTCTGGACGGCGGTCGACCGCCCGAACCTCCTCGTCAAGGTCCCCGCCACCCGCGAAGGACTGACCGCGATCACCGCCCTCGTCGCCCGCGGCATCAGCGTCAACGTCACCCTGATCTTCTCCCTGGACCGCTACCGCGCCGTCATGGACGCCTACCTCGACGGCCTGGAGCAGGCCCGGGACGCGGGCCGCGACCTCACCGGCATCCACTCGGTCGCCTCGTTCTTCGTCTCCCGCGTCGACACCGAGACCGACGCCCGCCTGGACGCCCTGGGCACCCCGGAAGCCCTGGCGCTCAAGGGCAGGACCGCGATCGCCAACGCCCGCCTCGCCTACCGGGCCCACCAGGAGCTTCTGGCGAGCCCCCGCTGGCAGGCCCTCGCGTCGGCGGGCGCCCGCCCCCAGCGGCCCCTGTGGGCCTCCACCGGCGTCAAGGACCCGGCCTGCCCCGACACGCTCTACGTGGCGGAACTCGCCCTCCCCGGCACCGTCGACACCATGCCCGGCACCACCCTGGCCGCCTACGCCGACCACGGCCGACTGCCCGAACCCGACGCCGCCCGCGACACCGCCGCCGAGGCCACCGAGCACTTCGCCGCGCTCGAGCGGGCCGGCGTCGACTTCGCCGACGTCACCGACACCCTCGAACGTGAGGGCCTGGCCAAGTTCGAGGCGAGCTGGTCCGAACTCGGCGATGCGGTGGAACAGGAGATGCGCGCGGGCGCCGACGAGGAGGCGGACCGCCTGCTCGCGATCTACCTCAACGACCACCTGACGGGCGCGGCGGGGGGCCTCGACCTCTTCCGCCGGGCGGCACGGGCCCACGAGGGCCGCGACGACGGGGCGGCGCTGGCCGACCTCGCCCGTCAGGTGGGCCGGGACCGCGACGCGCTCGCCCGGATCATGACCGGCCTCGACATCACCGTCCACCGCGCCAGGGTCACCCTCGGCCGCCTCGCCGAACGCGTCGGCCGCCTCAAGACCAACGGTCGCCTCGTCTCCCGCTCGCCCCTCAGCGACGTGCTCGAACTGGAAGCCATGCTCGTCGGCGTCCGCGGCAAGGCGGCGTGCTGGCGCACCCTGCGCGCCCTGGCCGACACCGACCCGAGGCTCTCCGCGGAGACCCTCGACACCCTCCTGGAACGCGCCGACCGGCAGGCCGACGTACTGGAGCGGCTGCGCCTGGCCGCCGCGACCCGTGTGCTCGCCCCCACGGGAGCGCCCGCGTGACCGCCCCCACCGCCCGCACCCCGGCGGGAGCGGACGACGAGCCGGGGGAGCCGACCAAGGGCTGGAGAAGCCGAGGCCACGGTCACCGCCAACACCCCCGTGACCCGTGCGGACCCGTTCCGGCCGGTTCGGTGCGGACCCTCACCCTGCCGGGCGTCTACGCCCCTCAGCACGACACGTACCTCCTGATTCAGCACGACACGTACCTCCTGATGCGGACGCCGGACCGCGAAGGCGTCGCGCCGGGCACCCGCGTGCTCGAACGGGAGACCGGCAGCGGCGCCTCGCCGTCCACGCCGCCGGAGCCGGAGCCAGGGTCACCGCCGTCGACGTGTCCCGCAGAGCCGTCCTCTGCGCCCGCCTCAACTCCGCCCTTCACGCCCGCCGCGTCACGGTGCGTCGACGCGACCTGGCACGCGTCGACGCCACCCTCGGCACACTGATCCGCGCGGGATACGACACGGAGGTCGTCGACCGGGAACTCGTCCCCCTTGGGCCGGTGCTGCGCTCGCGCCTGCCGTGGCTGCGCGAACGCGGCCTGATGAGCGCGGACCAGGACAAGGAGGAACTGGTCGTCTTCCGCGCCCGGCGACTCTGACCCGGGCACCTCACGGCCGGGTCCGGGACGGCGGGCTCAGCGGCGGGCGCGCCGACGGGCGATGAGCAGACCGAGGACGAGGCCGACCAGCAGGGTCAGCGTGAGGACGGTCCACAGCGGCAGCGTGACGTCGGAGACCCAGAGGCGGATGGTGACCGAGCCGGTGTTGGCGGCGATGAACCAGACGGCCAGCGCCGCCAGCACGAGGAAGCCGATCGTCCGCAGCCGCACGTCCCGCCCCTTGACCGTGAGCGTGGACGGCTCGTGCGTACCCGCCGTTTTCTGCGCCATGCGGTCAGTATGGGACGGGTGGACCCGGCGGGCGACTCGAAGCCACCCCGGCACAGCGACGGTGCGCGGACGTGCGCGGGCCGTTCGCGCGACCGGCGCCGAAGCGGTCCCCCGGGCGGACGGTTCACCGCTCCGGGTGCTCACCCCGGCGGGAAAACGGGTAGGCGACCGCTGGAGCGCACGAGACGGCGGAGGCGGCATGGACTGGCAGGAGTTCGCCCGGCAGATGGCGGGCATGGCCCGCGACCTGCTGGCCCAGGACTCGGTGGACGCGACCCTGGAGCGGATCACCGCGTCCGCGACCGAACTGGTCGAAGGGTGTGACGACGCGGGCGTGCTGATCCTGCGCGGGCGACGGGTGCAGAGCCTGGCCCCCACCAGTCACGTCGTCATCGAGAGCGACCGGCTTCAGGAACGTCTCCAGGAGGGCCCCTGCTTCGACGCCGCGCGCACCAAGAGCGGCGAACGCGTCTTCCGGCTGGCCGACTTCACCGCCGAGGAACAGCGCTGGCCCGGCTACGCACCCCCGGCCCGCGCCCTCGGGCTCGGCAGCATGATGGGCTTCCTGCTCTTCACCGACGACGAGGACTTCGGCGCGCTCAACCTCTACTCCCGCCGCACCGGCGCCTTCAACGACACCAGTGAGACCGCGGGCTGGCTGCTCGCCTCCCACGCGGCGGTCGCCCTCGCCAGCGCCCGCTCCCACGCCCAGATGGAGGAGGCCGTCGCCACCCGGCACATCATCGGCGAGGCCATGGGCATCCTCATGGGCGGCCACAAGCTCACCGAGGCACAGGCCTTCGACGTCCTTCGACGGTACTCCCAGGACAAGAACATCAAGCTGCGCGAGGTCGCCCGGCAGGTGTGCGAGAAAGGCGGCCTCACCTGACCTGCGGCTCCACGGCGCCCCGGCCGACGGGGTCCACCTGGGGACGACCCGGACCGGGCGGCCCCCCTGGCACACGGTTCGGACCAGGGGAACCTGGGCCGAACCGGCCCTCATGAGGACCGCCGCCGGTCCGGCTTGTCAGGGTGGGTCCCCCCCTCCTCGGGCTGCTACACACAGAGGGGCGCGCCGGGCCGGGCCGTCGCGCAGGCGCGCCGGGTGACGGACGATCAGGTCGGATGGGTGGACGCGCCTCCGGTCCCCGCGGTGAAGGGTGCAGGCGAGGAGTACGGGCGGCGCCGTCAGGTCGGCCCGCCGTGAGGAACCCTCCCCACCGCGCGGAAGACGTCGACGTGCGGCGCGCTCACGGCCGCGAGGACCGAGCCGAGGGCCGGACCGCGCAGCCGGTCGGCACCGCTGAACGACGACTCGCGCGGCCCGTTGCGCTGTCGCCGCCGCGGAACGCCCCGTGCGGTGTCCACGCTGCACGCACGGCGAGGCCACGCCCCAGGACGCGTTACCGGACGGGCCGGGTTTACCGGTGGCATCAGGGGGCACTCGAACAACGGTGCTTCGGACCGGAGGCGCAGGCCCAGCGGTTTCCCGCGGCCGGCGACGTCCGTCCCCTCGGCGCACAGTCGGTGAACGCTCCCGCTGCGGCGACTCTGAACGCCCCCTCCAGGTCCGGGCGGTTTCTACCGCGCGTGACCCGGAGTCCCAGCTCAGGAGCGACTCCCATGCCGACCGACCCGACTGCCGTACGCCCCGGCGTGCCGCCCGCCGCGCGTGGAGCGCTGCGACACACCCACGAAGACGCCCCCGACACGGTCGCTCTCTTCCACCGTCTGGCCCGCATGGATCCCGGCCCGGAACGGGACCGTCTGCGCGACGAGATCGTCGTCGCCTGGCTGCCCATGGCCCACCGCATAGCCGGGCGGTTCCGCGACCGCGGCGAAGCCGTCGACGACCTGCGCCAGGTCGCCGCTCTCGGCCTGGTCAAGGCCGTCGACCGCTTCGACCCGTCCCGCGGCGCCTTCGAGAGCTACGCCGTGCCCACCGTCACCGGCGAGGTCAAACGCCATTTCCGTGACCGGACCTGGGCGCTGCACGTGCCGCGCCGGGTGCAGGACCTGCGCAACCAGGTCCGAGTGGCCCGGCGCGAGCTGACCCAGCGGCCGGGCAGCCCCGAGCCCACTCCGGAAGCCGTCTCCGCTGTCACCGGCCTCACCGTCCGCGAGGTCGCGACGGGCATCGAGGCGCTGGACAGCTTCAGCACCCTCTCCCTCGACGCCGACCTGACCCGGGCCGACGGCAGGCACAGCCTCGCCGAGACCCTCGGCGCCGACGACCCGTCGTACGCGACCGTGGTCGACCGGGAGGCCGCCAGGGAGGGGCTGCGCAGGCTGCCCGAGCGGGAACGCACCATCCTGTACATGCGCTTCTTCGAGCACCGCACCCAGAGCAGTATCGCCGAGGAACTCGGTCTCTCGCAGATGCACGTCTCCCGCCTCATCAGCCGCAGTTGCGCCGACATACGCGCCGAGGCCCTGGCCGAGCCGGACCCGTCGCCGTCGACCGAGCGCCCCCGCCACTGAAACGTGCCCGCAGGCCCGCGCGCCCTTGACGCACCCCCGGCCTGCCGACGGAGCGACTCAGCCTTCGCCGCCGGCCGGATGCGCGGCGAGGGCGGCGGCGAGCGTCTCGTGGACCTCGAACACCATGTCCGCGCCCGTCAGGGCCAGGAGACGCCCCACCACGGGCGGGGCCGCCGCCAGGACGAACCGCGCGTCCGCCTCCAGCGCCCGACGGCGCAGCCGCAAAAGCGCGTTGTAGCCGGTCGAGTCGCAGAATTCGATCCCGGACAGGTCCACGACGACGAGAGGATGCCCGGCGAGCAGCCGCTCGGCCCGCGTGTAGAGGCCGCCTGCGGTGTGCAGGTCCAGGGCGCCCGCCGCGGCGACCACGACGCGGCCGCCGGAGCGTTCAGTGGTGGACAGCTGAAGGTCGGTGAGCGACATGGGGTGCTCCGCTGCGTGTGGGGGCCGACGGCGGGAAGGACTCCGTCAGCGCGCCGGGTACCCCCACCGGACAGGAGCGTGCCTACCGGGTCGCCCGCGTGTCCCAGGTCACGGCCGCCGTCGGGGGTCAGGTGGCGGGGAGGCGGGCGGCGAGGACGGCGATGTCGTCCTCGTGGTCGGTGGCCATACCTGAGAGGAGTTCGTCGCAGAAGACGTCGAGTGGTTCACGGGACAGGGCCGCCGCGTGCTGGCGCAGCCGGGTCAGTCCGACGTCGATCGGTTCCCCGCGCCGTTCGACGAGCCCGTCGGTGTAGAGCAGGAGGGTGGAGTGAGGGGGCAGGGTCCGGTCGGCGTGGGTGCGCGGCACGTCCGGGACGACGCCCAGGAGCATGCCCCGACCGCCGTCGAGGAAGTGGGTGTCTCCTTCACGGGTCACCAGAAGTGGGGGCACGTGTCCGGCGCTGGCGTACTTCAGCACGTACGCGCCGTCCTCGCTCTGGCTGACGAGGGCGTAGACACAGGTGGCCGTGGAGTACGGGTAGAGGGTGTGATGCGCCAGGTCGAGGCGGTGCAGAATCCTGCCCGGAGGTTCCGTCCGGTCGACGCCGATGCCGCGGAGCATGTTGCGCAGCTGGCTCATGGTGACCGCGGCGCGCAGGTCGTGGCCGGTGACATCACCGATGATCATCGTGGTGTCGCCGGTGGGGAGGACGAAGCTGTCGTACCAGTCCCCGCCGACCTCGGCGTTGGCGGCGGCGGGCGTGTAGCGGGCCGCCAACTGGAGGGGGCCGGTCTCGGGCAGGGTGGGCAGCAGGGAGCGCTGGAGGCGTTCGGCGATGCGCTGGGTCTCCCGGTGCAGTCGGGCGTTGTCCATCGCCAGGGCGATCCGGTGCGCCAGATCCTCCACCAGGGCGAGGTCCCCGTCGGTCAGCGGCGGCCGGTCGGCGCCGCGTGCCATCGTCAGCGCGCCGAGAACCTGCCGCCGCGAGCGCAGCGGGGCGACGACGGCGGTCCCGGCGTCGAACTGGTCGAACAGGCTCCCTTCCCGGGTGTGCCACGGGTCGTCGCTCCAGCCGGGCCCGGAGATGTCCGCGTGGGTCAGCAGGAGGGGGCCGGCGCCCCGCAGCACGCGGGCGAGCGGGCTGCGGGAGTCCTCGGGCAGCGGCGGCAGCGGTCCGGTGGGCCCGCCCACGGGCAGCAGACCCGGATCGCGGTGACGCGCGTGGACGCGGTGGGCCCGGCCCTCGTCGTCCAGCAGTTCCACCGCGCACCAGTCGGCGAGCTGGGGCACGACCGTACGGCACACCCGCTCCAGCCCCTTGCGTGTGTCGAGGGTGCTGGACAGGGCCGTCGTGGCCTCCGCGAGCAGGGTCAGCCGGTCCAGCGCCCGCTGCACCACCTCGTCCACCTCGAAGTCGTCCATGCCTCCCTTTTCCCCGAGCACATCCAGGGACACCTGCGTCGTTCACGTCCTGGGAGAAGGCGAAGCCGGCCAGAGGCAGAGCGTGGCCGCCACGGGGGCCGTGACCGCGCCGGGCGGCCCGTCCTGCTCCGTGCTCTTCGCGCCTCCGCCCCTCCGCCCCGCGTGGGGTGGCGCCGCGGCCTCGGTCAGGCCGCGGCGGGGTGGAGCAGGACCGGGGACTGCGCATCACGCGTGGGGCATTTTGTGCACGTTCCGGCCCCCTCCCAGTGCCCTGGTCGGCACAGGCATAACGCTGCCGCGCCCCTTCTTCGCGCGTCAGGTGCCGGTGCGGAGATGCGAGATCGACAGTCGTCGCGGGTTGTCGCGGGACGGGCGCAACCCCGAGGGCTCCACCGGGCCCAAGGAGGGGCGGAGAGGAAGGAAGAGCCGGGGCGGAGGCGGGAAGCCCTCGGAGCCGCCCGCCTCCGCTCGTCTCACGGGACGAAGATCTGGTCCAGCCGGTCGATCACGCCGTCGGCGCCCAGGTGGTACTTGAACACCAGCCCGCTGTCGGGGTGGGCGTCCAGCCAGTCGATGAACTCCTGGACGCCGATGGGCTGGTTGTCGGTGCTCGCCACGATCGGGTCGGTGACCGTGATGTCGGCCGCCTGGTCGAGCTGCTGGTAGATCTCCTTGCCGACCGGCTCGAAGGGCGGGCCGTCCGAATCCGGTGTCGGGCAGCCCCAGTTGCCGTACTTGACGATGAGCCCGAGCTGGCCGCCCTCGGGCGTGTAGCCGTAGACGGCGAACTCGTCGGGGGAGATGGGCATCTTGTGGTCGCAGTCGTCGCCCTCCCCGGCGACACCGCCCCCGCCGCCCTTCCCGCCGGAGGAGGCCGAAGCACCCGACGACGCGGACACCGACGCGGCGGGCTTCGCCGGAGCCCCCGAGGACTTCCCGCCCCCGCCGGAGCCGTTCCCGTCCTGTCCGCCGCCCGCATCCGTGCCCTTGCCCGCCGAGGGCGAGGCGCCCGCGCCGCTCGCGGAGGCGGTCGCCGCGGGCTGGCCCGCGCCCGGCGTACCCGCCGCCGCTCCGTCGTCACCGTTGCAGGCCGTCAGGCCGAGCACCAGCGCGCCCACGGCGCACACGGTCGTGACAGCCGTCCGCAGCGCGCGCGGTCTGTGCCGGTCCGTCGTTCTCGTCCGTGTCATGCCGGGCCCCCCTTTGCCGATCCGCCCCCGGCGGGTGCCCCGGGGCGCGGAGTGATCGTGTCCGCACGATGGTGGCGGGCGGGGCCGATTTCCGGCCAGCCCCGGAGGAACACGTGGCGAGGTCGTTGCGATCTCGTGACGTCCGGGACAGCCCCGTTCCGTCCACTCGCCGCACCCGCCCACCGGCCATGGCGGAGTCCGGTTCCGGCCCTGCGCCGAGGTCGGTGTCGCGGGAACGTCCGCCCCGTTCCACCCCGTTCCGCCCGGCACCGCGCAGCGCGCCGCGGTCACCCTTCGGACGCTCCGACGGGCCCCCGCTCCGGGGCGCCGTGCTCCGTCCACGCCGACCACAGGGCCGCGTACCGTCCGCGCAGGGCCAGGAGGCCGGTGTGCGTGCCGAGTTCCGCGACGCGGCCGTCGGCGAGGACGGCGATCCGGTCGCAGCGGCGGGCCTGCGAGAGGCGGTGGGCGACGACGAGCGCCGTCCTGCCGCGGACGAGGGCGTGGGCGGCGTCCTCCAGGACGCGGGCGTGCGCGCTCCCCGCCTCGGCCGTCGCCTCGTCGAGGACGACGACCGGCGGATCGGCCAACGCGATCCGCGCGAGGGCCAGTTGCTGCGCCTGCGCGGCGTCCAGCGGATGGCCGCCGACACCGATCCGGGTGTCCAGACCGTCGGGCAGGGCCGCCGCCCAGCGGGCGCCCACCGCGTCCAGCGCGGCGTGGACGGCCGCGTCGTCGGCGCCGGGCGCGGCGAGGGTGAGGTCGTCGCGGAGGGTGCCGGTGAAGACGTGCGGCTCCTGCGCGATGACCCCGGTCCAGGCCGGACGGTCCTCGTCGCCCACCTCCCGCACGTCCACCGGGCCGACCCGGTCCGTGAACACCGCGCGCCCCCGGGACGGGGCGAGCAGCCCGGCGACGAGGTGCGCGAGGGTGGTCTTCCCGGCGCCGCTCGCACCGACCACGGCCAGCGAGGTGCCGGGCGGCACGACGAGGTCGACGCCGTGCAGCACGTCACCGTGCCCGGGGCCGTACGAGAAGCGCAGGCCGCGCGCCTCGACGGCGACCGGGCCGGAGGGCCGCCGGACCGGGACGGGCGCCGGGGCGGGCAGCGCGGCGACGCCGACGATCCGGGCGAGGGCCGCACCGGCCCGCTGGACCTGGTCGAACGAGGTCAGCAGGGTGCCCAGCGGGTCGAACAGCCGGTGGAAGAGCAGCCCGGCCGCCGCGACCGCGCCCACGGTCACCTCCCCGCCGTCCACCAGCAGCGACCCGGTCAGCAGGATCGCGCACAGGCCGACGGCCTCGGCCGCGTTCATCGACTTCGCCAGCCACAGCGACAGCCAGGTCGCGCGCAGCCCCGCCGTCAGCGCCCGCCCGGAGGCGGCGTCGACCCGGCCGGTCTGGAGCGCGGCCATGTCGTACGCGTCGACGGTGCGCGCCCCGTGCAGGGACTCCAGCACCACCCGCCCGCGCTCCGCCGCCGCGGCCCGCTCCTCGGCGTACCGCCGGGCCGCCCGCGGCAGATGGGCGTGCAGGCCGAGGACGTACACCGGCACGACCGTCAGGAAGGCCAGGGCGAGCCGCCAGTCGAGGGAGCCGAACGCGGCGAGCGACACGGCGACCGTGCCGCCCGCGGTGACGACCTCGGCGAGCAGCGGCACGGCGGTGGTGAAGTTCTCCATGTCCTCGGTGACGCGGGAGGTCACCTCGCCGCCCCCGGCCGCCTCCGCCGTCCGCGGGTCGAGGGCCAGCACCCGCGCGACGACGTCCTCGCGGAGCAGGGCCGCGATCCGCGCGCCGAGCACCACCGTGGCCCGCTGCGCCGCGGCCGTGCACCCCGCCCCCACGAGCGCGGCGAGCGCGGTGAGGACCAGCAGCCCGGCCAGATCCGCGTGCCGGCCGTCGCGTACGGCGTCCACGAGACGGCCCAGCAGCAGCGGCACCAGCACCCCGCACACCCCGGCCGCCACCGTCCACCCGAGGGCGGCGGCGCAGTCCCGCGGGTGTCGGCGCGCGGTGCGGGCCAGGTGGGCGAGCGTGGCGCGGCCGGAGGCCACGGGGAGGGCCGTCGCCGTCATGGCTGTCGTCATCGGAGCACCGCCTCGGCGTAGTCGGGGGAGTCGAGCAGGGCGGGGTGCGCGGCGAGGACGGGGACGCCGTCGCGGCCGACGAACACGACCCGGTCGCAGCGCGCCAGCAGCGGCGGCGAGGAGGTCACGACCACCGTCACCCCGCCCTCCGCGCGCCGCGTCGCGAAGAGCCGTCCGGCGACCTCGTCCTCGGTGACGGCGTCCACCGCGGTGAGCGGATCGTGCAGGACCAGGACGGGCGCGGCGGCCGCCACGGCCCGCGCCAGCGCGAGCCGTTGACGCTGCCCACCGGACAGATCGGCGGCCCCGTCCGCGAGTTCGGCGACCGCGCCGCCCCGTACGGCGGTCACGTCACCCAACCCGGCCACGTCCAGCGCGCGTTGCTCCCGTTCCGGGTCGTGGCCCCGCCCGCTGTCCAGCATCTCACGCGGGGTGCGGCCGAACAGGTGCACGGCATGCGGCGCGGCCAGCACGTGGCGGCGGAGCCGCCGGGGGTGCGCCTCGGCGGACGGCGCACCGGCCGCGCGCACCGGGCCGGTGGCCGTGTGGACCGCGCCCGTGCCCGTGTGCACCGCGCCCGTCCGGGGCGGCCGGTCCCCTGCCAGCACTTCGACGAAGGCCGACGCCACCGCCGCGTCCACGGCCACCACCCCGAGCGCGTCACCCGGCGCCAGGTCCACGCTGAACGGCGCGAGACCGCCCACGCCCACCGCGCGCAGCCGCAGCCCGCCGTCCGGCGCCGGGGCCCCCGCCTGGTGGGGCAGACGCGGCGCGTCGTGCAGCAGCGGCCCGATGCGGGACGCGCTCGCGCGGGCCGCGGCCCACTGCTGCACCGCCGCCGTCGCCCCGGCGACCGGATCGGCGACGAACGGCGCCGTCGCCGCGACCGTCACGAACTCGGCAACCCCGATCCGGCCGGAGAACGCCATGACGCCCGCCAGCGCGGCCACCGCCGTCGTCACGGCCGCCGTCGCCGCCAGCGTCCCGCCCAGCACGAGCGCGGAGGCCCGCGCGGCGGCGACGTCCGCGCCCAGGGAGTCGTGGCTGAGCGCCCGGTAGCGCCGGGCCGCCTCCGACTGACCGCCGAAGCCCCGCAACACCCGCAGGGCACGCACCAGTTCGGCGGCCAGCGCCGCGGTGAGCCCCGCCGCCCGCTGCCGCTCCCGCAGCCGGACCTCCAACCGGGGACCCACCGCGTCGATGCCCACGACGAGCGGCGGCACCGCCAGCACGACGCACAGCCCCAGCACGACGTCGATACGCAGCAGCACGACCGCGGTCACCGCCAGCCCGGCCACCGACGACAGCACGCGCGTCAGCAGCGACAGCACCCGCGCGGTGGCCGCCGCGTCCGAGGTCACCACCGACAGCAGCTCACCCGGTGTGCGCCCCGCCGCCGCTCCCGGCTCGGCCAGGACCCGCCCCACGGCCGCGACCCGCATCCGGTGCGCCTCCTCCTGCACCGCCCTGGTGAGCACCCAGTACGAGACTCCGCCGCCGGTGGCGAGGACGGCGAACAGCACCAGGATCAGCCCGACCGCGACGCCCACGTCGCCCGTGCCGCCGCCCGCCACCGCCCGCTCCACCGTGAGACCGATCGCCAGCGGCACGAGCGCTTCGCACACCTGGTGCACCGTCGACGCCACACAACCGACGGCGAGTGCGCGACGGCGCCGCCGCAGCACCCCGGTGAGAACGGCGCGCGGCGCGCGGTCGCGCGGACGCCGGAGCGGACGCGGCACGCGTCCGACCTTGCCTGACATGCGGGGAGCCTTTCGTCGCGGTCGACGTCCCCTGCCGGAGACGACGCGACGCTAGGCCGACGCCCGCGACCCGCACCAAGGATTCGGCAACGGCGAATCGTGCCCGACCACCCGAACGACCACCCCGAACGACCGCCCCGAATGACCACCCCGTCCGTCGGCCTCGCCCGCCCGCCCCACCCGCCAGCCCCGACCTACCCGTGCCGGGCACCCGGCGGCCGGGCCCCTTACGACCCTCCGAGCCCGCTCACGACTCCCTGGGCCCCTCGTCGTTCCCGCGATCGAGCCCGGCCGCAAGCCCGCCGTCGGCCCCGGAGGCGCCGGTCACGGCAGGCGGGCCCCCGTCCCCGAGCACCCCCTGCGCGGCCGCCCCGAACAGACCGAGCAGTTCCTCCCCGGCCGGTTCCAGCCCGTAGTACACGCGTCGCCCGGCCCGCCGCCGGTGCACCACGCCCGCCGCCCGCAGCGCGGTCAGCTGCTCCGACACGGTGCTCGGCGCGAGCCCCAGCAGCCGTGCGAGCGCCGAGGTCGTCGCCGGGAGCGTGAGGGCCCGCAGGACGGCGGCCCGGCGCGCCCCCAGCAGCGCGACGAGCCGGTCCCCGAGCACCGGGCCCGCCGCCGCGCCGCCCGCCAGCACGGCCGCGCCCCGCGCCTGGTACGTCACCCGCAGCAGGTCCGGGTGGTCGGTCGAGCAGCCCATCCGGCCCTGGGCGAACACCAGCGGCACCAGCAGCAGCCGCTGCCCGCTCGCCTCCAGCCGCGACTCCTTGGCCTTGGGCAGCGACAGCACCGGCGGCTCCCACCGGCCGGGTCCGCCGAGCCCGGCCAGCACGGCGTCCGGGCCGTCCCCGGCCAGCGAGCGCGCCCGCAGCAGGATCTCCTCCTCCAGCACCGTGCGCATCAGCGGCCAGTACGGTGCGATCGCCTCCCGCCAGAACGCGGCGAAGGCGTCGGCGAGCCGCCCGAACGCCCGCTCCCGGTCGTCCCGGTAGGGCACCAGGAAGTCGGGGACGCCCTCCGGGTAGTTCCGGGTGAACTGGTGCTCCACCAGCTCCGCCGAGGTGGCCCGCAGCACCGCCAGTTCGGCGTCGAGAGCGGGGGCGGGCTCCGGCACGCACGGTTCGAACAGGTCCGGGGTGCGCCGGGGGTGGCCCACGCCGTACAGCTGCCGGTAGAGGCGCAGCGGTGCGGTCTCCGGCACCGACGCCAGCACCGTCGCCGCCCGCTCGGCCCAGGCCGTGTACGGCCAGGGGGCGCGCCCGGCGCCGCGGTGCAGGATCTCCACCGCCGCGATCACCTCGGCGGCCGGGCTGACGGCCATCCGGGTGCGCGACAGGGTGACCTCGTCCAGATGGATACGGATCATCGGGTCTCCCGCTCCCATGCAGGTCCCGGGGCGTCGCGCCGCCCCGTGGCGGTGCCGGGGCGGGGCACGGCGACCCGGCACCGCCAGTATCCCGCGCGGTGTCACACGCCGGTCGGCTCCGTCCCCCTTCCCGAGGCCGCCCCGGCGGCTCCCCGCCCGCGCAGGGGCTCCAGGCGGAGGTCGGGCCTGCCGTCCGGGCCGTCGCGCACGGTGGCGCGGACCCGGTAGACCCGCCGCAGCAGCTCCGGCGTGAGCACCTCGGCGGGCGGCCCCGAGGCCGCCACCCGGCCCGCGTCCAGCAGCACGAGGTGGTCGCAGTAGCGGGCCGCCAGGTCCAGCTCGTGGAGCGCGGCGACGACCGTGACCGCCGACCCCGCCAGCAGCTCCATCAGGTCGAGGCGATGGCTGATGTCGAGGTGGTTCGTCGGTTCGTCGAGCAGCAGCGAGGCGGTGTCCTGGGCGAGCGCCCGCGCGATGTTCACGCGCTGCCGCTCACCGCCGGAGAGGCTGCTCCAGGAGCGGTCGGCGAGCGCCGACACGTCCATCGCCGCCATGGCCCGCTGCACCGCGCGGGCGTCCTCGCCGGTCGTGGCGGAGCGGCCCCGGTGCGGGGCGCGGCCGAGGAGGACGACGTCGCGCACGCTCGCCTCGACGTCGGCGGACGTCTCCTGGGCGACGAACGCCAGCCGCCGCGCGACCTCGCGCCGCTTCGTCGCGCTGATCGTCCGCCCGTCCAGCAGCGCGCTCCCCGACGCGGGCCGGCGCAGTCCGGCGAGGAGGCGCAGCACGGTGGACTTGCCGGAGCCGTTCGGCCCGACGAGACCGGTGAACGAGCCCGGCGGCACGGTGAAGGAGACACCGTCGACGACCACCCGGCCCCCCGCCGTCCAGCACAGTCCGCTCGCCGCGTGGGCGGCGCCCGGCCCGGTCACGGCGCACCGGTCCGGCGGCGCAGCAGCAGCGCGAACGCCGGTACGCCGAGCAGCGCGGTGAGGACACCGACCGGCAGGTCACGCGGCCCGAACAGGGTCCGGGCGGCCGTGTCCGCCCACACGAGGAAGAGCGCCCCGAGGGCGGCCGCGCACGGCAGCAGCAGACGGTGCGAGGCCCGCGTGAGGATGCGCGCGGCGTGCGGGACCAGCAGGCCCACGAAGCCGATGGCGCCGCTCGCCGCGACGAGGGCGCCGGTGACGACGGCGGTCACGGCGAACAGGGTCGTCTCGACGCGGCGCGGGGAGAAGCCCAGCGTCGCGGCGGTCTCCCGGCCGAAGGCCAGCGCGTCGAGATGCGTGGCGTACAGCAGGCAGAGCGGCAGACCGGCCGCCACGGTCGCCGCGCAGATCCCCACCGAGGTCCAGTCGGCCGCCGCGAGGGAGCCGAGCAGCCAGAAGGTCACCGCCCGGGTGCGCTCGGCGTCGCCCGAGTACACGACGACGAGGCTGGTCAGCGCGCTGAACAACTGGGAGGCGACCACACCGGACAGCACGACCCGCGTCGCGGTGCCCGGGGTGCGGCCCAGCAGGAGCAGGACGCAGCCGAAGGCCGCCATCGCGCCCGCGAACGCCCCGGCGGGCAGCCCGAGCGTCCCCAGGCCGAGCACCAGCACCGACACCGCCCCGGTGGACGCCCCGGCGGAGACACCGAGCAGGTAGGGGTCGGCGAGGGGGTTGCGGGTCAGGGCCTGGAGCACCGTCCCGCACACCGCCAGGCCCGCTCCCACCAGGGCGGCCAGCAGGACGCGCGGCAGCCGCAGGTCCCACACGATGCTGTCGCGCAGCGGCGGCAGCGGCGCCCACGGCAGCCCGAGATGGGCGCCCAGCGTCCGGGCCACCTCCAGCGGCGGGATGTCGGCACTGCCCGTACCGACGGCGAGCAGCACCGACAGCGGGAGCAGCACGCCGCAGCACGCCAGGACGAGTGTGCCGCGGGCGGACCCTGCCGTTCGGAGAGCGGTCGGGGTCATCGCCGGGCGAGGACCACGTAGTCGTCGAGGTACTGCCACACCGTCCCGACCTCGCTGAACCCCGCGGTGCGCAGCGCCGACAGGTGGAAGTGCAGCGGGGCGAGCGGCTGCGGGGGCCGGTCGGCGAATCGGCGCTCCCGCTCGTCCGCGAGGGGCGCCATGCCGGGCTGGGCCGCCGCGAGCGCGAACCACTCGTCCCAGGTGTCCGCCCCGGCGGCGAACGCCGTCCGCTGCACCTCGGCGTCGTGCCGCTCCGACAGCGCCGTCAGCGTCTCCTCGGCCGGCGCGAACCGCAGGTGGTCGGCGTTGAGGAACACCGCCCCGGGCGGCAGGAGTGCGGCGAGTTCCGTGTAGACGGCGAGGAGTTGGGCGGGGGAGAGCCAGTGCAGCGCCGTCGAGGAGACGACCGCGTCGATCCGCTCCCCGGCCAGCGGCGCCGCCCAGTCGGCGCGCACCAGGTCGGTGTCGCGTACGGCGGCCCGCTCTCCGTACGCGCCGAGCACGCCGTCGGCTATGCGCAGCAGGAGGGGGTCGTGGTCGACGGCCGTGACCCGCGCCCCGGGGAAGGCGCGCAGCACGCGGGCGGCCAGGGAGCCCGGCCCGCAGGCCAGGTCGAGCGCGTGGAACCGCTCGGGCAGGTGCAGACGGAGCACGTCCAGCATCACCTCGAACCGCGACTCCCGGTGGGCGATGTAGGCGGACTGCTGCGCGTCCCAGCGGTCGAGAAGGGCCTGCGGAGGCAGCGCGGTGGTCGATGTGTCGGGCATGGAGGGTCCTTCGGGGAGCGGAGACGGGTGAGAAGGGTCCGTGGACCAGGCAGGGGGGCCGGTCCCAGGGATCGGCCGAGGACCTGGCTCCGTGGATCAGCCGTAGACGCGGGCCAGGCCCGCGCTGAAGTCCTCCACGAGGCCGACGGCGCGTACGGAGGGGTCCATGGCGGAGCCGGGCACCACGACGAAGCGGTCGGCGCGCACCGCGGCGAGCTTCGAGGTGACGGGGTTGGCGCGCAGGAACTTCTTCTTCGCCTCGGCGCTGTCGCCGTCCCCGCCGCGGGTGAGGTCGGCCAGGACGATGACGTCCGGGTCGCGCTTGGCGATCTCCTCCCAGTTGCCCTCGGGCCACTTCTGGTCGATGTCGTCGAACGCGTTGTCGACCCCGGTCAGCGCGCTCACCGTGGAGGGCAGGCCGCCGTGACCTGCGATGTAGGGCGTGGAGGTGCCGGAGTAGTACCACATGACGTCCGTACCGGCGGCGAGGTCCTTCGGCGTCTTCGCCACGGCCCGGTCCAGCCGGGTCCGCAGCCCCTGGACGACCTTCTCGCCGCGCTCCTGGACGCCGAAGACGGCCGCGATGTCCTCGATCTCGTCGAAGACGGCGTCGAAGCGCACCTCGTCGGGGGTCTTGCCCGGGTCCTCGCAGTCGTGCGCGGAGAGGTAGGCCGGTACGCCGAGCTTCTTCCAGCCCGCGCGGGGACCCGCGGCCTCGTCGGCGTACGCGGAGGCGAGGGTGGAGTAGAGGAAGTCGGGCTCGACGGCGAGGGTGGCCTCGTGGCTCGGGTACTGCTTCGCCAGCACGGGGACCTTCGCGTACGCCGACGCCAGGGAGGGCAGGACGGGGTCGGTCTGGTACGAGGTGCCCGCCATCCGGTCCGCCAGCCCCAGGCTGAGCATGATCTCCGTCGCGTTCTGCTCCAGGGCGACGGCGTGCCGGGGCGGCGCGGCGACCTCGACCTTCGTGCCGCAGCTCGTCACGACGGCCCCGGTCGCCCGTGCGCCGTCGGCGCCGCTCCGCGGGGCGTCCGCGCCACCCGTCCCGCAGGCCGCGAGCCCGGGGACGAGGAGGAGCGCCCCGAAGAGCGCTCTAATGGAAATGGTTTTCATGTGAGGAAGATACATGCGTGACGGCGCCCGTCGACCGGCCGGAGGTGGCGGTCGGCGGGCGCCGTATGTGCGAGGGAGTGTCAGAAGTGTTCTGTGCGGCTTGAGTTGACGGGGCGATCGATGGGCCGGTCGCGTGTCGCGGCCCTGGCCTGCCGCGGTAAATGTGACCAGCATCACCCGCGAGGGGCTGCTGTCGGGCGCCGGTCGGTCAGGCGGTGTTCCCGGGCAGTGCGACCGGGCCGTCCGTCCCGAAGTCCGCCGAGACGGAGACCTCCCGCCACGCCTCCGCCTCCGCGATCTGCCCGTGGGCGTGGTGGAGCGCCATGTCGGCCGCGTCCTTGCCGAGGAGGAGGTGGGTCGGCGGGGTGTCGCTCCCGATGACGCGCACAAGGATCTCGGCCGCGCACTCGGGGTCGCCCGCCGGTGACCCGGGGCCCCGCAGCAGCGCCACCATCGCGCCCACGGTCGGCGCGTAGGCCTCGGGGACGTCCGGGATCTCCATCGACGCGCCCGCCCAGTCGGTGGCGAACCCGCTGGGCTCGACCACGACATGGCGGACGCCGAACGGCGCCGCCTCGGTCGCCAGGACCCGGGTCAGGCCGTCGACGGCGAACTTCGCCGCCTGGTACGACCCCAGGCCCGGTGTGCCGCCCACCCGTCCGCCGATCGACGAGATCTGCACGACGGTGCCGCCACCCTGCTCCCGCAGCAGCGGCAGCGCCGCCCTGGACACGTGGTAGACACCCCAGAAGTTGGTCTCGAACTGGCGGCGGAAGTCTTCCTCGGGGGTGGTCTCGACGGGGGAGAGGTTGGCGTACCCCGCGTTGTTCACGACCACGTCCACCCGGCCGAAGCGCTCACGGGCCGCCCGCAGCGCCGCCTCCGCCGCCGCGCCGTCGGTCACGTCCAGCGTCAGGGGGAGGATCCGCTCCCCGTACTCCTCGGCCAGGTCGGCCAGTTGCTCCGGCCTGCGGGCCGTGGCCGCGACCCGGTCCCCGGCGCGCAGGGCGGCGACGGTGACGGCACGCCCCAGTCCCCGGGAGGACCCCGTGACGAACCACGTCCGCCCGCTCGTCCCGTCCTGTCGGCCGCCGGTGTTCTCGTTCTCGATCTCACTCATACATTTAGTGAAACACTGTTGTGCTAATAGTGCAACGTCGTTGCGCTAGCCTGGGTGCGTGAGCAGACCTGAGTTCGAGCGGGCCCGCAGCCCGCAGGCCAAGAAGGCCCGGGAAGCCGCGATCCTCGACGCGGCGGCCCGCCTGGCGCGCGCCCACGGCGTACGCGACGTGACACTGACCGACATCGCCACCGAGGTCGGGATGCACAAGTCGGCGATGCTGCGCTACTTCGAGACACGCGAGGAGATCTTTCTGCGCCTCTCCGCCGCCGCGTGGGTGGAGTGGTCGGGCGCGGTCCGCGCGGAGCTGGCCGCGCTGCGCCCCGAACCGGCCGCCGACGCCGACGCCGCTGTGGAGATCCCGGTCGACTCCACGGCCCGGGGCGTCGCGGTGCTGCTCGCCGACTCCCTCGTGGCCCGCCCGCTCTTCTGCGACCTCCTCGCCCACACCCCGCTCAACCTCGAACGCAACGTCTCGTTCGAGGCCGTCCGCTCCTTCAAACTGAGCACGATCGCCGAGGTGACGGCGATCGGCGCGGCCCTCGGCGCGGTCCTCGCGCTGGACGGCGACCGGGCCACGAGCGTGGTCGCCACCGCCACGGCCATGGCCGGGGCGCTCTGGCAGATGGCGGCACCGGGCACCCGCCTGCGGGCCTTCTACGAGACGGAGCCCGACCTCGCCCACGCGGTGGTCGACGTCGCCCCCCGCCTCGCCGACATCCTCACCGCCCTGCTCACGGGCTACGGCGCGACCGCTTCCGGCGCGGACGGCGGCTGAGGCGGGGAGGAACCGACCGACCTGGGCCCGCGTGACGCACGCAGGGCGTACCACCCGTCCTGCGCGCGTTCCCCGTGACCGGAACCGACCGCCCCGTCCCGGCCAGATTCCCCGAACGGCGGAAGTGGCCGAACTCCACGTCGCCATATAGGTGCCCCAGGCATCTAATGAAGATCGGTACGCCCGTCCGACCGTCCAGCGGCGCCCCACCGCCGCTCCGCCCGTCGCGTCTGCGAGGTCTCCATGCCGGACCTGACCACCGATCCGTCCGCCCTCGTCGCCTTCCCCCAGGACCGCGCCTGCCCGCACCAGCCGCCCCCCGGCTACGACAGCCTGCGCGCCGACCACCCGCTGTCCCGCGTCACGCTCTACGACGGCCGCCCGGTCTGGCTCGTCACCGGGCACGCCCTCGCCCGCACCCTGCTCGCCGACCGGCGCCTGTCCTCCGACCGCACCCACGACGACTTCCCCGTGACCACCCCCCGCTTCGCCGACCGCGGCCGCACCGCCGCCCTCCTCGGCGTCGACGACCCCGAACACCAGGTCCAGCGCCGCATGGTGATCCCCGGCTTCACCGTCCGCCGCGTGGCGGAACTGCGGCCGGGCATCCGGCGCACCGTCGACGGCCTGCTCGACGCGATGATCGCGCGGGGCCCGTCCGCCGACCTGGTCACCGCCTTCGCGCTCCCCGTCCCCTCCACGGTGATCTGCGCGCTGCTCGGCGTCCCCTACGCCGACCACGAGTTCTTCGAGGAGCAGTCGCGCCGCCTGCTGCGCGGTCCGACCGCCGCCGACACCCAGGACGCGCGCGAACGACTGGAGGAGTACCTGGGCGGCCTCGTCGACCGCAAACGCGAGGCACCGGGCGAGGGCGTGCTCGACGACCTGGTGCGCCGGCAGGCGGCCGAAGGCCGCCCGGACCGGGCGGAGTTGGTGAGCCTCGCGCTCGTCCTGCTGGTCGCGGGACACGAGACCACCGCGAACATGATCTCCCTGGGCACCTACACCCTGCTCCGCGACCCCGACCGGCTGGCCGAACTGCGCGCCGATCCCACGCTGCTGCCGACGGCCGTCGAGGAACTGATGCGGCTGCTGTCCATCGCCGACGGCCTGCTGCGCAGGGCCGTCGAGGACATCGAGGTCGCCGGGCGCACCATCCGGGCCGGTGACGGCGTCGCCTTCTGCACCTCGGTCATCAACCGCGACCAGGACGTCTACGAGGCCCCGGACACCCTCGACCTGCACCGGCCCGCCCGCCACCACATCGCGTTCGGCTTCGGCGTCCACCAGTGCCTGGGACAGAACCTCGCCCGCGCCGAACTGGAGATCGCCCTCGGCGCCCTCTTCACCCGGCTCCCCACCCTCCGCCTGGCCGCCCCGCCGGACGAGATCCCCTTCAAACCGGGCGACACCATCCAGGGGATGCTCGAACTCCCCGTCACCTGGTAGCGGGCGGCCATCCGATGACTCCCGATGGGCATCCCGATGTGGACGCAACCGGCGTAGACGCAAGCGCCGACGCCAACGCCGCCCCCGACCGCGACTCCGATGTCGACGACATCGGCATCGGCATCGACACCGACCGCTGCATCGGAGCGGGCCAGTGCGCTCTGGCGGCGCCCAAGGTGTTCACCCAGGACGACGACGGGGTGAGCACGCTCCTGCCCGGCGGGGCCGTGGCGGCCGACCCGATGACCCGCGAGGCCGCCCGCGCCTGCCCGGTGGGCGCGATCACCGTCGAGCCGCGCCGGGGCTGACACCGGCACGGGCACGGCCCGCCGCCCGGCGCTCCCTACGGCCGCGCGCTCCCCATGGCTCCGGCGCGGCCGGGCCGGAGCGTCGTCCGGCCCGGTCAGACCGTCCGGACGAGCGTGCCGCCGTCCCGGAGAGCGGCGACCTCCGCCTCGGGCGCCGACGTGTCCGTCACGAGGGTGTGCACCAGACCGGCGGGACCCACGTACGCGTGGGCGGTCCGCCCGAGCTTGCTGCCGTCGGTCGCGGCCACGACCCGCCGCGAGGAGGCGACGACCGCCTGCTTCACGGCGGCCTCGTCGAGGTCGTAGGCGGTGAGCCCCTCGGCCGCGCCGAGCCCGCAGCAGCCGACCACGGCGGTGTCGAAGCGCAGCGCCGCGAGCGAGGCGAGGGTCAGCGGCCCGATCAGGGCGCCCTCGGTGGCGCGCGGCCGCCCGCCCGGCACGATCAGCGCGGTCGGACCGGGGGAGTCGCCGAGCAGGTGGATCGCCTGGAGGGACAGCGGCATCACCGTCACCCGCCGGCCGCGCAGCCGCCGGGCCACCTCCAGGCAGGTGGTGCCGCTGTCGAGGAGGACGGTCTCCCCGTCGGCGATCAGCGAGGCCGTCTCCTCCGCGATCCGGCGCTTGGCGGCGGAGGCCTCGTGGACCCGCAGGGCGAACGGCGGCTCCTCACCGCGGAGCAGGAGGGTGCGGGCGCCGCCGTGGACGCGTTCGAGGAGACCCTGCGCGGCGAGCGCGTCGAGGTCCCTGCGGACCGTCATCTCCGTGACGCCGGTCAGCCGGGCGAGTTCCGGGACCGTGGCGCTGCCCGACTCCTCGACGGTGCGGGCGATCAGCCGGTGCCGGTCTGCGTTGCTCATGCCGTGATTGAAACACTCCCCACAACGAACATTCAAACTGTGTGTACGGCCTTCTTTCAAACATTCAAAATGTTCGTTACGGTGGTGCGCATGGATCGTTCGCTGCGGTCAGCCCGCCTCGTGACCTTCGTCTACTTCGTCCTCAACGGGACCCTGCTCGGCATGTGGGTCGTCCAGATCCCGGCGATCGAGGACCGCACGGGCATCAGCCACGCCACCCTGGGCGGCCTGCTGGTCCTGCTGGGCGCGGGCTCCTTCGCCGGGATGCAGGCGGCCGGGCGGCTCGTCGACCGGGTCGGCACCCGGACCGTCGTCCCGGCCGCGGGGGCGCTCTGCGCCGCCACCCTGGTCCTGCCCGGCCTGCCCCGCGACCCCTGGGCCCTGGGCGCCGCCCTGCTGGTGTTCGGCTTCGGCAACGGCTGCCTCGACGTGAGCATGAACGCCCACGCCGTACAGGTCGAGAAGGCCTACGGCCGCCCCGTCATGTCCGCCTTCCACGCCACCTTCTCCGTCGGCGGCGTCCTGGCCGCCCTCGCCGGAGCGGGCGCGGTGCGGGCCGGGTTCTCCCCGCCCGCCACCCTCGCGGTCGCCGCCGCCGTCGGCACGGTCATCGCGCTGGCCGCCGCGCGCGGTCTGCTCCCGGCCGGCCCGGCGACGACCGCCGAGACCGGCCCCGGCAGCGGCAGCGAGGCAGAGGAGGCTCCGGACCGGCGTGCCGCCGCGCCCGCCCGTATCTGGCTCCTCGCCGCCCTCGCCTTCATGATCATGCTCTGCGAGGGCGCCGCCAACGACTGGAGCGCCCTGCACCTCAGGACCGTCCTCGACGCCTCCGGGAGCACGGCCGCGTTCGCCTACGGCACCTTCGCCGCGACGATGACCGTCGGCCGCCTGCTGGCGGACCGGGTGTCCGCGCGGTTCGGACCGGTCGCCGTGCTGCGTCAGGGCTCGGCCGTCGCCGCCGTCGGCATCACCCTCGTCGCGTTCGCCCCGTCGGTCGGCGCCGCGCTCGTCGGCTGGGCGCTGTTCGGCCTCGGCCTCTCCGGCTGCGTGCCGCAGCTCTTCAGCGCCGCCGGACACGCCGACCCCGCCGCCGCCGGGACGAACGTCTCCCGCGTCGCCGGTCTCGGCTACCTCGGCATGCTCGCGGGCCCCGCCGTCATCGGCTGGCTGACCCACCTCGTCCCGCTCGACCGCACGTTCCTGCTCCCGGCCCTCTTCTGCCTGGTCACGGCGGCAGCCGCAGGCGTCCTGCGGACCGCGCCCGAGCGTCCCCGCGAACCGGCCGAACAGCCGCGGTAGCCGTCGCGTCCACGGCACCGGTACCGACTGCCGCCGCGGTCAGCACCTGGTCGGCACCGCACTCCGGCACCGGCCTGACGGCCGCCGTGGTCCCCACCCGCCCCCGGCATCCCTGACCGCCTGTGCGGCCGGCCCCTGACACCGCGCCGCACAGGCCCTGTCCCGCAGCAGACCGGGTCAGGCCACCGGATCGACGGCCACAGCGTCCCGTACGGTGCCACCGCGATCCGCTTCGTCCCGCACCCGCCCGCTCCGATCCGCGTCACCCCGTACGGCGGCGGAACCCCCGGCGCCGGCCGCCCGCGCCTCGTCGTACCGGCGCAGCACGAGGCGGGCCACCGCCTCGTGGGTGCCGAGCGGAGCGGAGAGGAGGGACCCGCCGGAGCGGGCGGCCCGGTCGGCGAAGAAGCCGGGGCTCAGCAGATATCCGGCCACGGACACCCGCGCGTGCCCCTCGGCGCGCAGCGCCGCGACCGCCTCCGCCGGGGTGGGCCCGGCGGCGCAGAGATAGGCCGGGACGACCTCGGGCCCGTCGGGCAGCCGCTCCCGCAGCAGTACGGCCATGGCGGCGGCGTCGGCGTTGGCGCGCGGGTCGGTGGAACCGGCCGCCGCGAGGACCACCGGCCCGTCGCCGGGCCGCCGCCCCGCCGCCGCGAGATGGTCGCCGAGGGCGTCGGCGAGCAGCGGGTCCGGGCCCAGCGCGCGGGCCACACGGGCCGTCACCCGGGGCGCGGCGGCCAGCACGGCGGGAATGTCGGCCCGGACGTGATACCCCGCGCCCAGCAGCAACGGCACCACGACCACCCGCCCCCGCAGCCCTGCCAGCACCGTCGGCAGGGACGGCTCGACCAGGTCGAGATGGGCCAACTCCACCCGCAGGCCGGGACGCAGGGCCCGTACCCGCGCGGCGAGCGCCCGCGTCACCGCCACCCCCGCCGCGTTCCGGGTGCCGTGCGCCACCGCGACCAGCGGCGGCGCCGAACCGCCGGACGCACCGGCCGACCGCCCACCGGACCGGACACCCGCGGGCAGGACACCGCCGGGCAGGACACCTGCGGGCAGGAGACCGGCGGACGGTCGGCCGGTGGCGGGGACGCGCGGGGCCGCCGTCACGCCACCTCCAGCCGGTAGCCGCGCTTGGGTACCGTACGGATCAGCCCGCTGTGCGGGCCCAGCGCGGTGCGCAGCCGGGCGACCGCCGTCTCCACGGCGTGCTCGTCGGCGGGCGTGTCCGGCCAGGCGCGCCGCAGGAGTTCCGCCCGGCTCAGCACCCAGCCGGGCTTCTCGGCGAGCGCCCGCAGCAGGGCCGCGCCCTTCGGGGACAGCCAGTGGCTCACCCCGTCCACCAGCAGCGCGTTGCCCTGGAGCACCAGGGACCGGCCGCCCGCCTCCAGCCTCCGGCGCCCCCGCGGCGGCAACGTGTCGGTGAGCGTGCGCACCAGCGCGCCGAGGCGGCCCCGCGCGGGCCAGACGGCGGGCAGCCCGGCGTCCAGCAGCGGCCGGGCGCACAGCGGACCCACGCACACCGGCAGCACGTCCTCCGCCATGGCGTCCAGCACCCGTTCGCGCAGTCCGTCCGCGGCGGCCGTCTCCAGGAACGCCGTGATGGCGGGCGCGCTGGTGAACGTCAGCGCGTGCACCTCCCGGCGCGCGGTCTGCTCGACCAGACGGCGCACCGGGGCGGTGTCCTCCGGCGGCGCCCACCGGTACACCGGTACCGCGACCACCTCGGCGCCCCGCTCCCGCAGCGCCGCGGCGAACGAGGTCAGCGGCAGCCCGTGCTCCTGCACCGCGATCCGCCGCCCGGCGAGCGGCCGGGCCAGCAGCCAGGCCAGCAGTTCGTCGGTGGCCTCGCTGTCGGGCGAGTACACCTCCTTCAGCCCGCTGGCGCGCACCGCCCCGGTCGCCTTCGGCCCCCGCGACAGCACCTCGGCCCCGCGGCAGGCCGCCGCCAGTGCCGCCCCGCGCCCCCAGCCGTCGGCCGCGCTCATCCACCCGCGCCAGCCGATCCCGGTGGTGGCCACCACATAGTCCAGCGGCCCCGCGAGACAGCGTTCGGTCGCCCGGTCCAGGGCGAGGTCGTCCTCCAGCGGCACGATGCGCAGCGCCGCGCCCTGGACGACCCGGGCGCCCCGCCGGGTCAGCAGCGCGACCAGCTCGTCGCGGCGGCGCGCGGCCGTCACGCCGACGGTGAAACCCGTCAGCGGACCGTCCGGCGGCCCGTTCGCCGCACCGCCCGGCGCGGCCGTGGTCATGTCGGAGGAGGTGCCCATGGACGAGAGGCTGGGGCCGCGGCGTTTCCACGGCGTTGCCCCCGCGTCACGCGCGGATGAGACAACCGGTCCCGCGTGTTACGGCTGGAGTACCCGCCGCCGCACACCACCGCCCCCCTGCCGTGAAGGACGCGTACCGCCTCCGCAACGCGACCGACCGCGCCGCGTAACGCCCCTCGCCGACGGTGAGGGCCATGACCACCACCGCCACCGACACCCACTGCCCGTACTGCTCGCTGCAGTGCGGCATGCGCCTGGTCCCCGCCGAGGCGGGCGCCGCGTCCGCCGCGGTCGTGGTGACGGAACGGCCCGCGTTCCCGGTCAACCGGGGTGCGCTGTGCGGGAAGGGCGCCTCCGCCGCCGCCCTCCTCGGCTCGCCGCACCGGCTGACCGTGCCCCTGGTGCGGGACCGCGGAACCCTGCGCGAGGCCGACTGGCCTGAAGCCCTCGACCGGATCGCGGACGGCTTCACGGCGATCCGCGCCGCGCACGGAGCCGACGCCGTCGGCGTGTTCGGCGGCGGCGGACTCACCAACGAGAAGGCCTACCAGCTCGGCAAGTTCGCCCGCGTGGCCCTCGGCACCGCCACCATCGACTACAACGGCCGCTTCTGCATGTCGTCGGCCGCCGCCGCGAACCGGATCGCCTTCGGCCTCGACCGCGGCCTGCCCTTCCCGCTCGCCGACATCCCGCACACCGGCTGCCTGATCCTCGTCGGCGGCAACCCCGCCGAGACCATGCCGCCCGCCCTGCGCTACTTCCGCGAACTGCGCGAGAACGGCGGTACGTTGATCGTCGTCGACCCGCGGCGCACCCGCACCGCCGACCTCGCCGACCTCCACCTCCAGCCCGTCCCCGGCGGCGACCTGGCGCTCGCGCTCGGCCTGCTCCACCTGCTGATCGCCGACGGCGCCGTCGACACCGCGTTCGTCGAGGCACGCACCACGGGCTGGGAGGCGGCGCGGGCCGCCGCGACGGCCCACTGGCCCGAACGCGTCGAGGGCATCACCGGCGTCCCCGTCCCGCAACTGCGCCAGGCGGCACGGCTGTTCGGGCAGGCCGCCACCGGCATGGTGCTGACGGCCCGCGGCCCCGAACAGCAGAGCAAGGGCACGGACACCGTCGGCGCCTGGATCAACCTCTGTCTCGCGTCCGGCAAAGCGGGCCGCCCGTACTCCGGCTACGGCTGCCTGACCGGCCAGGGCAACGGACAGGGCGGCCGCGAGCACGGCCAGAAGGCCGACCAGCTCCCCGGCTACCGCTCGATCGAGGACCCGGCCGCCCGCGCCCACGTCGCGGGCGTCTGGGGCGTGGACCCCGACTCCCTGCCCCGCGCGGGCCGTTCCGCCTACGAACTGCTCGACAGCCTCGGCCGCCCCGGACCCGACGGGGTGCGCGGGCTGCTCCTCATGGGCTCCAACCCCGTGGTGTCCGCACCGCGCGCCGCCCACGTCACCGAGCGGCTGCGCGCCCTCGACCTGCTGGTCGCCAGCGACCTCGTCCTCTCCGAGACCGCCGCCCTCGCCGACGTCGTCCTGCCGAGCCTCCAGTGGGCCGAGGAGACCGGCACCCTCACCAACCTGGAAGGCAGGGTCATCCTCCGCGAACAAGCGGTCGACGCGCCCCCGGGCGCCCGCAGCGACCTCTGGCTGCTGCGCGAACTCGCCCGCCGCCTCGGCCCCCCGACCGGCCGCCCCGGCCTGGCGGACCTCTTCCCCGACGACCCGCGGACGGTGTTCGACGAACTGCGCCGCGCCTCGGCCGGCGGCCAGGCCGACTACGCGGGCATCGACTACGACCGCATCCGCGCCGAGGACGGCGTCTTCTGGCCCTGCCCCGCCGCGGACCACCCCGGCACCCCGCGCCTCTTCCTGGACGCCTTCGCCACCCCCGACGGCCGGGCGCGTTTCACCCCGGCCGGGCACCGGCCCGCCGCCGAGGAACCGGACGCCGACCACCCCTACCGCCTCACCACCGGCCGGGTGCTGTCCCAGTACCAGAGCGGCGCCCAGACCCGCCGGGTCGACGCCCTCACCACGGCCGCGCCCGGCCCCTTCGTCGAACTCCACCCCCTCCTGGCCCACCGCCTCGGCGTCACCGAGGGCGACCTGCTCGCGGTCACCTCGCGCCGCGGGCGCGCCGTCGCCCCCGCCCGGATCACCGACACCGTCCGCGCCGACACCGTCTTCATGCCCTTCCACTGGCCCGGCGTCGGCCGCGCCAACACGCTCACCAACCCCGCGCTCGACCCCGTCTCCCGGATGCCGGAGTTCAAGGTGTGCGCGGTCCGCGTCGAACCGGCGGCCCGCACCGCCGAGGACCCGGAGACCGCCACGACGGCGGACACCTCCACCCCGAAGTCCTCTGCCTCCGAGCCCGCCGCCCCCGAGTCCTCCGCTCCGAAGCCCGCTGCTCCGAAGCCCGCCGCCCCCGAGGCCGTCGCCCTCGGGCCCTCCACCCCCGAGTCCTCCGCCCCGGAGTCCTCCGCTCCGAAGCCCGCCGCCCCCGAGGCCGTCGCCCCCGGGCCCGCCGCCCCGGCGTCCGCCGACACCCGCGCGGGGCGGCGCACATGACCCCACGCCCCGCCGCGACCCCCACGACGGCCCCCGCCGTGCTCCCGGCGCGCCGCCGCCGTATCGCCGTCGTCGGCGCCGGGATGGCCGCCGCCCGTTTCGCCGAGCGGTTCCACGCCCTCGGCGGGACCGCCGACGTCACCCTCTACGGCGCCGAGCCGCGCGCCCCGTACAACCGGGTCCTCCTCGCCGACGTCCTCACCGGGCGCCTGGACGGCGCGGCGATCGCCCTGCCGGTCGGTGCGGCCACCGCGCGCCCCGGATGCGAGGTGACCGGTGTCGACCCGGCCGCCCGCACCCTGACCCTGGCCGACGGACGCACCGAACCCTGGGACGACCTGGTCCTCGCCACCGGAGCGAGCCCGGTCCTGCCGCCGATCCGAGGCCTGCGGCTCCCGGACGGCAGCGGCCTGCGCGACGGCGTCCACGCCCTGCGCACCCTCGCCGACTGCGCACGCCTCGCCGAGGAGGCAGCCGCCGCCCGCCGGGCGGTCGTCGTCGGCGGGGGAGTGCTCGGCGTCAGCACCGCCCGCGCGCTCGCCGCCCTCGGACTCGCCGTGGAGATCGTCCACCAGGGCCCGCACCTCGTGGAACGCCGCCTCGACGAGCACGCCGCGACCGCCCTGCGCACCGGCCTGCGCCGACTCGGCGTGGAGACCTACCTCGGCAACCGCGCCCGCCGCGTCACCGACACCGCCCCCGGCGACCCCGCCCCCATGCGGGTCGAACTCGCGAGCGGCTACCACCTCACCACCGACCTCACCGTCCTGGCCTGCGGGGTCCGGCCGCGCACCGCACTCGCCCACACCGCCGGAGTGCGCGTCCGTACCGGCGTCGTCGTCGACGACCGCCTCGCCGCCTCAGCCCCCGGCGTCCACGCCATCGGCGACTGCGCCGAGCACAACGGCACCGTCCACGGACTCGCCGGACCCGCCTGGGACCAGGCCGACGTCCTCGCCGCCCGCCTCTCCGGCGCCGACCCGCACGCCCGCTACCGGGGGTCGCGCCCCCTGGACCGGCTCACCGCCGGGCCGCTGGAGTACGCGGCGTTCGGCGAGGCCCACGCCGAGGAGGGCCCCGGCGTCGACGTGGTACGCCTCACCGACGCCACCCGCGGCACGTACAAGAAGCTCGTCCTGCGCGGCGACCGGCTCGTCGGCGCCCTCCTCGTCGGCGACCTCGCCACCGTCGGTGAACTCGCCCTCGCCTGCGCACGTGACGACCGCGCCGCCGACCCGCCCCTCCACCTCCTCACCCCGTACGCCTCCCCGGTCCCGCGCACCACCACCTGCCCGTCGCCCGCCCCGCCCGCGCCGCACCTCCCGGCCACCGCGCCGCCGTCCGTCCCGCCCGCACGGTCCGCCCCGCCTCACCCGCCCGCCGCTCCGGCCCCACCGCCTCCACCCCCTCGGCCCGCACCGCTGTCCACCGTCCCGCCCGCACCCCACGGAGCCCCCTGATGCAGCCACTGACCACCCCCTCCACCCCGCCGGTCAAGGACCTGGTGCTGGTCGGCCACGGCATGGTCGGTCAGCGCTTCCTGGAGGCGCTGACCGAGCGGCCCGCGGCGGCCGAGTGGCGGATCACCGTCCTCGCCGAGGAACCGCGCCCCGCCTACGACCGCGTCCACCTCACCTCCTGGTTCTCCGGCACCCGCGCCGAGGACCTCTCCCTCACCCCCGACGGGTTCCTCGCCGAGCACGGCATCGAACTCCTCCTCGGCGACCCGGCCGTCACCGTCGACCGGCCCGCCCGCACCGTCACCACCGCCTCCGGCCGGACCCTGCGCTACGACGCCCTCGTCCTCGCCACCGGCTCCTTCCCCTTCGTCCCGCCCGTCCCCGGACACGACGCCGACGGCTGCCACGTCTACCGCACCATCGAGGACCTGGAAGGCATCCGGGCGCACGCCGCACGGACCGGCACCCGCACCGGCGTCGTCGTCGGCGGCGGACTCCTCGGCCTGGAGGCCGCGGGCGCCCTCACCGCCCTCGGACTCGACACCCACGTCGTCGAGTTCGCGCCCCGCCTGATGGCCCTCCAGGTCGACGACGGCGGCGGACGCCTCCTGCGCCGCAAGATCGAGGACCTGGGCGTCCACGTCCACACCGGCGCCGGGACACGTTCCGTGCTGACCGGCGAGGACGGCCGGGTCCGCGCCATGGGTCTCTCCGACGGCCGCGAACTCCCCGCCGACCTCGTCGTGTTCTCCGCCGGAGTGCGCCCCCGCGACCAACTGGCCCGCGACTGCGGCCTGGCGGTCGGCGAACGCGGCGGCATCGTCGTCGACGACCGCTGCCGCACCGCCGACCCCCACGTCTGGGCCGTCGGCGAATGCGCCCTCGCCGCCGACGGCCGCGTCTACGGACTCGTCGCCCCCGGCTACGCCATGGCCGAGACCGCCGCCCGCGCCCTGACCGCCGACCCCGACCCCGCCGCCCGCTTCACCGGCGCCGACACCTCCACCAAGCTCAAACTGCTCGGCGTCGACGTGGCCAGCTTCGGCGACGCCCACGGAGCCACCGAAGGCGCCCTCGACGTCCTCTACAGCGACAGCCGCTCCGGCGTCTACAAGAAACTCGTCATCGGCGGCGACGGACAACTCCTCGGCGGCGTCCTCGTCGGCGACACCGAGGCCTACGGACTGCTGCGCCCCCTCGCCCTGGCCGGACGGCCCCTGGAGACCGCGCCCGAACAGCTCGTGCTGCCCGCCGGGTTCACCGACGCCGCCCCCGTCGCCCTCCCCGACGACGCGATCGCCTGCTCCTGCCACCACGTCAGCGGCGCCGCCGTCCGCGCCGCCGTCCGCGACCAGGGCTGCGCCTCCGTCGCCGAGGTGAAGAAGTGCACCAAGGCCGGTACCGGCTGCGGCAGTTGCGTCCGCCTGCTGACCGGCCTGGTCACCGAGGAACTGGAGGCGAACGGCGTCGGCGTGGAGCGCGGACTGTGCGAACACTTCACCCACACCCGCGCCGAGCTGTACGAGATCGTCCGCGTCACCGGTCTCACCACCTTCGCCGACCTCGTCGACGCGCACGGCACCGGCGAGGGCTGCGACGTCTGCAAGCCCGTGGTGGCCTCCCTCCTCGACGGCCTCGCCGGCACCCACGTCCTCGACGGCGAACGGGCCTCCCTCCAGGACACCAACGACCACTTCCTCGCCAACATCCAGCGCAACGGCTCCTATTCGGTCGTCCCCCGCATCCCGGGCGGCGAGATCACCCCCGAAGGGCTCATCGTCATCGGCGAGATCGCCCGCGACTTCGGCCTCTACACCAAGATCACCGGTGGTCAGCGGATCGACCTCTTCGGCGCCCGCGTCGAGCAACTCCCCGCCGTGTGGCGGCGCCTGGTCGCCGCGGGCTTCGAGTCCGGTCACGCCTACGGCAAGTCGCTGCGCACGGTGAAGTCCTGTGTGGGGGAGACCTGGTGCCGCTACGGCGTCCAGGACTCCGTCGGCCTCGCCATCGAACTGGAGCTGCGCTACCGGGGCCTGCGCTCCCCGCACAAGCTCAAGTCGGCTGTCTCCGGCTGCGCCCGCGAGTGCGCGGAGGCCCAGAGCAAGGACTTCGGCGTCATCGCCACCTCCGACGGCTGGAACCTGCACATCGGCGGCAACGGCGGCATGACGCCCCGCCACGGCGACCTGCTCGCCGCGGGACTCGACCGCGCGACCCTCGTCCGCACCATCGACCGGTTCCTCATGTTCTACATCCGCACGGCCGACCGCCTGGAGCGCACCTCCGTCTGGCTGGAGCGGATCGAGGGAGGCCTCGACCACGTCCGCGCCGTCGTCGTCGACGACGCGCTCGGCATCTGCGCCGAACTGGACGCCCTGATGGAGCGTCATGTCGGCGCCTACCGCGACGAATGGGCGGCCGTCCTCGACGACCCCGACCGCCTGCGCCGGTTCGCCTCCTTCGTCAACGCCCCCGGCACCCCCGACCCCACCGTCACGTTCACCCCCGAGCGCGGCCAGGTCCGCCCCGCCCGCCCCGGCGAGCCCGGCCGCCTCCTCACCCCGGCCCCCGCCCTCATCGCGGGCGACCGACTGGAGGTACGCACCGTATGACCAGGCACCGCACCACCGGCCCCGCCCACAGCCTGATCGCCGCCCAACCCGCCGCGCACGTCGAGGTGTTCGACGGCACGCGCTGGCTCCGCGCCTGCCCCTACGACGCGTTGACGCCGGGACGCGGGGTGGTGGTGCTCGCACCCGACGGCGCGCAGGTCGCCCTCTTCCGCGACCGCGCGGGCACGCTCTACGCCGTCGACAACCGCGACCCGTTCAGCGGCGCCCAGGTCATGGCGCGCGGCATCGTCGGCAGCCGCGGCGGCGCCCCCACCGTGGCCTCGCCCATGTACAAGCAGGTCTTCGACCTCCGCGACGGCCGCTGCCTGGACGAGCCGACCGCCCCCGACGGCACCCCGGCGACCCTGCGGACCTGGCCCGTACGCCGCGGCCCCGCCACCCCCGTCCCGGACAGCGCCGCCGATCACGCGACCGGCCGCGCCGACCGCACGGACCCCGTGTTCTCACACTCCGTTCCGGCGGGCGTGCGCGAGCCGTAGCACGCCGGAGCGGTGCCCGGACGCCCCCGGAAACCCGCCGTCCGTAGCGTCACCGACCAGCACGAACCCCTGACCCGACCCCAGGAACGAGCGGGTGACAACCATGAGCACAGCCGTCAACTCCGACCCCACCACCGGTGAAGCGGGCACCCCGGCCGCCCCGCACCCGGCCCCCTCCGCATCGGCCCCCTCCGACCCGTCCGCCGATGCCCGGCTGCTCGCCGACTGGCGCCCGGACGACGACGCGTTCTGGGCGGCGGGCGGCGCCCGCATCGCCCGCCGCAACCTGGTCCACTCCGTCCTCTCCGAACACATCGGCTTCTCCGTGTGGAGCCTGTGGTCCGTCCTCGTCCTCTTCCTCGGCCCCGAGTACGGCATCGACGCGGCCGGCAAGTTCACCCTGACCGCGCTGCCCACGGCGCTCGGCGCCTTCCTGCGGCTGCCCTACACGTTCGCCGTGGCCCGCTTCGGCGGCCGCAACTGGACCGTGTTCAGCGCCCTGTTGCTCCTCGTGCCGACCGTACTGGCCGGAATCGTCCTCACCCCCGGTGTCTCCTACGGCACCCTCCTCGCCGTGGCCTGCGTCGCCGGGGTCGGCGGCGGCAACTTCGCCTCCTCCATGGCCAACATCAACGCCTTCTACCCGCAGCGCCTCAAGGGCTGGGCTCTCGGCGTCAACGCGGGCGGCGGCAACCTCGGCGTCCCCGTCGTCCAGCTGATCGGTCTGCTGGTGCTGGCCACCGCCGGGGCCGCCCACCCCCGGCTCGTGCCCCTCGTCTACCTGCCGCTGATCGTGCTGGCCGCGCTCGGAGCCGCCCTGCGGATGGACAACCTGCCCGCGCACCGCGGCGACCGCGGCGCGCTGCGGGACGTGGTCCGCGAACCCCACAGCTGGGTCATGTCCCTCCTCTACATCGGCACCTTCGGCTCCTTCATCGGCTTCGGCTTCGCCTTCGGACAGGTCCTCCAGGTCCAGTTCCACGACCAGTTCGACACCCCGGTGAAGGCGGCGGGCCTGACCTTCCTCGGCCCGCTGCTGGGCTCGCTGGTCCGGCCGGTCGGGGGCCGGATGGCGGACCGCTGGGGCGGCGCCCGCGTCACACTGGCCACGTTCGCCGCGATGGCCGCGGGCACCGGAACCGTCCTGTACGCCTCGCGCGTGCACTCCCTGCCGCTGTTCCTGCTCGGCTTCACCGCCCTGTTCGTCCTCAGCGGCGTCGGCAACGGCTCGACGTACAAGATGATCCCCGCCGTCTTCCAGGCCAGGGCACGGGCCGCCGTCGAGGCCGGGACCGACCCCGAGCAGGCCGAGAGGGACGCGCGCCGCCGCTCCTCCGCGCTGATCGGACTCGCGGGCGCCGTCGGCGCGTTCGGCGGCGTCCTCGTCAACCTCGCCTTCCGCCAGTCCTTCCTGATCACCGCCAGCGGCGACGCCGCCTACGCCGCCTTCCTCGCCGTGTACGCCGTGTGCTCGGCCGTCACCTGGGCCGTCTACCTCTCGCCCCGCGCACTGCGCCCGACCGGCGGCCCGGCGGCCGGAGGCACCCGGATCTGACTCCCGTCCGCAACGCGTGTCCTGTCCGGCGCCCTCCGGTGCCCCGTGATCTTGTCCGGTCCCGCACCCGCCCCGTTCGTGACCCGTTCAACCCCCCGTCGCCGTGCTGCCGCACGCTGCGCCGGGAGCGCGAGCGCGCTCGCCCGGCACCGTACGAATCGAGGACCGGCCGTTGCCCACGAACCGGCACAGACCAGCCATCGTCATCTCCGCCGCGCTGACCGTCCTGGCCGTCGGCCTGTCGGGGGCCCCGGCCTCCGCGCAGGACCAGCCGACGGTACGGATCAACGAGATCGAGTCCAGCGGCGGCAGCCCCGGCGACTGGATCGAACTCGTCAACACCGGCACCACCGCGGTCGACGTCTCCAAGTGGGTCGTCAGGGACAACGAGAACTCCCACACGTACAAGATCGCCAAGAACACGTCGCTGGCGCCGGGCGCCTTCCTCGCCCTGGACGTCGAGTCGTCGTTCGGCCTCGGCGGCGCCGACTCCGCGCGCCTGTTCAAGGCGGACGGCTCCACCCTGGTCGACTCCTACAGCTGGACCGACCACGCGGCCACCACCTACGGCCGCTGCCCGAACGGTACCGGCCCGTTCACCACCACGACCGCTCCCACCAAGGGCGCCGCCAACCCCTGCGGCACACCCGGCGGGGGCGGCGGGCCGACCCAGGGCCCGTGGCCCGGCGGCTCCGCCGTCACCACCGCCGACGCCGCCGACGTCTTCGGGGAGAACCTCAGCGGCCTCTCCTACGAGAGCGCGGGCGTCGTCTGGGCGGTGAACAACGGTCCCGGCAAGCTCTACCGGCTGGTCCCGGACGGCACGGGCTGGCGCCCCGACCCGGCGGGCGGCTGGGCCTCCGGCAAGACCTTGCGCTACGCGAACGGCGGCGGCGACCCCGACGCCGAGGGCGTCGTCCACACCCCGGACGGGCTGTTCGCCGTCACCGAGCGGGACAACGCCAAGGGCTCGACCAGCGCCCCGAAGATCCTCCGCTTCGACACCTCCTCCACCGCCGCCGCCCTCAACGCCACCGGCGAGTGGAACCTCACCCCCGACCTGCCCTCCCTCCCGGCCAACGCGGGCCCCGAGGCCCTTTCCTGGGTCCCCGACTCCTTCCTCACCGCACACGGCTTCCGCGACCAGCGCACGGGCGCCGCCTACGACCCGGCCTCCTACCCCGGCCACGGCAGCGGCCTCTTCTTTACCGGCGTCGAGGCGGACGGCTCCGTCCACGTCTACGCCCTCACCCTGTCCGGCAGCGGCGTCACCCGCGTCGCCTCCTTCGCGAGCGGCTTCCCCGCGGTGATGGACCTGGAGTTCGAGCCCGCGAGCGGACACCTCTGGGCCGCCTGCGACGACACGTGCCAGGGCAGGACCGCGGTCCTCGACATCGACGCCCAGGGCGCGTTCACGGCCACCGCCGTCCACGACCGGCCCACCGGCATGCCCGACTACAACAACGAGGGCTTCGCCATAGCCCCGCACTCCGCCTGCGTCTCCGGGCGCAAGCCGGTGCTGTGGTCCGACGACGCGAACGACGGCGGCCACGCCCTGCGCACGGGCACCCTCGACTGCACCCCCTGACGCCGCTCCCCACCCCGAACGCGCCGTGCCCCGCCGGACCTCCGCCGGGGCGCGGTGACCGACCCCGCTTTCGTTGACATGAGCAAATCGGAATCGAGCCGGACAGGGAGACCTGGCACCGAGTGCCCCGCCGGGTCGCGGCACAGCCACCCACCCGGCCCGCGCGTACGGCTCCGGAACTACGTACAGCGACGGTCCGGCGTCCCGCTGGAGCCGTGCCGGGACCGGTACCGCCGTGGCCCCGGCCCTCGGACGCGCCGCCGACAGCTCTCCGCCACCCCTTCCACCGGCGGTCGTCGGACGGGCCGCTCACGCCACCCAGCGATGCCAAGGCGGCCGGAACCCAGACCTTTGGCCACACCTCTTGACATTTGTCAGGAGTGTCGGGCGTGTATGCGCCTGACGCCGTCTGAGGGGTGCGAGAGGTGATGCAGGTCACAGCCGGGAATCTGTGGCCGCTCTTCGGGGATCGCGCGTTCGCGCTCCGCCGCGAGGTTCCATGCTCCCCCCTGAGCCCATACGCAGCGTGACCACCCCTGATGTCCTCTCCGGGGGTCGCGCCAACAAGCGGAATTGCAGCCGCCGTTCGCAGGGGGGACCAGTTAACTGACCGTGAAAGTCGCAGTTAACAAGGGAGTTGACCTGCGTGAGGCCGTCGCGGGCCGATCGTGAGGGCCCGAGCCGGTAAGCTCGCCACAGCAGCTTCTCCCGTGCGCAACCGTGTCGATCGGTGACACCCGCGGGGCCGATCGGCTCCCAGCACGAGAGGAGTTGCCGCGGATGGAGAACCCGCCCGAGGGCGGGGAGCGCAAGGACCGGAAGACCGTGAGGAAGGTGCTCGGCTGGCTGACGCTCCAGGGACTGGGTGCCCTGCTGCGCCACCTGATCGACAAGGCCTTCTGAACGAAAGAGGCCCCCTGCTGCAACAGGAGGCCTCCCGGGAACTAGCTCCCAGACGCAGGCCCTGTGCCCCCGACGACGGCTTCATGAACCGTGGAGGTGCAGGGCCTCTTCCACCAGTACACGCGGACCGCGCAGCCTGACCCGAGCGGCCCACGGCATTCAACTTCGCGCATTTCGTGTGAAGCATCCACCGGTTCTGCCGCTAAACGGCATCGTAGCCCAGGTGGTTGGCTCACCGCCGCCGACGACGACAGGATGCCCGGCCGCTCAAGGGTGCACCGAAGTGGTCCCGGAGACCGGAAAGAGCACGCGACATGGCAAGGGGAACAGCCCGCTTCAGCCCCTCCGCGCTCCAGGCCCAACGGCTGAACACCGACGGACGCCCCGACCGGACGTCCCTCACCGCCGAGGAGTTGGCCCGCCTGGTCGGCGCCGCGAAGTCACACATCCTCGCCTACGAGAACGGGCACCGGGTGCCGGATCCGCCTCGGATCAGCGCCCTCGCCCACGCCCTGAAGGTCCAGCCCCGGCAGCTCATGGACCTGACCGACGGCCGCGCGTGGACCCTGGCCGACTGGCGGCGCGCCCAAGGCCTGCGCGCCCAGGACGTCGTGGCGATCCTCGGGATCTCCGTCAAGAACTACCGCCGCTTCGAGACCGAGGGCATCGTCCCCAGCAGGCGCCCCCAGTTCGTCGACGAGGTCGCCCGTGCCCTCGCGATGCGCCGCCCGGCCGTCGAGGCGGCCATGGACCGCACCCCGGCGGTCCGCCGACGGCAGGCCCGCGCCTACGAGTTGGTCGTGGCGCTGGCCGAACTGTACGTACCCCGGCGCGGACCGTGGCGCGGCCCCGCACCCGACGACCCCCACCTGACCGAACTGGCCGCCGCCTACGGCCGCCCCGTGCAACGCCTGCAACGCGTCCTCACCCACGAACTCGGCGAACTGCGCCAGAGCCAGGTGCGCGCCCTGCGCGAACGGGTCATCGCCGACTACGACCCCGACCGCGACCGCCAGGCCAACGCCCAGTACGCCGTGGACCGTTGGAGCGAGGTCTACGAACGCGACCTCGGCCTCATACCCCAGCGCCTGGAGCGCTTCCACCGCACCGCGCAGCCCTCGGACCTCTGGCAGATCCTCGCGGACCTCTACACCGTCGACGCGACCGTCCGCGCCGACGCGGGCACCTGGGTGCCGACGGCGCTCCTCGGCCGGCCCGCCGACGTCCTCCCGCCCCACTTCGTCGAGCACTGCGACGTCGGCGACGTACCGGTCTGCCGACTGACCGCCCAGGGCGCCAACCACGTCGTCTCCTTCCACGGCCTCTACGCGGCGCTGTACCCCACCACGCGCCGCCCCCTGCGCCCCGCCGCCGTCGCCGCACGAGGCCCCGGCAAGGCCCGCGCCGCCACGGCGGAGGCGTTCACCCTCCCCGGACACGCGCAGCGCCTCGTCGTGCCGCACCCCGTCCTGGAGTCCGTACGACTCGCGCTGACCGGCCCGCGGACCTCCTTCCACCTGGCCCTCAGCCCCACCGTCGGCCTGATGGTCGCCCTCAACACCCTCTCCGCGTCCCCCGCGGACCAGCCGCCCCCCGAACCGGCGCCCGCCACACCGGAGTAGCGGCGGCGGCCCGACGCGCGGCCCGACGAGGCGGGAGCGGGGGCCTCACCCGCCCCGCCCCCGCCGCCACCCCGGCCCGCTACGGCAGAAGCGTCTCCCACCCGCCCCCGCGCAACCCGATGTCCCGCTCGTCCACCAGCAGCCCCACCAGCGCCGCGGCGAGCGCGCCCCCGACCAGCAGCCCGACGATCACCGCCCTGACGACGTACGTCCGCCGCCAGACGGCACCCGCCCGCCCCCGCGACCTCCGCACGGGCGCGCCAGGCCGCGCCCCGTGGCGCCGTACCGGTCCGACGACCCGCTCCGCGCCCCCGGAACACACCGCGGGGGGCGCCACAGGGCTGCGACGGGAGCCGCCGGAGCGGGACGGGAGGCGAGGCGAGTGCGGGGACGGGCGCTGAGTCCGGTGCCGGGAAGACGCCCCCCGCTCCACCGCACCCCCGCCCCGGCGCGGCACGACCGGCCGGGGCGCGGCCCGCTCCTTCAGACGGTGGTACTCCGGGGCGGGCCACCAGCCCAGCAGCCGGGCGGGCAGGGAGAACCGGGTCCGGCGGTCCAGGTCACCCAGATCCTCGTACAGGGACCAGCAGCGCGCGCACGTGTACAGGTGCCGTGGGACACGCGGCCGGAGCGGCCCCTGCGGGGCGAGGAGCTGCTCGCGCAGGGCCGCGCAGTCCCGGCCGGCCGCCCGCTCCGCCCCGATTGCGGCCCGCGTCCGGCGGAAGGACGCCTGCGCGAGAGCCAGCGCCGTCTGCGCGTCGGCGCGCGACAGCCCGCTGATCCCGCCGAGCACGTCCGGTCCGTCCCCCTCCACCACCCCGTGCCACACCAGGCACCGCAAGCCGGGGGGCAGCCGCTCGAACGCGACCGCCAGTCCGTGCCCCTCGGCGGTCAGGGGCCAGGTGGCGCCCCCGTCGAGCCACCGGACGAAGCCCGGACCGAACGCAGCCGGGGCGCGCACCGCCCGCGCGACGGCGTCGATCCGTACGGACTCCAGGAGTTGCAGCCGCACGCACGCCGCGTGCCGCCCCTCGTACAGCGGACCCGCCGACACGATCCGGTCGTGCAGCCCGCCGAACGCACCCTCCACGAGCGCCACCGCCAGGTCGGGCCGCGGGGTGCAGGACAGGGCGTAGGCGTGCACGGCGACACGGTGGCGCTGCCGGAGCGTGCGGAACGCGGCGCCGTCGCCGTCGCGGACCGCGCGCAGCAGGTCGGCGTCCCCGGACGGCGCGTGCCGGTGCCGGGGCGCGAACGGACTCGTCCTCATGCCACCTCCCCGGCGTGCGAGGCGGTGCCGACGGGACGGGTGGGGCTGGAGTGCGGGAACATGCCGGTCATCGTGGGGGCGTCCCGGTCCCATCCCGGCCACGCTGCCGCGATCACGCACTTCACGACCGCCGCACGCAGAGATCCGCCACCGGACGGCACGGATCGCGGCGGGGCCGTCGATAGTGGTGCCCGGCACGCGCCGCCGGGGCTCCGACCTGCCCGTACCCGGCGCGCACCCCCGCACGAGGAGGACGAAGTGAGCGCGGACACCGCACTCGACGAGGTGGACTACCTGCTGATCGCGGCACTTCAGCACGCGCCGCGCGCCCACTGGCGCGAGGTGGGCGCCATGGTCGGGGTGGACGCGACGACCGCCGCGCGCCGCTGGGCCCGGCTCACCGGGGAGGGCCTGGCGTGGCTCTCCTGCCACCCGGCCCCCTCCGTCGCCGGGGACGTCGTCACCGCCGTCATCGAGATCGACTGCGTGCCCGGCCGCCTGCACGACGTGTGCGCCCGACTCGTCGACGAGAGCCCGCTGTTCACGATCGAGTACGTGACCGGCCCACGCCAACTGCTCCTCACGGCGGTCCTGCACAGCCCCGCCCGCCTCGCCCGCTACGTCGCGTTCCGGCTGGAGGCCATGGACGGCGTCGCGACCGTCCGTACGCACGTCGTGACCGGGCTGCACATCGAGGGCAGCCGGTGGCGGATCGGCCGGGTCCGTACACCGCCGAAGCAGCTCCCGGTGCCGGAGGCCGCCCCGCTGCGCGAACTCTCCGAGGCCGACCGCGACCTGGTCTTCCTGCTGGCCCGCGACGTACGGCAGAGCGTGCAGCAACTCGCCCGCGGCGCCGGGCTGAGCCCGACGACCGTACGCCGCCGCCTGGCCCGGCTGGAGGCGGGGCGGGCCATCACCTACCGGTGCGAGGCGGTGCGGTCGGTGTCCGGCTGGCCGGTGTACGCCACACTGTGGGCGTCGGCCCCCGCGAAGGACACCGCACGGGTCGTGGCCCGCCTCGCCGGGATGCGCGAGACGCGGATGTGCCTCTCGCTGTCCGGCCCGCAGAACCTGTTGGCCACGGTCGGACTCCGCACGGTCGGCGACCTCCGCACCTTCGAGTCGGCCCTCACCCACCGCCTCCCCGAACTCGTCGTCCACGACCGCTCGCTGACGCTGTGGCAGCTCAAGCACGCCGGGAAGATCCTCGACCCCGACGGCCGCGTGCTGCGGGCCGTCCCCGTGATCGACGACTGGCACACCGCCCCCACCGGCCAGGCCGAACAGGACCTCCTGCACCGCCTGCGCACGCGGGCCCCCGGAACCAGGACCTGACCCGCGGCGGCCTCGCCCGGCGTGCCGAGGGTGCCGCCGTCGCACTGTCGTCGACGGCGGCACCCTCGGCGGGAAGGGGGACTCAGACGGTCATCGCAGCGCGGACGACCGCGGAGTCGACGATCTGCTCGAAGCGCACGATCTTCCCGCCGCGCACGACGAAGCAGTGCGCGACCCGGACGCTCATCGTCTTCCCGGTGGCCTTGTTCCGGGCGGTGTAGCGGCCGAGCACGACGACCCGCTCGCCGTCGACGACGTAGGTGTCGTCATGCGTGATCCAGTCGTCCCAGGCGGCCGCCAACTGCTCGAACACGCCGCTGATGACGCCATCGGGCGTGCGGTGGATCCCGGCCGGCGGGAAGCCCGCCGCCTCGGTCCACTCCACGTCGGGGGAGACCGCGGTACGCCACAGACCCAGGTCCCCGGACGCGGAGGCCAGGTACTGGCGGCGCACGACGTCGGCCGGTGCCTGCGACAGACCGGATGCCCGCGACGTGCCGGACGCCGCAGATCCGCGCGCCGAGGCGGCCGGCCGGGCCGTGTCGGACACGCTCGGACGGGCGGTCGTCAGAACATCCCGTTGGGGTTGGCCGACTGCGTCGGCACGTCCTGGATGACGTCCCAGTGCTCCACGACCTTGCCGTTCTCCAGGCGGAAGTAGTCGGCGAGCGCGCGACCGGGGTCGCCGGGCTTGAGGACCAGGTGGGAGTGGGTGACGACCATGTCGCCCTCGGCGATGACGCGCTTGATGTCCAGCCGCAGGTCGGGGAACTCGCCGCGCAGCCAGGTCACGAAGCCGATGAAGGCCTCGGGGCCGTCGGCCGCGTCGGGGTTGTGCTGGATGTAGCGGTCGCCGAAGTGATCGTCCACCGCCTTCTGCGGGTTCCCGGCGAAGGCGGTCTCGTAGTAGTCGACGACGACCTGCTTGTTGCGCTCGATGTCGGACATGAGGTTTCCGTTTCTGGAGGAGGGGGCTCCCGGAAACCGTCATTCTGCGGAGAAAGATCCATAGCACCGGGAACCCAGGATTGCTCGACTGGGTCTGCCCACGCGTCTGAGGGGGTGCCTGGGCTGGCACACCGACGCCGGTACCACTTTCTCTTGCCGCCCCGCGAGAGGGGGCGTACATCAGGATCTACCGCCGTCCGGCGGCGATCTCCTGTCGCACGGACAAGGCTACACCGCTCGGCCGGGCGGGGTGAGGGGCGGTGGCGCGGGCTGCTGCCGCAGGGCGTCGAGGACGGCCCGGACCGCGGCACGCGCCGGGCCGGCGGTGGGGACGGCGCGACGGACGGCGGCGGTGATGGTGCGGGTGACAGGCGTGGTGAGTTCGCGGGTGGTGACGTCGTAGCGGCTGTGGGCGACGGCGAGCGCGGGCAGGAGGGTGACCGAGTGTCCGGCCTCGACGTGCTGGAGCGCGAGCGTGTAGTTGCTGAACCGGCCCACGACACGGGGTTCGAACCGGGCCTGACGGCACAGGCGCAGCGCGAGGCCCGCCATGTAGGACCCCGGCATGTCGAAGGTCCAGGGCTCGTCGGCGAAGGCGGCCAGGTCGGCGGGCCCGCGACCGGCGCGGTGCCCGGGGGACAGGACCAGCAGGACCGGGTCCTCGGCCAGCGGCACCAGGTCGAGATCGGGACCGAGGGGAAGCTCGTCGAAGTCGGTCGTGGTGATGATGACGTCCACGTCGGCCATCCGCAGCGCGGGCATGCTGGCGTGGGGTTCGAGTTCCAGGATCTCCACGTCCAGGTGCGGGTGGGCCGCGGCGAGCCGGGCGACCGCCGGGAGCGCCAGGGTGTGGACGGCGCTCTGGAACGCGCCGAGGCGGACCAGCCCCGACGGTTCCTCGCCGAAGCCGCGCAGTTCGTTCTCGACGCTGTCCATGTGGTCGAGGATCGCGCGGGCCCGCCGGGCCAGGATCAGTCCTGCGGACGTCAGCCGCACCCGCCGCCCGCTGCGCTCCAGCAGCCGGGTGCCGGTCTCGGCCTCCAGAACGGCGAGCTGCTGGGACACGCTCGACGGGCTGAGACGGGCGGCCTGCGCCACGGCGCGCACGGTGCCCAGCGTGTCCAGCTGGCTGAGCAGCCTCAGCCTCCACGGGTTCATCACCCCGACGATTCTTGTACGGTTCTGCCGCACAGGAAAGCCGGAATCATGTGATGGACGCGGACCGACCCGGGTCCCTACCGTCGTTCTCCATGGCAGACGACACGATCGGCACGGACCGCGACGCACAGTTCTGGCACGACGCACGGCGCCACCTGCTCCGCTACGGCGTCGCCTTCACCCCCGAGATCATCGAACGCGCCGGCGGCAGCTTCGTCACCACCGCCGACGGCCGCTCCGTCCTCGACTTCACCTCCGGCCAGATGAGCGCGATCCTCGGCCACTCCCACCCCCGCATCGTCGAATGCGTCCAGCGGCAGATCTCGCGCCTGGACCACCTCTACAGCGGCATGCTCAGCCGCCCGGTCGTCGAACTGGCGCGACGGCTGGCCGCCACCCTGCCCGACCCGCTCGACAAAGTGCTGCTGCTGACCACGGGCGCCGAGTCGAACGAGGCCGCGCTGCGGCTGGCGAAGCTCGTCACCGGCCGCCACGAGATCGTCTCGTTCGCCCGCTCCTGGCACGGCATGACCCAGGCCGCCGCCTCGGCGACGTACAGCGCGGGACGCAAGGGCTACGGCCCCGGCGCGCCCGGCAACTTCGCCCTCCCCGTGCCCCACCCCGGCCTCGGCCGTCGCGGCGAACCCTTCGACTGGCAGCGGCAGTTGGACGACGCCTTCGACCTGATCGACGCCCAGTCCACCGGCAGCCTCGCCGCCTGCCTGGTGGAACCGATCCTCAGCTCCGGCGGCGTCGTCGAGCCCCCGGCCGGATACTTCGCCGCGCTGCACGCCAAGTGCCGTGAACGCGGCATGCTGCTGATCCTCGACGAGGCGCAGACGGGGCTCTGCCGCACGGGCACCTGGTACGCCTTCGAACGCGACGGCGTCGTCCCCGACATCCTCACCCTGTCCAAGACACTCGGCGCGGGCCTCCCGCTGGCCGCCGTGGTCACCAGCGCGCAGATCGAGGAACGCGCCCACGAACGCGGCTTCCTGTTCTTCACCACCCACGTCTCCGACCCCCTGGTCGCCGCCGTCGGCACCACCGTCCTCGATGTCCTCGAAGAGAACCGCATGGACGAACAGGCCCGCGTACGAGGGGAGTTCCTGCGCAAGGGCCTGGACGACCTCGCCGCCCGCCACCCCGTGATCGGCGAAGTACGCGGCCGGGGACTGCTCCTGGGCGTCGAGTTCGTCCCGGAGGCCCCGGGCGGCGTCGCGGGGGACGCCCTGGGCGCCCGCGTCACCCGCCGCTGCCTCGAACTCGGCCTGCACATGAACATCGTGCAACTCCCGGGCATGGGCGGCACCCTGCGCATCGCCCCGCCCCTGACGGCCACCGAGGACGAACTCGCCCTCGGCCTCGACATCCTGGACCGCTCCTTGACCCAGGTCACCGGCACGCTGTAGGCGACCGGTCCGGCGTCGCCCGTGCGGCTCACCGGTCCTGGTCCAGCACCCCTGCGGTGCGGGAGCGTGCGCGCGGTCGTCGAGGGCGGCAGACGCGTCCGGACGGTCCGTCAGTCCTGGGCGGCGCGGCCACCCGGCGAACCGGGTGTGACAGGGGCGGTGGTCCTGCCGTGCGTACGACGGTACATCCGCATCCGTGCCCTGCCGCCGATCCGGCGGACACCGGCGCGCGTCTTGTTGAGAATCCGGGACACGTCGGCGAACAGTTCCATTGACTGCGCCATGTGATCGCACGCGCCCGAACCGGCCGGCGCCCACTCGCCGTCGGGCGCGTGGCGCTGGCCCAGCGAGCTGCACGTGGTCAGTAATCGGCTCATCAGCAGGTGCAGTTCGGCCATGTCCTCCTCGGTGAAGTCCTCGGCGGTCAGGCGGTGGGCTTGGAACAGGACCGGCGCCTGCATACGCGTCTCTCCTCGGCGTGGGGGCTGGGGGCGGCAACGCGACCGTCCGTGACGGACGTTCGCGAGCCGCTCTCCGGCGATACTGGTCCGCCCGGCACACGCCTGTCAACGATCGTTGGAATTAATAAGCGATCGTTGATGGATACTGGCGGGGTCCGCAGCATCGTCTTTCCGCCGATTTGTCACTCACGTGGGCGTGCAGGCGGGCCGTAGACCGTCCCTGTCCTGACGGCTCCGCGAGCGTGACGTTCCATCAGCGGTCGAGTCAGAGACCCTGACGGTGCCGACACCGGGGCAACCACCCGCCTGTGCGGCCGCCCCGCTGACAGGACCGCCCCCTGACACCGCCGCTCCGCGGCCGTCGCGGTGGTCCCGGCGGAGCAGCCGGGTGGATGAGTCGCTCACCGACGCCGCACCATGGGAGGCAGCAGGAGCAGGGTGAGGACGGCGAGCGCCAGGTTGCCGACCAGGGTCACCGTGAAGGCGTGGGTGTACGCCGGTCCGGACGAGGAGCCGCCCAGGGCGGTGGAGAAGACGAGCCCTAGGACGACGATCCCGAGCGACATGCCGATCTGGATGGCCGTCTCCAGGACGCCGCTGGCCGCGCCCGCGTCCTGGGCGCGCACACGCCCCAGCACGGCGCCCATGAGCGGGCTGACCCCGAGTCCCTGGCCGAAGCCGATGACGGCGAGGGAGGGCAGCAGGCTCGGTCCGGTGGTGGCGGAGCCGGTGGCCCAGACCGTACCGAGGAGGGCCAGGGTGCCCAGGACGTTGATCGTGTAGCCCACGGTGAGGGTGTGGTGGCCGAGCCGCTTCTCCAGCGCCGGCCCCAGGAGGGACGCCGCCGAGAAGGTCACGGCCAGCGGGACGAAGGTGAGGCCCGCGGCCAACGGCGTGTAACCCATCCCGTTCTGCAATTGGAGAGTGAGGACGAAGAAGAGTCCAGCGTTGCCCGCGAAGAAGGCGAGGGCGAGTGCGCTGCCCGAGGCGAAGGCGGGCAGGCGGAACAGGCCGGGGTCCACCAGCGGGCTGCCGCCGCGCGCGGCCAGACGCCGCTCCCAGCGCGTGAAAGCCGTGAGCGCGGGGGCGGACGCGGCGAGCGCGATCCAGGTCCAGGCGTGCCATCCGGTCTGCGGGCCTTCGACGAGCGGTACGAGCAGGAGCAGCAGAGCGGTGCTGAGCAGGCCGATGCCCACGACGTCGAGCGTGGCCCGGTCCGCCGTGCGCGCGACCGAGCGGGGGAGCAGTCGTGCCGCGCCCGCCAGGGTGACGAGACCGACGAGAATATTCACGAGGAACACGTTGCGCCACCCGAGACCGAAGAGGTCCATGTGGATGAGCAGCCCGCCCAGCACCTGTCCGGCGATGGAGGCGAGGCCGATGGTCGCTCCGAAGACGGCGAAGGCCCTTGCCCTGGCGCGGCCGGTGAACACGGTCTGCAGGACGGCGAGGACTTGCGGGTAGAACAGGGCGGCACCCGCCGCCTGAACGGCGCGGAAAAGGACCAGCGTCACCGGGTCGGCCGCGAGCCCGGCCGCGAGCGAACCGGCCAGGAAGACCGTCGTACCGGTCAGGAACAGGCGTCGCACTCCGAACAGGTCACCCAGCCGGCCGCCCGTGACCAGCAGCAGTCCGTACACGAGGACGTAGCCGCTGACCGCGAGTTCCGTCTGCGCGTAGGTGGCCGCCAGCTCTTGGCGGATCGAGGGGACGGCGACGTTGACGATGAACGAGTCCATGATCGCCATGAAGGTGCCGGCCATCACCACGAGCAGCGTCCACCACGGGTGCCGGGCCCGCCCCGCCGGGTGGTGCTCCGACGCGCGCGGCACGGTGCCTGCCGCGGAGTCCATGACATCCGTCATCGGTATTTCAACTCCAGATCGTTCTCTTCAGGGGACTCCTTCATGCTTGTGCCGGGAGTGACCTGCAACAACGCCGATCGGCGCAACGAACGATAAGCTGGACTTATGGACGGGATGCGTCTGCCCGAGCGGCACGAACTGGAGACGTTCCTCGTACTGGCCGAGGAACTCCACTTCGGCCGGACGGCCGAACGCCTGCTGGTCTCCCAGGCCCGGGTCAGTCAGACGGTCAAGAAGCTGGAGCGGCGCATCGGCGCCCCCCTGTTCGAGCGGACCAGCCGCCGCGTGGCCCTCACGCCCCTCGGTGCGGCACTGCGCGCCGACCTCGAGCCCCTGTGCGTGGCCCTCGCCGAAGCCGTGGCCAGGGCGAGCGACACGGCCCGGGGTATGGCAGGCGTGCTGCGCGTCGGGTTCCTCGGCATCGGCGCGGGTGTGCTCAACACGGCGTTGGTCGACGCCTTCCGCATCCGCTGCCCCGGCTGCGAGGTCGACCTGCGCGAGATCCATTTCGCGGACCCGCTGGGGCCGCTGCGCTCCGGCGAGGTGGACGTCCTGCTGCACCGGCTGCCCGTGGCGGAACCCGACCTGACGGTGGGCCCCGTGGTGCTGTCGGAGCCCTTCGTCCTCGCCGTTCCCACCGGTCACGCCCTCGCCCGTCGCGAGACCGTACGTCTGGAGGACCTGGCGCACACGACCGTGTTCGGCGTCGCGGGCGTCGCACCGGACTACTGGTGGGACTTCCACGTCCCCCGCTCCACCCCCTCTGGCACTCCCGTCCCCCGAGGCCGCGACGTCACCACCTTCCAAGAACTCCTCGCCCTGATCGCCCAGGGCCAGGGCGTCTCCCCGATGGCCGCGCACGTCACCCGTTACCACGGCCGACCGGGCATCACCTACGTCCCGATCGAGGACGCGCCCCTGACCGAGGTGGCATTGGTGTGGCGCACCGCGGCGTACACCGCCCGCGTCCGGGCCTTCGCCGACGCCGCCCGCGACGCCGTCCACGCCAACAGCGGACCCGCGGCCTTCTGAGGCCCGCTCCCCGCCCGCCCGCACCGGCCGCTGCCCGGGCACGCCGATGCCGATTCCGACTTCCGGCACCGGCGCTCTGCGCTGCGACAAGAGGGCGGAAAGAGGGAGTGGCGGGCGCGCGGGCTGCCGACGGCGAGCCCGTGGCCCCGCCCCCACCCCCGGGAGATCGTCCCCACTGGGCGGTGGCCTCTCAGTGTCGCCGACCACCGGCCGCAGCAGCATGGTTCACGCGGTCCCTCACACCCCCGTGCGCGGAACCTGTGAAGCTGTGATGGCGGACATGGACGAGCCTGGAGCAGTAGGACGCCCACGACACCTTGAGGGCGGGCGGGAAGAGACGCAGCCGTTCGCGCTGTCCGCTGTCCGCTGTCCGCAGACGCATCCGTGTCGAGGACCATTTGGCCAAAAGCGTGTGGGCGCTCGCCCCGACCTTCAGCCCCCGGCTGCGAGGCCTGCCCGAGGCGACCGAGGTCGCGCCCCGGGGCGCTGACCGCCTACCGGGGATGGCTCACCACCACTTTGAATGATTTCGAGGAGAACCCCCACGCCGACAACTTGGGGACTGCTCCTGCACCGCGTGGCCGTTGCTCCCGTATCCGCCTATCCGCCTATCCGCCTATCCGCCGGAACGCATCCGGAACATGGCACGCCAGGAGTGGGACCGCACGGGCACCCTGGGGAAGGTGCTGCGCGCACGGCACCGCGACCTCCCGCCGGCCGTCTCTCCGGTGACGCAGTTGAACAGGTGGCCCGACAGGACGCCGCCGAACGGGAGATGCGGGGCTTCCTGGCCGAGCGGAGGCGGCTCCGGGATCCACAGGACCTGGGGCGCTACCGGTGCGTCTCCCGATGCTTGCCCAGCTGGCGCCGTTGACGTGGCACGGTGTGTGCGACGATCTGACCGCCCTCTCGCTTAAAGGACTCGCCCTCAACGAGGGCTGCGCCTTCCAACAAGAGGACTTGCTGATCTCGGTAGGGCTGTTTGACGACGCCCCGCACAGCGCGTTGACGATCGTCGAGTTCCTCCGCCTGCGAGTTGTGCGGGCGGAGGTCGACATAGGTCTCGCGACGGGCCAACCCGGCTCTGAACGGCCTCTGGTGCTGATGGACCGCCGGACCGCCTGGGAGGAGGCGGTGTTCTACGCGGGCAACCCCGGCCGGGCGCTCAGCCACCACGTCGGGAAGTCGCAGATAAACGAGTTGATCGCGCACTTGCCGAGCGACGTCGACCTCAGGGACCTCCACCGCCGCCTGGGCAGGAGGGAAACGTCCGCCGGCGCTGCGCCGTTGGGAGCTGACCGCTCGACGCGACCACCTCGACCGCGCCGACACCTCCCTGTTCAGCCCGGCACGACGTCGTAGACCCGCATCCAGTGGCCCATCTCGACGATAGGCGGCAGCAGCCGTCATCACCCGCGTCAACAACGCCGCGGGTCAATACGCCTAGGACGTGTTGGAAGTTCGGATCATGTGGCTGAGGCGATGTGCTTCAGCCACATGATTGATTCTCGGAGGTGAAGTCCTGCCTCGAAGCTCTCGGGAGATTTGTCGTAACGAGTGGCGAGTCCGCGCCGGATCTTGATCTTCTGGAAGCAGCGCTCGACGGTGTTGCGCTGCCGGTACCGCTGCGGGTCGAAGGCCACGGGGCGGCCGCATGCCGAGCCCTGCCTCCGCCGGTTCGCGGCCCGGTCGGTCTTCTCCGGGATGACTGCGGTGATCCCGCGTCCGCGCAGGTAGGCGCGGTTGGCCTGGAGGAGTAGGCCCGGTCGGCGGCCACCGCACCGGGCCGGGTGCGCGGACGGCAGCGGGGGCCGGGGACCCGGATCCGTTCGAGGACCGCCTGGAACTGCGGGCAGTCCGCCGCCAGGCCCGGGGGCCGGACAAACACCAGCGGCAGCCCCGCCGCATCGACCGCGGTGTGGACCTTGCTGCTCAGCCCGCCTCTGGACCGGCCCAGTCCGGCGGCCTTCGCCCGTGCCCGCCGACGCCGCCGAGTCGCAGCACGGTCACCGCCCGCCTCCTCCTCGGTGCCCGCACCGGATGCGGACCGCGGTGCAGCACCCTCCAGACCGGTCCCTGCTCCGAGAGCGGAACCCCCCTTCCTCGGTCACAGCCTGTTCGAGGGCATTCAGGGTCTCTCCGGCGACCGCCAGTGCGGCCGACTCGTGATGGGCCCGCACGATCGTGGAATCCACACTGACCAGTTCCAGGCCGACCCGTCCACGCATCGCCGCCTCGACGATCAGGCCATCCATCAGCGCCTGGAACACCCCGGCTTTCGAACAGGCGTTGAACTGCGAGTACACCGTCGACCAGGAGCCGTAACGCTCCGGGACGTCACGCCAGCCGCAGCCGGTACGAAACCGCCACAACACCCCGTTGAACTGGTCCCGCACCCGCCGGGGCAGCGGACCCGTCGCCGCCACCGGCAGAAACTCCTCGACCAACTCCCACTCGGCATCCGTCACATCGAAACGCGCCACACCTGAGTTCCACCAGCCCCACCGAACCGAACCCATCAGCGAGCGTCACGACGATCCGAACCTCGAACAGGTCCTAGTGCTCCAGCCGTAGATCGTCATGGGTTCTGGTCTTGTGGTTGTCTGCCGCTGGGGAAACTCAGGTGGCATCAACTTGTCATCTGGGTAGAGTCGGGCGGTGCCCGAGCTGGAGCAGTTGGATGCTTGCCATGCCCCGGCGGTCCTGGCCTTCGAGCTGGCGAACCGTGCCTACTTCGCTGCCTCGGTCTCCGACCGGGGTGACGAGTTCTTCGATCAGTTCTCCGACCGGCATAGCGCCTTGCTGGCTGAGCAAGCGGCCGGCATCTGCGCCTTCTACGTGCTGGTCGCCGAGGACGGCTCGGTGCTGGGCCGGTTCAACCTGTACGACTTCGAGAACGGCACTGCCGACCTCGGTTACCGGGTCGCGCAACACGTCGCCGGCCGCGGCGTAGCGACCGCGACGGTGCGGAAGCAGTGCCGACTGGCCCCCGCACGGCACGGGCTGCGCACACTTCGGGCAGCCACCGCCCATGCCAACGCCGCGTCCCAGAAGGTGCTGGCCAAGGCCGGGTTCGTCCCGGTCGGCCCGGCAGACCCGGCCGACGTCGGCGGTGAACCAGGCATCTGGTATCAGCGCGATCTGGTGCACGAGCCGTAGTCCGTGATCTTGTGTGTGGACCGGCTGCGGGTGGGCTGCGGCCGTCGCTGATCATCGGTGTGTGAGGACGGCAAATGGTGCGGTGGCCGCGGGTCACAGAGCAGACCCTGCCCGCTGGCACGAGGTCTTCGCGGCACTGATGAGCCGGATGGCGGGCCGCTTGCGCCGGGTTGAACCCCGTCGCCGGGTGAGGGACTTGGTGCTCGGGCTGCTGTCGGATCTGCCGCGCAAGAACTGCTGGAGCACCGCCGGGTGGGCCGGGTCCAGACGGCATGCAGTACTTGCTTGGCCGGGCCCAGTGCGATGCCGACCGGGTGCGTGATGACATGTGTGAGTACGTGCTGGAGTGCCTGGGTGACGAAGATGCGGTGTTGGTGGTCGACGAGACCGGCGATGTGAAGAGAGGCACCCACACGGTCGGCGTCTAGGTTCTGTCGTGAAATGTCGTGCCCGTGTCAGGAGCGAGGCGAGAGTGACGGCTGCTTCGCCGGTACGATCCCTCAGTTTTGTGACAGTGGGCTGAGAGACAGTGTGATTTTCGGTGTGGGTGGTCTTTGGCCTGGCCGTGGGGAAACGTCGGTCGCGGCCGTGGATCGTGTCGGATGAACTGTGGTTGCTCATCGGGCCGTTGCTGCCGGAGCCGGGATCGAAGTTGGTGGAGGGCCGGCCGTGTGTGCCGGACCGACAGGTGTCGTGCGGGATTCTGTTCGTCCCGCGTACCGGCATCCAGTGGGAGTACCTGCCCCAGGAACTGGGTTTCGGCTCGGGGATGACGTGCTGGCGGCGTCCGGCCGCGTGGAACGGGGCCGGGGTCTGGGAGAAGCTGCACGTGGTGCTGCTGAAGAAGCTGCGGGCGGCGAAGAAGCTGGACCGGTCGCGGGCGGTGATCGACTCCTCCCGCGTCCGGGCGGCACGGCGCGGCCCAGAAGCGGGCCCAGCCCGGTCGACCGCGCACGGCCGGGCAGCAAGCACCACGGCCTCACCGACGCACAGGGCATCCCGCTCGCAGTGTCGCTGACCGGCGGGAACCGTAACGGCGTCACGCAGTTGCTGTCCTTGCTGGACAAGGTTCCGGCCGTGGCCGGCGTCGTCGGTCGGCCCGGACGCCGGCCCGACGCGCTCCTCGCAGACCGCGGCTACGACTACGACAAGTACCGGCGCCTGCTGTGGCAACGCGGCATCCGCCCCGTCATCGCCGAACGAGGCCAGCCGCACGGCTCCGGCCTGGGCATCTTCCGTTACGTGATCGAGCGGACGATCGCCTGGCTGCACGGCTTCCGCCGACTGCGCATCCGCTGGGAACGACGCGACGACATCCACGAAGCCTTCCTCGGCCTCGCCACCTGCCTGATCACCCACCGCCACGTCCAACGCCTTTGTTAGGAACTCTAAGGCGTAGGAGCGCTCAACTCGCACTCTGCAGACGATCGGCGGCAGCATCTCCGCCCAGCAGGAGCCCTTGAACCAAAGAGCACCGCTTCTCCGGCGAGATCGAGGTGGCCGGCCCCGGCGACACCTGTTTCCGTGATGCTTACCCCACGTTCGGGGCGCTCTGCTGTCAGTGCCGCCAACTACCCTCGGCTTATGACGAGTACGCAAGGCTACAACGAACGGGCTGGACAGGCCCTGCTGAACATGTACCGCTCGTGAGCAGCGGAGGCGGGCATTCGGGCGCTGCAATCCGCGACGCCTACGCTGACTTGTTCGAGAGCTCTGATGCCGACTTTGGGGCTGCGGCGGCCAGCGGCAACACCCAGGGGATGGTCACCGCGCGGGACGCCACGCTGAAGGAATCGGCGGAGCTGCTTCAGGCGAACGCGCGGATCGGGTTGGGGCTGCTCGCCACCGTCGTGAACCTGACGGGCATGACGCCGGAGGAGACGATCCGTAAGGCGCGGCAGCTGGCTGCGGAGAACACGGGCTGAGCGCGGTAGAGCACGGGCATCCTGGTTATGCCGCTCTCGCAGCGCTGCCACAGTAGCCGCATGCGCGGGTGCCCCCGGCAACCGTGGTCTTCGCCGCAGTAGGTGGAGCCGGTACACAGCGAGGTGATCAAGAACAGCGCGCTCGGATTCAGCGCCAGATCACGTGCTGTAGATCGCGCGCACTCCATCCAAACGGATGCGGTAGCGGAGATACTTTCCCCCGCGCTTGAGCCACATACGGGCCGGTGAGGATGCTGTGGGTGCCGATGCGGCGCCCGATGACGTGTGGTGTGCCGTGGACTATCTCCGGGCCGTGCTGCCAGGTTGCGCGGCCGTTGCCGTCCCAGGTGAGTTCGAAGACGCCGGGTGCGAGGCGTACGCCCTTACTGCGGAGGCTGGCGCGGAAGGGGTGTCCGGCGCGGAGGTCGTCGACGAAGGCGGTGACCGCCTGGCGGAAGGCGCGGCGCTGTTCGGGGGTGAGGCGGTGGTGGTCGGTGGTGAAGCGCGGCAGGGCCTCGTACGTGGGCACGGTGGATCTCCAGGACGCACGAAGCCCCCGGCCGGAGTCGGCCGGGGGCGGTGGTGGTTGGTCGTGTGAAGGGCGTCGGTGACGCCATGCGCTCAGCGGTGGTGGACGGTCAGGGTGGTGCGGGGGAGTGCGCTGGTTGTCGTTGGAGTCGTCTCGGGTCGGATGCCGGTGTGGTCGGGGCGCAGTAATCGCACGGCCGGGGTCAGAGGCCGTAGCGGTCGTTCATGAGGTCGTTCCACCTCTGCGCGTTGGGCAGGTCGTTGGCGCAGGCGTTGCAGTGGGGCCGGTAGTCGGTCCTGGGGGAGTAAGGCACGTTCGAGCGGACGACAACGGACGGGCGCAGCGTGAGGGGCCGGCCGCACAGCGGGCAGAGGTCTCCGTGGAGCAGTTCGCGGTTCATGCGGCGCACTGTGCACAGGCTGACGGCTTACCGTCTCGGGCTGGTGTGGCGGCCCGCCTGGCGGGCGCCACGGTAAAGATCTGGTGATGGCCTCTCGCCCGGCGGGACCGGCCCCGGATCGGCCTTCTGTGCAGGTCAAAGCCGGTGTTCCATGGCCCGGTGATCAGCAAATCGGAGGTCCGTCCCGGTGACGGGTGGCGGTACTACTTCCGCGGCGTGATGGTCGGTGATGGCCACCGCCCCGCGGGCACGCCGCTGCGCGCCGCCCAGGACGAAGCCGGTGTCCCGCCCGGGATCTGGAGGGGTCAGGGCCTGGCCGCGGTCGGCCTCACGGACGGGGAGATGGTGAGCGAGCGGCAGGCCGAGCTGCTCCTGGGGGAAGGCCGGGCACCCGGACGCCGACCGGATCGAGCGGGAGCGCCTGGAGGCGGGCGACGATCCGGCGACGGCCCGGCGGGCGAGCGTGCTGGGCAGGCCCATCGAGCACAACCGGTCGGCGAAGACGGAGAAGGCCAAGGAGCGCACTCCCTGGTTGGGCATGGACCTCACCTTCCGGCCGCCGCCGACGGCCCACATCGCGTGGGCGCTGATGGATGACGAGCACCGTCTGGTGCTGGAGTCGTGCCAGGACACCGCCGTGGGCAAGACGCTGAAGTGGCTGGGGGAGTCGGTCGCGCAGATCCGCTGGAAGGCCGGCGGGAAGCAGCGCGCCACGGTGAAGGACGGGCTGATCGTCGCGGTGTTCCGGCACTACGAGTCCTGGGCCGCCGAATCGAAGCCGCTGCTCCACAATCACGCCGTGGTGTCGATCCGGGCCCGGCGCCCGGACGGGACGTGGGGCAACGTGTCGGCGGACTCGCTGCTCGCCCACATCGTCGCGGCCGACACCCTCTACCTCCTCTACTTCATGGAGGAGGTGTCCATCCGGCTCGGGTGGGCGTGGGAGCCGCGCGAGGTGACGCCGGGGCGCCGTCCCGTCATGGAGATCGCGGGGGTGCCGCACGGGCTGATCGGCTGGATGTCGAAGCGCGGCCAGGAGATCGACCTGTGTCGCCAGGACATGGAGCACGAGTACGTCACCGCCGTCGACGAGGACGGCAACCTCAAGTGCGGGCCCGTCGTCTCCGAACAGGCCCGCACCAAGCTGAACCGGATCGCCGCCCGCAAGACCCACCCGCTGGACGGTCTCCTGCTGGACATCCAGGGCTGGCGCACCGAGGAGGTCGACGACGGCGCCGCCCTGGCCACCGAGCTCGGCCGATGGCCCGGCGGCCGCGCCCTATACGAGTGCGGGTGCCGATCGGGGAACATCAGGCGCCAGCCGTGTTGCGTCGCCTGGGCGGTGAGCTCCTCGACGGCAGCGACGTCTTCGACGTGGAACGCCAGGTGGTTCAGCCCAGGGTGGCGGCGGTCGTGCCGGTTGGCGGTGAGGTCCGGGGACTGCTCGAGGACGAGGTAGGTCGGCCCGAGCAGCCAGCTGCGGCCGGCGTCCCAGCTCTGGGACACGGTGTAGCCGAGGGTCTCCATCAGCCAGCCGAGCGAGGTGAGTGCGCGGTCGAGGTCGGGCACCCAGATCTCGACGTGGTGCAGGGCACCGTGCGCCGGACGGTTCACGCGGCCACCGCCTTGGGACGCTCGACCAGCTGACCGCGTTCGAACCGGGCTTCGGCGCGGACGAGCGGGACGAGGTGGGCGCCGTTGACCGCGCGCCGGCGGGCCTGGGCCGATTCGACGAGCTTGAACAGCACCGCGAGAGCGGCGGCCCGCGAGCCCGCGCCCCGGATGACCTTCGTGCGGAGGCGGACGGTGGAGAAGGTCGACTCGATGGGAAGGAGACCCGCCGCCGGGAGAAGCAGCGGTCAGGCCGCGCAGAAGGCGGTGCACCATCCGGTGCGCACCTGGTGTAGGGCGAAGTCTCACCGACGAGCTCTGGCAGCACCTTCTCTGGCAGAGGCTCGAATCCGACTGTATCGACGAACTACGCCCGGACGGGCCGGTCAATAGCACCGGCGTGATCAGGTCAACCTACGTGTGTGGTTCTTTCGTCATGCGAAACCTTGTCACCCGGCAACGATCTCCCTTGTCCATAGATGCCCCATGCGGGGAGATTTGCGGAGTGGTGGAAGCGGGAAACGGTCTGGCTGGTTCCGCGCCGTGTGGATCATGCGTTCGAGGGCAGCGCGGCCGCCGGCGTGGAGGTTTCGTGGCAGCGTGTGCACGCCACGTGACCGCTGGGGCCGCGGTGGTTGTTTCCCGTGGGGGGAATTCATGCGTTCACGTGCTTCGGGCACGTCTCTTCGGCGTGCCCGCAGGTCGTCCCGATACGGCCTGGTTGCCGCGGTGGCGGCCCTGTCGCTGGCCGCGTCGGTAGTACCGGCCCTGGCCGATCCGGGCACCGTTGATCCGGGTGCTGCCGATCCGGGGCCGGTTTCGGTGTGGGGGAAGACGGACGGGCCGCGCCTCGGGGTGCCGCCGGTCAAGGTCGGCTCCAACCGGCCGGTGCCCAACGAGGCGGAAGCCCCCGACACGCCCGGGGAGAGGGCCTGGGAAGAAGCTCGGAAGAGCCGCGTCCGCCCTTCGGCCGCCGAGAAGTCGGCTCGTTCGACTCCGGCATCTGCCGCGCAGAGCGACAGTGGCGAGCCGGTCACTGTGCCCGGGGGTCAGGGTGCGGTTCCGTGGCACCAGATCACCAACTTCCGCATCACCGACTCGCTGGTGGGCCGGATCAATCTGTCGACCGGCAATCTGATGCTGGCTGCGACGGACTTCGAGGTCGCCGGTGTGGGGCAGAAGCTGCGACTGGCTCGTACCTACAACTCCTTCGACGGCGCCGGCGGCCTGGTCTCGCCGCGCTGGTGGCAGGAGTACGAGCGCTCCTTCTGGCGCTCGGAGAACGAGGTCGTCCTCACCGACTCCACCGGCGCCACCCTGCGCTTCACCAAGGCGTCCGACGGCTCCTTCACCACGCCCAAGGGCTATGCGAAGGACCTGAAAGAGAACGCCGACTACACCTTCACGCTGACCGACCGCAAGTCCGGGACCCAGGACACCTACGACGCCAACGGCGTGCTGACCAAGGTCACCGACCGGAACAAGGGCACGATCACCGTCGAGCACCGCGAAGGCGGCTTCAAACTCACCGAGACCCGCTCCGGGCGCTGGATCGACCTCACCCACACCGACGAGAACCACCTGACGGCCAAGGACCACACCGGCCGCACCGCCTCCTACGAACTCGACGGCGACGGCAACCTCTCGCGCACCACCGACACCGCCGGCAAGACCACGCTTTACGCCCACGACGCCGACGGCCGCATCGCGAAGATCACCACCCCCGACGGGCGGGTGACGGTCTTCACCTACGACGCCCACAACCGGGTCCGCTCCATGCTGCGGGCCACCGGGTTCAACGCCTCCGGTCACACGGGCCCGACCTACACCTACGCCTACTCCAATACCGACCCCCAGGCGGCAGGCACTACGACGGTCACGGACCCGGAGAACCACGCCACCAAGTACGAGCACGACAAGGACGGCCGGGTCACCAAGACCACCGACGCCCTGACCCACTCCCGCTCCAAGACGTTCGACGCCAACCACAACATCCAGACGGCGACCGACGCGATGGGCACCGGTACGGGCGGCACCGGCGGGAACGTGACGGCGTATGGCTGGGACGGGCGTAACAACCCCACTTCGACCAAGCTGCCCACCGGGGCGACGGCCGCCATGACCGGCTATCAGACCATCGCCGGCGCGGACCTGCCCGGTTCGATGACGACGGCGGACGACGAGAAGACCGACTACACCTACGACGCGGCCGGCAACACCACCTCCGTCGCGATCACCGGCACCGGAGGTGGCAAGCAGACCTTCGAGCACAACAAGGCCACCCCCACCTGCGGCGGCTTCGAGGGCCAGCGCTGCAAGGCCACGACCAAACTGTCCGACAGCAAGTCGGTGTCCACTTCGTTCACCTACGACGCCAAGGGCAACCTGACGAAGGTCACCCCGCCCGCCCCGCTGGGCACCACCACCTACACCTACGACCAGCTCGGTCGCCCCGAGACCGTCACCGACGGCCGCGGCATCAAGACCACCTACACCTACGACGCCCGCGACCGCGTCGTACAGGTCTCCACCCCCACCACCACGGTCGTCTACGTCTATGACGGCGACGGCAACCTCGTCCGGCGCACCGACGGCTCCGGGATCACCTCCTACGCTTTCGATCCGCTCTCCCGCGAAACCGTCCGCACCCTGCAGGACGGCTCGCAGACCCAGCTCACCTACACCCCCGCGGGCAACGTCGACACCTACACCGACCCGGCCGGCACCACCGACTACACCTACAACGAGGTCAACAAGCTCACCGAGCTGAAGGACCCCGCGGGCAAGGTCACGAAGTACGCGTACGACAACAACGACACCCGCACCAAGACCACCTACCCCGGCGGCACGGTGCAGAGCGTCACCCCGGACAAGTCCAGCCGTCCCGAGAAGATCAAGACGACCTCGCCGCAAGGCACCCTGGTCGACCTGACCTACTCCTACGCCAACGGCACCAAGGACGGCGGCAAGATCCGCACCAAGACCGACGCGGTCGGCGGCTACAAGACCAGCTACACCTACAACAGCGCCGGCCGCTTCTCCTACGCCAAGGACGAGAAGAACGGCACGATCGCGGACTCCTGGCAGTACTGCTACGACCAGGCAGGCAACCTCACCAGCCAGGGCACCGATCCCGGCTGCCCCCGCGGCACCACCTACACCTACAACGACGCCCAGCAACTCACCGCCAAGTCCTCCACCACCGGCACCTGGTCCTACGACCAGGCCGGCAACGAGACCGCCGGCGCCTCCACCGACGACTACATCCGCACGGGGGAGTCGTACACGGACTACTCCCAGCTGAAGTCGATCACCGTGGGCGGCAAGACCTACGCGGGTCAGTACGCCTCGACCGACCAGAGCGAGCGCATCAAGCTCGGCGACACCCTCTTCCACCACGGGCCGCTGGGCCTGTCGGCGAAGACGACCGCCGGCACCGACATGGGATTCAACCGGGAACCCGGGGGCACCCTCAACTCCATGACGGCCGGGGGCAAGTCCTACTACTACCTGACCGACGCGCTCGGCAGCGTCGTCGCCCTGGCCGACGGCGACGGCAACAAAGTCAACACCTACACCTACAGCCCCCGCGGCGTGCGCCTGCTCGCGCGTTCCAGCGAACCGGTCGCCCAGCCCTACCGGTTCGCCGGCGGCTACCAGGACCCCACCGGCCTCTACCACCTCGCCGCCCGCTACTACGACGCCAACATCGGCCGCTTCACCCAGCCCGACCCCTCCGGCCAGGAAACCAACCCCTACCTGTATGCCGAAGGCGACCCCGTCAACCGCATCGACCCCACCGGACTCTTCAGTGTCGGAGACGTCACCGGCATCGGGGACTGGGCGGGTCTCGCTTATGACACCTTGACGGGCGATACAGAAGGTGCCAACGCCACCAAGATGGGCATTCTGGCGGGCATCGGTGTGGAGGGGCTCTGCATGGCTGGGGCCGCGGCAGGAACCTTCGCCACCCTTGGCGTCTCACTCGGCGCCGGGTTCACCGGATGCTCCGTCGTGGCCGCAGGAGCCGCCGGAGCGACGACCGCCGCTTACAGCTGATCCAAAAGCCGGGGGGCGGGATGCGTATCCCGCCCCCCGGAGGACAGGAGTTATCAATGCGTATTTCCCTCATGATTGGCTCAGCGTTTATAGCGCTGCTTTGCGGCGTCGCTCTGCTCTATTTCGGCGTGAAGGATGCAGGCGACGGGGAGGCGCGGGCGGTGCTGCCCATTGCCATCGGTGCAGTTCTGGCTGTTGGCGGCCTCTACTTCCTGCGTAAAGGGTCCACGCGATGACACTCTCAGTGATCATGCCATCCTTTGCTGCCGAACTCCCGACTTGGGGCATCGCCCTGGTCTTCGGGGTCTTTGTCGTGGCGGTTCTAATTGTCGTGTCCCGCCGTCGGTAACCGACGTCCTGCTTGACGGCGCCGACAATACCCCGGCAATCCGGGCTTTACTTTATCTGCCTTTACACCGACGCCGACTTCTCCTTCGGGCGCAGTGCGGCGAGCGGCGAGCGCCGGCCCTTCTCGACCTGGCGGAGCTCCTCCCAGTCGACCTCGGGGTGCGCGCCGGAGAGGGCGCCGACGTCGGCGGTGCGGTAGAGCGGGACCTGGACCGCTCCGGCCCGAGAGGTGCCGTATTCCACCTCGGCCCACTCCGCAGGCCGGAGCCACGTCAGCTTGACCATCCAGTCGAACTCCACCCTCCTCACCCGCAGACGGTCGGCGGCCTGGTCGGGGCCGAGCGGGGTGTCCGCGGCGGCGAGCCCGGCCAGGTCCCCTCGCGCGCAGAACTCGGCGACCTGGCCGGGGTGGTGCAGGGTGCCCTTCGGGTTGCTGGACAGGTCGGCCAGCAGGCCGCGGGTGATGAACCGGCGGACCACGAAGGAGGTGACCGACGCCTTCTCGCTCATCTTGTTCGGCGTGCCGAGCGCGGCGGCGATCCGGTCCGCCGCCTCCCGGCCCGAGATCGGCTCCTCGCTCATCGCGGCCCGTACGGCGTCGGCGTCCAGCGCCTCGACGGCCTCCCGCGACCACTGCCCCGGCGGGAGGTCGGGGGGCCGGTATGGCGTAGCTGTTGGTGTGCTTATTGATCTTGATTGTGGCTTGCTGTTGTTCAGTTGTACTGGGTGGTAGTTCTGGTCAGTCGGTGAGGCTCATGCGGAATCGAGTGTCCGGTGCTGGGGGTGTGTGGGTTGAGCTGGTTGTTTGGTGTTGCTCAGTGTGCTGGGCGGGGTGGTGGTTTTTGCTCAGTGTGGTTGGTGCGTCTGTAGGTAGCGGTGCTGGTCGGTTGTGCGAGGGCTGGGGGGTGGGGGTGGTTCAGCGGGTGGTGAGGCGTTGCCAGAGCAGGTCGTGGGCGGCGGGGGTGCCGGTGGCGGTGATGTGCAGCCCGTCGAGGAGGTGGGCGGGGGAGAGGTGGTAGGCGGCGGCGAGGCGGGTGAGGTAGGAGGCTGCCGTTTCACGGGGCAGCGGCCTCACGCGCAGCGCGCCGGGCGGGCTGGGCCACATCGTGCCGGGCCGCGCCGCGGTCGCGGGGCGGGGCCGGGTGGGGGTGGTCACCGGCCGGGGCGGGTACGGCGGCCGGGGGCGCGGGGCCGGTAGTGCTCTTCGGCGAGGTGGTCCAGTGCGATGGTGTCCAGCAGGGTCTTGGTGATGCGCTCGGTGCCGTCGCAGATGGCTTCGATGGCGGCCTGGCGGATCAGGCGAGAGAGGCTGCCGATGCGTCCGGCGGTCCGCTCGTGCAGGTAGGGCGCCAGCCTGGGCAGGCTGCCCGGCCGGTGCGCGGTGAGGTCGAGGGCCGCCTCCAGGGCGGCGATCAGCTCGCGGAACGGCTCGCGCTGGATCCCTGCGACTTCTCACTTCGGTGTCACTGACAGTTCTCGTTTGGGTGTCACGTGTCTTTGCTGTTCTGGACGGAGAGGTGGTGACGTCGAGTGA
>NZ_JBIVUY010000010.1:0-373786 GCF_044757425.1 Streptomyces sp. NPDC091281 | reverse complement strand
GGTTACATTCCGAACCCGGAAGCTAAGCCTTACAGCGCCGATGGTACTGCAGGGGGGACCCTGTGGGAGAGTAGGACGCCGCCGAACAATCATTGATAAAGGGTTGGTCCCTGAACTTCGGTTCAGGGACCAACCCTTTTTTGTTTTCCGTCACTTGACGTTCATGTCGCACGCCCACCATCCACGTCATGGGTACTGCTGCACTGCTCAGAGCTGCCGGAGTCGGCGTCGGTGACGAGGTCGTCGTACCCGCCTTCGGGAACGTAGAGGTGGCCGAGGCGGTCACCCTCGCCGGGGCGCTGCCGGCCTTCGCCGACGTCGACCCCGTGACGTACTGCCTCGACCCCGAGGCCGTCGAAGCGGCCGTGACGCCACGTACCGCGGCCGTCGTCGTCGTGCACCGGTTCGGGCGGCCCGCCGACCTAGCGGGGCTGCACGCCCTCGGGCGGCGCCACGGGCTCCTGGTGCTGGAGCACGGGGAGTCCGAGGCGCCGTACGACGAAGTGGCGCAGCGCAGGCAGCGGGCCGGGTATCTCGACGCGCGGCTGCGCGGTGTGCGGACGCCCGACGGCGGAGACGGGCACACCTACCAGCAGTACGTGGTGCGGGTGCCGGGGAACGGGCGGCCCGACCGGGACGCCTTCGCACGAGCCCTCCGCGCGAAAGGCGTCGACTGCCGGGTGCCCGTGCGGACCCCGCTGCACCGGCTGCCCGAGTTCCGGCGCTATGTATCGCTCCCGCAGACCGAGTTGGCCGTCGACGAAACCCTCGCGCTGCCCGTGGACGCGTCGCTGACGAAGCGTGACATGCAGCGCATCGTCTCCGCCTGCAACGCCCTAGGCGGACTGCTCCAGCCCGCCTACTGAACGCGTGCGCGAAGGGTTTGGGAGCACGGCTCCGTTCGGGGTATGATCTATTCCGTTGCGCCGGGGGAGACCCCGGAAAGCAACTGGCCCCCATAGCTCAGTCGGCAGAGCGTCTCCATGGTAAGGAGAAGGTCAACGGTTCGATTCCGTTTGGGGGCTCCACACAATTGATCCCCTCGCCCTTTCGGGCGGGGGGATCTTTCGTGTGCTCAGGCGACTCGCATTGCCAGGATCGCCATGTCGTCCGACGGGGCGTCCGAGGCGAAGCGTTCCACCGCGCGCATGATGCGGGCCGCGACCGCGCCAGCCGTCAGGCCCGTGCACGTCGTCAGAACGTCCGCGAGACCGTCGTCACCCAGCATGCGCGTGCCCTCACGGCGTTCGGTGACGCCGTCGGTGACACAGAGCAGGACATCGCCCGGGTCCAGGGTGACCGTCTGCTCGTACAGCTCCAGGTCGTCCATCACGCCCAGCAGGGGCTGGGGTTCGGCGGCCGGTTCCACCGTGCCGTCCTGGCGCAGACGCAACGGGAGCGGGTGCCCCGCGCAGACCACCTTCAGTTCCGCGCTGCCGTCCTCCTGAGGGCGCATCTCGCCGTACAGGAGCGTCAGGAAGCGGCTGCGGGCGCCCTCGTCGAGGATCGCCGAGTTGAGGCGCTCCAGGACGGCCGGGCCGCTCAGTCCCTCCCGGGCGAGGAGGCGCAGCGCGTGGCGGGCGAGGCCGGTGACGGCCGCCGCGTTCGGGCCCGTACCGCAGACGTCGCCGATGGCGAAACCGTAGGCGCCGTCGCTGATCGGGAACAGGTCGTAGAAGTCGCCGCCGACCTCGTTGCCCTCACCGGCCGCGCGGTAGATGACCTCCACCTCGACGCCGTCGACCTCGGGCAGCTCCGGCGGGAGGAGGCTGCGCTGGAGGGCCTGGCTGATCGCGGTGCGCTCCGAGTACAGGCGGGCGTTGTCGAGGGCCAGGGCCGCCCGGCGGCTCAGGTCCTCGGCCAGCTCCAGGATCTCCTGACGGAAATGCTCGTCGGTCGGCTTGCCGAGGGTCAGCATGCCGATCACGCGGTTACGGGCCACCAGCGGCAGGACCACCGTCTCCCCACCGACCGCGGCGGCCGTCGCCAGCGTGGGGCCGATGCCCGCCGACACCTGGTGGGGCGTGCCCCCGGTCAGGCCCAGGCTGCGCATCGAGCTGCGCAGGGCCGCCTCGTGCGCGGCCTCGCCCGGCGCCGACCAGACCCGGGCGCCGGGCGTCGGCACCGGGTCCGGCGGGGCGATCTTGGAGAGCAGGGACTTGATGCCGTCGATGAGTTCCTCGTCCTCGTGCAGGACGTAGGAGAGGTACGGGTCGGAGGCCTGGTCGGCGATCGTGTAGACCGCGCACCAGGTGGCCAGGGTGGGCACCGTCATCTGCGCCATCAGGGCCAGCGTCTGGTCCCGGTCGAGGGTGCCGGCCAGCAGGTCGGAGGCCTCGACGAGGAAGCTCAGCGAACCGCGGCGCAGGCGTTCGAGTTCGCCGAGGCGGGCCGACTCGACGGCCAGGGCGATCCGGTCGGCGGCGAACTGGAGGCGCAGCGCCTCCTCGTTGGAGTACAGGCCCGGTCCCTCGGCCGCGACGCCCAGAGAGCCGGTGAGGCGGCCCTCGACCTTGAGGGGGACGGTGACGACCGAGCGCATGCCGGTGCCGTTGAGGAGCGGGACCGCGCCGGGGACGGAGAGAAGGTCCTCGTGGACGGCCGGCATACGGGCGGAGCCGTAGCGGCCGGGGCCCGCCTCGACGGGGACGCGGGCGAAGCGCTGGCGGGCCGAGGGCAGGCCGGTCGAGGCGCGGACCTCCAGCTCCGTCTCGTCGTCGGTGGCCAGAAGCAGAAACGCCGAATCGCCGTCGAGCATGTCGCGCGCGCGTTCCACGGTGCGCTGGAGGAGGCCGTCCAGGTCGTCCGGGGCGGGGGAGCCGATGAACACCTCGAACGGGTCGGTGCTCGGGCCGTCGGCGGCGGTCGTCGGGTCGGGGGCCGGGCCGCGGGACGGCGTCTGGAGGACCGCGCGCTCGTGGTCGCGGACCAGGAGACAGACCGTGGACGGGTCGCCCGCCGTGTCGCGGACGCGCAGGTGGGAGGCGTAGACGGGGATGACGCGACCGGTGACCGAGCGGATGCCGTAGCTGCCCTCCCAGCGGGAGAGCTGGAGGGCCTCCACGACGCCCGTGCTGGTGCCCGGTGTGTGCGGCCAGGCGGCGAGGTCGGTGAGGGGCTTGCCGGTGACCTGGTCGGCCGTGTGACCGAAAAGTTCCTCGGCGTCCTCGTTCCACGCCGTGATGGCGCCGCCGCGGTCGATCTGGACGACAGCGACCCGGACCCGGCTGTCGGCGAGGGGGAGGAGTTCCGCGGGGAGCGACGGTCCGGCCGTACGGGTGCCGACCGGGCGGTCGGGGAGATCGAGCTGGAACCAGACGTTCTTGTGGGTGGGGGTGTAGTCGACGCCCCAGCGGCCCGCGATCGCCGCGCAGAGCTGGAGGCCGCGACCGCCCTCCCGGTCGGGGCTGCCCATGGTCGCTGGGGAGCCCTGGAGCGGGATCTCGCGCTCCGGATAGTGGTCGGAGACCTCGATGCGTACACCGTCGTCGTCGCGCAGGCACAGGACGTCGGCGTGGGTGCCCGCGTGGACGACGGCGTTGGTGACCAGCTCGCTGGTGAGGACCACGGCGTCGTCGACGATGTCGGCGAAGCCCCAGCCCTGGAGGGTGTCCCGGACGAAGGCGCGGGCCGTCGCGACCGATCGTCCTACGGGCTCGAAACTGGCGGCCGCGCGCGCGGTGATCACTGGACTCCTCGGCCGGTCGTGGTCGTGGGGGGCTTGGGGGGCTGCTTCCCGGCCGTCCTGCTCGCCCCGCTGGTGCGGGAGGGCGCCCGTCGGCCGGGGGTCCGGGGGCTGTCCCCCGGGGATCAGTCCCGTGGTCATGTGTGCGGCCGCCCCTCCGATGCCCGCTCGTACTCGTGCCACCGCCCAGACCGGACGGACCGGTGCGGCTGGACAGCCGCATGCAAGGTTACTTACCTTCGCCGTCCGTGCGGATGCCGGTCACGAGTGTTTCCGGCGCGGGGGTGTGCGCACGGTGTGCGAAGCTGCCGAACTGTTATGGCCTGGTTCGGGGAGGGTGAAACACTGGGCAGGCTTGAGGTAGAGGTCCGGGCAGACCGAATGCCGTACGGCCGCGGCGGGCAGCAGCCCCTCGGGCCCGTCCGGTGCAGCAGCGGGCAGTACGACCGTCGATCCCTGTGGGAGGGACCAAGTGGAGTCTGGCGCGGCGACGCGGGGAACGAACACGCGCGCGAAGGGCGGACCGTCCCCGAGTCGGCAGCGCCCTCCGCGGGGCCGGACCACGGAGGTGGACACGGCGGCTCTGAACCGGCTGCTGGGGGCGCTGGTCTCCATGCGGGACGGGAACTTCCGCAAACGGCTCACGGTGTCCGGCGACGGGGTGATGTCGGAGATCGCGGCCGTCTTCAACGAGGTCGCGGACCGCAACCTCCACCTCACGGGTGAGCTGGCGCGGGTACGGCGCATGGTCGGGCGTGAGGGAAAGCTCACGGAACGGCTGGAGGCGGGCGCCGGAGAGGGCTCCTGGGCGGCCGCCGTCGACCACTCCAACGCGCTCGTCGACGATCTCGTACGGCCGGTGTCCGAGGTCGGGCGGGTGCTGTCGGCGGTGGCCGAGGGTGATCTGTCGCCGCGGATGGAGCTGCGGACGCTGACGGCGGAGGGGGCCGGGCAGCCGCTGCGCGGGGAGTTCATGAAGGTCGGGCGGACGGTGAACAACCTGGTCGACCAGTTGTCGACGTTCACCGACGAGGTGACCCGGGTGGCCAGCGAGGTGGGCACCGAGGGCAAGCTCGGAGGGCAGGCGCAGGTGCGCGGGATGTCGGGCTCCTGGAAGGACCTGACGGAGTCCGTCAACACGATGGCGGAGCGGCTGACCGCGCAGGTGCGCGACATCGCGCTGGTGACGACGGCGGTCGCCAAGGGCGACCTGTCGCGCAAGGTCACCGTGCATGTCGAGGGCGAGATGCTGGAGCTGAAGAACACCGTCAACACGATGGTGGACCAGCTGTCGGCGTTCTCCTCCGAGGTGACGCGCGTCGCGCGCGAGGTCGGCACCGACGGCATCCTGGGCGGCCAGGCCCGCGTGTCCGGAGTCGACGGGGTGTGGAAGGAACTGACCGACTCCGTCAACACCATGGCGGGCAACCTCACCGCCCAGGTGCGCGGGGTGTCCGAGGTGATGGCGGCGGTCGCCAACGGTGACCTGTCGCGGAAGGTGACCGTCCCGGCGCGCGGTGAGGTCGCCCAGCTCGCCGAAACGATCAACCAGATGACCGAGACGCTGCGGATCTTCGCGGACGAGGTCACGCGCGTCGCGAACGAGGTCGGTGCCGCCGGGCAGCTCGGCGGGCAGGCGAACGTGCCGGGCGCGGCGGGCACCTGGAAGGACCTCACCGACTCGGTGAACACGGTCTTCCGGAACCTGACGACGCAGGTGCGGGACATCGCCGCGGTCACGACGGCGGTGGCCAGCGGTGATCTGTCGCAGAAGGTCACCGTGGACGTGGCCGGCGAGATGCTGGAACTGAAGAACACCGTCAACGGGATGGTCGACCAGCTGTCCGCGTTCGGTGCCGAGGTGACGCGCGTCGCGCGGGAGATCGGTGTCGAGGGCGAGCTGGGCGGTCAGGCGCAGGTGTCGGGCGCGGCGGGCACGTGGAAGGACCTGACGGACTCGGTCAACACGGCGTTCCGCAACCTCACCGGTCAGGTGCGCAACATCGCGCAGGTGACGACGGCCGTGGCCAACGGCGACCTGTCGCAGAAGGTCACCGTGGACGTGTCCGGTGAGATGGCCCAGCTGAAGAACACCGTGAACACGATGGTGGACCAGCTGTCGTCGTTCGCCGACCAGGTGACGCGGATGGCGCGGGACGTGGGCACCGAGGGACGGCTCGGCGGTCAGGCGCGGGTCGACGGGGTGTCCGGGACCTGGAAGGAGCTGACGGACTCCGTCAACTTCATGGCCGGGAACCTCACCTCCCAGGTGCGGCAGATCGCCCAGGTGACGACGGCCGTGGCGCGCGGCGACCTGTCGCAGAAGATCGACGTGGACGCGCGCGGCGAGATCCTCGAACTCAAGAACACCATCAACACGATGGTCGACCAGCTCTCCGCCTTCGCCGACCAGGTGACCCGCGTCGCGCGCGAGGTGGGTACCGAGGGCCGCCTCGGCGGACAGGCGCAGGTGCCGGGCGTCGCGGGCGTGTGGCGGGACCTGACCGACTCGGTGAACGGCATGGCGTCCAACCTGACGGGCCAGGTGCGCAACATCGCGCAGGTGGCCACGGCGGTGGCCCGCGGTGACCTGTCGCAGAAGATCACCGTGGACGCGCGCGGCGAGATCCTGGAGCTGAAGAACACCCTCAACACCATGGTCGACCAGCTGTCCTCGTTCGCCGAGGAGGTCACGCGCGTCGCGCGCGAGGTCGGCACCGAGGGCATCCTGGGCGGTCAGGCGGAGGTGCAGGGTGTCTCCGGCACCTGGAAGGACCTCACCCAGTCGGTGAACTTCATGGCGAACAACCTGACGATCCAGGTGCGCAGCATCGCCGAGGTGACGACCGCCGTCGCCAAGGGCGATCTGTCGAAGAAGATCACGGTCGACGCCAAGGGCGAGATCCTGGAACTGGTCACGACCGTCAACACGATGGTCGACCAGCTGTCGTCGTTCGCGGAGCAGGTGACGCGGGTGGCGCGCGAGGTGGGCACCGAGGGCATCCTCGGCGGGCAGGCCCACGTGCCCGGCGTCGTCGGCATCTGGAAGGACCTCAGCGACAACGTCAACCTGATGGCGAAGAACCTGACCGTCCAGGTGCGGAACATCTCCCAGGTGGCCGCCGCGGTCGCCAACGGCGATCTGACGCGGACGGTGACGATCGAGGCGCGCGGCGAGGTCGCCCAGCTCGCCGACACGTTCAACACGATGGTGAAGACGCTGAGTTCGTTCGCCGAGCAGGTCACCAAGGTGGCCCGCGAGGTGGGTACGGACGGCATTCTCGGCGGGCAGGCGCACGTACCGGGCGTGGCGGGGACCTGGAAGGACCTCACCGAGTCGGTGAACCAGATGGCGTCCAACCTGACCGGCCAGGTCCGCAACATCGCCATGGTCACCACGGCCATCGCCAAGGGCGACCTGACCAAGAAGATCGACATCGACGCGCGCGGGGAGATCCTGGAGCTGAAGACGACCATCAACACGATGGTCGACCAGCTGTCCTCGTTCGCCGAGGAGGTCACGCGCGTGGCCCGCGAGGTGGGTACCGAGGGCGCCCTGGGCGGCCAGGCGCGCGTGCGGGACGTCGACGGCACCTGGCGCGACCTCACCGAGTCGGTGAACGAGATGGCCGGGAACCTCACCCGGCAGGTACGGGCCATCGCGCGCGTGGCGACCGCGGTGACCCGCGGCGACCTGAACCTGAAGATCGACGTGGACGCGTCCGGGGAGATCCAGGAACTCCAGGACTACATCAACAAGATGATCGCCAACCTGCGCGACACCACGATCGCCAACAAGGAGCAGGACTGGCTCAAGGGCAACCTCGCGCGCGTGTCGGCGCTCATGCAGGGCCGCCGGGACCTCCAGGACGTGGCCTCGCTGATCATGAGCGAGCTGCCGCCGCTGGTGGCCGCGCAGCACGGCGCGTTCTTCCTGGCGATGCCGCCCGCCGACGGCTCCGACGACCCGTACGAGCTGCGCATGCACGGCTCGTACGGCTACTCGATGGGGTCGATGCCGTCCTCGTTCCGGCCGGGGGAGGCGCTGGTCGGGACGGCCGCCGAGGAGAAGCGGACCATCTTGGTCACCAACGCGCCCAGCGGCTACCTCAAGATCTCCTCGGGGCTCGGGGAGGCGCCGCCCGCGCAGGTGATCGTGCTGCCGGTGCTGTTCGAGGGGCAGGTGCTCGGTGTGATCGAGCTGGCGTCGTTCACGTCGTTCACGCAGATCCAGAAGGACTTCCTCAACCAGCTCGCCGAGATGATCGCGACCAGCGTCAACACCATCTCCGTCAACACCAAGACCGAGCAGCTGCTGAAGCAGTCGCAGGAGCTGACCGAGCAACTGCGGGAGCGGTCGGCGGAGTTGGAGCAGCGGCAGAAGGCCCTCCAGGCGTCCAACGCCGAACTGGAGGAGAAGGCCGAGCTGCTGGCCCGGCAGAACCGGGACATCGAGGTGAAGAACACCGAGATCGAGGAGGCGCGCCAGGTCCTGGAGGAGCGGGCCGAGCAACTCGCGGTGTCCATGCGGTACAAGAGCGAGTTCCTCGCCAACATGTCGCACGAGCTGCGCACTCCGCTGAACTCGCTGCTGATCCTGGCCAAACTCCTCGCCGACAACGCCGACTCCAACCTCACCCCGAAGCAGGTGGAGTTCGCCGAGACGATCCACGGCGCGGGCTCGGACCTGCTCCAGCTCATCAACGACATCCTCGACCTGTCGAAGGTCGAGGCGGGCAAGATGGACGTCTCGCCGACGCGGATCGCGCTCGTCCAGCTCGTGGACTACGTGGAGGCCACGTTCCGGCCGCTCACCGCGGAGAAGGGCCTCGACCTGTCGGTGCGGGTCTCGCCGGAGCTGCCCGCCACCCTGCACACCGACGAGCAGCGGCTGCTCCAGGTGCTGCGCAACCTGCTGTCGAACGCGGTGAAGTTCACCGACTCCGGTTCGGTGGAGCTGGTGATCCGGCCCGCCGACGCCGACGTCCCCGTCGCGATCCGGGAGCAGTTGCTGGAGGCCGGGTCGCTGCGGGAGGCGGACGCGCCGCTGATCGCGTTCTCGGTGACCGACACCGGCATCGGGATCGCCGCGAGCAAGATGCGGGTCATCTTCGAGGCGTTCAAGCAGGCCGACGGCACCACGAGCCGCAAGTACGGCGGTACGGGCCTCGGGCTGTCGATCTCGCGGGAGATCGCGCAGCTCCTCGGCGGCGAGATCCACGCGCAGAGCGAGCCGGGCCGCGGGTCGACGTTCACGCTGTACCTGCCGCTGCACCCCAGCGAGCTGCCGCCGCAGGGCTACCAGCAGGTGGTGCCCGCGCTGGAGGCGGGCGACCTGGTGGCCTCGGAGAACGGCACCCGCGAGCGGTCGGAGCTGGTCGGCGCCGAGATCGAGACACCGGCCGAGGTGCGCTCCTACCAGGACACCCAGAACGGTCCGGCCGCGCTGTTCCGGCGGCGCAGGCGCGCGGTGTCCGGGGGCGAGCCGCAGGTGGGGCGGCCCGACGAGTGGGCGCCGGTGCGGCAGGACAGCACCGGGCAGGGCCACCGGGGCATCCGCTTCGGCGGCGAGAAGGTCCTCATCGTCGACGACGACATCCGCAACGTCTTCGCCCTCACCAGCGTCCTGGAGCAGCACGGGCTGTCGGTGCTGTACGCGGAGAACGGCCGCGAGGGCATCGAGGTCCTGGAGCAGCACGAGGACGTGACGGTCGTCCTGATGGACATCATGATGCCGGAGATGGACGGCTACGCCACGACCTCGGCGATCCGCAGGATGCCGCAGTTCTCCGGGCTGCCGATCATCGCGCTGACCGCGAAGGCGATGAAGGGCGACCGGGAGAAGGCGATCGAGTCGGGCGCCTCCGACTACGTCACCAAGCCGGTCGACCCCGACCACCTGCTGTCCGTGATGGAGCAGTGGATGCGGACGGAGTGACGGCCCGGCCACGTGCCGCGCGCGGCACGTGGCCGGTGGGACGCCCGCTGCGCGTGGCCGGTGGGACGCCCGCGGTCGCGGGTGACGGGGGTGAGGTCGCGGAACGGGGGAAGACGCGGGGAGTGCGGGCAACCGCACGCGCCTCACGCGCGTCCTGACCAGAAGGTCCCCGCTGCCGTGCGGCAGGGCCGGAGGCGGGGAACCTAACGGGCCTCCGCAGCGTTCCCGGGATGTGCACTGTGACATCACGGTGACAGGGTGTGGCGGCGGTCGGGGTGCGGCTACCATGACCGGCACAAGGAAGGGCGGCGCAATGGAGTCGTCCCCAGGGGCGGCGCCCGGTGCACTGCCGGGGCGAGGAGGGCGGGCCATGGTGCAGAAGGCCAAGATCCTCCTGGTCGATGACCGGCCGGAGAATCTGCTGGCGCTGGAGGCGATCCTCTCGGCGCTCGATCAGACGCTGGTGCGGGCATCGTCCGGGGAAGAGGCGCTGAAGGCACTGCTGACGGACGACTTCGCGGTCATCCTGCTGGATGTGCAGATGCCGGGAATGGACGGCTTCGAGACGGCCGCGCACATCAAGCGGCGCGAGCGGACCCGGGACATCCCGATCATCTTCCTGACGGCGATCAACCACGGGCCGCACCACACCTTCCGCGGCTACGCGGCGGGCGCGGTCGACTACATCTCCAAGCCGTTCGACCCGTGGGTGCTGCGCGCGAAGGTCTCCGTCTTCGTCGAGCTGTACATGAAGAACTGCCAGCTGCGGGAGCAGGCGGCGCTGCTGCGCCTCCAGCTGGAGGGCGGCGGCAAGGCGGCCGTCGGCGGTCCCAAGGAGTCCCCCGGACTGCTCGCCGAACTGTCGGCGCGGCTCGCGGCCGTCGAGGAGCAGGCCGAGGCCCTGTCCAAGCAGCTCGACGACGAGTCGGCGGACGCGGCGGCGGTGGCCACCGCCGCCCACCTGGAGCGCAAACTGACCGGCCTGCGGCGGGCGCTGGACGCGCTGGAGCCCGGCACCGGGGGCGGCGGCCCCGCCTCGGTCCCCACCCAGACCTGACCGTTCCCACCCGGAGACCTGACCCGACCGGGCGCGTACGACGCCCGGGACCACGGGAGTCGGGTGTGAGCGTGCGTCAGCCGCGCGGGACCGGCCGTCAGTTCGGCGCCTCACACGGCGCGACACGAACGGGTGAAGCAGTGGGCACACGTGTCCGCCGCTGTCTCCCCCGGTAACCTCACACCCATGGCCTCACGTCCCTCCGCAGCCAAGAAGCAGCCCGCCAAGAAGGCCGCTGCTCCCGCGAAGGCTCCGGCGAGGAAGGCGGCCGCCAAGAAAGCCCCGGCCAAGAAGGCGCCCGCCCGCAAGGCCCCCGCCAAGAAGCCCGCCCCCCGACCGGCGCCCAGCCCCACCGGCGGGGTGCTGCGCCTGCTGCGCGCCGTCTGGCTCGGCCTGGCGCACGCCGTCGGCGCGGTGTTCCGCGGCATAGGGACCGGTGCCAAGAACCTCGACCCCGCCCACCGCAAGGACGGCGTCGCCCTGCTGCTGCTCGGCGTCGCCCTCATCGTGGCCGCGGGCACCTGGGCCGACCTGCGCGGACCCGTCGGCGACCTCGTCGAGATCCTGGTCACCGGCTCCTTCGGCCGCCTCGACCTCCTCGTGCCGATCCTCCTCGCCGTCATCGCCGTCCGCTTCATCCGCCACCCGGAGAAGCCCGAGGCCAACGGCCGCATCGTCATCGGCCTGTCCGCGCTCGTCATCGGCGTCCTCGGCCAGGTCCACATCGCGTGCGGCGCGCCCGCCCGCAGCGACGGCATGCAGGCCATAAGGGACGCCGGCGGCCTCATCGGCTGGTCCGCGGCGACCCCACTCACGTACGCCATGGGCGAGGTCCTCGCCGTACCGCTGCTGGTGCTGCTCACCGTGTTCGGGCTGCTCGTCGTCACCGCCACCCCCGTCAACGCCATCCCGCAGCGGCTGCGGCAGCTCGGGGTGCGGCTCGGCGTGCTGCGCGACCGGGACGACGCCTACGACGACTACGACGAGTTCGGCGGCGACGACGAACGCTACGACGAGCAGTGGCGCGAGGCCCTGCCGCCCCGCTCCCGGCGGCGGCCCGGCGCGCCCGCGGAGTACGACCCCGACACCGCCGAGCAGGACGCCCTCGCCCGGCGCCGCCGCCCCCGCCGCTCCGCCGTGCCGCAACCCGCGTCGGACCGCGGGATGGACGCCGTGGACATCGCCGCCGCCGCTGCCGCCGACCTCGACGGCGCCGTCCTGCACGGCATGCCGCCCTCGCGGGTCGTCGCCGACCTCACCCAGGGCGTCGGCACGGGCGAGCGCGAGCCCACCACACCCACCCCGGTACCGGCCCCGGCCGGGCGGCCCCGCCCGGAGAAGCTCCCGCAGGACAAGCCGCGGCAGGAGAAGTCCGCGCCCGGCGTGGTGCCCGACCTGACCAAGTCGGCCCCCGAGGCACCCCGCGACCTGCCCGCGCGCGCCGAGCAGCTCCAGCTCTCCGGCGACATCACCTACGCCCTGCCGTCGCTGGACCTCCTCACCCGCGGCGGCCCCGGCAAGGCGCGCAGCGCCGCCAACGACGCCGTGGTCGCCTCGCTCACCACCGTCTTCACCGAGTTCAAGGTCGACGCCGCCGTCACCGGCTTCACCCGCGGCCCGACGGTCACCCGCTACGAGGTCGAACTCGGCCCGGCCGTGAAGGTCGAGCGGATCACCGCCCTGACCAAGAACATCGCCTACGCCGTCGCCAGCCCGGACGTGCGGATCATCAGCCCGATCCCCGGCAAGTCGGCCGTCGGCATCGAGATCCCCAACACCGACCGCGAGATGGTCAACCTCGGTGACGTGCTGCGGCTCGCCGAGTCCGCCGAGGACGACGACCCGATGTTGGTCGCCTTCGGCAAGGACGTCGAGGGCGGCTACGTCATGCACTCGCTCGCGAAGATGCCGCACATGCTGGTCGCGGGCGCCACCGGCTCCGGCAAGTCGTCCTGCATCAACTGCCTGATCACCTCGATCATGATGCGGGCGACCCCCGAGGACGTCCGGATGATCCTGGTCGACCCCAAGCGCGTCGAGCTGACCGCGTACGAGGGCATCCCGCACCTCATCACGCCGATCATCACCAACCCCAAGCGGGCCGCGGAGGCCCTTCAGTGGGTCGTGCGCGAGATGGACCTGCGCTACGACGACCTCGCCGCCTACGGCTACCGCCACATCGACGACTTCAACAAGGCCGTCCGCGAAGGCACCGTCAAGAAGCCCGAGGCCAGCGAGCGCGACCTCCAGCCGTACCCCTATCTGCTGGTCATCGTCGACGAGCTGGCCGACCTGATGATGGTCGCCCCGCGGGACGTCGAGGACGCGATCGTGCGGATCACGCAGCTCGCGCGCGCCGCCGGAATCCACCTCGTCCTCGCCACCCAGCGGCCGTCGGTGGACGTCGTCACCGGTCTGATCAAGGCCAACGTGCCCTCCCGGCTCGCGTTCGCCACCTCCTCCCTCGCCGACTCGCGCGTCATCCTCGACCAGCCGGGCGCCGAGAAACTCATCGGCAAGGGCGACGGGCTGTTCCTGCCGATGGGCGCCAACAAGCCCACCCGTATGCAGGGCGCCTTCGTCACCGAGGCCGAGGTCGCCCAGATCGTCCAGCACTGCAAGGACCAGATGGCGCCCGTCTTCCGGGACGACGTCACCGTGGGCACCAAGCAGAAGAAGGAGATCGACGAGGAGATCGGCGACGACCTCGACCTGCTCTGCCAGGCCGCCGAACTGGTCGTCTCCACCCAGTTCGGGTCGACGTCCATGCTCCAGCGCAAGCTGCGCGTCGGCTTCGCCAAGGCCGGACGGCTCATGGACCTCATGGAGTCCCGCAACATCGTCGGCCCGAGCGAGGGCTCCAAGGCACGTGACGTCCTCGTCAAACCCGACGAGCTGGACGGCGTCCTCGCGGTGATCCGCGGCGAGTCCGACGGGTAGACGTCCCCGGGGTCGCGCGCCGTCGGGGCGGGCGCCGGCCCAGGAGGCGTGACCCGGGGAGCGGCGGGTATCCGTGACTCACCCGTTAGAGAGCGGTGAGCAACCGTTTCCCCTCGGCGCACGTCCAGTTGAGCGAGTGGACAGGCGCGCCCCGACCTGGGGTTCCGTCTGACCCGCCGTCGGTCTGTCCGGCCATACCGATTGGCGTACAAACACCACCGCCCGGTTGCCCCTCCCTTTCGTACCCCCCCTAGACTGAACCTCCAGCACAGGTGGCTACACGCTCGAAAGGCGCCCCCGTGTCCATCGGCAGCAACTCCCCTGAGAACGAGCGTCCGTTCGGCAAGGTCTCCGACGTCTCGGACGTCACCGGCACGCCCGGCGACCCCGACCCCTCGGAAGCCTCCCGCCCCTCCATCGGCACCGCCCTGCGGCAGGCGCGCATCGCCGCCGGGCTCACCGTCGACGACGTCAGCGGTGCCACCCGCGTCCGGATCGCCATCGTGCACGCCATCGAGGCGGACGACTTCACGCCCTGCGGCGGCGACGTCTACGCCCGCGGCCACCTCCGCACCCTGGCCAAGGCCGTCGGCACCGACCCCGCGCCGCTGATCGAACAGTTCGACGCCACCCACGGCGGTCGCCCCGCGCCGACCCCGGCCGCGCCCCTCTTCGAGGCGGAACGCATCCGCCCCGAGCGGCGCGGACCGAACTGGACCGCCGCCATGGTCGCCGCGATCGTCGCCGTCATCGGCTTCGTCGGTTTCAGCGCCGTCAAGGGCGGCGGGGACGACGGCGCCTCGGACGTCGCCGACGGCACGGCCCCCTCCAGCAGCGCGCCCGCCTCGCCCACGCCGAAGAGCGAGAAGCCGGTCGAGAAGACCCCCGAGCCGTCCGACAGCGCCATCGCCGCCGCCCCGCAGGACAAGGTCACCGTCCAGGTCACCGCCAGCGACGGCCGCAGCTGGATCTCCGCCAAGGACCACAACGGACGCCTCCTCTTCGACGGCCTCCTCAAGCAGGGCGAGTCCAAGACCTTCCGCGACAGCGAGAAGGTCAACCTGGTCCTCGGCGACGCCGGGGCCATCCAGCTCCACGTCAACGGCAAGAAGATCGAGGACGACTTCCAGCCCGGCGCCGTCGAGCGCCTGACGTACACCAAGGGCGACCCGCAGGCCGGCTGAGCCGGGCGGGGGCGGCCGACGGCGGGCCGCCGGGGAGACGTACGGGTGAGGGGCCGGCGAGCGCGCCGGCCCCTTCGTCGTGTCCCCGCGCCGCCCCTCCCCGGCCCCGGCCGGGAGGGGGCGGGCCCGCGCGCGTGAGCGGGCCCGGGGGCGACGACCCCGTAGACCGGGGGTGTCGGCGGGACGAAGTAGTCTTGAGCCCATGCCTGAACGCCGTACCGTCGCACTGGTCACCCTTGGCTGCGCCCGTAACGAGGTGGACTCGGAGGAGCTCGCAGGCCGTTTGGAGGCGGACGGCTGGCAGCTCGTGGAGGACGCCCAGCACGCGGACGTCGCCGTCGTCAACACCTGTGGCTTCGTCGAGGCCGCCAAGAAGGACTCCGTCGACGCCCTCCTGGAGGCCAACGACCTCAAGGGGCACGGCAGAACCCAGGCGGTGGTCGCCGTCGGCTGCATGGCCGAGCGGTACGGCAAGGACCTCGCCGAAGCCCTCCCGGAGGCCGACGGCGTCCTCGGATTCGACGACTACGCCGACATCTCCGACCGCCTCCAGACCATTCTCAACGGCGGCATCCACGCCTCCCACACCCCGCGCGACCGGCGCAAGCTCCTGCCGATCAGCCCGGCGGAACGACAGGAGTCGGCCTCCCTCGTCGCCCTCCCCGGCCACGCCCCGGCGGACCTCCCCGACGGGCTCGCCCCCGCCTCCGGCCCCCGCGCGCCCCTGCGCCGCCGCCTCGACGGCAACCCGGTGGCCTCCGTCAAGCTCGCCTCCGGCTGCGACCGGCGCTGCACCTTCTGCGCCATCCCGTCCTTCCGCGGCTCCTTCATCTCCCGCCGCCCCAGCGACGTCCTCAACGAGACGCGCTGGCTGGCCGAGCAGGGCGTCAAGGAGATCATGCTGGTCTCCGAGAACAACACCTCCTACGGCAAGGACCTCGGCGACATCCGGCTCCTGGAGTCGCTGCTGCCCGAGCTGGCCGAGGTCGACGGCCTGGAACGGGTGCGCGTCAGCTACCTCCAGCCCGCCGAGATGCGGCCCGGCCTGATCGACGTGCTGACCTCCACGCCCAAGGTCGCCCCCTACTTCGACCTCTCCTTCCAGCACTCCGCGCCCGACGTGCTGCGCGCGATGCGCCGCTTCGGCGACACCGACCGCTTCCTGGAACTCCTGCACACCATCCGGAGCAAGGCCCCCGAGGCGGGCGTCCGGTCCAACTTCATCGTCGGCTTCCCCGGCGAGACCGACGCCGACCTCGCCGAGCTGGAGCGGTTCCTCGACCACGCCCGGCTCGACGCCATCGGCGTCTTCGGCTACTCCGACGAGGAGGGCACCGAGGCCGCCACGTACGAGAACAAGCTCGACGAGGACGTCGTCGCCGCCCGCCTCGCCCGTGTCTCCCGGCTCGCCGAGGAACTTGTCTCGCAGCGCGCCGAGGAGCGCCTCGGCGAGACCGTGCGCGTCCTCGTGGAGACGGTCGACGACGAAGGCGTGCACGGCCGCGGCGCCCACCAGGCGCCCGAGACGGACGGCCAGGTGCTCCTCACATCCGGCGAAGGTCTGCGCCCCGGCCTTATGGTCGAGGCGAAGGTGGTCGGGACCGAAGGTGTCGACCTGGTGGCCGAGCCCCTTCCGGGCTCGATCGGGTGTAGTGAGGAGGCGGACAGATGACGGGTGTCCCGGCGTCGGCCGCGAACGGCTCCGCCCCCGCGCAGGGCGGCCCGGCCGCCGACCCGGCGGGTCTCTCCCACGCCGACGGCGCACCGCGCACGGGCGGCGGAGTCGCCGCCGCGGCGGACGCGCTGGGCGCGGCGGCCATGCCCGCCGACGGCGCCGTCGCCCCTGACGACGTCAGCACGGCCGGAACCGGGCACGACGACGTCGACGGTTCTGACGACGCGGCCCGGCCGCGCGGCGGGAAGATCGCCGCGGCCGCCGTCAACCAGGCGAGCGTCTGGAACATCGCCAATCTGCTGACGATGCTCCGCCTCATCCTCGTCCCCGGCTTCGTCGCCCTGATGCTTGCCGACGGCGGCTACGACCCGGCCTGGCGCTCCCTGGCCTGGGCCGCGTTCGCCATCGCCATGATCACCGACCTCTTCGACGGCCATCTCGCGCGCACCTACGACCTCGTCACCGACTTCGGGAAGATCGCCGACCCCATCGCCGACAAGGCGATCATGGGCGCCGCGCTGATCTGCCTCTCCTCGCTCGGCGATCTGCCGTGGTGGGTGACGTGCGTGATCCTCGGCCGGGAACTCGGGATCACCCTCCTTCGTTTCGTGGTCATCCGGTACGGCGTCATCCCGGCCAGCCGGGGCGGCAAGCTCAAGACGCTCACCCAGGGCATCGCCGTCGGGATGTACGTCCTCGCACTGACCGGCTGGCTCGCCACCCTGCGGTGGTGGGTGATGGCCGCCGCGGTCGTCCTGACCGTGGTGACCGGCCTCGACTACGTCCGCCAGGCGATCGTCCTGCGCCGACAGGGCATCGCCGACCGCGGGGCGGCCACGGAGGAGACGCGGGCGTGAGCGACCCGGCCACCGAGGTGGTGCGACTACTGACGGTGAGGGGAGAGACGCTCGCCGTCGCCGAGTCGCTCACCGGCGGCCTGGTGGCCGCGGAGATCACCTCGGTCCCCGGCGCCTCCCGCGCCTTCCGCGGCTCCGTCACGGCCTACGCCACCCCGCTCAAGCACGAGCTGCTGGGCGTGGACGCCGACCTGCTGGCCGTGCGCGGGGCGGTGGACGGGCAGGTCGCGGCCGAGATGGCGGCCGGGGTACGCCGTGCGCTGGGCGCCGACTGGGGCATCGCCACCACCGGGGTCGCCGGACCCGATCCGCAGGACGGCCAACCCGTCGGCACCGTCTTCGTCGCGGTCCACGGACCCCCCGGAACCGGTTCCGGTTCTGCCTCTGGCGGAAAAGTGGAGGCCCTGCGGTTGAACGGCAGCCGTACGGAAATTCGTAAAGAGAGTGTACGGAGCGTACTCGCCGCGCTTCTGCGGGAGCTGGCGCTGGACCTCTCGGACCAACAGGCCGGGAACGAGCGGGCACAGGATACGGAACAGAACGGGGGGTTTTGATGTTTGCAGCCCTGAGTGAACACGACATCGCTCCCCGCACGGCCGCAGCGCGAGGCGGTACGGTGGGGCGTGAAGGATGCGGCTACGCGGTCCGAGGAGGGAGCCACCGATGATTCTGCTCCGTCGCCTGCTGGGTGACGTGCTGCGTCGGCAGCGCCAGCGCCAGGGCCGTACTCTGCGCGAAGTCTCCTCGTCCGCCCGAGTCTCACTCGGCTATCTCTCCGAGGTGGAGCGGGGGCAGAAGGAGGCGTCCTCCGAACTGCTCTCCGCGATCTGCGACGCGCTGGACGTACGGATGTCCGAGCTCATGCGGGAAGTGAGCGACGAACTCGCCCTCGCCGAGCTGGCCCAGTCGGCTGCGGCCACCCCCAGCCAGCCCGTCCCCGCGTCGGTCCGTCCGATGCTGGGTTCCGTATCGGTGACCGGTGTGCCACCGGAGCGGGTGACCATCAAGGCGCCCGCTGAGGCGGTGGACGTGGTCGCCGCGTGAGGTGTGCCTGACGGCGCGCGGTATCCACGCCGTGCCCGGCACGGTGTGACATGTGACAGGCGACTGCCCGTACAGCGAGATGTACGGCGCGGTCGGGGCCCCGGCCGGGGCCGCTCCGGGAGTCCGGAGCGGAGCGGTCGGGGTTTTTGCGTGCCCGTGGACCGGGGGATGCGGGCGACCGGAGGCCTGACGTCGGTTACGGGTGGTTGGTGTGCGTTTGCCGGGTGTAGTCGGGGCGGTCATCGTGGAGGGGCACCGCAGGACTCGATCATCCGGAGGTTCCCATGCCCGCAGTCAAGAGCCCGCTCTCCGACACCGACCTCAAGACCGTCGCCGACGCCCTCCAGGGCGCCCTCGTCGATCTCGTCGACCTGGCGCTCGTCGCCAAGCAGGTGCACTGGAACGTGGTGGGCCCCCGCTTCCGCTCCATCCACCTCCAGCTCGACGACGTCGTGGCCAGTGCGCGGACCCACTCCGACACCGTGGCGGAGCGCGCCTCGGCCCTGGGTGTCTCGCCCGACGGCCGCGCCTCCACGGTCGCCGCGGGCAGCGGGATCAGCGCCGTCTCCAGCGGCTGGGTCAAGGACGTGGACGCGGTCGGGACGCTGGTGACGGCGCTCGGCGCGGTCATCACCCGGATGCGGGAGCGGGTCGGGACGACCGAGACGGCGGACCCGGTCAGCCAGGACCTCCTCATCGGGATCACGGCCGACCTGGAGAAGCACCACTGGATGTTCCAGGCGGAGAACGCGGCGGCTTGAGCGGGCCTGCGTCCGGGTGGGGGCGGGGTGGTCGCGGGGTGGTCGCGCAGGGCGTGCGGCTTGCGCGGCCACCCTGGGGTGAGCAGGGGCCCTGTGGTGTGAGCAGGGGTGGGCTCTTCGGGTGAGGTGAGGTGGTGGGTGTGGCGAGGCTGAGCGTGCGACGGGGGGTGGCGTGCGGGCTGGGCGTGGTCTGGTGGTGGGCCGTCGTCCGGCTCGTCGCCGCCTCCGACACCGGGCCGCTGGAGGCGAGCGTCGCCGCCGGAGGGTGGGGGCTCAGCCTGCTCCCGGTGCACTGTGTCGCCAAAGGGCGGGCCGCGGGGGCGCTGGCCTCGGGGCGGTGGGGGGCTGCCTGGCAGGGGGAGCGGGGTGAGGGGAGCGGGCGGGGCGGAGGGCGTGCGGGGCTCGCGGGGGCGGAGGGGGAGCGGGTGCAGGGGCTCCTTCGGGGCGAGGAGGGGCCGGGTGAGGCTCCGGAGGGTGGCGTGAGGGGCGGGGGTAGGCCCGAGTGAGCAGTGGGGGGAGCGGCGAGGCGCGGGGGTCCTGCGCGGTGGCGGCGCTGGGGCGCTGCCTGGGTATGGACACCCCGCCCTTCCGCGGTGCCAGCCCTGGCGGGGTGAGCCGGGCCATGTGGTCCTCCGTGAGGGTTTTGGCGGCGGGGCTGTGATGGTGGTCGGTCATCGGGGTGCGTATCCAGCCCGGCGCGACGCTGTTGACGCGGATGCCGTGCCTGCCGACCTCGGCGGCCAGGGTGCGCGTCAGCTGGACCACGGCCGCCTTGGCGTGCAGACGGCCATAGGAACGGCCAAACGGCTGCGGTACGAGCGTTCCTGGCGGCCCGTCAATCGGTGGGGCGGGGGTGCGGGCGGATGCGGCGGGCCGCCGGGGATCCCGGAGCCGGGGCGGGGCCCGTCTGGCAGGTGGGGCACCAGTAGGTGGGGCGCTCGCGGGAGCCGTCGCCTTGGTCGGCCACGCGGATCGTCGTACCGCAGCGGGGGCAGGGGCGGCGGGCGCGGCCGTAGACGAAGAGGTCCTGGGTGCGGTGGCCGGTGGTGTTGCGCTGGGGACGGTCGCGGTTGGCCTCCAGGAGTTTCTTGGCGACGACCGGGAGGCGGGCGGCGAGGTCGGCGGGGAGGGCGCCGACGGGGAGCCAGGGAGTGACGCGGAGCAGGAAGCAGATCTCGCTCTTGTAGACGTTGCCCACGCCCGCCAGATTGCGCTGGTCGAGGAGGGCTTCGCCGAGGGCGCGGCCTGGGTCGGCGAGCAGGTTGGCGAGGGCGCGTTCGGGGTCCCAGTCGGGGCCCAGCAGGTCGGGGCCGAGGTGGCCGACCGCCTTCTCCTCTTCGCTGGTGCCCAGGAGTTCCAGGACGGGGAGGCGGTAGCCGACCGCCGTCCGGTCCTCGACGCCGAGGATCGCGCGGATCTGGTGATCGGGGCCGCCGGTCCAGCGCTGTCCGGTCCCGAAGACCTTCCAGGCGCCGTCCATCCGCAGGTGCGAGTGGAGCGTCAGGTCGCCCTCGACGCGGGTGAGCAGGTGCTTCCCGCGCGCGGTGACGTCCAGCACGGTCCGGCCGGTGAGGTCGACGGTGGCGAGCCGGGGGACGCGGAGGTCGGAGCGGGTCAGCTCCCGGCCCGCGAGCGCGCGGTGGAGGCGGGCCGCGGCCTGCCAGACGGAGTCACCTTCGGGCATGGGGAAAGGGTGCCATGGGTCGGTCGCGTGGGTCCTATGCGTCGTAGGTGGCGCATCTGTCTCGCGTGTGTCGTCCATCTCCTGTGCAGGTATCTCCTGTGCGTGCCGTGCGTGCCGTGCGTCCTGTGCGTCCTGTGCGTCATGCGCGGAGTCTCAGGCCGCGGGGGGTCGCGATGAAGCCCGCGCCCTCCAGGAGGGTGCCGAGGGGGGAGGTCAGGGCGGAGGCGCCGTTGATGCGTTCGACGGTGACCGTGCCGAGCGCGCCCGCGCGTGCCGCTTCCGCGAGGGCCCGCGCGGCGTCGGGGAGACGGGGGTCGTCGGCCGGGGTGTCCGCCTGGTCCGGGGCGGCGGGCCAGGCCAGGAGGGTCTTCCCGCCCCGCTCCATGTACACCGTCAGCTCGCCGTCGACCAGGACGACCAGGGAGCCCGCCTTGCGGCCCGGTTTGTGTCCCGCGCCGGTCGGCGGTTCGGGCCAGGGCAGGGCGGCGCCGTACGCGTTGGCCGGGTCGGCGGCGGCGAGGACGACGGCGCGGGAGGCGGGGGAGGAGCGGCGGCCTCGGCGGTTGGGGGAGCCACCGGGACCGTACGCGCCTGTCGGTTCCGTCGGTCCGGGGCCGTACGGGGTGCCGCCGCGGGGGCCGCCCGCGCCCGGGGCGGCGGTGTCGCCGGGGAAGACGCGGGCGCCGGGGACCTGACGGGCGGGGGGTGTGGCGAAGGCGTCGTCCAGTGCGGCGAGGTCGCCGTCGAGGGTCTCGGCGGAGGGGAAGTTGTAGCCGTCGGTGTCCTGGGGGTTCCAGGTGTCTCCGGCGGTGTCCGGGGCGCCGTCGTCCTGGGGAATGTGGGGCGGAACGGTGGGGTCCGGGTCGGCCGGGGCGGGGAGCGGTGGTGCCTCGCCGCGGTCGCGGGCGTTGGAGACGGCCCGGACGCGGTCCACGGCGCCGTCCATCGCGAACTGGGCCGCGCCGAGCCCTTCGACGACGTATCCGCGGCGGGCCTGGCCGGTGTCCTCGAAGGCGGACAGGACGCGGTACACCGCGGAGAAGCCGCCTTCGACGCCTTCGGCGGAGACCGCGCCGCGGGTCACCACGCCGTACCGGTCGAGCAGGGTGCGGGCCAGCGCGTGGGCGCGGACCGTGGCGTCGGGCTCGGTGGCGGGGAGCAGGGACCAGCGGCCCGCGACCGTCGGCGGGCCGTTGCGGGACGCTGTGCGGGCGGCGGCGGTCAGGGAGCCGTACCGGCCGCGGGGGACGGTGCGGCGGGCGCGGTGGGCGGTGGACCCGGCGGTGCGGCCCGAGCCGAGCAGGGCGCGCAGGGGCGCCGCCGTGTCGTTGGTGAGGCGGCCGGACCAGGCGAGGTCCCAGACGGCGTCGGCGAGCTGGGGGTCGGACGCCTCGGGGTGGGTGGTGGCGCGGACCTGGTCGGCGATCTGCCGGAAGAACAGGCCGTAGCCCCCCGAGAGGGTGTCCAGGACGGCCTGGTGCAGGGCCGTCAGCTCCAGCGGGTGCGGCGGGGGCAGCAGCAGGGGGGCCGCGTCCGCCAGGTACAGCGAGACCCAGCCGTCCTTCCCGGGGAGGGCGCCCGCACCGGCCCAGACGACCTCACCGGCGGCGGTGAGTTCGTCGAGCATCGCGGGCGCGTACCCCGTCACGCGGGACGGCAGGACCAGCCGCTCCAGCGCGGACGCGGGGACGGAGGCGCCCTGGAGCTGTTCGATCGCGCGGACCAGGCCGTCGATCCCGCGCAGGGTGTGGCCTCGCCCGATGTGCTGCCACTGGGGCAGGAACTGGGCGAACGCGGGGGGCGGCACCGGTTCCAGTTCGTGCCGCAGGGCGGCCAGCGAGCGGCGGCGCAGGCGGCGCAGGACGGCCGCGTCGCACCACTCCTGACCGATACCGGCCGGATGGAACTCGCCCTGCACGACCCGGCCGGACCCCGCCAGCCGCTGGAGGGCGCCCTCGGTGACCGCGACGCCCAGGCCGAACCGGGCGGCGGCGGCCGTCGAGGTGAACGGGCCGTGCGTGCGCGCGAAGCGGGCCAGGAGGTCGCCCAGGGGGTCCTTCACCGGCTCGGTGAAGGCTTCCGGGACGCCGACCGGGAGCGCGGTGCCGAGGGCGTCGCGCAGGCGGCCCGCGTCCTCGATCGCCGCCCAGTGGTCGGTGCCCGCGATCCGTACCGCGATGACCCGGCGGGCGGCGGCCAGCTCGCGTGGCCACGCCGGCTCCGCGCCGCGCTCGGCGAGTTCGGCGTCGGTGAGCGGGCCGAGGACGCGCAGGACGTCCGCGACGCCCTCCGGGTCCTTCACCCGGCGGTCCTCGGCGCGCCACTGGAGTTCGCGCTCCAGCTCGGCCAGGACGTCCGCGTCGAGCAGCTCGCGCAGTTCCGCCTGGCCGAGCAGCTCCGCGAGCAGCCGCGAGTCCAGGGAGAGGGCGGCGGCGCGGCGCTCGGCGAGGGGGGAGTCGCCCTCGTAGAGGAACTGGGCGACGTAGCCGAAGAGGAGGGAGCGGGCGAAGGGGGACGGCTCGGGGGTGGTGACCTCGACCAGACGGACCCGGCGCGACTCCAGGTCGCCCATCAGCTCGACCAGGCCGGGCACGTCGAAGACGTCCTGAAGGCACTCGCGGACGGCCTCCAGGACGATCGGGAACGAGCCGTACTCGCTCGCCACCTCCAGCAACTGGGCGGCGCGCTGGCGCTGCTGCCACAGCGGGGTGCGCCGGCCGGGGTTGCGGCGGGGCAGCAGCAGCGCGCGGGCCGCGCACTCACGGAACCGGGACGCGAACAGCGCGGAGCCGCCGACCTGGTCGGTGACGACCTGGTCGACCTCGCCCTTGTCGAAGACGACGTCCGCCGCGCCGACCGGCGCCTGCTCCGCGTCGTACTCCCGGCCCGCCTTCGACGGCTCCTGGTCGAGGAGGTCCAGGCCCATCAGGTCGGCGTCGGGCAGGCGCAGCACGATGCCGTCGTCGGCGTGCATCACCTGGGCGTCCATGCCGTACCGCTCGGACAGCTTGGCGCCGAGGGCGAGCGCCCACGGGGCGTGCACCTGGGCGCCGAACGGGGAGTGCACGACGACACGCCAGTCGCCCAGCTCGTCGCGGAAGCGCTCCACGACGATCGTCCGGTCGTCGGGCACATGGCCGCAGGCCTCGCGCTGCTCCGCGAGATACGCGAGGACGTTGTCGGCGGCCCACGCGTCCAGGCCCGCGGTGAGCAGGCGCAGCCGGGCGTCCTCGGCGGGCAGGGCGCCGACCTCGCGCAGAAACGCGCCGACCGCGCGGCCCAGTTCGAGCGGGCGGCCCAGCTGGTCGCCCTTCCAGAACGGCAGGCGTCCGGGGACGCCGGGGGCGGGGGAGACCAGGACGCGGTCGCGCGTGATGTCCTCGATGCGCCAGGAGCTGGTGCCCAGGGTGAAGACGTCGCCCACGCGCGACTCGTAGACCATCTCCTCGTCCAGCTCGCCGACCCGGCCGCCGCCCTTCTTCGGGTCGGAGCCGGCGAGGAACACGCCGAACAGGCCGCGGTCGGGGATCGTGCCGCCGGAGGTCACGGCGAGGCGCTGCGCGCCCGGTCGGCCGGTGATCGTCCCGGCGACGCGGTCCCACACCACGCGCGGGCGCAGCTCGGCGAACGCGTCGGACGGATAGCGGCCCGCGAGCATGTCCAGGACGGCGGTGAACGCCGACTCGGGCAGGGACGCGAAGGGCGCCGCCCGGCGGACGGCGGCCAGCAGGTCGTCCAGCTGCCAGGTGTCCATCGATGTCATCGCGACGATCTGCTGCGCCAGGACGTCCAGCGGGTTCGCCGGGACGCGCAGGGACTCGATGGCGCCGGTGCGCATGCGCTCGGTGACGACGGCCGACTGCACCAGGTCGCCCCGGTACTTCGGGAAGACGACGCCGGTGGAGACCGCGCCCACCTGGTGGCCCGCGCGGCCCACGCGCTGGAGGCCGGAGGCGACGGACGGCGGGGACTCCACCTGGATCACCAGGTCGACGGCGCCCATGTCGATGCCCAGTTCCAGGCTGGACGTGGCGACCACGGCGGGCAGGCGGCCCGCCTTGAGGTCCTCCTCGACGAGGGCGCGCTGCTCCTTGGAGACCGAGCCGTGGTGGGCGCGCGCGATGACGGCCGGCGCGCCCTGGGCCGCGCCCGAGCCGCCCATCAGCTCGGCGGGGCTGTGGTGCTCGTCCAGGGGTTCGCCGGTGGCGCGCTCGTACGCGATCTCGTTGAGCCGGTTGCACAGGCGTTCCGCCAGGCGGCGGGAGTTGGCGAAGACGATCGTGGAGCGGTGGGACTGGACGAGGTCGGTGATGCGTTCCTCGACGTGCGGCCAGATCGACGGGCGCTCCGCCGCGGCGCCGTCGGAGCCGTCGGCGACCGGGGAGCCGCCCAGTTCGCCGAGGTCCTCGACAGGGACCACCACCGAGAGGTCGAACTCCTTGCCGGACTCCGGCTGGACGATCTCCACCTTGCGGCGCGGGGAGAGATAGCGGGCCACCTCGTCGACCGGGCGGACCGTGGCCGACAGGCCGATCCGGCGGGCGGGGGCGGGGAGCAGCTCGTCCAGGCGCTCCAGGGTGAGCGCCAGGTGGGCGCCGCGCTTGGTGCCCGCCACCGCGTGCACCTCGTCCAGGATCACCGTCTCGACGCCGGTCAGCGCGTCGCGCGTGGCGGACGTCAGCATCAGGAACAGGGACTCGGGGGTGGTGATCAGGATGTCCGGCGGGCGGGTGGCGAGCGCGCGCCGCTCGGCGGGCGGGGTGTCGCCGGAACGGATGCCGACCTTGACCTCGGGCTCGGGCAGGCCGAGGCGGACCGACTCCTGGCGGATGCCGGTCAGCGGGCTGCGCAGATTGCGCTCCACGTCGACGGCGAGGGCCTTGAGCGGAGACACGTACAACACGCGGCAGCGCTTCTTCGGGTCGGCCGGCGGGGGCGCCGACGCCAGCTGGTCCAGGGCGGCCAGGAAGGCGGCCAGCGTCTTGCCGGAGCCCGTCGGCGCCACCACCAGCACGTCCGAGCCCTCGCCGATGGCCCGCCACGCCCCGGCCTGGGCCGCGGTGGGCGCGGAGAAGGCCCCCGTGAACCAGCCGCGGGTCGCGGGGGAGAAGCCGTCGAGGGCTTGGTGCGCAGAGCCGACCATGCGTCCATCCTGCACCCGGCCACTGACAACCGCTCCGACCTGCGGCGGTGCCATGCGGTCCGGCCGCCGCGACCCGTCGCGGCGAGGCCGGACGCGGGCCGGGCGGCCTCGTACGACCGGTCGCGGAGGGCGGGCGAGGCCCCGGCGTGCGCCGGTACGTCGGGGGATGCGCAGAATGGGGTGTGGCTGGAAACCGAGAGGTGGCGCGGCACTGGCGGTACGCGGAACTGCCCGGTGTCGACCTGCTGCGCGCCCGGTACGTGCGGAAGAACTTCGTCCGGCACACCCACGAGCACTTCGTCATCGCCGCCATCGCGGAGGGCGTGGAGGTCTTCCGGCACCCCGGCGGCGACCAGTACGCGGGCGCGGGCACCCTGGCGCTCGTCAACCCCGACACCCCGCACACCGGACGGGCCGGTGTCCCCGAGGGCTGGCGGTACGGGGCGGTCTACCCGTCGCCCGAGCTGGTCGCCGGGATCGCCGCCGAGACGACCACCCTGCGCGGCACCCCCGGCTTCGTCCGGCCCGTCCTGGACGACCCCTACGCCGTCAAACTGGTCCACCAGGTGCTCCGCGCCGCCGACGAGGGCAACGCGCTGGCCGCCGACACCCTGCTGCGGGTCGCCGTGACCCGGCTGCTGCGGCTGAACGGCGGCGCCCTGCCCGACCGCCCGGTGGCCACCGCCGGGACGGGCGTCGCGGCACGCGCGCGTGCCGTGCTGGAGGACCGGCTCGTCGAGCCGCCCACCCTGGAGCGGCTCGCCGCGGACCTCGGCACCAGCCCGTTCGCGCTGCTGCGGGCGTTCCGCGACACCTACGGCATGCCGCCGCACGCCTGGCTGACCGACGCGCGCGTACGTCACGCGCGGCGCCTCCTGGACGCCGGGACCACGCCCGCGGACGCGGCCGTCGCGGTCGGCTTCACCGACCAGCCGCACCTGAACCGCCACTTCGCCCGCATCGTGGGCGTTCCGCCCGGCGCCTACCAGCGTGAGCGCAGGGACCTGCCCGCGGGTGCCACGGAAGCGACCCTCGGGACGGCCGCGCGCGCGAGGCTCACCCGCCCCTGAACAGGGCGTCCCCGCGCGCCCGGACGAGGTGCCCGCGCGCGCAAGAACGTACAAGACGCGCGGCGGCGGCCTCTCCTACCGTCCGAGGCGTGGCAGAACAGACAGCACTCGCGGACACACGGGACGGCGGCGGCGCGAGACCGGACGCCGCCGTCGTACGGGACGCCCTCGGCGTCGGCATCGCCGTCGGACTCTCCGGATTCGCCTTCGGGGTGACCTCGGCGGGCAGCGGGCTCACCGTGTGGCAGACCTGCGCCCTCAGCCTCCTGGTGTTCACCGGCGCGTCCCAGTTCGCGCTCGTCGGGGCGCTGGCGGCGGGCGGCAACCCGCTCACGGCCGCCGCCGGGGCGTTCTTCCTGGGGGTGCGCAACGCCTTCTACGGCCTGCGGCTGTCCCAGTTGCTGGCCCTCCCGCGCGCGGTGCGCCCGTTCGCCGCCCAGTGGGTGATCGACGAGACCACCGCCGTCTCCCTGGCCCAGACCGACCGGCGCGGCGCGCGCATCGGCTTCGCCGTCACCGGGATCACCCTGTACGTGCTGTGGAACCTCACCACCCTGCTGGGCGCCCTGGGCGCCGAGGCCATCGGGGACACCGACGCCTGGGGACTCGACGCGGCCGGACCCGCCGTCTTCCTGGCGCTGCTCGCGCCGATGCTGCGCACGGGCACCGAACGGGCGGTCGCCGGGCTCGCGGTCGTCCTGGGGCTCGGCCTCCTGCCCGTACTGCCCGCCGGGGTGCCCGTCCTGGTGGCCGCGCTCGCCGCGCCGCTGGCCCTATGGGCGGAAGGGCGACGAGCCGCCACGCGCGCGGGACGCACGGCGGCCACCGGGGAAGCGGGGGAGCCGGGAACGCCGGGAGCGGGCAAGGGAACCGAGGGGCCGGTGGAGCCCGGGGACGCCGGACGCGGTGGTCGGGAGGGGGACCGGTGAGCGTCTGGATCGCGATCGCGGCGACCGCCCTCGGCTGTTACGTCGTCAAGCTCACCGGGCTGCTCGTGCCCGCGGAGGTCCTGGAACGCCCGCTGGTCCGTCGGCTGGCCGCCCTGGTGCCCGTGGCCCTGCTGGCCGCCCTCACGGCCCAGCAGACCTTCTCCGAGGGCCATGCGCTGGTGCTCGACGCGAAGGCCGCCGGGCTCGCCGCGGCCGCCGTCGCGCTCGTCCTGCGCGCGCCCTTCCTGCTCGTCGTGGCCGCCGCCGTGGTGGTGACGGCGGGGGTACGGGCCCTGGGCGGGTGAGACGGCCGAGCGGGCCGAGGCAGCCGACGGGACTGGTCGAGGACCGGGGCGGTCGGCGGGGCTGAGCGGAGGGGCTGGGGACAGATCCGGCCGAGCGGGCTCTGGGGCGGTCGGGGGACCGGCCCCGTGCGTCCCCGGTCGGCGGGAGGCGCGGGCCGGTCGCCCGCCGGTGCGGGCGCCGCTCAGCCGATGGCGCGCCCGTGCGCCCTCAGCGTGCGCAGGGCCTCGATCGTCGTCCCCGGCCGCGACTCCAGGGTGGTGCCCGGCGCCCAGCCGCGTCCGCGCACCGGCCAGCCGCCGTCCTCCTGCTGCGCGGCGGCGAGGTGGTCCAGGGAACGGGCCATCTCGTCGTCGGTGAACCACCCGCGCGCGAGCGAGGCGGGCGTGTGCGCGTAGTCGTACGGGAACAGCCGCTCGGCGCGGTCGTGCCCCGCCGCCCCCGGAGTCGCGTCCCGGCGGTCGGCCCGTTCGTCGACCGGGCCGTCGTCCGGGTCCAGTACGGCGAGCCCGCGCGCGCGGACGAGGCGGCCCAGCCGGTCCGCGGCCGCCTGCGCGCGCGGACGGTCGGGCACCGCCTCCAGGAACGCCGCGGCGGCCCGCACCTCGTGCGGGCACGACGTGTCCAGGGAGTCGACGGCCCGCCAGCAGAAGTCGGTGGCCCGGAACAGCCACGCGTGCCACACCTCGTTGCGGTGCAGCAGGCCCACCACCGGCCCGGTCGCCATGAGGTCGCTCGGCGGGTCGTCCCGCACGGGGACCGACGGAGTCGACGGGTAGCCCCGCTGGCTGGGCAGCACGGCGGCGACCGCTCCGTCGCCGCCCGACACCGAGCTGAGGTAGCGGCACATCCGTTCCACGCGCTGCCCGCCGCAGCGGCCCAGCGCGTCCAGGACGTGCAGGGCGCGCGCGGCGTGCAGCGGCTGGCTGACGGGACCGCGCAGGTCGGGGTCGAGCGCGTGACCGTATCCGCCGTCGTCGTTGCGGTAGGCGTCGAGGGCGGTCTCGACGGGGTCGGCGCCGCCGTGCAGGAAGTGGTGCGCGAACAGGCGCTGTTCCAGCACGCGCGCGGTGAGCCACACGAAGTGCTCGGCGCGGAAGAGCGGGGAGCGCGCCGAGGGCGTCGGGGGGAGTGGGGATGCTCCGGGTTCGGCCATGCGTCAGACCGTAGGGCGAAAACCGCCCCGGCCAGGCGGTACCGGCCGGGGGCCACTCTCCGGGGCGGGATACTGGTGTCATGCGGTTGACGGTCTTCTGGCAGCGGATGGCGGAGCACTTCGGCACGGGCTACGCCGAGACCTTCGCGCGCGACCACGTGATGACGGAACTCGGCGGGCGCACCGTCGACGAGGCGCTCGCGTCCGGCTGGGCGGCCAAGGACGTGTGGCGGGTGGTGTGCGCGGTGATGAACGTTCCGCCCGAGCAGCGCTGAACCGGTACGAAGATCGCACGAGTGGCGTCGGTTGTCGGTGCGGTGGGCGAGACTTGAGCCGTGGCACCCACTGACGAGACCGGGCCGACCGCCCCGCACACCGCCCCGCCGACACCCCCGGCGGGCGCGGCGCCGTCCGCACCGCCCCCGGCCGCCCCGCCGTCGGCCGGGTCCGGGACGGCGCCGGGCGCGGGCATGCCGCGCTGGCTGCCGCGCGCGATGGTGCTCGCGCTCGCCCTCCTCGCGGCGTACCACCTGGGCACGTGGGCCTTCCACCAGCTCATCGGGCTGCTGCTCAACATCCTGATCGCGTTCTTCCTGGCGCTCGCCATCGAACCCGCCGTCAGCCGCATGGCCTCGCGCGGGATGCGCCGCGGCCTGGCCACCTTCCTCGTCTTCGCCGGCCTGCTGGTCGTCCTCGCCGGTTTCGTGACCCTGCTCGGCTCGATGCTCGCCGGACAGATCATCAAGATGATCGAGGGCTTCCCCGACTACCTCGACTCGGTGATCAACTGGGTCAACACGACGTTCCACACCGAACTGCGCCGGGTCGACATCCAGGAGGGCCTGCTCCACTCGGACTGGCTGCGCCGATACGCGCAGAACAGCGCCGCGGGTGTCCTGGACGTCTCCACACAGGTCCTCGGCGGTCTCTTCCGGCTGCTGACGATCGCGCTGTTCTCGTTCTACTTCGCCGCCGACGGCCCCAGACTGCGGCGGGCCCTGTGCTCCGTCCTGCCACCCGCCCGGCAGGCGGAGGTGCTGCGCGCGTGGGAGATCGCCGTCGACAAGACCGGCGGCTATCTGTACTCGCGCGGCCTGATGGCCCTGATCTCGGGCGTGGCGCACTACATACTGCTCCAGGTCCTCGGCATCCCCTACGCGCCCGTGCTCGGCGTGTGGGTGGGCGTGGTGTCGCAGTTCATCCCGACCATCGGCACCTACCTCGCGGGCGCGCTGCCCATGCTGATCGCCTTCACCGTCGACCCCTGGTACGCGCTGTGGGTGCTGGTCTTCGTCGTGGTCTACCAGCAGTTCGAGAACTACATGCTCCAGCCCAAGCTCACCTCCAGGACCGTCGACATCCACCCCGCCGTCGCCTTCGGCTCGGTCATCGCCGGAACCGCCCTCCTGGGCGTCGTCGGCGCCCTCATCTCCATCCCGGCGGTCGCCACGCTCCAGGCGTTCCTCGGCGCGTACGTCAAGCGCTACGACGTGACGGACGACCCGCGCGTGCACGGCCACCGCAGACGCGGCGACGGCCCCGGCCCCGCGGCCCGCGCGCGGGCGCTGTGGACGCGGGTGAGGGAACGCGAGCGGAGAACACCCGGAACGGACTCCGGCACCGGTGACGCCGGTGGCGGCGGGGATCGATGACGCGGAGAGCGAGGGCTCTGTGAGCGCGGGACACGCCGAGGAGTACGGGCCGAGCAGCATCGAGGTGCTGGAGGGGGTGGAGGCCGTACGGAGGCGGCCGGGGATGTACGTGGGCTCGACCGGGGAGCGCGGCCTGTACCACCTGGTGTGCGAGGCGACTCACCGGTCCGTGTCCGAGGTCCTCGCCGGACGGGCCACCACCGTCGACGTCACCCTCACGGCGGACGGCCGCGTGCGGGTCCGCGACGACGGTCCCGGTGTCCCCTTCGAGGCGGCGGGACACCCCGGTCGGCCCGGCCTCGAAGCGCTCCTGACCAGCACGACCGCCAGGGAGAGGCCCGACGACCGGCACACGGTCGACCTGACCCGCCTCGGGATCGGCCTCATCGTGGTCAACGCCCTGTCGAGCCGCCTCACCGCCGAGGTGCGGCGCGACGGCGTCCACTGGGCGCAGGAGTACGCGCGCGGTGTCGCCCTCGCACCGCCCGCCCCGGTGGGGCCGGCCACGGGAACCGGGACCACCCTCACCTTCCGGCCCGACCCCGGCGTCTTCCCGACGGCACGCTGCTCCCGCGACGCGCTCGCGGACCGCTTCCGGGAACTGGCGTTCCTGAACCGGCCGCTCGCCCTCTCACTGGCCGACGAGCGCCCTCGCGACGCCGACGGCTACGACGGGGCCGTACCAGGCGGGACGTGGCACGAGCGGTTCGACTTCCCAGGCGGCCTGAGGGACTACGTCGCCCACCTCGACGCACGCGAGGGAACGCCCGTCCGCCACCCGGACGTCGTCCACTTCGAGGCCGAGGCTCCCCGCATGGCGGGCACGGTGGAGGTGGGCCTCCGCTGGAACGACTCCCGCGAGGAGCGCGTCCTCGGGTTCGCCAACAGCCGGGCCACGCCGGAAGGCGGCACGCACCTGACCGGTCTCCGCGAGGGAATCGCCGCGGCGGTCGGCGCGTACGCCCGTGGGCGGCGGCTGCCCGCGGCGACCGACCGCGCTCCGGGCGGCACCTGGACCGGTGCCGGTCTGACCGCCGTGGTGTCGGTCAAGCTCGACCGTCCCGAGTTCCAGGGCGCCACAAGGAGCCGACTGGGCGGCGCCGTCGTGCACGAGTGCGTCGCGGAACTGGTCCGTGAGCGGCTCGGCGCCTGGCTGGAGGAGCATCCGGAGCAGGCCGCCGCCGTCGTCGTCGGCCGGAGCTGACGCGGGGGCGGCAGACTGACGGTATGACTGCCCTGGACTTCAAGACCGATCTCCGCTCGTACCTCCAGTCGGCCCGCGACGCGTTGCTGTGGAAGCTCGACGGGCTGTCCGAGTACGACGTACGGCGGCCCCTGACACCGACCGGGACCAACCTCCTCGGGCTCGTGAAGCACACCGCCGGGGTGGAACTCGGCTACCTCGGGGACACGTTCGGGCGGCCGTCCGGGGAGGCGCTGCCCTGGCTGGCCGACGGGGCCGAGGCCAACGCGGACATGTGGGCGACCGCCGCCGAGTCACGCGAGTCGATCGTCGGGCTCTACCGGCGGGCCTGGGCGCACGCCGACGCGACCGTCGAGGCGCTGCCCCTGGAGACCGTCGGCCGCGTCCCGTGGTGGCCGGACGGCAAGGACGAGGTGACCTTGCACCACGCCGTCGTCCGGGTGATCGCCGACACCCACCGGCACGCGGGGCACGCCGACATCGTCCGGGAACTCCTGGACGGCGCCGTGGGCATGAACCAGGACAAGGACAACATGGCCTCGCACGACCCGGCCTGGTGGGAGGAGTACCGCGGCCGCCTGGAGCGGGAGGCGCGGGCGGCGGACGGGACGGACGGCTAGGGCCTGTCTGACCATTCCCGTCTGCCGCGCGACGCCATGCACGCACTCTCGCCGCACCGGGCGCGGACCCGAGTACGTCCAGTACGAGGGTCCACGCCCGGCACGCCGAGAGCACGCACCTGACGCCGCGCGGCCGCCCTCCGGGCGACGACGGGAATTGTCAGACAGGCCCTAGGACTTCTCCGAGCCGAGCCGAGCCGGGGCGGCTCGGGGCGGGCCGAGCCGGAACGGCGGAGGGAGAGGGGCTGGACGGCGGGTCGAGCCGTCCTGCCTTCGGCGCGTCTCGCTTGACACGAAAATCGAACATCCATTCTCATGGGGGTTCCGGGCGAGGCGTTCGGAGGCTGTTTCGTCCCGTTTCGGGGCGGAAAGCGCCTGAGTTGTCCACAGGCCGGACCAGCGTCGAGGCGCATTGTCAGTGGCAGGCGTTAGCGTCTTTGACGTGAAGCGATCGACTCAAGCAAATCGGGTGGAACCCATGGCAGGAACCGACCGCGAGAAGGCGCTGGACGCCGCACTCGCACAGATTGAACGGCAATTCGGCAAGGGCGCGGTCATGCGCATGGGCGAGCGGACCAAGGAGCCCATCGAGGTCATCCCGACCGGCTCGACCGCCCTCGACGTGGCGCTCGGCGTCGGCGGCCTCCCGCGCGGCCGCGTCGTGGAGATCTACGGACCGGAGTCCTCCGGAAAGACCACGCTCACCCTGCACGCCGTGGCCAACGCGCAGAAGGCCGGCGGCCAGGTCGCGTTCATCGACGCGGAGCACGCCCTCGACCCCGAGTACGCGCAGAAGCTCGGCGTCGACATCGACAACCTGATCCTCTCCCAGCCGGACAACGGCGAGCAGGCCCTGGAGATCGTGGACATGCTGGTCCGCTCCGGCGCCCTCGACCTCATCGTCATCGACTCCGTCGCCGCGCTCGTCCCGCGCGCGGAGATCGAGGGCGAGATGGGCGACAGCCACGTCGGTCTCCAGGCCCGTCTGATGAGCCAGGCCCTGCGGAAGATCACCAGCGCGCTCAACCAGTCGAAGACCACCGCGATCTTCATCAACCAGCTCCGCGAGAAGATCGGCGTGATGTTCGGCTCGCCGGAGACCACGACCGGTGGCCGCGCCCTCAAGTTCTACGCCTCGGTGCGCATCGACATCCGCCGCATCGAGACCCTCAAGGACGGCACCGACGCGGTCGGCAACCGCACCCGCTGCAAGGTCGTCAAGAACAAGGTCGCCCCGCCCTTCAAGCAGGCCGAGTTCGACATCCTCTACGGCCACGGCATCAGCCGCGAGGGCGGCCTGATCGACATGGGTGTGGAGCACGGCTTCGTCCGCAAGGCCGGCGCCTGGTACACGTACGAGGGCGACCAGCTCGGCCAGGGCAAGGAGAACGCCCGCAACTTCCTCAAGGACAACCCCGACCTCGCCAACGAGATCGAGCGGAAGATCAAGGAGAAGCTGGGCGTCGGCGTCCGTCCCGTCGAGGAGCCCGCCGCCGAGCCGGGCGCCGCCGTCACCGAGGGCACCCCGGCCGACGACGCCAAGACGGTTCCCGCCCCCGCGGCCAAGGCGACCAAGACCAAGGCCGCCGCCGCCAAGAGCTGACCGTGACACGACGAACGGACTGGGCCGAGTACGACGTCCACCCCGGCGTCCCCCCGGAACAGGGGACCGGGGGTGGCGACGGCCCGGCCGGGGACGACGGCTCCTCCGGGGGAGAGCGGGCGGGGCGGCGTCGGCGCGGCCGGGCGGGACAGCACGGCGAGGGGGGTTCACGGGGCGGGCGCCGACGGCGCGGCTTCGGGGAACCGTCCGCCGAGGACGAAGGCACCCCTGCCTCGTCGAGGGCCGAGAAGGGGGAGTCTTCAGGGGACCCGGTGGAGCGGGCACGGGCGATCTGCCTGCGCCTGCTCACCGGGACCCCGCGCACCCGCAAGCAGCTCGCCGACGCCCTGCGCAAGCGCGAGATCCCGGACGAGGCCGCCGAGGAGGTGCTCTCCCGCTTCGAGGAGGTCGGGCTCATCGACGACAGTGCCTTCGCGGACGCCTGGGTGGAGTCCCGGCACCACGGCCGCGGACTGGCCCGGCGCGCCCTCGCCCAGGAACTCCGTACCAAGGGCGTGGACGCCACCCTCATCGAGGAGGCCGTCTCCCAGCTCGACTCCGAGCAGGAGGAGGCCACCGCGCGCGAACTCGTCGACCGCAAGCTGCGCTCCACCCGGGGCCTCGACCGCGACAAGCGGCTGCGCCGCCTCGCCGGAATGCTCGCCCGCAAGGGCTACTCCCCGGGCATGGCCCTGCGCGTGGTCCGGCAGGCGCTGGAGGAGGAGGGCGACGAGGGGGACGACGGCGGGGACCTGGACTTCCTGGCCGACGAGTCGATCTGAGGCGGGCGGGAGGCCGACCGGCCGGTGGGCGGAACCGGACGACCGGACAGCAATCCGCTGACGAGACTCCGTCGCTCCGCCGTCAGGCTCTGCCGCCCGACTCCGACATCAGACCCCGCCGCCCGGTTCCGCCGGTTCTGTCGTTTCCGCCAGTTCCGCCAGTTCCGTCGGTTTCGTCGTCAGGACTCCACCGGCAGGCCCGCCGTGCGCCAGGCCTGGAAGCCGCCGATCAGATCGGTGGCCCGGTGCAGGCCCAGCTGGTGCAGGGAGGCCGCCGCCAGGCTGGACGCGTAGCCCTCGTTGCAGATCACCACGACCCGCACGTCATGGCCGGTCGCCTCAGGGAGGCGGTGGCTGCCCCGCGGGTCGAGGCGCCACTCCAGCTCGTTGCGCTCCACGATCAAGGCGCCGGGGATCGCGCCGTCCCGGTCCCGCAGAGCCGCGTACCGGATGTCCACGAGCAGCGCGTCACCCGCGCGGGCCGCCTCGTACGCCTCCGACGCCGCCACCCGCGTGTACCGGGCCCGCACCTGCTCCAGCAGTTCGTCTATGCCCGGTGCCGTGCCCGGAGACGGCACCTCGGTCCCGCCGTCCGTCGCGCCGGTCGTCGCCCCGTTCGCCGGACGGTCCGCCGTGCTCACTGCCAGTCCTCCGGCCGCTCGACCTGCTCCAGCCGCAGCACCTGGCCGCTGCGGCTGTAGCGGCGGATCTGCGGCAGGGGCGGGTAGTAGGCGTGGACGGAGATCGCGTGCTCCTCCGTGGACTCGTTGAGGACCTCGTGGACGTGGTGGCGGCCGAAGGCGCGGCCCTTGCCCGGGGTCAGACGGCGTTCCCGGTCGACGCCCTCGGTGAGTTCCAGGGTCTTCCAGCCGTCGGTGGGCAGCCGGGCGGCGAGGGAGTACTCCTTCAGCTCGCCGCGCGCGGTGAGGAAAGCGCCGACCGAGTCCGCGTGGTCGTGCCAGCCGGTGCCGCTGCCGGGCGGCCAGCCGATCAGCCACGCCTCACTGCCGCCGGGGCCCTCCAGGCGCACCCACGTGCGGCCTTCCGGGTCGAGCGGGAGGGAGGCGATCAGCTCGGGGTCGGCCGCGGTGCGCCGGACGAAGTCGAGCAGCTCCGCCTGGGTGGGCGCGGCGGCGGGAGAAGCGACGGCGGTAGGAGCCGAGGGGGAAGGGGAGACAGACACAAGTACCGTCCTGAGAGCGTTCGCTGGAGCGCGCGGCAGCGGGGAACCGCTTCGGCGGCGCGCGCCGGAGGAGAAGTCGGTCGCGAAGTCAGCAGGACGGACGACACACGCAGCCCGGATAGCGGACCAGGTCCATATGGACCCTCCGCCACAGGTGCACACAGGTGTCGGTCACGATCCGGAGTACACCATGCCGGTGAGGGCCGGTCAATCGGCTGCCACGATGTGGACAGATGGAGGAGAGGGGAGGCGGGGGAGCCGGGGCGAGCAGTGCCCGGCCCGCTCCCCGCCCGCCGGCCCGACCTCCGTCGGGAGGCCTAACGCCCCCGCCCGTCAGCGCGGCCGGCTCCCGCACGGGCCTCCGCGTCCGCCGCGGTCGCGCTGCCCGTCGACGGGCCCCCACCCGCAGCCGCACCCGTGCCCGCAGCCGCACCCGTGCGCGCCGCTGAACCCGCGTCCGCCCCCGCGGTGGCGCTGCTCGCCGCGTCCTCCGGAGTGCCGTCCACCGCGCCCCCCGTCGCCGCCTCCGCTGCCGCGTACAGGTCGGCGGGGCGTACCCCGTTCAGCGCGGTGACGAGGTGGCCGTCGGGGCGGACGAGCAGGACGCTGTGGGCGGCGGCGCCCGGATAGCTCTCGGCGACCAGCAGTTCGGCGGGGCAGGGCAGCGCGCTCACCGCGGCGGCGAGCCGGGGCATCAGCCCGGCGCCCACCCAGTGCCGCCGCTCCCACACGCCCGTGCCCGGAGCGATCAGCACCACCAGCAGCGCGCCCCGGCCGAGCCGGTCCCGCAGCCGGACGAAGGAGCCGTCCTCGGCGGTCACCCGGACGTCCGTGACCTGGGCGCCGGGCGCGGTGTCCACCGGCACCTCGGCCTCCAGGTGCCGGGGCGCGAGCGACGAGACCGGATAGGCGCCGGGCGCCCCCAGCGCACCGCGTCCCAGGTGGCCGTCGGTGACCAGGCTGTCGTGGTTGCGGGCGGCGCCGGGGACGTACGCCCTTATGCCGGGGCCGCCGCGCAGCAGGGGGAGTGTCTGGTCGGCGGCGCGCAGGCGGGCGGCGACGACCGCGCGCCGCTCCTCCTGGTAGCTGTCGAGGAGGCCTTCGTGCGGGCCGTGGTGCCAGGCCAGGGCGAGCTTCCAGGCGAGGTTGTCGGCGTCCCGCAGGCCCTCGTCGAGGCCCTGGGTGCCGAACGCGCCGAGCAGGTGCGCCGCGTCCCCGGCGACGAAGACCCGCCCCGCGCGCCAGCGGCGGGCCAGCCGGTGGTGCACGGCGTGGACGCCGGTGTCGAGCAGTTCGTAGGCCGGGGCCGTGCCGCCGCTCCAGCCCGCGAGGGTCTCGCGGACGCGGGCCACCAGCAGTTCGGGGGTGACCAGGTCCTTGCCGGGCGGCAGCAGCCAGTCCAGCCGCCAGACGCCCTCCGGCAGCGGGCGGGCGGTGATCTCCCCGGCGGACGGTCCCGAGGTCCGCCACGGCGGCGAGCGGTGCAGCAACGCCTGGTCGGACCAGGGGAGTTCGGCGCGCAGCGCGGCCACCGCGTGCCGTTCCACCGCCGTGCGGCCGGGGAAGCGGATGTCGAGGAGCTTGCGCACGGTCGAGCGGGGGCCGTCGCAGCCGACGAGGTAGCTGCCGCGCCACCAGGTGCCGTGCTCGCCGCGGGTGTGGGCGGTGACGCCGGAAGGTTCCTGCTCGACGGTGTCCAGCCGGCTGTCCACGGCGATCCGGACCAGCCGTTCGCCCGCCAGGGCGGTGCGCAGGACGCCGGTCAGCACATGCTGGGCGAGGTGCAGGGGGGCCGGTCCTGCGGTGCCGTCGGGGACGGCCTGGCCGTCGGCGTCGACGGCACCGGCCAGGCCGCCGCCCGGAGCGGACCGTGCGCCCGGAGTGATCCGTTCCGCCGCGGCGACCGGGGGGTCGAAGGCGATCTGCTGTGTCACCTGCTTGCGTCGCATCGACCGCCAGCCGGTCCAGCGGGTGCCGGCCCCGTCGAGCGGGGTGCCGGTGAGGCGTTCCACGAGGGCGGCGGTGTCCTCGCGCAGCACGACGGTGCGGGCGAGCCGGGGTTCGTCCTTGCCGGGGCCTTCGTCGAGGACGACCGAAGGCACCTCCTGACGCGCCAGCGCCAGGGCGAGCGTGAGCCCCACGGGCCCCGCTCCGACGATGATCACCGGGTCCACGGAGTGGCGCCCCCTGCCCGTGTCGGCGTCCGCGGGGACGTGAGTGAACAAGAGGGAGGAGCAGGGTGCACGATCACAGAACGTATGCAACCCATTGCCGGTGCTCGCGTCAAGTGACGGAGGCAGCGGCGCGCACGCCACTGCCTCCGTACAGCTCACGCGGGGTGGGGGTGGGTCGGACCTCCGTCCGTCCGGACCACCGCACCACGCGCCCGCCGGTCGCTAGACCGTGCCGCCGCCCGCCCCGGTGCCCGGGGTGCCCGCGATGGCCGCCGGGTTGTCCTCGACGTCCTCGCCGCCCAGGACCGTGCCCGTGGAGCGCTTGCTGCGCCGCAGCCGGTCCTCCAGCCAGGAGGCGAAGGAGGTGAGGGCGAAGTTCACCACGATGAAGATGATCGCCACCATGATGAAGCTGGGGACGACGTTGGCGTAGTTGGCCGCCAGGGTGCTGCGGGCGTTGAGGAGTTCGGGGAAGCCGATCAGCACACCGCCGAGCGCGGTGTCCTTCACGATGACCACGAGCTGGCTGACGATCGCCGGGAGCATCGCGGTGACCGCCTGCGGCAGCAGGATGCTGGTCATCGTCTGGCCCTTGCGCAGACCGATCGCCTGCGCCGCCTCCGTCTGCCCCTTCGGCAGCGAGAGGATGCCCGCCCGGACGACCTCGGCGAGGACCGAGGCGTTGTAGAGGACCAGGCCGGTGACGACCGCGTACAGCGGACGGTCCTCGCTGCTGATGTCCGAGGCCTGCACGTACAGCTCGTTGGCGAACAGCATGAGCAGCAGCACCGGGATGGCGCGGAAGAACTCCACCACCGCGCCCGCCGGGACGCGCACCCAGCGGTGGTCCGACAGCCGCAGGATGCCCAGCAGGGCGCCCAGCGGGAGGGCGATGACCATGGCGAGCGCCGCGGCCTTCATGGTGTTGCCGAGACCCGGCAGCAGATACGTGTTCCACGCCTCGCCGGTGAAGAACGGGTCCCACAGCGCCCATTCGAGCTGGTTCTTGTCGTCCATCTTCAGCCAGACCCACCACAGCACCAGGGCCAGCAGCAGGAAGAAGAGGACCGAGAAGAGGACGTTGCGCCGCTGGGCGCGGGGCCCGGGAGTGTCGTAGAGGACCGAGCTCATCGCTTCACCGCCAGTCGCTTGCCGAGCCAGCCGAGCAGCAGGCCGGTGGGAAGGGTCAGCACCACGAAGCCGAAGGCGAAGACCGCGCCGATGGCCAGCGTCTGGGCCTCGTTCTCGATCATCTCCTTCATCAGGAAGGCGGCCTCGGCCACGCTGATGGCGGCCGCGACGGTGGTGTTCTTGGTCAGGGCGATCAGGACGTTCGCCAGCGGGCCGATGACCGCGCGGAACGCCTGGGGCAGGACGATCAGCGTCAGGGTCTGGCTGAAGCTCAGTCCGATCGCGCGCGCCGCCTCGGCCTGTCCGAGGGGCACGGTGTTGATGCCGGAGCGGATCGACTCGCACACGAAGGCCGCGGTGTACGCGACCAGGCCGAGGACCGCGAGGCGGAAGCCCTGGAGGGCGAAGTCGTTGGGGGCGCCCATCGTCATGCCGAAGATGTCGGCGAGGCCGAGCGAGGTGAAGACGATGATGACGGTCAGGGGGATGTTGCGGACGATGTTGACGTAGACGCTGGCGAACCCGCGCATCAGCGGGACGGGACTGACCCGCATCGCGGCCAGCAGGGTGCCCCAGATGAGGGACCCGAGGGCGGAGAAGACGGTCAGTTTGATCGTCATCCAGAACGCCCCGAGGACGTCGTAGCCTTCAAGAAAGTCGAACACGATCTCCCGCGCTTCCGGGTGGGTGGGGTACGTGGAGGGCGTGACACGCCGCCCGCCGTGATCGCGACGGCGGGCGGCCTGCCCGCGGGACCCCACGTCGCGCGCGGGGATCCAGTGGCAGCGGGTGCCGGGTTACTTGACGACGACGCCGATCTTCGGGGCCGGCTCGTTCTTGTAGTTCGCCGGGCCGAAGTTGGCGGTGACGGCCTTGTCCCAGGCGCCGTCGTCGACCATCTTCTCCAGCGCGGTGTTGATCTTGTCCGTGGTGGCCTTGTCGCCCTTCTTGACGCCGATGCCGTAGTTCTCGTTGCTGAGCTGCTCGCCCACCAGCTTGAACTGACCCTTGTACTTGTCCTGCGCGGCGAAGCCCGCGAGGATCGAGTCGTCCGTGGTCACGGCGTCGACGGCACCGCTCTGGAGGGCGGCGATGCACTCCGAGTAGCCCGCGTTCTGCCGCAGGTTGGCCTTCGGGGCGATCTTGTCGCGGACGTTCTGGGCCGAGGTCGAACCGGTGACGGAACACAGGTTCTTGCCGTTGAGGTCCCCACCCTTGCTGATCTTCGAGTCGGCCTTGACCAGCAGGTCCTGGTGGGCGAGCAGGTACGGGCCCGCGAAGTCGACCTTCTGCTTGCGCTCGTCGTTGATCGAGTAGGACGCGACGATGAACTTCACGTCGCCGCGGGCGAGGGCGTTCTCGCGGTCCGCGCTCTTGGTCTCGACGAACTCGATCTTGTCCTTGTCGTAGCCCAGTTCCTTCGCCACGTACGTCGCCACGTCGACGTCGAAGCCCGAGAAGGAACCGTCGGGCTGCTTCAGACCGAGACCGGGCTGGTCGTACTTGATGCCGACCTTGATCTTGCCGCCGCCGCCGGAACCGCTGCCGGCGTCGTCCTTGTCGTCGGAACCACCGCAGGCGGTGGCGGCCAGGGCGAGGGCGAGAACGGCGGCCGAGGCGGCGGAGACCTTGCGAAGCTTCATGGTGACTTCCTTTGGGTGATGCCTTCTGGTGGTGAAGGAATGCGGGCCGTCAGGTGCGGGTGGCCGGGCGGTGGCGGTCGGACCGGATCGTGGTCGATCGGTCGCGGCCGGACCGGGTGGCGGCCGCCTGGCGCCGTCGTGCCGGGCCGCGGGGTGCGGCACGGCCGTCGGCGACGGGCGACGCGTCAGTGGTGCAGGATCTTCGACAGGAAGTCCTTGGCGCGGTCGCTGCGCGGGTTGCTGAAGAACTGGTCGGGGGTGGCCTGCTCGACGATCCGGCCGTCCGCCATGAACACCACGCGGTTGGCGGCCGAGCGGGCGAAGCCCATCTCGTGGGTCACCACGATCATGGTCATGCCGTCCCGGGCGAGCTGCTGCATGACCTCCAGCACCTCGTTGATCATCTCCGGGTCCAGGGCCGAGGTGGGCTCGTCGAAGAGCATCACCTTCGGGTTCATGGCCAGGGCCCGCGCGATGGCGACGCGCTGCTGCTGGCCGCCGGAGAGCTGGGCGGGGTACTTGTCGGCCTGGGTGCCGACCCCGACCCGGTCGAGGAGGGCACGGGCCTTCTCCTCGGCGTCCTTCTTGTCGGTCCTGCGGACCTTGATCTGGCCCAGCATCACGTTCTGCAGCACGGTCTTGTGCGCGAACAGGTTGAACGACTGGAAGACCATGCCGACATCGGCGCGCAGCCGGGCCAGCTCCTTGCCCTCCTGGGGCAGGGCCTTCCCGTCGATGGTGATCGACCCCGTGTCGATCGTCTCCAGGCGGTTGATGGTGCGGCACAGGGTGGACTTGCCGGACCCGGAGGGTCCGATGACCACGACGACCTCACCGCGTTCGATCGTCAGATCGATGTCCTGGAGAACGTGCAAAGCGCCGAAGTGCTTGTTGACGCTCTTCAGGACGACCAGCTCGTCGGGCACGGCCTTGTCTTCCTTGGCCACCGATACTTCGGTCATCGCTCTCGGGCTCCGTCCTCCTCGGTTTCGGAGGACAGTAGTGACGCTGCCCGACCAGCGTCATTACATCTGAGGTGAATCTGAGCATCACGATCCGATAGCAATCGGACACGTGTCGTAGCCCGGCCCCCGTGGGCGCGTATCGGGGGGATAACTAAAGTCCCGCGCAACCGGAACCCACTTGACGGCGTCCTCGTCCATCAGCGTGACTGCCAGGGTGCACGCGCGCGTGCGACGCGCCGGCCGCGCGCCGGAACCGTGAGGCCCTGGTCGTATGACTGTGTACAGCATTCGAGGGTACGCCCGATGAACCGGAGGAGGCCGGAGTGAGACTGCTGCTCGTGGAGGACGACAACCATGTCGCCGCCGCGCTCTCCGCGGTCCTGAAACGGCACGGTTTCGAGGTCACCCACGCGCGCAGCGGCGAGGAGGCGCTCCAGGCGCTCGTCCCGGAGGGCCCCGGCTTCGGGGTCGTCCTGCTCGACCTCGGCCTGCCCGACCAGGACGGATACGAGGTCTGCGGCAAGATCCGCAAACGCACCGCCACCCCCGTGATCATGGTGACGGCCCGCTCCGACGTCCGCTCCCGCATCCACGGCCTCAACCTGGGCGCCGACGACTACGTGGTGAAGCCCTACGACACCGGGGAGCTGCTCGCCCGTATCCACGCCGTGAGCCGGCGCACCGTCCCCGACGACCCCGCCGAGGCGGGCGACGGCGAGCTGCGGCTCGGGCCCGTCCACATCGAGCTGCCCACCCGGCGCGTCACCGTGGACGGCGCGGTCGTCCAGCTGACCCGCAAGGAGTTCGACCTGCTGGCGCTGCTCGCCCAGCGGCCGGGCGTGGTCTTCCGGCGGGAGCAGATCATCAGCGAGGTGTGGCGCACGAGCTGGGAGGGGACCGGGCGCACCCTGGAGGTGCACGTCGCCTCGCTGCGCGCCAAGCTCCGCATGCCCGCGCTGATCGAGACCGTGCGCGGGGTCGGCTACCGGCTCGTCACCCCGGCCTGACGGGGATCACGCTTGCGCACCCGTCTGCTGCCGCTGCTCATCGTCCTGATGGCGGCCGTCCTGCTCGCCCTCGGGGTGCCCCTCGCGGTGAGCGTGGCGGGCGCCCAGCAGCAGGACGTCGTCGTCGACCGCATCGACGACACGGCCCGCTTCGCGGCGCTCGCCCAGTTCGTCACCGCGCCCACCGGCGGCTCGGCGGCCGTCGGCACCACCAACGACGAACGCCGTCAGACGCTCGCCCGCGAGCTGACCAACTACCACGACGTCTACGGCATCCGCGCCGGTGTCTTCTACGGCAACGACACCCCCATGGCTCATGCCCCGAGGGACTGGTACCTCCCCGCTTCGGGCGAGGTGCGCGACGCCTTCGACGAGGCCCTTCTCAGCCGCCGCAGCCACGACCCGCGGCAGGTGTGGCCCTGGCAGCGCAACCGCATGGTGGTCGCCTCCCCGGTGATCCGGGACGGCGACGTCGTCGCGGTCGTCGTCACCGACTCGCCGACCGGGCCGATGCGCTCGCGCGTCCTGCACGGCTGGCTGCTCATCGCGGCGGGGGAGGTCGCGGCGATGCTGCTCGCCATCGGCGCCGCGCTGCGGCTGACCGGCTGGGTCCTCAAGCCCGTGCGGGTGCTGGACGCCACCACCCACGACGTCGCCACCGGGCGCCTGAAGTCCCGGGTCGCCGTCGACAGCGGCCCGCCGGAGCTGCGGCGGCTGGCCCGCTCCTTCAACGAGATGGCGGACAACGTCGAGGACGTGCTGGAGCAGCAGCGCGCCTTCGTCGCCGACGCCTCCCACCAGCTCCGCAACCCGCTCGCCGCGCTGCTGCTGCGCATCGAGCTGCTCGGCTACGAGCTGCCCGAGGGCAACGAGGAGATCGCGTCCGTGCAGAGCGAGGGCAAGCGGCTCGCCCAGGTCCTCGACGATCTGCTCGACCTCGCGCTGGCCGAGCACACCGAGGCCGACCTGCGGATCACCGACCTCGGCGCGCTGACCGCCGAGCGGGTCGCCGCCTGGGCGCCGACCGCCGCCGCCAAGGGCGTCCGGCTGGTGGGCGACTGCCCGCCCACCACGGCCTGGGCCGACCCGGTCACCCTCTCCAGCGCGCTCGACGCGGTGATCGACAACGCGGTCAAGTTCACGCCGGAGGGCGAGCGGGTCGACGTGACGGTGGCGTCCGTCGGCGAGACCACCACCGTCGTCGTCGCCGACCGCGGGCCCGGCCTCACCGACGAGGAGCTGACCCGGGTCGGCGACCGCTTCTGGCGCAGCGGACGCCACCAGAACATCAAGGGCTCGGGCCTCGGCCTGTCCATCTCCCGCGCCCTCCTCGCCGCGGGCGGCGGCTCCCTGTCGTACGCCCACCACGAGCCCACCGGCCTGCGCGCCACGGTGTCGGTGCCGCGGTCGCGGCCGACGGGGTAGCCGGACGGCCCACGGCGCGTGGCGCACGGCGTACGGTGCGCGACGTTGATCGCGCGCCCGTGGATCGCGCGGCGTACGGCGGGACGCGCGGCGGGGTGGGGTTGTGCCGGCGGGGGCCGGTTGCGGACGGTCAGCGCAGGGCGGTGCCGTCGCCGTGGGTGGCCAGGTCCAGGCCCTCGCGGGAGGGCAGGCCCTCCCAGTCGCCGTTGGTGCCGACGCAGGCCGCGCCCGCGGTCGCCGCGCGCAGCAGGCGGTCGGCCGGGGAGAGGCCGTCGAGGATGCCGGACAGGTAGCCCGCGACGAAGGCGTCCCCGGCGCCGACGCTGTCCACCACGGTCACCGGGACCGCGGGCTGGTGGAGGGTGCCGCCGGGGGAGTGGGCGTGGGAACCGGCCGCGCCCGCGGTGACCACCACCTCCGCCGTGCCGCGCGCCAGCAGGTCGGCGACCGGGAGCGGCGCCGCGCTGAGCAGGTCCAGCTCGTCCTCGGAGGCGAACACGGTGTGCACCCACGGCAGCAGCTCGCGCAGCGTGCGCGCCGCCTCGGCCCGGGACCAGAGCAGGCCCCGGTAGTTGACGTCGAGACAGACGTGGGTGCCCGCCGCGTGGGCCGCGCGTGTCACCGCCCGGACCGCCTCGCGGGCACCGGCGGACAGGGCGGGGGTGATGCCGGTGACGTGCAGGACGCGGGGCGCGGTGGCGGCGCGCGCGGCAAGGCACTCCTCGGCGGTCAGGGTCGAACCGGCGGAGCCGGAGCGGTGGTAGCTGACGCGGGTGACGTCGTGCGCGGGCCGGTCGAAGACGACGAAGCCGGTGAACGCCCGGTCCGTCGTGCGGACGTAGCGGGTGTCGACGCCCTCCGCGCGCAGGGTGCGGCGGATCAGGGACCCGGGCTCGTCGGCGCCGACCACGCCGAGCCAGCAGGCGGTGTGGCCGAGGCGGGCCAGGCCGATCGCGACGTTGCTCTCGGAGCCCGCGACCGACAGCCAGGCCCGGCCGCCGAGCCGGACGGGCTGCGGGGTGCGGATCGAGGCCATGGCTTCGCCGAGGGTGAGGACGTCGGTCATCGCCCGGCCTCCGCCCCGCCGCGCGGACCGTCGGCGGCACCGGGTGCCGTACCCGTACCGGCACCCGCTGCCGCAGAGGTGGGCGCCCGGTCCGCGCCGACCGCGGCGAGCAGGGCGGTGGCGCGGGCGGCCAGGGCGGCCTGGTCGCCGCCGCGGCCCGCGTCCCCGAGCAGCGGGGAGCCGACGCCGACCGCGCGGGCGCCCGCCGCCAGGTACTCGGGGGCGGCCACCGCGTCCACGCCGCCGACCGCGACGAGGGGGGCGTGCGGCAGGGGGGCCAGCAGTTCGCGGAAGTAGCGGGGGCCGTGCACCCCGGCAGGGAACACCTTGACGCCCGTCGCGCCGAACTCCAGGGCCGCCACCACCTCGGTCGGCGTCAGCGCCCCGCAGAGCAGGGGCAGGCCCGACTCGACCGCGCGCAGGGCGCCCGCGGTCAGCGCCGGGGTGACGGCGAAGGCGGCGCCCGCCGCGGCCACCTCCTCCGCCTGCGCGGCGGTGAGCACCGTGCCCGCGCCGATCAGCACGGACGGCGGGCTCTCGGCCCGCGCCCGCGCGATCACCTCCACCGCGCCGGGCGTGGTCAGGGACACCTCCAGGGCCGTGACCCCCGCGCCGGTCAAGGTGCGTACGCACTCCAGGGCGCGCTCCGGCCGGTCGGCGCGGATGATGGCAAACACCCTGCGGTCCGTCAGTTCCGTCAGCAGGTCCACGGCTCCTCCGATGCTTCGACGGGGCTCTCACCCCGAATCTTGGTGGATGCTACTTTCAACATGCGCAATAACCAAGGCATAGTGTGGATTACTCACCACTAGGAGAGCCTGTGCGGATCACCCATGTGACGACCTACGTCATCAAGCAACCCACCGAGACGGCCTACCTCGGCGACGACGGCGAGGAGCCCCGACCGCCCTCCGATCCGGGCTACTTCACCCGACCGCCCTGGCGCAGCCTCTACTCCGCGCGCATGGAGACCCTTCTGGTCCGCGTCACCACCGACGACGGCCTGGAGGGCTGGGGCGAGGCCCTCGCGCCCGTCGGCCCCGAGGTCGTCGCCGCGATCGTCGACCGCCTCCTCGGCCCGTGGCTCGTCGGCCGCGACCCCCGCGCCGTGCGCCCGCTCTGGGACGGCATGCGCGACCTCATGCGCGAACGCGGCCACCTGGTCGGCCACCAGGCCGACGCCATGGCCGCCCTCGACATCGCCCTGTGGGACCTCCTCGGCCACGCCACCGGCCTCTCCGTCGCGCAACTCCTCGGCGGCACCTACCGCACCTCCATACCCGCCTACATCTCCGGACTCGGCGAGCCCACCGACGAGGGCCGCGCCCGGCTGGCCGCCGAGTGGGCCGCCCAGGGCGCCACCACCGTCAAGATCGCCGCGGGCAACGGCGTCGAGGCCGACCTCGCGACCTTCGACGCCGTCCACGCCGCCGCCCCCGGCCTGCGCATCGCCGTCGACGCCCACTGGGTCTACTCGCTCGCCGAGGCTCTCGAACTGGGCCACGGACTCGACCGCCGCCGCGCCCTGTTCTTCGAGGCCCCCCTCGCGCCCGAGGACGTCGACGGCCACCGCGAACTCGCCTCCCGCATCACCACCCCGGTCGCCGTCGGCGAGGCCATGCGCAACCGCTACGAGTTCCGCGACTGGCTCACCCGGCGCTCCCTCGCGATCGCCCAGCCGGACGTCGCGCGCACCGGCCTCACCGAGGCCATGGCCATCGCCGCGCTCGCCGACGCGCACCACGTGCCCGTCGCCTTCCACCACTCCGTCGGCCTCGGCGTCGCCCTCGCCGCCGGACTGCACGCCTCCGCGGCCTCCGCCGACTGTCCGTTCTTCGAGTTCCAGCCCACGGTCGTGCCGTACGCCCAGCGCGTCCTGCGCCACCCGATCGTCGCCGGACCCACCGGGTTCACCCTCCCCGAAGGCCCCGGCCTCGGCATCGAGGTCGACCGCGACGCCGTCCACGCGTTCGTCAAGGAGAGCTGACCGTGTCCCGCACCCACACCCCCGTCGGGCTCATCCCCATCCTCGCCACGCCGTTCACCGACTCCGGTGCGCTCGACCTGCCCTCCCTGCACTCCCTCGTCGAGTTCCAGCTCTCCGCCGGGGTCGACGGCGTCGCCGTGTTCGGCATGGCCAGCGAGGGCTTCGCGCTCACCGCCGACGAACGGTTCACCGTCCTGCGCGAGGTGCGCGCCGTCGCGGGCGCCGACCTGCCCGTCGTCGCCGGGGTCAACGGCACCAGCACCGTCGTCGCCGTCGAACAGGCCCGTCAGGCCGCCGCGGGCGGCGCCGACCAGCTCATGGTGCTGCCGCCCTTCCTCGCCAAGCCCAACCGGCAGCAGGTCATCGACTTCTACGCCGAGGTCGCCGCCGCCACCGAGGCCAGCGTGATGATCCAGGACGCGCCCGGCGTCACCGGCGTCCCCATCGACGCCTCCGCCATCGCCACCCTCGCCGAGGTCCCCGGCATCACCTCCGTCAAGGTCGAGGCACCGCCGACCCCGCTGAAGATGGCCGCCGTCGGCGCCGCCGCGCCCGACGGCTTCGCCGTCCTCGGCGGGCAGAACGCCGCCGCCCTCATCGAGGAGTACGGCAACGGCAGCGTCGGCACCATGCCCGCCTGCGAGTTCACCGACCGGCTCCGCCCGATCCTCGACGACCTCGCCGCCGGCCGTCACGCGGACGCCCGCGCCGCCTTCGCGCCCCTGCTGCCGCTGATCCACCTCGGCATGCGGCCCGGCCAGGCCTGGGCCGTCCACAAGGAGGTGCTGCGCCGCCGCGGCGTCATCGCCTCCGCCGCCGTCCGCCTCCCCGCGCAGGACCTCGACCCGCTGACCGCCAGGGCACTCGGCGACATCCTCGACGACCTGCGGCTCAGCAGCCGCGAGCAGGCCGCGGCGTGAGCCGCGCCGTCCTCCTCGTCGGGGGCTCCTCGCCCATCGGCCGCGCCATCGCCGGGGCGTTCACCCGCTCCGGCGACCGGGTGGTGGCCGTCAGCCTCGACGCGGACCCGCTCGACGCCGGGAGCCTCGCCCTCGACGTCAGCACCCCCGAGGGCGCCGACGAGGCGGTCCGCCGCACCGTCGAACGCCTCGGCGGGCTCGACGTCCTCGTCCTCGCCGCCGCCGTGATGGCGCCCGGCGCGGCCCACGAGGTCTCCCCGGAGGACTGGCGGCGGGCCCTCACCAACACCCTCGACACGGCGTTCTTCCCGGCCCGCGCCGCCCTGCGCGTCCTGCCGCCCGGCGGCGCGGTCGTCGCCGTCGGCTCTGTCAACGCCACCCTCGCCGCGCCCTCCCTGCCCGGCTACTCCGCCGCCAAGGCCGGAGTGGAGGGACTGGTACGGCAGCTCGCCCTGGAGTACGGGCCCCGCGGCATCCGGGTCAACGCCGTCGCGCCCGGCATGATCGGCAACGAGCACCTGCCGAAGGTCACCGAGGGCTACCCCCTCGGCCGGGTCGGCCGCCCCGACGAGGTCGCCGACGCCGTCCACTTCCTGGCGGGCGCGGGCTTCGTCACCGGCGCCGTCCTCCCCGTCGACGGCGGCCTCTCCATCGCCTCCCCGGCCGCCTTCCTCCGCCCCGACCTGCGCCGACGCCTGCTCGGCGAGGAGGACAACAGCGCCTGACACGCCACGGGGCGCCCCGGTCGGGGGGCACCCCGGCGGGCCCCTGACCCGGGCCGCACGAGGAAGAGGGGGCCGCACCACCGGGGGGTGGTGCGGCCCCCTCTTCGGCGTGGCCGCGGCCGTGGGCGTGGCGTGGGGCGCGGGGCGCGGGGGCGCCCAGGTCCGTACGGGCGGCTCGGGTGCCGGGCGACTGTGCCCCCCGGCCCGGGGGTCAGAGCAGGGTCGCGCGCGGGGCCGGGGGGCCCGGGACGTCCGTGTCCGCGCAGTAGGTCCAGCCCGAGTCCGGTTCGTCCGGGAGGCGGGCCGTGGTGATGAGGAGCCGGGTGCCTATCAGGGTGCAGGCGCTGGGGCGGGAGCAGGGGACCTCGACACGGCGCAGCTCCTCGCCGTCGGGGGAGAGGCGGACCACGCAGCCGCCGTTCCACAGGGCCACCCAGAGGCAGCCCTCGGCGTCGACGGTGATGCCGTCGGGGACGCCCACCGGGGCCTCCAGGGGCGCGCCGTCCGCCGTCCAGCCGCCGGTCGGTCCGGGGCGCAGGCGGTGGACGATCCGGCGGCCGCTGTCGACGACGTACATCCGGCGTCCGTCGGGGCTCCAGCCGATGCCGTTGGCCGCGAGGAGGCCGTCGAGGACCACCTCGGAGCGGGACGGGTCGAGCAGATGGAGCCGTCCCCAGGGGCCCAGCGGGCGGCGGGCGTCCATCGACCCCACCCAGAAGCGGCCGGTGGGGTCGACGGCGCCGTCGTTCAGGTGCGCGCGCTCCGGGTCCGGCTCCAGGACGGCGACCGTCGCCGGGAGGGTGCCGGGCCGCCACCGCGCGACCGTGCCGCCGGTGGCCAGCAGCCAGTCGTCCCCGGCCCCGGCCCGGACGGCGCAGCTCAGCGAGCCGGGGAGTTCCAGCACCAGGCGCGGCCGTGACAGCCACGCCCCGTCGGGTGCGTCGGCCGCCTCCGCGACCACGTCCGCCACCCACAGACGGCCCTCCACGATGTCCACCCAGCTCAGCGTGGACGTGGCGGCGTCCAGGCGCGGGCCCTCCCCCAGTTGCGTCCGCGGCAAAGCCGTACGGACCGTCTCCCCGTTCGCGGTGTGCTCCTCGTGCGGTGCGGTACGCGCGGTGTCCGCACGTACGGTGTCGGTGGGGCCCCGGGGATGCCGGGGCCCGCGGTCAGCCCGCCGACTCCTGCGCGGCCAGCGGCTGGCGCGGCTGGGCGACGCGGGTGACGGTGAAGCCGAGGGCGACGGACAGTTCGTCGGCCGCCTCGATCACGGTCAGGGCCAGCTCCTGCTGGCGGCCGGGCAGGCCCAGCTCGGAGAGCGGGCCGCTCAGCGACAGCGCGGCGACCACCCGGCCGCCGCGCCCCCGGATGGGCGCGGCCACGCAGGCCCGCCCGAAGGCCAGTTCCTCGACCTCGGTGGCGTAGCCGCGGGCGCGGATCTCCTCCAGCGCCGTCCCCATCGCGGCGACGTCGGTGATGGTGTGCGGGGTGTACGCGTCCGCGAGGCCCTTGGCGAAGTAGTCGCGCACGTACGCGTCGCCCAGCACGGCCAGCGCGGCCTTGCCCATGCCCGTGGCGTGCAGCGGCGCGGTGCGCCCGGCCATCGTGAACGACTTCGGGGACTTGGGGCCCTCGAAGTTGCACAGGTAGAAGAGGTGATCGTCGCGCAGCTCCGCGAGGTTCACCCCGAGCCCCGTGGTCTGGGACAGGTTCTGCGCGATCTGCCGGGCCGCCCGGAAGAGCGGCGAGCTGTTGAGCGCGACGGACCCGAGCGTCACCGACGTCGGACCCAGCCGGTAGAGCCCGGTCCGGGCGTCCTGTTCGAGGAAGCCCAGGCGGTCCAGCGAGGACACCATCCGGGACACCGTGGACTGCCCGAGGCCGGTCTGGGTACAGAGTTCGGAGATCCGCAGCTCGCTATGCTCGTCGGTGAAACAGACCAGCAGCGACATCGCCCGCTCGACGGCCTGCGTCCCGGCTCCGGATTCGACTGACATGGCCCTCCTCGTCGGACGCGACGAGAAGCCGCGCCTCTAAGTCATCCATAAAGTGCAACTTGCTTTCATATAATGACTGAGAGTATCGCAAGGCGGGGTGACCGACCAACCGTTCGGCGCGTTCCCCTGTGCGGCGGAACCGGGCCGGGGCCGGTCGTCGTGCGTCTCGCGGCTCCCCGTCCAGTCTGGGCGACGGACGCGCCGGGGACCCGCTCGGGGGCGGACCGGACGTCCCGGCCCGCCCCCGAGCGACGGCGTCACGACTTCTGGGCGAGGATGTCCTCGATCTTGCGCTTCAGGGTGTTCAACCCGTTCTGCACACCCGTCTGACCGGCCATGATGACGGCGACGCCCTCACCGATCGCGGTGTCGATCTGCGCCACGCTCGGCAGCTTGTCCCAGGCGGCGGCACGGGAGTGGTCGGCGATCGCGGTGCGGAACGCGTTCTGGAAGACGTCCTTGTCCAGGCCGGGCACCTTGGCCGAGACCTTGGCGTCGGCGGGGGCCAGCGCCGACTGCTTGTACAGCGCGGTGGCCGCGTCGACGTCCCCGGCGACGTACGTGATGAAGTCCTTGCTGGTCGCCTCGCCCTTGCCGGAGCTGCAGAACAGGCCGCTGCCCCAGAAGCGGTTGCAGGAGGGGAGGCTGTCGACGGCCGGCCGCTGGAGCGGGCGGATCGCGGCCGCCAGCTCCGCGGTGCCGCCGTTGGTCTGCACGAACTTGTTGGCGAGCGGGGCGTCGTCGTACAGGACCGCCTGGCCGCGGGCGAAGAGGATGCGCGCGTCGGTGCGGGCCACGCCCGCCTTGGTCAGCCCCTCGTCCTGGAGCTTCTTGTACCAGGTGATCGCGGCCACGCTCGCCGCGTCGCCGATGGTGCACTTGAGGTCGGGCGTGACGACCTCGCTGCCCCAGCTCCACATCCAGTGGACGGCGTCCTTGAGGTCCGGGTTCTTGGTGACCGCGGCGTACGGGATGAGCTTCTTGTCCTGCTTCTTGATCCGCTCCAGGGCGGCGGCGAAGTCCTCCACGCTCACCGCGTCCTTCAGGCCGACCTCGTCGGTGATCCGGCTGTCGCCGACCAGGCCGATGCCGGAGGCGTTCAGCGGCAGGAAGTACAGCTTGCCGTCGATGCGCAGCGAGTCGACGATCTTGCCGGGCAGGCTCATGCCCGCGGCCAGCTCGGAGAGGTCGGCGAGGATGCCGGTCGGGATCAGGACCTGCCAGGGGCCGCCCTGCCCGACGCCGCCGAAGTCGCCGGAGCGCGCGGCGAGCGCCAGCTGGGTGGACGCCTGGTCGTAGGGGTAGATCACCGGCTTGACGGACTTGCCGCTCTTCTTCTCCCAGCCCGCGATGGCGGCCTCCCAGGCGGCCTTCTGGGACTCCTCGCCGAGGACGTTGCCGTAGAACTTGATCGAGTCGACCTCCGTGGGGCCGGACTTCGCCGATCCCTTGTCGGCGGACGGGGTCGAGCAGCCGGAGATGCCGAGGGCACCGGCCACGCCGAGCGCGCCGATGGCTCCGAAGCCCGCGAGGAAGCCTCTGCGGGACGGGTCCGGCTGGTTCGAGAAGGTGTGCGTCATGGTCGGGCTCCTGTGCGACGAAAAGGGCGTGCTGAAGGGACGGGTGAGGGGGAGTCGCGGGGGGATTGCGGGGGGAGTTCCGAGGGGGCGCGGCGGCGGACCGGAGGCCGGTCGCCGGGGGGCGCGCCGGGGGAGGAGGGCGGGAGGTCAGCCCTTGACCGCTCCGGCGGCGAGGCCGGAGACGAAGTAGCGCTGGAGCATCACGAAGATGACCACCAGCGGGAGGGAGGTGATCACCGACGACGCCATCAGGGCGGGCCAGTCGGCGGCGCCCTCGTGGATGAAGGCGGTGGTCATCCCGACGGGAAGGGTCTGCTTGTCGGGTCCGGCCAGCGTCAGTGCGAAGAGCAGGTCGCTCCAGCCGCGCATGAAGGCGAACATCCCGGCGGTGACCAGGCCCGGCGCGATCAGCGGGAAGACGATCCGGAACAGGGTCGCCAGGTTGGACAGGCCGTCCACCCGCGCCGCCTCCAGCAGTTCGTCCGGCAGCCCGTCGATGATCCCCTTGAGCAGGAACGCGCAGAGCGGCAGCGTGAACGTGGTGAACGCGAGGATCACGGCGGTGTACGTGTGCAGCAGTCCGGCGGAGCTGAACATGAGGTACAGCGTCACCAGCAGCAGCGCGCCGGGCAGCAGTTGGCCGAGCAGGAACATGACCATGATCGCGTTGCGGCCGCGGTAGCGGAACTTGGACAGCGAGTAGGCCATGAGGCCGGACACCAGCACCGAGAGCAGGGCGGTGCCCGCGGAGACGACGACGGAGTTCCAGAGGTTCTTCAGCAGGACCGAGTCGTCGAAGAACGCGCTGAAGTTCTCCAGCGTCGGGTTCACCGGGAAGAGCGGACGGTCGGTGGAGAAGACGTCCTCGCGGTGCATGAACGCGGTGGCGAACAGCCAGTAGACGGGCAGCAGACCGAAGAGGGCCAGGGCGGCCAGTCCGATGCCGCCGGCCCAGCCCAGGGTCGGGTTGGTGATGCCCTCGCCGACGTGGCGGGAGCGGCGGCGCGGCCGGACGGATGCGGAAGCGCTCATGAGCGGGACTCCAACTTCTTGTTGAGCAGGAAATACGCGCCGCACACCAGGGACAGGGCCACCAGCCACAGGACGCCCATGGCCGCGGCCCGTCCGAGCGAGAACTCGGTGAAGGCGTACTGGTAGAGGCTCACCGCGAGGGTCATCGTGGACGTGCCGGGGCCGCCGCCCGTCATCACGAAGATCATGTCGAACGAGCCGAAGTTGTAGATGAACTCCAGCATCGCCACCAGGGCGACCGGGCCGAGCAGGTGCGGCAGCGACACGTGCAGGAAGCGCTGGCGCCGGGAGGCCCCGTCGATGGCCGCCGCCTCCAGCTGCTCGCGGGGCAGGGTCTGGAGGATCGCCAGGATGACCACCATCACCCACGGGAACGTGTTCCAGGTCTTGGCGATGACCACCGCGGCCATCGCGGTCCCCGGCTTGCCGAGGAAGTCGACCTCCGGCAGGGACAGCTGGGTCAGCACGTGGTTGAGGACCCCGTAGCTGTCGTTGAAGATCCAGGCCCAGAGGAAGGAGACGACGACGCCGGGCAGCAGCCACGGCAGCATCAGCATGCCCCGCAGCACGCCCCGGCCGCGCAGCCGTGCGTTGAGCAGGACGGCCAGGGCCAGGCCGACGAGCAGCGGACAGATCGTTGCGAAGGTGGCGAACACCAGGGTGGTGCCCAACCGGTCCACGAAGTCGGGCCAGACGGCGGTGTAGTTGTCCAGGCCGATGAACTCGCGCTCGGGCCGGATCAGGGACTGGTCGTAGAAGCTGGTCCAGACACCGGCCAGCAGGGGATAGACGGCCACCACGAGAAACAGGGCGACCGCGGGCGCAGCCAGCATGAACCCGAAGGTGCGGTCTCGGGCGCCCAGGGACTTCTGCTGTCCCTCGGGGCGGGGGGCGGGGGCTGCGGTCCGCGACGGCGGAGGCTTCATAGTGACCGCCATGTTGACTCCTCACAATGTGACGACACTTAACCGTACTGTAGAAGTCACATCCAGTAAATGAATGTCAGACTTACGAGGGGGATAATGTGACCTTCCCTCCCCGCGGGTGCGGGAGCCGGGTGGCTCCCGCACCCGCCGCCACGGGGACGACCGGACGCCGGTACGGTCGGACGGCCGGGCGCCGGGCTCAGCCCAGGGCGGTGACCTTCACGTCGCTGACGCCGAAGAGCTGCTGGTAGCCCTTGACGCCGACCCGGCCGGTGCCGAACACGAAGTCGTCCTTCGTCACCTTCTTCACGCCGTTCACCCAGCCGGTGAGCGTGTTGTCCTCGATCACCAGCTTCAGCCGGTACGGCGTGCCGGTGGTCAGGGCCTGCGGCGCCGTGGCCAGGACCGTGGAGACGCCCTTGACCTTCTTCACCAGCGCCACCTGCTGCTTCGCCGGGTCGAGTTGCAGGTAGTAGTAGTTCTGCGCGTCCGCCGCGCGGCCCATGAGCCCGGCGCCCTGGCCGGCCGCGTCGAGCGTGACCGTGGCCTCCGCGCTCACGTTCGTCCACTCCGGGGTGAACGGCAGCTCGTTGGTCTGCGGCGGGGTCGTCACCGGCTTGCCGAGCAGCCGGATCGCGTCACCGCTCGCGGAGGTGCTGCGCAGGGTGTGCCCGCCGTTCTGCGCGGCGACCGTCCACTGGGAGCCGGGGTTCTGCCACCAGCGGCCCGCCCCGTCCGCGAAGTCCTCGGTGAACGTGGTCGTCGCGGGCGGCATCGGCGTCGGGTCGTACGGCGGCGGGACCTCGCCGCCCGGCGCGTAGTAGGCGATCCGGTCGACGTCGAAGGTGCCGAAGCTGTGGCCCACCGGCACGTCGTCCCCGATGTACTGCGACGTCGTCAGGATCGACGAGATCCAGATCGACATCGGCGAGTTGTACTGGGCCGCGGGGAGGGTGGAGGTGCTGGGCAGCGGGTCCTTCACCGGGTTCGGCTCGCTCTTCACCGGCTTGCCGTCGAGGACCCAGGTGAGCGTGGTCGGGGTGTAGTGCAGGCCGTAGCGGTGCTTCTCGTCCCACGTCGACTTGCCGTTCGGCTTGGTCCAGGAGAAGCGCGGGGTGAAGTGGGTGTTCTTGACGTCGGTCCCGGAGGAATCGTTCTTCCATGTGATCACGCCGCCGTCGAGCTTGGTGCTGCCGCTGCCCCCGCCGCAGGTGGCGGTCGACTGCACCTCGAAGATGTCCAGCTCGGTGAAGGGGCGTTCGTGGACCGGCTTGGCCTCGGCGCCGTCCCAGATCTGGGTCCAGAAGGCGGGGTGCCAGCCGGGGGTCAGGTGGGGGATGGTCGCGGTCAGCTCGTAGTAGCCGTAGCCGAAGCGCTGCTTCGAGGAGATGCCGCCGCCGCGGAATCCGTCGCGCTCCTTCGAGGTGCTCACGCGCTTCATGTCGACGGAGAGCTTGCCGCCCGACACCGACACGTTGGCGTCGTTCGACCAGGCCGTCTTGCGGACGTTCCACTTGCTCGGGTCCAGCGCGGTGCCGTCGAAGTCGTCGACGAACACCGGTTCCAGGCAGTCCAGGGGGTAGGTGGCGGCCGGGTCGGAGGCCGGGGGGCCGGAACACGGCTCCTCGGCGGGCGCGGCCGGGGCGGCCTGCGCGGCTTGCGGTGCGCGGGCGGCCGGTCCGCCGACGGCCGTGGCCGCCCCGGTACCGGAGAGGAGACTGCCGACCGACACGACACCGACGGCCCCCGCGAGGAGGCGTCGGCGCGGAGTGCTGGCGCTTCTGGGTTGCATAGCTGCGGCCCTTCGAGACAGGCAGTGGGGTTGTTCGTATGGTGGCTATGACATTCATGTAACGCAATAGTCATGCACCATGTGTTTTCCATCTTCAATGAAGAGGGAGCTGCCGGGTGGGGGGCTGCTGGTGGGCCGCACGGCTGGGAGTGGGCCCGAATATCGCACAGCGGGTCCGCATTCCGGAAGGTCGGGCGGGCCGGACGGAGCCCCGGCGGCGGTGGGCGCGCCAAAAGTAGGGGGGTCCGGTAAGGGGGCCCGCAGGCTGGTGGGCGGGGTTCCCGGTGTGGCCTGAGGGGCGGGGGCGGCCCTGCGGGCGTGAGTGGTTCCCGTAGTCATGAATGTTCATATGCAGTATGTGCAATGGCACTGCGCGATGTGAACCTCGCCTGTAACACTGCTGCGCGGTGGTCGCCCACGGACGCGGCCGCCCCACCGCGCTGCCCGAGGCCGTACGGCGGTTCCCCCGGCCGTCCGGTCTCCCCTTCCCCCTGGAGAGTGATCGTGTTCCGTCCCTTACTCCGAGGCCGACGCCCCGGAGCGCTCCGCACCGCGCTGTCCGCCCTGCTGCTGGCCACCGCGGGCACCCTGGTCGCCGTCCCGTCCCCGGCCGCCGCCGCGGGCCCCGTGTACACGGGCGTGGGCACCCACTTCGTCGCCACCGGCGAGAAGGGCGGCGCCTGCGGTGTGCCGCCGGCCCAGATCGAGAGCACGAACTTCGTCGCGCTCAACGTCTGGGACACCCCCGGCTACTTCGGCGACGGCCTGCCCCGGCCGGTCCCCGCCGACCGCGCCGCCGTCAAGGGCGCCTGGGACAACGGGCGCAACTGCGGCCGCTGGGTCCGCATCAGCCTCGGCGACTTCTGCAGCGTCGCCAACGGCGGGCAGGCCGGGCAGGGCATCTGCCGCGGCGGCAGCTGGAACCCCGACCGCTTCAACGGCGCCACCGTCGACGCCGTCGTCACCGACTCCTGCGGCGACGACAACGAGTGGTGCCGCTCCGACCGCAACCACCTCGACCTGTCGACCAGTTCGCTGAGCCGGTTCAAGCTGAACGGCAACCCGGTCGGCGACCTGGACGCCCAGGGCGCCTGGAACAACCGCAAGATCACCTGGGAGTACATCCCGGCCCCGAACTACAGCGGCGACATCAAGCTCGGCTTCGGCACGGACGCCAAGGCCTACTACGCGCCGCTCGTCGTCACCAACCTCCCCAACGGCATCCACGGCGTGCAGTACCACGACGGCTCCGGCTGGCGGTCCGCGCCGCCCGTCGGCGGCGAGCTGGGCCAGCGCTACGAGATCGGCGCCCAGACGCCCGGCGGCAGCACCTACCGCGTCCGCGTCGTCGACGCCTCGGACCAGCTCCTGGGCGGCGGACGCGAGTACTCCTTCAGCCGCCCCGCGGGCTGCGACCCCTGCACCCCGCTCTACACCCCGCTCGGCTACACCACCTCCGGCGGACAGCAGCCGCCGACGGCCCCCGACACGACGCCGCCGACCGCGCCCGGCCCGCTGACCGCGACGCCGACCTCCGGCAGCACCGTAGCCCTCTCCTGGCAGCCCGCCACCGACGACGTGCGCGTCGCCCACTACGAGGTCTGGCGCGACGGACGGCTCGTCACCACCACCACGGCCACCTCCTACACCGACACCGGCCTCGCCGCGGGCAGCACCCACCAGTACCGGATCTTCGCCCGTGACGGCGCCTACAACGGCTCACCCGGCTCCGACCTCGTGTCCGTCACCACCCCCGCCGACAGCGGCGGCAACGGCGGGAACGGGGGCAACACAGGCGGCAACACGGGCGGCGACACCGGCGGGAACCCGGGCGGCGGCACCGGCACCGGCGCCGGCTGCTCCGCCCGGCTGACCTTCGCCGACACCTGGGGCAACGGCTTCAACGCGGCGGTCGTCGTCACCAACACCGGCGCCACGCCCACCGCGGGCTGGCGGCTGCGCTGGGACTGGCCCTCGAACCAGACCGTGCGCCACGCCTGGAACGGCGCCCTGACCCAGTCGGGCCGCTCCGTCACCGTCGACAGCGACGGCAACGCCAACTCCGTGCTCGCCGCGCACGCCACTACCGCGGAGGGCAAGCACCCCGGCCTGACGGTGGACGGCGACGTCCCCGCCACCCTGCCGACCGTCACCTGCACCACCCGCTGACACCCGCCGAGCGGCCGTCCGGTCGCCCGCCGACCCCACCGGACCGGTCCCGCCAGGGCCGGCCCGGTCCGGCGGTCACGCCGTACCCGTGACCGCCGGACCGGCCCCCGGGTCTCCCCGCCCGGGGGCCGGACCCGTTCCCGCGCCCCGCTCCCGTGCGCCTCCCGGTCGGGTCCGCCTGCCGGTCTGGTGCGCTACGGCCGCAGCGCCCGCGCCAGTTCCGTCCGGGCGGTGATGCCGAGCTTGCGGTAGATCCGCGACAGATGGACCTCCACCGTCTTCGGCGTGACGAACAACTGCTGCGCGATGCCCCGGTTGGTGTGCCCCCGCGCCGCCAGGTCGGCCACCCGGACCTCGCTCGGCGTCAGCGCGCGCGGGCCGGTCAGCGCCGACCGCCGGGGACGCGCGCCCGCCGCCCGCAGCGCGGCCCGCACCCGCCCCGCGAGCGGCGCCGCGTCGCACTGGTCGGCCAGGTCCAGCGCGACCCGCAGCCGGGCCCGGCCCTCCCGCGCCTGACCGGCCGCGTGCAGCGCCGTCCCGAGGTCGGCCTCCGCCTCCGCGTACTCCAGCCGCGCCTGCGAGCCCTCCAGGACCCCGACCGCCTCCCGCAGCAGCTCCAGCGCCCGCCCCCGGTCCGCGGCGAGCCCGGCCCCCACCCGCAGCGCCCGCCCCACGGGCCCCGGCGCCCCCCAGCCGCGGGCCAGGTCGAGTTCCCGTACCGCCAGCTCGTGGGCCTCCTCCGGCCGCCCGGCCGCCCGCAGGGCCAGCGCGGCGGGCAGACGCCACTGCGTCACCGCCGGGTTGACGATGCCCAGCTCCTCCGTGGCCCGCCCCACGGCCAGCGCCGACTCGGCGACCTCGGCGGCGGGCACCCCGCGGGTCAGGGCCAGCCGGACCCGCGGCCCGGACAGCATGTGCACCGGCCCGCCGAACCGGCCGCCTTCGGCCGCCCCGAGGACCTCCTCCGCCTCGTCCGCCAGGCCCCGCTGGAGCAGCGCGTCGGCGAGGGTCGCCCGCACCACCGGGCCCAGGACGGCCGTCCGGGGGAGACGCTCCAGGATGCGCGCCGCCTCGACCCCCTCCCGCGCGTCGGTCTCCGCCTCGGCGAGCTGGCCCAGCGAGAGCCAGCCCCGGGCGCGCACCGTGCAGGCGGTGGCGAGGATGCGCAGCGACCCGCGCCGCCGGGCGTACGCCATCAGCTCGTCCAGGCGCCGGATCGCCGCCGGGTCCTCCGCGAGGACCAGCACGGCCAGGCCGAGCGCGAGCGCGGTCAGCGTGTGCTCGGACGGTTCGAGGAGCCCGCTGGACAGCGCGCGCCGGGCCCGTTCCACGGCCCGCGGGTCGCCGGTCATGGCGTCCTGGTAGGCGATCGCGCAGTCCAGCATGCGCGCGCCGGGCCCCTCGGCCTCGGTCAGGCGGCGCAGCGGCGGCACCCGCCGGGGGAGGGCCGCCCGGCCGCTGCGGGTGGCGAACTCGGTGAAAAGGACGGTCGCCGCGATCCGGGCCCGCAGGTCGGCGGAGCCGTCGGCGCCGCCCGCCGCGTCCGGCTCGATCTCGGCCACCGCCCGCTCCAGGTCGGCCAGGGCCTCGGCGGTGGGCTGGACATAGGCGGCGGCCTCGCCGAGCAGCGCGGCGATCCTGGCCCGCTCCACGGAGCCGGTGGCGAGCCGCAGCGCGCTGTGCAGATGCCCGGCCGCCGCCCCCACGTCCCGCGCGAGCGTCACATCGGCCAGTTCCAGCAGCACGGCTGTCCGCTCGGCAGGCGGCGGGGGCTCCTCCAGGCAGCGCCGCAGGTAGGCGGCGGCCTCGGCCGGGGCGCCGAGCCCGCCCGCCCGCGCGGCGGCCCGGCGCAGCAGGGTCACGGTGCGCGGGTCGCCCGCGGGGACGGCGTGCAGCAGGTGGGCGGCGATCTGCGCGAGGTCCGCCTCGCCGCCGCGCGCCTCCACCAGCCGGGCCGCCGCCCGGTGCATGCGGGCCCGCCCGGCGGCGGAGATCGACGCGTACACCGCCGACCGGATCAGCGGGTGCACGAACCGGACCCGCCGCGCCCCGGCCGCGTACCCGCCGCGCCGCGTCCCGGCCGGGCCGCCGTACCCGTACGCCGGGTCGCCGGAGCGGACGGCGTCCCGGCCCCCGCCACCGGCACGGTCACCCGCATCGCTCCCGCCGTCGGTGCCGCCGTGTGCGTCGCCGTCGTCCGCGCAGTTCCCGCAGTCGCTGTCGCAGACGATCTCGGGGAAGCCGATCGTGTCCAGGGCCGCCAGCGCGGTGTGCATGCCGACCCCGGCGAGTTCGGCGGCGTCGGCCAGCGGCGCGCCGTCGCCCAGCACGGCGAGGGCGGCGGCGAGCCGTACCGCGGGCGGGTCCAGCCGGGCGCGGCGGCGCTCGACGAGCCGGGCGATCGCGTGCGGACCGAGGTCCACCACGTCCCCGGCGTGCGCCGCGTCGGTGGGCAGCCCCTGGTCCCGGACGGCGCGGGCGAGTTCGCGCAGCAGCAGCGGGTTGCCGCGGGTGGCGCGGTGGCAGGCGCGGGCGAACTCGGGGGCCACCCGCTCCTCGAACACGCGGGCCAGCAGGGCGGAGGTGCCGATCGGGGTGAGCGGCCGGGGGCGCACCACGGTGAACGCCGGGTCGGTGGCGAGGAGGGTGAGCAGCCGGTCCGCGCCGGGCTCGTCGCCGCGGGCCGCGGCCACCACGCCGACGTTCAGCTCGGCCAGCCGGGGCAGCAGGAAGGCGAGGTAGCGCAGCGAGGGCGGGTCGCACCAGTGCAGGTCGTCGACGAGCAGCAGCAGCGGGCCCTGCTCGGCGGCGTTCACGGTGAGCCAGAGCAGGCTGTTGAGGGCGGCGTAGTCCCCGACGGCGGACCCGTCGGTCGCGCTCTGCCCGACGACCGCGGCGGCGGGCGCGGCCGGACCGGCGAGCAGCGCGGCGCGGCGCTTCGGGTCGGCCCCCACCAGCAGCGGTTCGAAGAGCTGCCGTACGACGCCGAAGACGAAGCCGGTCTCCAGTTCCCCGGCGCGGGCGGCCAGGACGCGGACGCCCAGGGCGTGGGCCGGGCGGCGGACCTCGGCGAGCAGCGCGGACTTGCCGATGCCCGCGACGCCCTCCACGAGCACGGCGCAGCCGCTGCCCCGGCGGACGCTCTCCACGGCCCGGGTCAGGGCGGCCGACGCCTCGCGCCGCTCGACCAGGCGGGGGTGCGCGCTCACAGGTCCGGTCCCGTCCGTTCGCTTCGCTTCGTCTCGCTCGTCGCGGGGGCTACGGCTTGACGGAACGGTAGTAGCGGCGGGCGCCCTCGTGCAGCGCGAGCGGGTCGGTGTAGATCGCCGTCCGCAGGTCCACCAGCTGCGCGGAGTGGACGTGGCGGCCGATGCCGTCCCGGCTCTTGATGACGGTGCGGGTCAGCCACTCGGTGAGCCGCGGGTCCAGGTCCGTCCTGGTCACCAGCAGGTTGGACACCGCGATGGTCGGGACCGACGAGCCGTTCTGGATGGTCGGGTAGGCCGACTCGGGCATGTTGGTGGCCCGGTAGAAGCCGGTGGCGTCGTCCTGCTCGTGCATCCGGGCGACCAGCGCGGCGTCGATCGGCACGAACCGGAAGGTCGACCCGTCGGCCAGTCGCCGCAGGCCCGCCGTGGGCACCCCGCCGGACCAGAAGAAGGCGTCGATGCCACCCTCGCGCAACTGCTCGGGCCCGGTGTCGATGCCCTCGGAGACGGCGTCGATGTCCCGCGCCGGATCCAGCCCCGCGGCCCGCAGCACCCGCTCGGCTATCAGCCGGACGCCCGAGCGGGGCAGCCCGGTGGCGACGGTCCGGCCCTTGAGGTCGGCGACCGACCGCACGGGCGAGTCGCGCGGCACGACGAGCTGCACGTAGTCGTCGTAGAGCCGGGCGATACCGCGCAGCCTGGTGGCCGAGCCGGGGTTCTCCCGCTCGTACGTCTCCACCGCGTCCGCCGCGGCGATGGTGACGTCGGCCTCGCCGTTCGCCACCCGCGCCACGTTCTCCTGGGACCCGTTGCTGGTGGTGAGGTTGACGTCCAGCTCGGGCATGTCCTCGGCCAGCGCGGTGCGCAGACGGCTGCCGTACTCGTAGTAGACGCCGCTCGTGGTGCCGGTGCTGAACGTGATCATCCCCTTCGGCGGGGCCTCGCCCAGGGGCAGCAGCCACCACAGCAGCAGCCCGAGCGCGACGGCGCCCGCGACCGTGCCCTGGAGGGCGCGGCGCCTGCCGATACGGGGGATCACCGGGGACATGCGGGCGATCCTGCCAGCTGAGGCGGCGCCCTGGCCAGGACGCGGCTCACACCCGCGGGCGGCACCCCCGGCCGGGCCGGGGCCCGTGGGGCCGTCGCTACAGTCGGGGCATGAGTTCCTCGCCCGCCGACCTGGTCCGCGCGTTCCACCTCGCCTTCGGCCTCGACGCCCGCAGCACCCCCACCGAGGTGCCGCCGCCGCTCGCCGCCCACCGCGGCGAACTCCTCGCCGAGGAGGCCGCCGAGGTGGCCGAGGTCGCGGTCCACGGCCCGCTGGACCGGCTCGCCCACGAACTGGCCGACGTCGTCTACGTCGCGTACGGCACCGCCCTGATCCACGGCATCGACCTCGACGCGGTCCTCGCCGAGATCCACCGCTCCAACATGACCAAGCTGGGCCCCGACGGACAGGTCGCCCGCCGCGCCGACGGCAAGGTCCTCAAGGGCGAGCACTACGAGGCACCGGACGTGGCGGCGGTGCTGCGACGGCAGGGCTGGCAAGGGGGCGGCGGGGCGCGGGAGGCGCAGGGCGCTCGGGTGTCCGGAGGGGACGGGCAGGCGGCGGAGGGCGCCGGGGTCTGACACCCGGCGGGCCCGTCGGGGCTGACCGGGACGGGTGTCGGCGGGGCGGCCCGCCGAGGACCCCGGGCGCGTGGTCCGGGTACGCCGGGGCGTGTGCCCCGTACGCCCGCCGCCCGGTGCGGCGGGGCTCGCCGGGCCGCACCCGGACGGCGGCGGCCCGGCGGCGGGGTTCAGTCGCCGACCGACGACCCCTCGCGCGGCTTCGGCGCGGGCTCCTCCGGCATCCGCCGCACCGCGCGCGCTCCGCGCCACCGCGTCCAGCGGGTCGCCAGCGGCTCCGTGTAGCGGGCGGTCAGCGGACCGAGGACGACCAGGATCAGGACGTACGCCGTGGCCAGCGGGCCCAGCGACGGCTCGATGCCGGCCGTGACGGCGAGGCCCGCGATCACGATCGAGAACTCGCCGCGCGCCACCAGCGCGCCGCCCGTGCGCCAGCGGCCCTTGACGGAGATGCCCGCCCGGCGGGCCGCCCAGTAGCCGGTGGCGATCTTCGTCCCGGCGGTGACGACGGCCAGCGCGAGCGCGGGCAGCAGCACCGGCGGGATGCTCGCCGGATCGGTGTGCAGGCCGAAGAAGACGAAGAACACGGCCGCGAACAGGTCCCGCAGCGGGCTCAGCAGCGTGTGCGCGCCCTCCGCGACCTCCCCCGACAGCGCGATGCCGACGAGGAACGCGCCGACCGCCGCCGACACCTGGAGCTGCTGCGCCACACCCGCGACCAGGATCGTCAGACCGAGCACCACCAGCAGCAGCTTCTCCGGGTCGTCGCTGGAGACGAAACGGGAGATGAGCCGGCCGTAGCGCACGGCCGCGAAGAGCACGAGGCCCGCGACGCCCAGCGCGATCGCCAGCGTCATGCTGCCCGCCGCGAGGCCGACCCCGGCCACCAGCGCGGTGATGATCGGCAGGTACACCGCCATCGCCAGGTCCTCCAGGACCAGCACGCTGAGGATGACCGGTGTCTCCCGGTTGCCGACCCGGCCCAGGTCGCCCAGCACCTTGGCGATCACCCCGGACGACGAGATCCAGGTGACGCCCGCCAGCACGACGGCCGCGACCGGCCCCCAGCCCAGCAGCAGCGCTGCCGCCGCCCCCGGCAGGGCGTTCAGCGCGAAGTCGACGACGCCGGACGGGTAGTGGGCCTTGAGGTTGGAGACGAGATCGCTCGCCGTGTACTCCAGGCCGAGCATCAGCAGCAGCAGGATGACGCCGATCTCGGCGCCGATGGCCACGAACTCCTCGCTCGCGCCGAGCGGGAGCAGCCCGCCCTCGCCGAAGGCCAGACCGGCGAGGAGGTACAGCGGGATGGGCGAGAACTGGAACCGGGCGGCGAACCGGCCGAGCAGCCCCAGGCCCAGGATGATGGAGCCGAACTCGATGAGCAGGACAGCGGAGGAGTGCACCCGGTCACTCCCGACCGAGTATCGCCGCGGCCGCGTCCACGCCCTCGCGGGTGCCGATCACGATCAGGACGTCCCCGCCCGCCAGCCGGAAGTCCGGTGTCGGCGACGGGATCGCCTCCGCCCGCCGCAGCACCGCCACGATCGACGCCCCCGTCTCGGTGCGCATCCGGGTGTCGCCGAGGACCCGCCCGTTCCAGCGCGACGTCCCGGTCACCTCCACCCGCTCCGCGACGAGCCCCAGATCGGTCGTGTAGAGCAGGCTCGCGCTGTGGTGGGACGGCTTCAGCGCGTCGATCAGCGCCCCCGCCTCGGCGCCCGACAGGCGCAGCGACTGGGCGCAGGAGTCCGGGTCGTCGGCGTTGTACAGGTTGACCGTGCGGGCGCCGTCGCGGTGCGCCACCACCGACACATGACGCTGCTCGCGGGTCACTAGGTCGTACTGGACACCGATGCCTGGCAGCGGTGTCGTCCGGAGGCGTGCAGCGGACACGTGGTCTTCCCCTGTCGGTTCGTGGGTCCCGGCGGTCACCGGCGGCCGGTGGGCCGACCGGTGGGCCGGCCGGCCTGCGGTCGGCCGCGGGCCGGTCCCTCCGGCCGTCGATCACCCATGCGTCAGGCCGCCATGCTGCCATCTCCCCGTACGGTGACGACATGGGTGTCATGACGGATGGACAGCGGCCGGGCGCGGCGGAGAGGCTGGTCACGGCGGTGCCATGGACACGGAAGGGATCTCCTGGGGAGCCGGGGGAGTCCGGGGCGTCGGCACGCGGACACGACCCGGGCACCGGCCCGCGGTCCGGGGGAGCACCGAAGGGAGAACGCGCGCACGTGTCGCTGTTCTGGCGGATCTTCGCCCTGAACGCCCTCGGCCTGGTCATCGCGGCCGCGCTGCTGCTGGGCCCGGTCACCGTCTCCACCCCCGTCCTGCCCGCCGAGGCGCTCACCGTCGTGATCGGCCTCGCCACCCTGCTCGCCGTCAACGCGGCCGTGCTGCGCGTCGGCCTCGCCCCCCTCGGACGGCTCAGCGGGGCCATGGCCGACGCCGACCTGCTGCACCCCGGCGCCCGCGCGGTCGTCTCCGGGCCCGCCGAGACCGCCGAGCTGATCCGCACGTACAACGCCATGCTCGACCGGCTGGAGGCCGAGCGCGCCACCAGCGCCGCCCGCGCCCTGTCCGCGCAGGAACGCGAACGCCACCGCATCGCCCGCGAGCTGCACGACGAGGTCGGCCAGACCCTCACCGCGGTCCTGCTCCAGCTCAAGCGGGTCGCCGACCGCGCCCCCGACGAGCTGCGCGGCGAGGTGGGGCAGGCGCAGGAGGCCACCCGCGCCGGGCTCGACGAGATCCGGCGCATCGCCCGCCGGCTGCGGCCCGGCGTGCTCGACGAACTCGGCCTGCTCAGCGCCCTGCGCTCCCTCGCCGCCGAGTTCACCACCCACGGCCTGACCGTCCGCACCGAACTGCGGACCGGGCTGCCCCCGCTGACCGAGGAGACGGAACTGGTGCTCTACCGCGTGGCCCAGGAAGCCCTGACCAACACCGCCCGGCACTCCGGCGCCGACCGCGCCGAGCTGCGGCTGCGCCCGGTGACCGGCGGCGTCGAACTCCTCGTACGGGACAACGGCCGCGGCCCCGGACCGGCCGCCGTCGAGGGCGCGGGGGTCAGCGGGATGCGGGAGCGGGCCCTGCTGATCGGCGCCACGTTCAGCATCGCCGCCGGGCTGGGCGGCGGGACGGTGGTGCGGCTGCGGACGGGCGCGGGAGGCGGCGGTGGCGGTGGCGTGGCGGGGACGCACGGTCCGGGGGGTGCGGCGGAGGCGCCCGGCGCTGTTCCGGCTTCCGGTGCGGTGCGGGCCTCCGGTGCGGGGGCTCCCGGCGCGGGGGACGCGCCGGGGTCCGCCGGGTCCGGGGACGCCCGATGAGCGGCCCGGCCGCGCCGACCCGTGTGCTGCTCGCCGACGATCACACCCTGGTGCGCCGCGGGGTGCGGCTCATCCTGGACGGCGAACCGGACCTGACCGTCGTCGCCGAGGCGGGCGACGGGGCGGAGGCCGTCGAGCGGGCCCGCGAGGGGGACATCGACCTGGCCGTGCTGGACGTGGCGATGCCCCGGATGACCGGCCTCCAGGCCGCCCGCGAACTCTCCCGCCGCCTGCCCGACCTGCGCATCCTCATCCTCACCATGTACGACAACGAGCAGTACTTCTTCGAGGCCCTCAAGGCGGGCGCGGGCGGCTACGTCCTGAAGTCGGTCGCCGACCGCGACCTCGTCGAGGCCTGCCGTGCCGCCGTCCGCGACGAACCGTTCATCTACCCCGGCGCCGAACGCGCCCTGGTCCGCTCCTACCTGGACCGTCTGCACAGCGGGACCGAGGTCGACGGGCTGCCCGACCGGCCCATCACCGAACGCGAGGAGGAGATCCTGAAACTCGTCGCGGAGGGCCACACCTCCAAGGAGATCGGCACCCTCCTCTTCATCAGCGCCAAGACGGTGGAACGGCACCGCGCCAACCTCCTCCACAAACTCGGCATGCGCGACCGCCTCGAACTCACCCGCTACGCCATCCGCGCGGGCCTCATCGACCCCTGAGACCTCCGGAACCCTGAGATCCTCGGACCCCCCGCACTCCCGACCCCGAGATCTGCGAGCCCCGAGACCCGCGAGACCCGAGCCGCGTCCCATCGGAGGACCCGTTGACCCAGCCCCCGGCGCCCGCGCCGCGCCCGCTCGACGGCATCACCGTGGTCAGCGTCGAGCAGGCGGTCGCCGCGCCCTTCGCCACCCGGCAGCTCGCCGACCTCGGCGCCCGCGTGATCAAGGTGGAGCGGCCGGGCGGCGGCGACTTCGCCCGCCGGTACGACACGACCGTGCACGGCGAGTCCAGCTACTTCGTGTGGCTCAACCGCTCCAAGGAGTCCGTCACCCTCGACCTCAAGGCGCCCGCCGCCCGCCGGGTCCTCGACCAGCTCCTCGCCGGGGCCGACGTGTTCGTGCAGAACCTGGCCCCCGGCGCCGCCGCCCGCCTCGGCCTGGACGCCCCCGCCCTCGCCGACCGCTTCCCCACCCTCGTCCCCTGCACGATCTCCGGCTACGGCACCACCGGCCCCTGGGCCGACCGCAAGGCGTACGACCTGCTCGTGCAGTGCCAGACCGGCCTGGTCTCCCTCACCGGCGACGCGCACGGCCCGGCCCGCGCCGGGATCTCCGTCGCCGACATCGCCGCCGGGATGTACGCCTACTCCGGCGTCCTCACCGCCCTGTTCACCCGCGCCACCACGGGCGCCGTCCGGCCGGTGGAGGTCTCCCTCTTCGACGCGCTCGCCGAGTGGATGGGCCAGCCCGCCTACTACACCCGCTTCGGCGGCACCCAGCCCCCGCGCCTGGGCACCCAGCACGCCACCATCGCCCCCTACGGCACCTACACCGCCGCCGACGGCAAGGACGTGCTGCTGTCGGTGCAGAACGAACGGGAGTGGGCCGCGCTGTGCGAGCGGTTCCTGGACCGGCCGGACCTGGTCGCCGACCCCCGGTTCGCCACCGGGCCCGACCGGGTGGCCCGGCGTGCCGAGCTGAACGCGATCCTCGCCGCCCGCTTCGCCGCCCTCGACGCCTCCGCCGCCATGCGGCTGCTGGACGCGGCGGGCATCGCCAACGCGGGCGTCAACGACGTGACCGACTTCCTCGACCACCCCGTCCTGGCCGCCCGCGACCGCTGGCGCGACGTCCGGCTGCCCGGCGGGGAGGCGGTGCCCGCGCTGGTGCCCCCGGCCGGCCTCGCCGGGGTCGAGGCCCGCATGGACGCCGTGCCCGCCCCCGGCGAGCACACCGACGCCGTCCTCACCGAGCTGGGCTACGGCCCCGCCGACATCGCGGACCTGCGGGCGGCCGGGGCCGTCTGACGACCGGGGCCGCCCGCGGGAGAGGGCTCGGCGCAGGGCACTCGGCGCAGGGGCTCAGCGCACGTGGGGTGCCCGGTGGGACCGGGTGGTGAAACGGACGCGGGTGTCCACGGTGTACGGGGCGAGGGCGCCCTCGGTGCGGGCGGCGAGCGCGGTGAGGCGGGGCAGGACGGCGCCGGGCGCGGTGGCCGGGTCGAGCCGGACCCGCAGCGTCACCCGCACCCGCCGTCGCCGGGCGGTCACCCGCGTACGGCAGTGGTCGACGCCGTCGATCGCGGCCGCGTGCCCGTTCACCGCGTCCTCCAGGGCCCGGCCGCGCAGCGAACTCCCCGCCACCGGCAGCGGAAGGCGGGCGCGGGCCCCGCTGCGGGCCTGCCGCAGACACCAGACCGCGCACAGGACGGCCGCCGTGACCGACGCCGCCAGCACGACGGGCGTCCACCAGCTCTCGGCGCGCACCGCCGTCAGGTCGTCCCGGTCGAGGAACGTGGCGTCGGGGCCGGGCACCGGCCATCCGGCGGGCAGGCGGTCCGCGAGCCCGGACCGGGCGAAGGCGAGCCAGCCGCCAACCAGGAGGAGACCCAGGCCGGTCACGGCGAGCACGGTCCGGTTCACGGCCGTACGCACACTCCGCGCACCGCGCATCACTTCGCTCCTTCCAGCGCGTCGACCGCCGGTTGCGACGGGCCACCCGGCCCGCCCGGCTCGCCCTGCTCCTTCGGTCCGGTGGGTCCGTCCGTCCCGGCCGTCCGGTCCGTTCGGTCGGGCTGGGCCGGGACCGTGTCGCCGCCGTGCTCCGGGGCGGCGGGGTCGCGGGCCGGGTGGGAGCGGAGCACGACGCGCAGCCGCATGGCCCGCCGCAGCCCGCACGCCGCCAGTGCCTCCCGCGCGACCGTCTCGGCCGCGCCCCGCGCCACCGTGAGGTCCCCGAAGGCGACCTCGGCCCGGACGGCGACCCGGCGCCGCCCGGCCCGTACCCGTACCGCCCCGACACCCGGTACGTCGCTCACCGCGTCCCGGACGAGGGCCGCGACGGCGGACCGGTCGACGGTCGCGCGCAGCCGGGGACCCGGCGAGGTGAGCGTCAGCAGCCGCCGGTGGCCCGGCGTGACCGCCAGCACGACCATCAGCAGGCCGAGCGCCAGACACCCGGCGCCGATCCACGGGCCCGCCGTGTGACCGGGGCCCAGCCGGGAGGCGAGGTCCACCGCCTCCGTCCGCCAAGGCGCGGGTGCGCGGTGGGCGGCGTGCACCAGGACCAGGTCCGTGGCCGGCGCCCCGCAGCCGAGCGCGGCGGCCAGGGCGAGCAGGGCGACGGGCACGCGCCGCTGGGACCAGCGGCGCAGCGGCGTACGGGGGGTGGGGGGCGTGCCGGGGAGGGCGTCGGCGCTCTCGGCCTCCACCGCCGGGTCCGGGCGCGCCGGTCCGTCCTCCGACCCGGCCGTCCGGACCGGGTCCAGCGCCGTCACCGCGAGGCGCGGCGGCGGGGTGTCCAGGCCGGTCAACTGCCGGGTGCGGGCGGCCACATGCTCCTGGACCGTCCGGGCCGCGTCCGGCAGCGGCGCCGGGAACGGCAGCGTGACCTGGAGGCCGACGTCCGCGCGGCGCCCCCGGACGGCCGCCGCGCTCCCGGTGGCGTGCGCCGCCGCACCGGGCAGCGCCTCGGAGACGGCCCGCTCGGCGATCCGCCGCACCGCCCGCTCCGAGACGGTCGTCCGCCCCCGCTCGGCCGGGACGGTCGTACGCCCGCGCCCCGACGGGACGGTCGTACGGTCCCGTTCGGCCGGGACGGGCGCGTGGTCCCCGTCGGACGGGAGCGTCGTCGTCCGCTCCGGGGGCGCCGTCACCGCCGGCTCCGGTCGTAGGCGTCGCGCAGGTCCTGGACCCGGCCGCCGCCGTCGAACCAGCGGCCCGCCGCCCAGCCCAGCGCGCCGAGGGCGGCCACGAGGAGGAACGCGCCGAACCCCCCAAAGTACCCGGCGAAGGCCAGCGCCATCCCGGCGACCATCCCGATGAACGGCCCGCTCACCATGTCCCGTCTCCCCTCTGGTGTCCCGACGTGTGCCCGGTCCGGCTGTCCCGTCCGGTGCCGGTCACTCCACCCGGGTGTCGGCGGGGGCCGCGTCCGCGTCGTCCTCCGGGAGGTGGACGTCGTTGATGGTGACGTTGACCTCGACGACCTCCAGGCCGGTGATGCGCTCGACGGCCGCGATCACGTTCTCCCGCACGTCACGGGCCACGTCCGCGATGGCCACGCCGTACTCCACGACCAGTTCGAGATCGATGGCCGTCTGCCGCTCGCCCACCTCGACCTTGACGCCGCGTCCGACGTTCGGCCGGCCGCCGGGCACCCGGTCGCGGACCGCGCCGAGGGTGCGGGACAGCCCGCCGCCCATGGCGTGCACGCCCGGGATCTCACGGGCCGCGATGCCCGCGACCTTCACCACGACGACGTCCGCGATGGACGTCTTCCCCCGGTCGGCGGCGGGCTGGTCGGCGCCCGTGGCACCGCCGGAGACGGCCGTCGTGGTCTGCGGGGACCGGCCGGACTGCGGGACGGACAGGGACTTGGTCGCCGGAACCGCCGACGTGCTCTGCGCGGCCTGCGGGGTCTGCGTCGTCATGGTGCGTCCTCTCGTACGTCGTCAGTTGCTCTCACTCCGTCAGACCCGCCCCGGCGACGCCTGTGACGCGCTTTTCAGAGGAATCTCCGGCGGATCGCGTCCTGTCCCGGTTCTCCTCCCCGTCCGCCCCGCCCTCGCTGTCGCCTGCCCGCACACGCGGACCGCCGGACGCTCCTCCCCCCGGAGGAACGCCCGGCGGTGACCGGGGTGACCGACGCGCGCCGTCGGCCCGCAGGCAGCGGGCCGTTCACGTCGGTCCGCGCGCGTCAGCTCGCGGGCATCAGCACGGTGTCGACGATGTAGACGTTCGCGTTGGCGGTCTTGACGTTGCCGCAGACGACCTTGGAGTCCTTGTTGACGGTGTAGGACTCGCCCGAACCGGCGGTCGTCAGCTTGGTCTTCTCCAGCGTGTCGAAGGAGCCGTTCGTCAGGTCCGCGGGCGCCAGCTTCTGACCGACGACGTGGTACGTGAGGATCTTCGTCAGCATGGCCTTGTCGGCGAGGACCTTGTCCAGGTCGGCCTTCGGGATCTTGGCGAAGGCGTCGTTGGTCGGCGCGAACACGGTGATGTTCTGGGCGTTGTTGAGCGTGTCGACCAGACCGGCCTTCTGCACGGCCGTCACCAGCGTGGAGAGCGCCGGGTTGTTGGAGGCGGCGGTGGCCACCGGGTCCTTGGCCATGCCGTCGAACGAGCCCGCGCCGTCCTTCGGCACGCCCGCACAGGCCGGGCCGAACGGCGCGTCCGCCGCCGCGGCGTCGCCGTCGGAACCGGCCATCGCGTCGTCCGTGGGCGTCGCGGCGGCCGACGTCTTCGCCGAGTCCGACTTGGCGGAGTCACCGCTGTCGTCGGAGGAGCAGGCGCTCAGCGCCAGCGGCAGCACGGCGGCGGCGGAGACGGCCAGGGCGAGACGGCGCATACGGGTGTTCATGGGGTTCTCCTTGATTGTGTTCTAAGGGGTGTTGCTCGGAGGCGGTACTGCTCGTGAGCGGTGCCGCTCCCTGGGGGCGCGGTCGGGGCCGCGCCGGGGAGGAGGTCCGGGGGTGCGGAGGCGGGTCAGTCGACGGTGACCACCACCGAGTGCCGTCCGCTGGCACCGTCGGGCACGGTGCGGGTGCGCTGCTCCGTCTGCACCTCTCCGGTGCGGTCGGTGGCGCGCACGGTCAGGGTGTGGCCGCCCCGCTCGGCCTGCCAGGCGAAGGACCACTGACGCCAGGTGTCCCGTGAGTCCTCGGCCGCGAGCCGGGCCGCCTGCCAGGGCCCGTCGTCCACCCGGACCTCGACCTTGTCGATGCCCCGGTGCTGGGCCCAGGCGACCCCGGCGACCATCACGGCCCCCGCCTTCGGCCGGGCGAACGGCTTGGGCGTGTCGATGCGGGACTGCGTCTTGATCGGCGCCCGCCGCGCCCACGTCCGCTTCACCCAGTAGGCGTCGTAGGAGTCGAACGTGGTCAGCTCGATGTCCTTGATCCACTTGCAGGCGGAGACGTAGCCGTAGAGGCCGGGCACCACCATGCGGACCGGGAAACCGTGCGCGAAGGGGAGCGGTTCGCCGTTCATGCCGACGGCGAGCAGCGCGTCGCGGCCGTCCATGACGTCCTCGACCGGGCTGCCGATCGTCATCCCGTCCACCGACCGCGCCACCAGCTGGTCGGCCGGTCCGCCCTCGGACGGCGGCCGGACCCCGCACTCGGCCAGCAGGTCGGCGAGGCGTACGCCGAGCCAGCGGGCGTTGCCGACGTACGGGCCGCCGACCTCGTTGGACACGCAGGTCAGCGTGATGTCCCGCTCGACGAGCTCGCGGCGGAGCAGGTCCTCGAACGACAGGGTGACCGGGCGGGTCACCCCGCGCCCGTGGAGGCGCAGCCGCCAGCGGGTGGCGTCCACCTTCGGCACCACCAGCGCGGTGTCGACGCGGTAGAAGCGGTCGTTCGGCGTGGTGAAGGGGCTGATGCCCGGCACCCGCAGCGCCGTCCCCGCCGGGACGGCGGCGGCGGGGGAGCCCGGCGCGGGCAGTACGACGGCCCGGCGGGAGGCGACGGCGTCCTCGCCGCGCGCCCCGTTCAGCGCCCGGCCCAGCGCGCCCGCCCCGGCGGAGGCGGCGGACACGGCGAGCGCGGCGAGGACGAAACCGCGGCGATCGGGGCCACTGTCCTCGGCGGCACCACCGTCCTCGGCGGCACTGGCAGCACTGGCGGTACCGGCAGCACCGGCGGCAGGGGTGGCGCGGGGTTCGCCGGGCTCGGCGGAGTCGTCGGTCGTACCGGGCTCGGTGGCGGCACGGCGGGCGTCGGACCCGTCAGGCGTACCGGCCGGCTCCGCCGGTCCGGCGGGCTCGCCGTCCCCGTCCGGCGCGGTGGCTCGGTCCGGCCGACGGGGCACGAGCCTGCCGGTCAGCAGGAACAGCACCCCGGCCCCGCCGAGCGCGCCCACCACGGAGGGCAGCGCGTCCGGCAGGCCCGTCGCGTCGGGACGGCTCAGCGCCGCCGCCGCGCCGACCACGCCGAACACCAGAATTCCCGCGGCCCCCGCCCGCCGGAACCGCACGGCCAGAAAACCGAGGGCGAGGGCGAAAAGCACCAGCACCGCGAGAATTCCGAGCTGGAGAACGAGTTTGTCGTTCGTGCCGAAATTCCGGATCGCCCAGTCCTTCACGGGCGCGGGCGTCCGGTCGATCGCCGCCCCGCCGACCGCCACGACCGGCGAGGCCTGCGGACGCACCCCCGCCGACACCAGCTCCGCGACCGCGAGGGCCGCGCACCCGGCGAGAACTCCGCTGAGCGCGCCCAGGGCGCCGAGCACGGCGGACGTGCCGCGCGTGCCCCGCGGGCCGCCCGCGCCGGTCACCGGCCGGACCGGGCCGGGCCGCGTCAGTGGTTCGTTCTTCTGGTGCGTCACGTGGGGAATCCGGTTCCGGAGGGCTCCGGGATTGGTCGCTCACCCGAACGAATGAAAAAAGATTCCGCACCAATCCGCTGCCCTTTCGGCAACGGATAAAGAAAAACGAAAATGCATGCGACGGCCGCGTGCGGGAACCAGGAGCCGGTCCGGAGGACGACCCGCGGCGGCCGGTGACCGCCGAGAGCAACCTCCGAAGTCCCGCGTAACGCGGCGGGGTCCGCGCGTGTCCAACCCTCAGGACGAGACGAGAGGAGCCGCCCAGTGGCGGGGGCCCCCAGACAGAGCGCACCACCGGACACCGGACGCGCGGCCGACGACGCCCTGCTCGCGGTGCGGGCCGCGGAGGGCGACGAGGACGCCTTCGCGGTGCTGCTCCAGCGGCACGCCCCGGCGATGCTCCGGCTGGCGACGCGCCTGCTCGGCTCCCGGACCGAGGCCGAGGACGCCGTCCAGGACGCCTTCATCAGCGCCTGGCGCAGACTCCCGGAGTTCCGGGGCCAGTCGTCGTTCGCCACCTGGACGTACCGGATCGTCACCAACCGCTGTCTGAACGTGCTGCGGGCCCGCAGACCCGTGACGACCCTGGACGAGGCCGGTGACGTACCGGCGCCCGAACACGCGGCCTCACCGGCCCGTATCACCGAGGCGAGGGAATCCGTCCGCGAGCTGCGCGACGCACTCGACCTGCTCTCGGCCGAACAGCGTGCCTGCTGGGTCCTGCGTGAACTGGACGGCCAGTCCTACGAGTTCATCGCGGACGCGGTCGGCATCAGCCAGGAGGCCGTCCGAGCCCGTGTCTTCCGCGCACGACGCTGCCTGACACAAGCACTGGGGGCCTGGCGATGACCGCACACCACCCGCCCGAGCGCATCGACCCGTACGCCGACACCGACCCGTACGCCGACACCGCCGCGTCGGCCGACGACGGCGTCGTCCCCGGCGCCCCTGACGCCCCCGGCGCCCCCGCCGATGCCGTCGGCGCCGACACCGACGAGCGGCTGCCCTGCGGGCGTCTCCTCTCCCGGGTGTGGGAGGACTGGGAGCACCGGGCCGACGCGCCGCACCTGCGGGACTGCCCGCACTGCCAGGAGGCGGTCCGGGGACTGGAGCAGCTGGAGTCAGCGGTCCGTGACCTGCGCGACGAGCCCGCCGACAGCGCGCACTTCGACACCTCCACGCTCACCCGGCGCGTCATGGACGTCGTCCGGCTGGAGCTGCGGCCCGGCCGCCCGCTGCCGCTCGGCGAACCGGACGAGGACCTGTGGATCATGGAGGCGGTCGCCGCCCGGACCCTGCGGGCCGCCGCCGAGTCCGTGCCCGGCGTACGGGCCGGGTCCTGCCGGCTGCGGCCGGGGGGCGTGGACCGGGCCGCCGACGTGACCCGCCCGACGGGCGGCCCGGTCGAGGTGCGCCTCGACCTCCACGCCCCGGTCGCCGCCGCCGCTTCCCTCCCGGAACTCGCCGACGAGGTCCGGGAACGAGTACGGGAGGCGGCGGACCGCGAACTCGGCATGAACGTCCTGTATGTGGACATTCGTGTCACCGACCTCGTCGACATCCCCGACGACGGGCAGGAAGGCCGGAGCCGATGAGCCAGCACACCGCGGACCCCGCGCACAGCACCCTCGCGCAGGACATCGCCCGAGCCGTGGAGCAGGTGCCCGGTGTGGCCTTCCTGCGGCCCGGCCTCGGCGGCAGGCTCCGCTCCGTCCTCACCCGGGCGGAGGCGGGCCCCCTGCTCGGCGCGGGCGCGGCGGCGGTCGAGGGACGGGGCGTGGGGGCGGGGCCGGGGACGGGGTCCTCGGCCGGGGTCCGGCTGGTCCGGCCGGGCGGCGGCGCCGGGCCGTGGCAGGTCGAGATCCACCTCGTCGCGCGCCGTCAGGCCCGCACCGTCGACGTGGCGCGCGCGGCCCGGCGCACGGTCCAGGACCACCTGGCGGCGGTGCTCCCGGCGGAGGCCGGGCGGGCGCGCGTCACCGTGACCGTCACCGGCCTCGTCTGACGCAGCCCGCCCGGCCCCACCGCGCGCGGATCGCGCGGTTCAGAGGTGCGGCGGCGGTGACGTGATCATGATGTGGACGAACACGGTCCACACCGCCGCCGCGACGGCCGCCGCGCGCAGCCTCCGGCGGCGCACCAGCGGGACGGGGTCGGGCCCGGCCCCGACGGGCACCCCGGTCACGGGCACGGCCCGCCCCGCCAGCACGGCGGTGGTCCGCGCGACGACCGGCGCCGGACGGGCGGGGACCACGGCCACCTCGTACGCACCTGTCGACCCCACACCCTCCGGGACCGCGTGCTTCGGCACCGCCGACTGCGTGACGACGTCCTTCGGCGCCGCCGTCTGCGTGACGACGTTCCTCGGCGCCGCCGCCCCCCTCACCGCGAGCGTGGCCTCGGCGCCCGCGATCTCGGGCTTCGGCGCCGGGACCATGCGCCGGGTCCGCGTCCGACTCCGGGTCCGCGTGGCGGTACGAGCGGGGGAGTCACCCGCGTGCCCGGACCGGCCCCCGTCTCCGCGCTCCCCGGCCGCCGGTCCCGGTACGGCCGGGGCCAGTCCCTGGGCCAGTCCGCTCAGGAACGCCGCGTAGGCCGCCCGCCGCAGTCCGGTCGGTGTGCTGCGGCCCGTCTCCCAGGACCGTACGGTCGCCGCGGTCACCCCGAACGCGTCGGCCACCTGCTGCGGGGTCAGCTGCCAGGCGTGCCGCAGGCGGGCCCGCTCCTCGGGGGTGGGCAGCGGCACCTTGCCGTCGCGGCGGCGGGGGTGGGAGGGCATGGGCGGCGGCGAGACCAGCTTGATCGTCATGACCGTATGACAAGCCGTCTCTCCGACTTGTGATCGCATTCATGGAAATACACCCGTACGGACCAGTCGACCCCTTTGCATGGGTGCGCCCGTCTCGACTGTCCGGGCTCGGGCCGTCCGGTCACCGGATCGTAGGAAGATCGCCCCTCCCGCCAATCCGCTTCCGCCGCGGCTCCGGATTACGCGCGAGATCGACGCCGTCGCGCGCGCGATCCACGTACGCGGCCGACCGGGAGGAAGCAGCGATGTCACACGCACCAGGGAGTGCGGCACGGGAGCCGGAGGCCGCCGCGTCCGGCGCCCCGGACGGACGGCCGCGCACCGCCGTCATCGGCAGCGGAGTGGCCGGGCTGACCGCCGCGTACGTCCTCGCCCGCGCCCGGCACGTCACCCTCTACGAGGCCGACGACCGGCTCGGCGGACACGCCCACACCCACGACCTCACCACCTCCGACGGCGCACGGCACCGCGTCGACTCCGGCTTCATCGTGCACAACCGCCGCACCTACCCGCACCTGCTGCGCCTCTTCGACGAACTCGGGGTCGCCACCCAGGAGTCGGAGATGAGCATGTCGGTCCGGTGCGAGGGCTGCGGCCTGGAGTACGCGGGCGCGCGCGGCCCCGTCGGGCTCCTCGCCCGGCCCCGCAACGTCCTCAGCCCCGCCTATCTGCGCCTCCTCACCGAGGTCCCCGCCTTCCACCGCGCCGCCCGCCGCGAACTGGCCCGGCACCCGGCCCGCCCTGAACCGTCGGCGGACCCCAAGGACCCCAAGAACGCCGCGGACCCCGCGGACCCCCGCCCGGTCCCGGACGCCGGCCCCGACACGGCCCCCGCCGTGCTCACCCTCGGCGAGTTCCTCGACCGCGAGGGCTTCTCCGCCTACTTCCGCTCCCACTTCATGACCCCGGTCGTCTCCGCCGTCTGGTCCTGCGACGCCGTCACCGCCCTGCGCTACCCGGCCGTCTACCTCTTCCGCTTCCTCGACCACCACGGCCTGCTCTCGGTCAGCGGCTCCCCGACCTGGCGCACCGTCACGGGCGGCTCCCGCACCTACGTCGACGAGGTCGCCGCCCGCCTCGACGAGGTGCGCCTGTCGACGCCGGTCCGCTCCCTGCGGCGCCTCCCCGACAGCGCCCTCGTCACCGCGGCGGACGGCACGACAGCGGCGTACGACTCGGTCGTGATCGCCACCCACCCCGGACAGGCCCTCGCGCTGCTCGCCGACGCCACCCCGGCGGAGAAGGAGGTCCTCGGCGCGTTCCGCTACTCCCGCAACCCCACCCTCCTGCACACCGACACCGCGCTGCTGCCGCGCGCCCGGGGCGCCCGCGCCTCCTGGAACTACCTCATGCCGTCCTGCGAGGCCGCCGCCGACCGGGTCAGGGTCAGCTACGACATGAACCGGCTCCAACGCCTCCACGCCCCCGAGACGTTCGTGGTGACCCTCGGCGGCGAGGACCGCGTCGACCCCGACCGGGTCCTGGCCCGCATGGAGTACGAACACCCCGTCTACACCCCGGAGTCCGTCGCCGCCCAGGCCAGGCTGCCCGAACTCGCCACCGGCGTCACCGCCTTCGCGGGCGCCTACCACGGCTGGGGCTTCCACGAGGACGGCTGCCGCTCCGGCGTCGAGGCCGCCGCCGCGCTCGGCGTGCGGTGGTGACCACCGTGCCCGGCGACGACACCACGACCGCGCCCGCCCCGGCGGGCGCCCCGGCCCTCTACCCCTGCGAGATCGTCCACGTCCGCACCGCCCCCCTGCGGCACGCCCTGCGCCACCGCACCTACCTGTGGCTCATCGACCCCGACCGCCCGCCCGTCCTGCCGCGCGCCCTGCGCCCGCTGGCCCGGTTCGAGGCGCGCGACCACTTCGGCGGCGCGCAGCCGACGATCCGGGCGGGCCTGGACGCCTTCCTCGCCGGGCACGGCGTCGACCTCGGCGGCGGGCCGGTGCGGATGCTCACCCACGCCCGCGTCCTCGGGCACGTCTTCAACCCGCTGACCGTCTACTGGTGCCACGACCCCGACGGCACCCCCCGCTGCGTCGTCGCCGAGGTCCACAACACCTACGGCGGCCACCACAGCTACCTGCTGCTCCCCGACGACCGGGGCCGGGCGGACACCGACAAGGAGTTCTACGTCTCCCCGTTCTTCCCCGTCGACGGCCGCTACCGGATGCGCGTGCCCGCCCCCGCCGACCGCCTCGACCTCACCGTGCACCTGGAACGCGAGGGCGGCCGGCCCTTCACCGCGACCGTGCGCGGCACCCGCCGGGCCGCCCGGCCCGCGGCCCTGCTGCGGCTCGCGCTGCGCCGCCCCTGGTCCACCCTCGCCGTGTCCGCCGCGATCCGCTGGCACGGCATCCGCCTCTACCTGCGCGGACTGCCCGTCCAGCCCCGCCCGGCCGCGCACGGGGACCCAGCGCACGGCGACTCAGCGCCCGACGGCCCAGCGCACGGCGACCGCGCGCACCCGGCCGACGGCCGGTCCGCACCTGAGCGCCGCGCCACCGACGGCCGGCCCGCCACACGGACCGAAGAAGCCGGCCCCGCCGCCGACACCCGCCCCGCCGCCGACGCCGCACGTGCCTCCGCCGACCCCAACCCCGCCACCCACCGACGCCCCGACGACCGACGTACTCCGGAGAACACCCCATGAAGACGGCCGAGTCCTCATCCGCCGCCGCGCCGCGGCCCACCGCCGGAGGGCGGACCGTCCCCGCCCCCGCGACCGCGCCCGACACCCGTGTCCCCACGACCGCGACCCCGCCCGTGCCCGCGCCCGTCGACCCGGCCCGCTGGCCCGACGTGGCCGCCCCGCCGAAGGCGTCCCGGGCGCGTACCGCCGTCGCCGCCGCCGTGGTCCGCCGCGCCCTGCGCGACCTGCCGCTGCACGTCCGCTTCGCCGACGGCGGCACCCTCGGCAAGGGCGGCCCGGCCCTCGACGTCCGCGACCCCCGGGCCTTCCACGGACGGATCGGCGCCCAGGGCCTGGTCGGCTTCGGCGAGTCCTACATGGCGGGCGAGTGGGACGCCCCCGACCTGACCGCCGTCCTGACCGTACTCGCCGGACACCTGGCCGAGCTGATCCCGCCGTCGCTCCAGCGGCTGCGCCGCGTGTGGGCCCTCAGCCGCCCCGCCGCCCAGCGCAACACCCCCTCCGGCGCCCGCGACAACATCAGCCGCCACTACGACCTCTCCAACGACCTCTTCGCCCTCTTCCTCGACGACACCCTCAGCTACTCCTCGGCCCTCTTCCGCGGCTTCCCCGCCGACCACGACCTGCTCCCCGCCGCCCAGCACCGCAAGATCGACCGCCTGCTCGACCTCGCCGAGGTCCGCGACGGCAGCCGCGTGCTGGAGATCGGCACCGGCTGGGGCGAACTCGCGCTCCGCGCCGCCGCCCGCGGCGCCCACGTCACCTCCCTCACCCTCTCGCGGGAGCAGCAGGCCCTCGCCCGCGAGCGGATCGCCGCCGCCGGGTTCGCCGACCGCGTCTCGGTCGAGCTGTGCGACTACCGCGAGGCGGAGGGCACGTACGACGCCGTCGTCAGCGTCGAGATGATCGAGGCCGTCGGCGCCGAGTTCTGGCCGGTCTACTTCCGCACCCTCGACGAGCGGCTCGCCCCCGGCGGCCGGGCCGCCGTGCAGGCCATCACCATGCCCCACGACCGGATGGTGGCCAGCAAGGACACCTTCACCTGGATCGGCAAGTACATCTTCCCCGGCGGCCTGCTGCCCTCCGTCGAGGCCGTCGCCGCCACCGTCCGCGACCACACCCGCCTCACGGTCACCCGCCGCGACGCCTACGGCGCCCACTACGCCGAGACGCTGCGCCTGTGGCGCGAACGCTTCACCGAACGGGCCGACGAGGTCGACGCGCTCGGCTTCGACGAGACGTTCCGCCGCATGTGGACGTTCTACCTCGCCTACTCCGAGGCCGGCTTCCGCTCCGGGTACCTGGACGTCCAGCAGTACCTGTTCACCAAGGAGAACCCCGCCCGATGACCCCCGTCAGCCCGCCCCGCACCCCCGCCGCCGCGCCCGGCGCCGCCCACCGTCTCGCCGCGCTCGCCGCCGACGCCCTCGGCGGGCCGCTCCCCTTCCGGCTGCGCACCTGGGACGGCACCGAGTCCGGCCCCGCCGACGCCCCCGTGGTCGTCGTCCGCTCCCGCCGCGCCCTGCGCCGCCTGCTGTGGGAACCCGGCGAACTCGGCCTCGCCCAGGCCTACGTCACCGGCGAACTCGACGTCGAGGGCGACCTCGGCACCGCGCTGCGCACCATGTGGTCCGCCGCCCGCGACCGCGGCCTCGGCGCGCCCCGCCTCTCCCTCACCGACCGGGCCCGCGCCCTGCGCGAGGCCGCCCGCCTCGGCGTCGTCGGCCCGCCCCCGGCCCCGCCCGCCTCCCAGGCACGGCTGCGCGGACGCCTGCACAGCCGTACCCGCGACCGGGCCGCCATCAGCCACCACTACGACCTGTCCAACGACTTCTACCGGCTCCTCCTCGACGAGACGATGGCCTACTCGTGCGGCTACTGGCTGCGCGACGACGCCGACTTCACACCGGCCGACGCCCAGCGCGCCAAACTGGAGCTGATCTGCCGCAAGCTCGGCCTCGCCCCAGGCGCCCGGCTCCTCGACATCGGCTGCGGCTGGGGCTCGCTCACCCTCTACGCCGCCGCCGAGCACGGCGCCCACGTCACCGCCGTCACCCTCGCCCGCGAACAGGCCGCCCACGTCCGCGAACAGGTCCGCGCCCGCGGCCTGGAGGACCGGGTCGAGGTGCTCTGCCAGGACTACCGCGACATCGCGGGCGGCGGCTACGACGCCGTCTCCACCGTCGAGATGGGCGAGCACGTCGGCGACGCCGAGTACCCGGCGTTCACCGCCGCCCTGCACCGCCTGGTCCGGCCCCTCGGCCGGGTCTTCGTCCAGCAGATGTCCCGCGGCGCGGTCGCGCCCGGCGGCGGCGCCTTCATCGAGGCGTACATCGCCCCCGACATGCACATGCGGCCCGTCGGCGACACCGTCGCCCTGCTGGAGGGCGCCGGACTGGAGGTGCGCTCGGTGGAGTCGCTGCGCGAGCACTACGTCCGCACGATCGACGCCTGGCACCGCACCCTGGAGGAGCGCTGGGACGACTTCGTGAAGCTCGTCGGTGAGGAGACGGCCCGCGTCTGGCGGCTCTACCTGGTCGGCGGCGCGCTGGCCTTCGAGGAGCGCCGCATGGGCGTCGACCAGATCCTCGCCGTACGGCCCGGCACCGACGGCGGCGCGGGCCTCCCGCCCACCCCGGCGGCCTGGTACGACGGGCTGGACCGGCCGTGAACGGCTTCGCGTGGGGCGCGTTCGCCGCCAACCTCGGCTGGTCCGCGCTCGCCGCGTTCGCGGTCATGGGCGTCACCTTCGCCGTCGCCGTCCGCAAGGGCCTGCACCGGATCGTGGACGTCGCCTGGGGCCTCGCGTTCACCGCCGTCGCCCTGGCCACCCTCGTGGCCTCGGCGGGGGAGGGCGACGACACCCGGCGATACCTGGTGACCGCCCTGACCGCCGTGTGGGGCGTACGGCTCGCCGTCCACATCGGGCGGCGCGGACGAGGCCACGGCGAGGACCCCCGCTACGAGAAGATGCTCGCCAAGGCGCCCGGCAACCCGAACCTGTACGCCCTGCGGATGGTCTACCTGCTCCAGGGCGCGCTGGTGTGGCTGGTGTCGCTGCCCGTCCAGGCCGCCGCCTACGTCTCCGGCCCGCTCGGCTGGGTCGCGGTCGCCGGGATCGTCGTATGGGCGGTCGGCCTGTTCTTCGAGGCGGTCGGGGACGCCCAGCTCGCCCGCTTCAAGGCCGACCCCGCCCACCGGGGACGCGTCATGGACCGCGGCCTGTGGAGCTGGACCCGCCACCCCAACTACTTCGGCGACTTCTGCGTCTGGTGGGGGCTGTACCTCTTCACCTGCGACGCCCTCCCGGCCGCCGCCGTCAGCCTCGTCTCCCCGGTCGTCATGAGCCTGCTGCTCACCCGCGGCAGCGGCCAGCGCCTCCTGGAACGCCACATGGCCGACCGCCCCGGCTACGCCGAGTACGTCCAGCGCACCAGCGGCTTCTTCCCGCTGCCGCCGGGGTGGGGGAGGAAGCGGGAACGCGGCTAGCGGGGGAGCGGCTGAGCGGCTGAGGGGCTGAGGGGGCGAGCCGTCCGGCTGTCCGGCCGGGCCGGGGGAGCGGGCCGCTGTTGGAGGGCCGCCGTTGGAGGAGTGCCGTGCGGGGGATCGCCGCTGGCGAGCCGCGCGTGAAGGGGGCTTCCCGTCCGAGTCGGGCGGGACGCCCCCTTCTTCTCCGGCCTTCTCCGGCCTTCTCCGGCTTTCTTCGGTACTGGCTGGTGTCGGCCGGTGGTCCTTCCGGTCGCCGTCGGGTCAGGCCGGGAGTCCCACCAGGGCCACAGGCGCCGAGGTGGGCGCGTCCGAGCCGCCCTCCGGTTCGACGGTGATCCCCACGCCCGAGGCCTTGTCGACCGCGCCGTCCATCAGGACGGCCTGGTCGCTGCGGGCGGGGTCCATCAGCCCGGCCGACCGCATGGTGCCGCCGTCGTCGAACCACAGCTGGTAGACCTTCCCGCGCGGCGGGCGCTCCATCCCGGCGGCGAGGAACACCGCCCGGTCCTGATCCGCGGAGACCACCACGGTGCCGGTGGCACCGCCGGACAGCTTGGCGGCGCTCGTCCTCGCGTCGGGCGCCGCGAGGACGGCGGCGATCCGCTCGGTGCCCTGCTCGGCCCGGCGGGCCTCGGCCAGCGCGTCCTGCGCACGGTCGTGCTGCCACACGGCGGTGCCGCCCAGCGCGGCCGCCGCCGCGAGACAGGCGGCCAGCGCCCACCGCGACAGCAGTCGCGCCCGCACGGCGGCTCTCCCGGACCGGACCGGACCGGGAGCCGCGGGCGACTCCTGGCGGACGGTGGTGATCCGGCGCAGCACCTGGTCACGCATGACCGGCCGGGGCCCGACCGAGACGGCCAGTCCCAGCCGGGCCGCGGTCGCCGTCAGCTCGGCGGTCTCCTGCGCGCACGGCTCGCAGCCCCCGAGATGCCGCTCGAACGCCTCGCGCTCCTCGCCGGACAGCGCGTGCAGGGCGTACGCCCCGGTCAACTGGTGCAGATCGGCCGTGATCATGCGGTCACCCCCAGGCAGTCGCGCATCCGGATCAGTCCGTCGCGCAGGCGGGTCTTCACGGTGCCCAGCGGAAGGGCCAGCGCCTCCGCCACCTGGCGGTAGGTCATTCCGCGGTAGTACGCGAGCGTCACGGCCTGCCGCTGGATCTCGGTCAGCGTGCGCAGACAGCGCCGCACCTGCTCCCGCTCCAGCCGGGCCTCCACCTGCTCGGTCACCTCGTCGTACTCGGGAGTGCGGTCCAGCAGGGCGGCCTTGTGGTCGCGGACCGCCGCCGCCTCCACCGACCGCACCCGGTCGACGGCCCGGCGGTGGGCGAGGGTGAGAATCCAGTTGATCGCCGAACCGCGGTCGGCGCGGTAGCGGGGCGCGGTGCGCCACACCTCGACGAGGACCTCCTGCGCCACCTCCTCCGACTGCGCCTGGTCGCGCAGCACGGCCCGGACGACCCCGAGCACCGGTCCGACCACGACGTCGTACACCGAGGCGAACGCCTGTTCGTCCCCGAGGGCGACATGGCCCAGCAGTTCCTCCAGGTCGGGTCCCGCCGAGGGATTTCGGCCGATGTGTACGGCTTCTTTCACAGGGTCCTCCGTGGTCGGTACATCTCCGGTCGTAATCCGGTCCCCATGGGGCCACGGATTGGTCGCGGGCCCGACGAGTTCCCTGGTGACGGGGCGCCTGGGGGAGGAGTGGAGTATAGGGACGGCGGGGGACGGGCGCGGCGGCGAAGAGGGGCGGAGGTGGCGATGAAGTGGGGAGTGCAGGTGGCGATGAAGAATTGGCGATGAAGAAGGGGGGCTGAGGTGGCGGTGAAGAGGGCGGCGCGGGGACCAAGCCGCCGGGGCGGTGGCCACGGATCACGCATGAGGGCCGTCGACCGCGCCGTCGACGCGTCCGGCTGCCGGGCGAAGGGAATCAGGACGGAATGAGCTTGTACGACGATCTGAACCATCGTGACCGTCAGGACCCCCGGCACGGCTACGAGCCCTACGCCGACGGAGCCACCCGGCCGCCGGACGGCGCCCCCCTGCGGGAGGGTGCCGCACTGCCGGACGGTGGCGCGCCCGCCCTGGTGATCCGCCGGGCCCCCCGCGCGCCGCGCGCCCCCCGGGCCGCGGTGCTGTTCCTCCACGGCGGCCGGGCCGACAGCCGGATGCGCGCCCGGCCCTGGCAGCTCGCCGCCCTCCGGATGCAGCCGTTCGTCCGATCGGTCGCCGCCGCCCTCCCCGACGACGACGTGCTCCTCGCGGAGGTCCGCTACCGCTTCCGCGGCTGGAACGGTGCCGCCGCCGACCCCCTGCGCGACACCCGCCACGCGCTGCGCGCGCTCCGCCACCGCGCCGGGGACGTCCCGGTGATCCTGGTGGGGCACTCCATGGGCGGCCGGGCCGCCCTCGGCGCCGCCGACGCGCCGGAGGTCACCGGCGTCGTCGCGCTGGCGCCCTGGTGCCCGGACGGCGAACCCGCAGGCCACCTGGGCGACACCGACGTGGTGGTCCTGCACGGCGACCGTGACCGCATCACCGACCCGGACGCATCGGCCGCCTTCGTCGACCGCGCCCGGAGCGCGGGCGCCCACGCCGTCCACGTACGCGTCGAGGGCGGCGACCACGCCATGCTCCGCCGCGCCCCCCACTGGCACCGCACGGCCACCACCACCGTCCTCGACCTGCTCTCCGCGGAGGGGCGGGCGGGATGACCGGGGACCTGGATGAGCCAGGTGGGCCGGGTGGGCTGGGTGAGGCGCGTGGTCCCGGTGGGCTGGGTGAGGCGCGTGGTCCCGGTGGGCTGGGTGAGCCGGGTGAGGCGCGTGGTCCCGGTGGGCTGGGTGAGCCGGGTGGTCCGGGTGGGACAGTGGTCCGGTTGGGCGGGGTGAGCCGGCCGCCGGACCCGTACGGCGGCCCTCCCGGTCGGTCGGCCGGCCGACGCCCACCCCTGGGTGGCGCGAACCGAACGCGTCGCGACGGCCTTCACGCAAACGGGTGAGTGAATGTGCTGACGTGGCGCGTCCGGCGGGTGAAACTGGGAGAGTGCTGAGCAATCTCCCTGACATCACCGACGACTTCGTGGGCCGCGAGAACGAACTGGCCTTCCTCGCAGACGTGTTGAAGCGGCATCGGCTGGTCACCCTCACCGGGGCCGGTGGTGTGGGAAAGAGCCGACTGGCCCTGCACGCGGCGGCGGCCGTGCTCAAGGACGAGGGCCGGAACGTCATCTGGGCCGACCTCTGGCCGCTGCGCGACGACCGGCGTCTCACCGCCACCGTCGCCGACGCCGCGGGCTTCGCCGACCACACGGCCCTCATGCCGCTGGACGCGCTCTGCGGCTGGCTGGCGGACAAGGACGCCGTCCTCGTCCTCGACTCCTGCGAGCACCTGCGCGCCGCCTGCCGCCACCTGGCCGCGCACCTGATCATGACGTGCCCCTCCCTGACCGTGCTCGCCACCAGCCGGGAGGCCCTGGAGGTGCCCGGCGAGTGCCTCTACGCCGTCGAGCCCCTGCCTGTCGCCACCGACGCCCTGGACCTCCTGACCCGCCGCGCCGCCACCGCGGGCACGACCCTGACAGCCCCCGCCGACCGGATCGCGGCAGAACGCCTGTGCGCCTGGCTGGAAGGCATCCCGCTCGCCCTCGAACTGGTGGCAGGACAACTCGGCACCCGCACCATCACCGAGATCGAGCGCACCTTACGTTCGCGGCTCCAGGTCGAGGCAGGTCCCCGCGTGCCCGGCCCGCCGCGCCACCGCGCCATCCGCACCACCGTCGGCTGGAGCCACGAACTGTGCGGCCCGGCCGAACGCCTCCTCTGGGCCCGCCTCTCCGTCTTCCGCGGCACCGTCGACGCCGACACCGTCCGCGCGATCTGCGGCGCCGCCCCCCTGCGCGGCCGGGACGTCGACACCGCCCTCGCCGGACTGGTCGCCAAATCCGTCCTCACCCACGGCTCCGACGGCTACCGGATGCTCGACACCGTCCGCGAGTACGGCGCCATGTGGCTCGCCGAGATCGGTGAGGCCGCCGACCTGGCCGACCGGCACGCAGCGCACTTCCTCGACCTCGCCCGCGAGGCGGACGGCGCCTGGTTCGGCCCCCACCAGGCCGCCTGGTACCGCAGGATCGACGATGCCCACCCCGACCTGTGCGCCGCCCTCGACCACTTCCTCGCCACCCGCCCCGAGGCGGCCGTCGAGATGAGCGGCCTGATCGGCTTCTTCTGGAACTGCTGCGGACACCTCCGCGAGGCCACCGAGTACACCGAGGCCGCCCTCACCCTGTGCGGGGAACGCGGACCCACCCGCACGCGGGCCGAGTGGTCCCTCGGAATGGCCCGCGTACTGCGCGGTGAGCACGAGGCCGCGAGCGCGCTGGCCGCCTCCTGCCAGCAGGAGGCGCTGAGCCAGGCGGACACGGAAGGCATCCTGCGCGCCACCTACCTCAAGGGTGTGATCCACCTCCTGTACGGCCGCCCGATGACCGCCCGCTGGCTGGTCGACGGCGAACTCCGCCTGGCGGGCGACGAAGCCCGGCTCACCGCGGGCCGGGTCATGTGCCGCCTGGTCCGCGTCTTCGCCCTCACCGCCGAGGGCCGCCTCGACCGGGCCCGCCACGAGGCCGAGGAACTCCACGCCGACTGCGCGGCCCGCGGCGAGTGGTGGACCCGCTCCTACGCCGCCTACCAGCTGGCGCTGATCGCCCTCTTCGAGGACCGCACCCGCGACGCCGCCGAACACGCGGTGCGCAGTCTGCGCGGCAAGCACCGCCTCGGCGACAGCTACGGCATCGCCCTCGGCCTCGACCTGCTCGCCTCCGTCCTCGCCGCCCAGGGCGTGGGCGAGCGCGCCGTCACCGCGTACGGCGCGGGCGAGACCTACTGGGGCGCCGTCGGCCACCCCCTGCGCGGCACCCCCGAACTGGCCCACGTCCGCGAACAGTTCCAGCGGTCCGCCCGCGGCCTCCTCGGCGACGACCGCTACGACGAGGTCCTGCACCGCTCCACCCGCGAACACCCCGAGTCCCTCCTCCGCGACCTGATCGCCCGCGTGGGCTCCTGACCGTCCGCATCGGCTCCTGACCCGTCCTCGTGGGTCCTGACCGTCCTCGTGCGGGCCGGGCGCGGGCACCCCGTCGTGGCCCCTTCCGGAAGCCCCCGGCGGGGCGCTCCCGCGACCGCCTACCCTTGACCCATGACCAGCAGCAGCGACCGGAGCCCGGCAGTGGACGTTCACCCGTCGGGGACAGACGCCTCGTCGACGCCCGACATTTCGTCGAAGACCTACGAGGTCCGCACCTACGGGTGCCAGATGAACGTCCACGACTCCGAGCGATTGTCCGGCCTGCTGGAGGGCGCCGGATACGTCCGCGCCCCCGAGGGCTCCGACGGCGACGCCGACGTCGTCGTCTTCAACACCTGCGCGGTCCGCGAGAACGCCGACAACCGCCTCTACGGCAACCTCGGCCGCCTCGCCCCGATGAAGACGAAACGCCCCGGCATGCAGATCGCGGTCGGCGGCTGCCTCGCCCAGAAGGACCGCGACACCATCGTGAAGCGGGCGCCCTGGGTGGACGTCGTCTTCGGCACCCACAACATCGGCAAGCTCCCGGTCCTCCTCGAACGCGCCCGCGTGCAGGAGGAGGCCCAGGTCGAGATCGCCGAATCGCTGGAGGCGTTCCCCTCCACGCTGCCCACCCGCCGCGAGAGCGCCTACGCGGCCTGGGTGTCGATCTCCGTCGGCTGCAACAACACCTGCACCTTCTGCATCGTCCCCGCCCTGCGCGGCAAGGAGAAGGACCGCCGCACCGGCGACATCCTCGCCGAGATCGAGGCCCTGGTCGGCGAGGGCGTCTCCGAGATCACCCTGCTCGGCCAGAACGTCAACGCCTACGGCTCCGACATCGGCGACCGCGAGGCCTTCGGCAAGCTGCTGCGGGCCTGCGGCACCATCGAGGGCCTGGAACGGGTCCGCTTCACCTCCCCGCACCCGCGCGACTTCACCGACGACGTCATCGCCGCCATGGCCGAGACGCCGAACGTGATGCCGCAGCTCCACATGCCGCTCCAGTCCGGCTCGGACACCGTCCTGAAGGCGATGCGCCGCTCCTACCGGCAGGAGCGCTACCTCGGCATCATCGAGAAGGTCCGCGCCGCCATCCCGCACGCCGCGATCACCACCGACATCATCGTGGGCTTCCCCGGCGAGACCGAGGAGGACTTCGAGCAGACCCTGCACGTCGTCCGCGAGGCCCGCTTCGCCCAGGCCTTCACCTTCCAGTACTCCAAGCGGCCCGGCACCCCCGCCGCCACCATGGACGGCCAGATCCCCAAGGAGACCGTCCAGGCCCGGTACGAGCGTCTCGTCGCGCTCCAGGAGGACATCTCCTGGTCGGAGAACAAGGCACAGGTCGGCCGCACCCTGGACCTGATGGTCGCCGAGGGCGAGGGCCGCAAGGACGGCACCACACAGCGCCTCTCCGGCCGCGCCCCCGACAACCGCCTCGTCCACTTCACCAAGCCGGACGAGGAGGTCCGCCCCGGCGACGTGGTCACCGTCGAGGTCACCTACGCCGCCCCGCACCACCTCCTCGCCGAGGGCCCCGTCCGCGCCGTCCGCCGCACCCGCGCGGGCGACGCCTGGCAGAAGCGCACCGCCCAGCCCCCCAAGCCCACCGGAGTCCTCCTCGGCCTCCCCCAGATCGGCGCCCCCGCCCCCCTCCCCCCGTCCGAAACCCCGTCCTGCGCCATCAACTGACCCGCGACGAGCGGGAGGGGCGGGACGGCCTGGATGGGCGGGACTGGCGCGAGGGGCGGACGGGCGGGTCGGACGCAACGGGCGGGATGGTCGGCACGGGCGCAGCGGACGCCAACCAACGGGCCGGACGGGACGGGCGCGGCAGACGGGACGGGCGGTTCGGAGGAGACGGGCGGGTCGGAGGGGACGGGCGGGTCGGACGGAACGGGCGCGACGGATCTGACGGCCGAGGCTGACCGCCCCACGCCCCCGCACGACACCCGCCCGCGCCGCCCCGGCAACCACCTCCGGCCGCCCTGTCGTCGTCCGGCGCCCTGGGGACGGCACACCCCCGGCCGCCCTGTCGACCTCAACCGTCCCCGGGCTGCCGCCCCCGGGCCACGAATCCCAGCCAACGGTTACCAGTGCACGCTCAGCGGCCTGCCCGGCCTGCCCGGCCTGCCCGGCCTGCCCGGCCTGCCCGGCCTGCCCGGCCTGCCCGGCCTGCCCGGCCTGCCCGGCCTGCGGCCTGCCCGGCCTGCGCGCAAGCGCCGCTCCTTGATCACGATCACCCGAACCGGGCACAGCGGCTCGCCCCGGCCCGCTCTCAGAGCCCGTCTCGTCCGACAGCCACCCCGAGCAACTCGCCCCCCGCATCGGAGCCCGCCGCGGCCCGCTCCCAAGCGTCGGTCCCCGCCGACGGCCACCCCGACCCGCGTCGGGCCCCGCCTCGGCCCGTTCCCTGGGGCCGGTCCCGACCGACGGCCACCCCGACTCCGCACCCGGACCCGTATCAGGGCTCGTCCCGGCCCGCTCCGAAGCGCCGGTCCCCGCCGACGGACCCCCCGACCCGCGTGACCTCTCGCCCCGCCCCGCCCCCGACACCACCACCCACCGGGGACTACCCTGCCGATCATGCTTGTCGCCGCCGCTGTGTGCCCCTGCCCGCCGCTGCTGGTCCCCGAGGTCGCCGCGGGGGCCGCGGCCGAGCTGGACGCGGCCCGTGCCGCCTGCTCGGACGCCCTGTCGGTCCTTGCCGCCGCTCGGCCGGACCGGCTGATGGTCATCGGGCCCGCCGACGAGTCCGGCCGGGGCGCGCACCCCGAGGGCACCCCGGGCTCCTTCCGGGGCTACGGCGTCGACCGCGACGTACGGCTCGGCCGTGGCGGTGGCGAACCGGGTGCGGGGCGCGAACTGCCGTCCTCGCTCGCCGTGGGGGCCTGGCTGCTGGAGCGGGTGGGCTGGTCCGCCGCGCCCGTGGATGGGCTGGGGGTAGGCGAACCCCTCGCGCCGGAGCGCTGCGCCGAGGTCGGCCGCGAGATCGGCGCGCTCCCCGGCCGGACGGCACTGCTCGTATTGGGCGACGGCAGTGCCTGCCGCACCGTCAAGGCACCCGGATACCTCGACGAACGGGCCGCCCCCTTCGACGCCGAGGCCACCCGAGCGCTCGGCACAGCCGACGTCGCCGCCCTCCAGCGCCTGGACCCCGCCCTGGCCCGTGAGCTGAAGGCCGCCGGACGAGCACCGTGGCAGGTCCTCGCAGGAGCCGCCGAGGACGTAGGCCTCACCGGCTCCCTGCTGTACGAGGACGCGCCCTACGGCGTCGGCTACACCGTCGCCACCTGGTCCTAGGACAGCCCCAGCCGGTCCGGGGTACGTCGGCGAGGCAGCCGCCCGGCCCCGCCCGCCGGTTTGTCAGGAAGCCGGCGGGGGAGTCTTCGGCGGCGTGAAGGTGTCCCCTCCCGCGCCCGGCTCGTCCTTGTGTGCCAGCTTGTCCACGGCGCCCTTGGCCTTGCCGGTGCCCGACTGGATCTTGTCGCTGTACTTGCCCTTGGTCCGCTCGTCGACGGCATGGGCGGCCTTGTCGATGCCTTGCTGGATCTTGCCCCCGTGCTGCTGGGCGAGGTCGGAGACCTTGTCCTTGGCGGGCGAGAGCTTGGCCTTCAGGTTGTTCAAGAGACCCATGGGTCACCTTCCGTGGCAGCTGAATCGTGCGTATGTCGTCCGTGGTGTGCGCGGTCCGTCAAGCGTCGTCCCCGGGCGCCGACCCGGCTGCCCGTCCCGGACAACCGTGCAAAACGCCCATAATCTGTTCATACCGTACTCGTGCGCCGGTGATCCCGCCCCGCCCGGCGCATCCGTCCCGCCCGCGGCACCTCACCGGCCGCCGAGCCGTCCGGACGCGGAGCGAAAACCCGCCGTCACCCCGCACAACGGGCGGCCCCCACCGAAAGATCCCCGATCCCGTCACTCGTACGAGGGACACCCCGGTGTTTGGGACACTGGTGCCGTGAGCAGCGCACCCTCCGCCCCCCGCGTCATCGCCGTCGTCGGACCGACCGCGGCCGGAAAGTCCGATCTCGGCGTCTTCCTGGCCCAGCGCCTCGGCGGCGAGGTCGTCAACGCCGACTCCATGCAGCTCTACCGGGGCATGGACATCGGCACCGCCAAGCTCACCCCCGAAGAACGCGGCGGCGTCCCCCACCACCTCCTCGACGTCTGGGACGTCACCGTCACCGCCTCCGTCGCCGAGTACCAGCGGCTGGCCCGCGCCCACATCGACGCCCTGCTCGCCGAGGGACGCTGGCCCGTCCTCGTCGGCGGCTCCGGGCTCTACGTCCGCGGCGCCGTGGACAACCTGGAGTTCCCCGGCACCGACCCGGAGATCCGTGCCCGCCTGGAGGAGGAGCTGGCCCTGCGCGGCCCCGGCGCCCTGCACGCCCGGCTGGCCGCCGCCGACCCGGAGGCGGCGCAGGCGATCCTGCCCGGCAACGGACGCCGTATCGTCCGCGCCCTCGAAGTGATCGAGATCACCGGCAAGCCGTTCACGGCCAACCTCCCCGGCCACGACTCCGTGTACGACACCGTCCAGATCGGCGTCGACGTCGCCCGCCCCGAACTGGACGAGCGCATCGCCCGCCGCGTCGACCGGATGTGGGACGCGGGACTCGTGGACGAAGTGCGCGCGCTGGAGGCGCAAGGCCTGCGCGAGGGGCGCACGGCCTCGCGTGCGCTCGGCTACCAGCAGCTCCTCGCCGCCCTGGCGGGGGAGTGCACCGACGACGAGGCGCGCGCGGAGACCGTCCGTGCCACCAAGCGCTTCGCGCGCCGTCAGGACTCGTGGTTCAGGCGCGATCCACGGGTGCACTGGTTGAGTGGGGCCGCCGCCGATCTCCGGGAACTTCCGGAACGCGCGCTGGCCTTGGTCGAACGACCGGTCACAGCCTGATCACGTCATGGCATCGGGACGCTCAGGCCGCCATCCGGGCCTTCGGCACCATGCCATCATCGAGCTTCGATCGACCAAGTGGAGTCCGAGTTGGGAGGGCGCGTGGCGATGGAGGCCGGCCCTCGCGACACCGCACAAGGCACCGAGCACCTCACCACCGGGCGGGGTGAAGCGGAGCCGCACGACGGCCGTCCCGCGGGCGACGGACCGGACGACACGATGAGCGCTCCGGGCGCCGTGGACGTGATGGACGACGTGCGCCACGACCCCGCCGACGAGGCCGACCCCGTACCCGCCGACGGGATCGGCGCCCCGGACGACGGCATCGACGTCGAGGACGCGGACGACGCCGTGGAAGCCGACGACGCCGACGACTCCCTGGGCGGTGTGACCGCCGACGGCCCCGAGCCCGAGGAGATGTTCGCGAGCGGCCCCGAGGTCGAGGTCGAACTGCGCCCCCAGCGCCGCCTGCGGATCTGGCAGCTCGCCCCGATCGTCGCGCTCGCCGCGACCGGCTCCCTGATGTTCGCGTTCCCGCTCGCCTTCGACTTCGGTGACAGCGGGGCCGTGATCGCCATGCTCGGCCTGCTCATCTGCTCCTGCGCGGCCGGCTGGGGCATGATGGCCGCCCGCCGCGTCGGCACCACCTGGCCCGGCCTCCCCGCGCGCGGCTCGGGCCGCCGCCCCGACTGGCGGGTCGTCCTCGCCTACGTCGTCCTCGTCGCCGCCGTGGTCAGCCTGGCCGTCTGGCGCGTCGCCCGCCTCCGCTGAGCCCCGTACGGGGCCGCCGACCGCGCGCGTGGCGGCGCCCGTCCACAGGGCGGCGGGCGGTGTCACGGTCACCCCGTACGATCGAGGAATGAGCACGCGGACCGCCTTCCTCAAGGGCCACGGCACCGAGAACGACTTCGTGATCGTCCCGGACCCGGACAACACCGTCGACCTGCCCCCGGCCGTCGTCGCCGCCCTGTGCGACCGCCGCGCGGGCATCGGCGGCGACGGGCTCCTCCACGTCGTCCGGTCCGCCGCGCACCCCGAGGCGCGCGCGATGGCCCCCGAGGCCGAATGGTTCATGGACTACCGCAACGGCGACGGTTCGATCGCCGAGATGTGCGGCAACGGCGTCCGCGTCTTCGCCCGCTACCTCCAGCACGCGGGCCTGGTCGCGGAGGGCGACCTCGCCGTCGCCACCCGCGGCGGCGTCAAGCGGGTCCACCTCGCCAAGGACGGGGACGTCACGGTCGGCATGGGCCGCGCGCGGCTGCCCGAGGGTGACGTCACCGTGCGCGTGGGGGAGCGCGAGTGGCCCGCCCGCAACGTCAACATGGGGAACCCGCACGCGGTCGCCTTCGTCGACGACCTCGCCCACGCGGGCACCCTGGCCAGCGCCCCCGCCCACGCCCCGGCGGCGGCCTACCCCGACGGGGTCAACGTCGAGTTCGTCGTCGACCGCGGCCCCCGGCACGTCGCCCTGCGCGTGCACGAACGCGGCTCCGGCGAGACCCGCTCCTGCGGCACCGGCGCCTGCGCCGTCGCCGTGGCCGCCGCCCGCCGCGACGGCACCGATCCGGCCGTCGTCGGCACCCCGGTGACGTACACCGTCGACGTCCCCGGCGGACGCCTCGTCATCACCGAACACCCCGACGGCGAGATCGAGATGACCGGCCCCGCGGTCATCGTCGCCGAAGGCGAGATCGACCCGGCATGGCTGGAAAACGCCCAGGGGTGAACGATTCTTCGGCTTGGCTTCGCAGGCCCGACGGCCTGTCGGCAAGCCGGTCCGTCACCCGTCCGGGGGTCAAGGGTTCGAAATCACAACCGACCCCGGACCAGGCGGCTCGAAATCGTAAACCTCGTACGCATCGCTCGAATGGGTGATCCGTTTCACGCTGGACGAGAGGCGGTCGGTCGGGCGTGATGGGCTCGGTAGCATCAAGCACCGGCCCGGACGGGGGATCGTTGCCAGCCCCCTGCGCCGTGTCCGCCCTGGGGCACCCCGTCCGCCGGTCGACGCAGCCGGAGGTGCCCATGAGTGCGGAGGCCACGAACCCCGCGACCGCAGGCCCGGTACTGCCTGCCGCAGTGCCTGCCGCGCCCCGCAGGCGCGGCCGCCCCCGGATCGACCTGCGCCGCCTGGGCCGGGCCGCGCTGCTCGGCCCCACCGCGCGCGGCCGCGTCCCGGACGCCATCGGCCACGTCGTCGAGGTGCACCGCGCCCACCATCCCGACGCCGACCTCGAACCCCTGCACCGCGCCTACGTCCTCGCCGAGTCCTCCCACCGCGGCCAGATGCGCAAGAGCGGCGAGCCGTACATCACGCATCCGCTCGCCGTCACCCTCATCCTGGCCGAACTCGGCGCCGAGACCACCACGTTGACCGCCTCACTGCTCCACGACACCGTCGAGGACACCGACGTGACGCTGGATCAGGTGGGCGCCGAGTTCGGCGCCGAGGTCCGCTATCTCGTCGACGGCGTCACCAAGTTGGAGAAGGTCGACTACGGCGCCGCCGCCGAACCCGAGACCTTCCGCAAGATGCTCGTCTCCACCGGCAACGACGTCCGCGTCATGTCGATCAAACTCGCCGACCGGCTGCACAACATGCGCACCCTCGGCGTGATGCGCCCCGAGAAGCAGGCCCGCATCGCCAAGGTGACCCGCGACGTCCTCATCCCGCTCGCCGAACGCCTCGGCGTCCAGGCGCTGAAGACCGAACTGGAGGACCTGGTCTTCGCGATCCTGCACCCCGAGGAGTACGACCACACGCGCGAGCTGATCGTAGGCAACGCCTCCCGCGCCGACGACCCGCTCGCCGAGTTCGCCGACGCCATGCGCGCGGTGCTGCGCGACGCCGACATCCAGGCCGAAGTCCACATCCGGCCACGGCACTTCGTCTCCCTGCACCGCGTCGCCCGCAAACGCGGCCGCCTGCGCGGCTCCGACTTCGGCCGCCTCCTCGTCCTCGTCAACGACGACGCCGACTGTTACGCGGTCCTCGGCGAACTCCACACCTGTATGACGCCCGTCGTCTCGGAGTTCAAGGACTTCATCGCCGTACCGAAGTTCAACCTCTACCAGTCGCTCCACACGGCCGTCGCGCGCGACGACGGCCAGGTCGCCGAAGTCCTCATCCGCACCCACCAGATGCACAAGGTCGCCGAGGCCGGGGTCATCGCCCTCGGCAACCCCTACGCGCAGCCCGCCGAGGAGCAGACCGCCGCCGACGGGGAGCGCGTCGACCCCACCCGGCCCGGCTGGCTCTCCCGCCTCCTCGACTGGCAGGAGGCCGCGCCCGACCCCGACACGTTCTGGTCCACCCTCCGCGAGGACCTCGCCCAGGACCGCGAGATCACCGTCTACCGCCCCGACGGCGGCACCCTCGGCCTGCCCGACGGCGCCACGTGTGTCGACGCCGCGTACGCGCAGTACGGCGACGACGCCCACGCCTGCATCGGCGCCCGCGTCAACGGCCGCCTGGCGACCCTCAGCACCGTCCTGCGGGACGGCGACACCGTCCAGCTCCTCATGGGCCAGGACCCCGCCTCCGAGCCCTCCAGGGAGTGGCTGGACCACGCCCACACCCCCGCCGCCCGCATCGCCATCCAGCGCTGGCTCACCGCCCACCCGGCCGCCCCGGCGGACGCCGCGCCGCAGGAGGCGGCGACCGCGTCCCAGGCGGCCGCCCCCACCCCGGCCGCCGCTCCCGACGCGGACGCCCCCGCCTCCCGCCCCCGGGCCGCCCTCACCGTCGTGGACCGCCCCGGGGCCGCCGTACGCCTCGCCGGATGCTGCACGCCCGTACCGTCCGACGACGTCACCGGGTTCGCCGTACGCGGCGGCATGGTGACCGTGCACCGCGTGGAGTGCGCCGCCGTCGTCCGCATGGCCGACGCCGGACGGCCCGAGGTCGACGTGCGCTGGGGCGACATCGCCGAGTGCCGCGTCACCCTCTTCGCCGAGTCCTTCGGCCGCCCGCACCTCCTCGCCGACCTCACCGAGGCGATGGCCGCCGAGGGCGCCGAGATCGTCTCCGCCACCGTCGAACCCCCCGCACAGCAGCGCGTGCGTCACACGTACACCGTGCAACTGCCCGACGCGGCCCAGCTCCCCGCCCTGATCCGTGCCATGCGCAACGTCCCCGGCGTCTACGACGTGGGCCGCAGCCGCGACCAGGGGCCTGGCTTCTGAGACCGCACGCCACGCGCGCGAGGCTGCACGCACACGGGAAGCGCCTCACGCGCGCGTACCCGGCTCGCACCCGCGCACGGTGACGGCGCCCGGGGCGCGTTCCGCGCGCTGTGGGCAACCCGTTCGGGTGGGCCGGTCGCGCGTCGGCGCCGCGCGCGCGGGCCACGCTGGTAGCCGTGGTCCATGTCGCTCTCCGCCCGCCCCCGCCGCCTTCCCGGCCGCTCCCGCCGTCTCTCCGCCGCCCTCCTCGCCTCGGCCGTCTCCGTCTGCCTCCTCGCCGCGAGCGCCCCGCCCGCCCCGCTCGGCGTCGGCGACCGCCTCTTCCCCCACCTCGGCAACCCCGGCTACGACGTCGCCTCGTACGACCTGTCCTTCACCTACTCCGGCAGCAACGACAAGCCCCTCCAGGCGGTCACCACCATCGACGGCTGGACCACCGAGGCGCTCGACAGCCTCAACCTCGACTTCACACACGGCGAGGTGCGGTCCGTCGAGGTCGACGGCGAACCCGCCGCCTTCACCACCGCGGGCGAGGACCTGGTGATCACCCCGCGGAAGCCGCTGCCGCGCGGCGACTGGATGCGCGTCACCGTCCGCCACACCAGCGACCCGGTGAGCGACGAGGACCGCGACGGCGGCTGGCTGCGCACCGCCGACGGCCTCGCCATGGCCAACCAGGCCGATGCCGCCCACCTGGTGTTCCCGAGCAACGACCACCCCTCCGACAAGGCCATGTTCACCATCCGCGTCACCGCGCCCGAGGGCTACACGGCCGTCGCCAACGGCCTCGCCACCGATGTGAAGCGCACGACGCGCGCGACGACCTGGACGTACCGCACCCAGCACCCGATGGCCACCGAACTCGCCCAGATCTCCATCGGCCGCTCCACCGTCACGCGCCGCGAGGGCCCGCACGGACTGCCCGTCCGCGACGTCGTCCCCACCAAGGACCGCGAGACCCTCGAACCCTGGCTGAAGAAGACCCCCGACCAGATCGGCTGGATGGAGAGCAAGGTCGGCCCCTACCCCTTCGAGACCTACGGCGTCCTGATCGCCGACGCCGCCACCGGCTTCGAACTGGAGACACAGACCCTCTCCCTCTTCGAGAAGGGCCTCTTCACCGAGCCCGCCTACCCGCAGTGGTACGTCGAGTCGATCATGGTGCACGAGCTGGCCCACCAGTGGTTCGGCGACAGCGTCACCCCACGCACCTGGTCCGACCTCTGGCTCAACGAGGGCCACGCCACCTGGTACGAGGCCCTCTACGCCGAGGAGAAGGCCGACCGCACCCTGGAGGCCCGTATGAAGGCCGCCTACGGCGCCTCCGACCGCTGGCGCACCGCCGGGGGCCCGCCCGGCGCCCCCAAGCCGCCCGCGCCCGGCCAGAAGATCGGCATCTTCCGCTCCAACGTGTACGACGGCGCCGCGCTCGTCCTCTTCGCCCTCCGCGAGACGATCGGCGTCCAGGCCTTCGACCGGCTCGAACGCGCCTGGGTCCGCGACCACCGCGACGCCAACGCCTCCACCGCCGACTTCCGCCACCTCGCCGAGGAGGTCTCCGGACGCGACCTCGGGACCTTCTTCCAGGAGTGGCTGTACGCCGAGAAGACCCCGACGATGCCCGGCCACCCGGAGTGGAAGGCGGCGACGGCAACCGCCCGCACCCCGGCGGTGAAGGCCGCCGAGGACACCCCCGCACACGGCCCCGACCAGGCCCGGGAGCCGGGACACGGGGCCGGGCGATAAGCCGGTGACGAGACGGGCCGTACCGTGCGACCATCGTCGGGTCGTCGTGACACGGCCCGCGGGAATCCCACGGTGGGCTCGCGCGTTGTGCACTACGACGGCCGATCCGGTGACCGACCGGCATCCCAACGACGTAAGGACCCAATGACCTCCCCTTCTTCTGCTTCTTCCGCTTCCCAGGACACCACGCGCCTCGCGCCTGCCTACGCCGAGGGCCTTCGGGCCGACGCCCTGATGGAAGAGGACGTCGCCTGGAGCCACGAGGTCGACGGAGAGCGGGACGGCGACCAGTTCGACCGCTCCGAGCGCGCGGCCCTGCGCCGCGTCGCCGGTCTCTCCACCGAACTCGAGGACGTCACCGAGGTCGAGTACCGCCAGCTCCGCCTGGAGCGGGTCGTGCTCGTCGGCGTCTGGACCACCGGGACCTCGCAGGACGCCGAGAACTCCCTCGCGGAGCTGGCCGCCCTCGCGGAGACCGCGGGCGCCCTGGTGCTCGACGGGGTGATCCAGCGGCGCGACAAGCCCGACGCAGCCACCTACATCGGCTCCGGCAAGGCCCACGAGCTGCGGGACATCGTCCTGGAGTCGGGCGCGGACACCGTCATCTGCGACGGTGAGCTGAGCCCCGGCCAGCTGATCCACCTCGAAGACGTCGTCAAGGTCAAGGTCATCGACCGTACGGCCCTGATCCTCGACATCTTCGCCCAGCACGCCAAGTCCCGGGAGGGCAAGGCGCAGGTCGCGCTCGCGCAGATGCAGTACATGCTGCCGAGGCTGCGCGGCTGGGGTCAGTCGCTGTCCCGGCAGATGGGCGGCGGCAAGGGCGGCGGCCTCGCCACCCGCGGTCCCGGTGAGACCAAGATCGAGACGGACCGGCGGCGGATCCGCGAGAAGATGGCGAAGATGCGCCGGGAGATCGCGGAGATGAAGACCGGCCGCGAGATCAAGCGCCAGGAGCGCAAGCGCCACAAGGTGCCGTCCGTCGCCATCGCGGGCTACACCAACGCGGGCAAGTCCTCCCTGCTCAACCGGCTCACGGGCGCGGGCGTGCTGGTGGAGAACGCGCTGTTCGCGACCCTCGACCCGACCGTGCGCCGCGCCGAGACGCCGAGCGGGCGCCTCTACACCCTGGCCGACACCGTCGGCTTCGTCCGGCACCTGCCCCACCACCTGGTCGAGGCGTTCCGCTCCACCATGGAGGAGGTCGGCGAGTCCGACCTGATCCTGCACGTCGTGGACGGTTCGCACCCGGACCCGGAGGAGCAGCTCGCCGCGGTGCGCGAGGTGATCAGGGACGTCGGCGCGACCGGCGTACCGGAGATCGTCGTGATCAACAAGGCGGACGCGGCCGACCCGCTGACCCTCCAGCGGCTCCTGCGGATCGAGTCCCGCTCGATCGCCGTCTCGGCCCGCACCGGCCGGGGCATCGACGAACTCCTCGCCCTGATCGACAACGAGCTGCCGCGACCGTCGGTCGAGATCGAGGCCCTCGTGCCGTACACCCACGGCAAGCTCGTCGCGCGCGCCCACACCGAGGGCGAGGTGATCTCCGAGGAGCACACCGCGGAGGGCACCCTGCTCAAGGCCCGGGTGCACGAGGAACTCGCGGCGGACCTCGCGCCGTACGTGCCGACCTCGGCTGTCTGAGCCACAACGGCGAAGCCCCGCCCCCCGATCATCGGGGGGCGGGGCTTCGCCGTACGCGGCTTCCCTCAGCCGTACGCAGCCGTACTCGTACCCGTGCGTCCGGACGCGGTCTCCGTGCCTGCCGACCGGGTGGGGCGCTTGCCCGGCGCCCCTGCCTCGGCCCGCGCACCGGTCCCCGGCACGCGCCGCTACTGTCCGGCGAACTTGCCGCTCACCGAGTCGTACACGTCCTTCGCGACCTCGCCCAGGCGCGGGCCCGCCAACCAGCCCGCGTCCACCGGGCCGATCGACGTGTTCGACACCAGGGCCGGCTTCCCGTCCGACCCCTCGGCCACCCAGCCGCCGCCGGACGAGCCACCGGTCATGGTGCAGCCGATCCGGTACATCGTCGGGTCTTCCGCGGTGAGCGACAGCCGCCCCGGCCGGTCCTCGCACTGGTACAGCTTCTGCCCGTCGAACGGCGCCGCCGCCGGATACCCCGTCGCGGTGATGCTCTCCACCTTCGGCACGGCGGGCGCCGCGAAGTCCACCGGCAGCGCCGAACCGACCGTCTCCTCCAGCGACTTCCCGGAACCGCCCTCCTCCGGCGTCACATGGATCACGGCGAAGTCGTACGACGCCCCGTCACCGCCGGTCTGGCCCCCCTGCGCGATCCACTGGTCCGAGGTCTGCGCCCAGTCACCCCACCACACCCCGTACGGCGCGACCTGCTCCTTCGTGGCCGTCTGGAGCTCCCGGTCCGACATGCCCGCGTCGTTGTACGACGGCACGAACGCGATGTTCCGGTACCAGCCGCCCTTCTTGCCCGCGTGCACGCAGTGCCCGGCGGTCCACACCATGTTGGACTTCCCGGGGTGGGCGGGGTCCGCGACCACGGTCGCCGAGCAGACCATCGTGCCCTCGGGGGAGTCGAAGAACACCTTGCCCGCCTCGGGGGCGTTGGCGTGGTACGTCGTCGGCACGGCCGCCGCCTTCACCGGCTCCGGCGTCGGGTCGGTCACGCCCTGGTCGTCGGCGAGGTCGCTGTCGTCGACCGCCCGGTCGGGGTCGTCGGCCTCCCGCATCCGGTCCGGGTCCCACAGGCCCTCGATGATCGGGTTGACGTAGTCCTGCGCCTCCCGCAGCCAGTCGTCCCGGTCCCAGTTCTTCCAGGCGCCGTCACGCCACTTGTCGAGATCGATCCCGTGTTCCTTGAGCCGGTCCTTGATGTCGTCCGGGATCGTGATCTTCCCGTCGCCCGCCGGGGCGGACGCGGACGCCTGCCCCGAGGCGTCGGTGTCGTCGCCCGAACCGCAGGCGGTCGCGGTGAGCGCGAGCACCGAGGCGAGAGCGACCGCGCCGAACGCGGGGGAGAGGCGGCGTGAGACGGTCCTCCCCCGCCGGGCGCTGAACGACGGACGTATGGATCGCATGGTGTGACTCCCCCTGATGTCGACGTACTTGGAGCGGCGGCCGGACGCGTCACCTGAACTCACGGCACTCTCATGCCGGGTTCACACGCGTCTCACGACCGGGTGGGACGGCATCACGATATGCGCTCCCCGCGCGGCCCCGCCGACGGAACAGCAACGGTTTCGCTACGGGCATCGCCACAGCACACCTCCGGGACCTGCTGGTTCACAACGGGAGAGGCAGGACGGAGCGAGGGATCGGGAGTCGGACAGCGACGTCGGCCGCGGCTGGCGCGTGTGCCTGGCCCGGCCGACGGGCGGAACAGGGGATCACGCGGCGAACACCCGTAACCCGAGACGCCGTCCGGGGTTGGTAGCCCCGGAGGTCCGCTGCCCGCGGGCGGACCTCCGCGGAATCCGGCCCCGCACAGGCACCGGTAGACGCCCCGACCGGCGCCGCCGATCCCGCCACCGAGGCCACCCGACTCCGCGGCGTGCCGACTCGCCTCCGTACCGCGGGAGCACGCGGGAGAGCGGGGAGAACGACAGCCGTGACCGAGCTTGTACCGGGAGAGACCAGAGCCAGTACGAACGAGACGGCGGTGGACGCCGACGAATGCGCCGCCGGGTCCGACACCGTGTCCGCCGAAGGGTCGGAGACGGCCTGCGGTACTGGAGTTGGGGCCAGTGCCAGTGCCAGTGCCAGTGCCAAGGCCAGCGCGGGCGCGGGTGCGGGTGCCGGGGCCGAGGACATGGTCGCTGTCGGTGCCACGGCGATCGCTACGTCCGGTGCCACGGCCGCGCCCGCGTCTTCGCCCGCTGGGAGGTCGGACAGAGGCGAGGCCGCTGTCACGGTTCGCCCTGCCGAAGGTTCCGCCCCCGCCGCCTCTTTTCCCCGCGAACACGCGCCGCGGGGAGCCGCGTCGCGTCGGCAGCCCGTACGGGAACCCGCGGCCCGCACTTACGCGCGCTCCCTGCCGGTCGTCCCCGTTCGGGCCAGGGGAATGACCGTCGAGGCCGCAGACGGCCGCCGCTACCTCGACTGCCTCTCCGGCGCCGGAACGCTTGCGCTCGGCCACAATCATCCCGTCGTCCTGGAGGCCGTCCGACGGGCCGTCGACTCCGGCGCCCCCTTGCACGCCCTCGACCTGGCCACCCCTCTCCGGGACACCTTTGTCACCGAACTGCTCCAGACGCTGCCCGCCGCACTGGCCGACCGTGCCCGCGTACGGTTCTGCGGGCCGTCCGGGAACGATGCCGTGGCGGCGGCCGTGGATCTGGTCAGGGCGGCCACGGGCCGCACCGACGTCCTGTCGCTCACCGGCCGCTCCGCCGCCGACACCGACTCCGCCGAACTCGCTGCCCGCTGGGCCCAGTCCGCCGTCGACGACGCCGAGCCGGGCGACGACGCGCTCGCCGGGGCGCTCCTGGAACCGGTCCTCGGCGACGGACTGGCGCTCGCGCCCGACACCTGGCTGCGCCGCATGCGCCGGGTCACCTCCGCGCGGTCCGTCCCGCTGATCGTCGACGAGACCCAGACCGGTGTGGGCCGCACCGGGACCTACTGGGCCGTGGAACACAGTGGCGTCACGCCCGACGTGCTGATCGTCTCCGGTGCTCTCGGCGGCAGTCTCCCCCTGGCCGCTGTCGTCCACCGGGAGGAGTTGGACGCCGGACGGCCGGGGACCAGACCTGGTCTTGTCCAGGCCAACCAACTCGCCCTCGCCGCAGGCGCCGCCACCCTCGCCCACGTCCGCGTCAACCGCCTCGCCGACCGGGCCGCGACCGTCGGCGCCGCCATGATCAGCCAACTCCGCCACACGACAGCCGAACTGCACTCCGTCGCTGAGATCCGGGGACGGGGGCTGATGATCGGCGTCGAACTCGTCAGCCCGGAGGACGAGGCGACTCGGGGCCACGGTTCCGACGCGCGGCGGGGCGAGGAGAGCCCGCGAACGGGCCAGGACGCACGGAGGGGCAACGCCGGCGCTCGGCACGACGAGTCGTCCGGGCGGGCGCGCCGTTCCGACGGGGCGCGAGGCGACAGACCGCAGCGGAACGGAAGCGTCGGCCTGGGCGACGGAGGGAGCAACAGCGATGCCGCCAGACAGAGCGGCCGGACCGGACGGGCCGACGACCTGGGGGCGCGGCGCGAGGCCGAAAGCCGCCTCGCTGCAACCGCCGCCGAGGAAACGGCCGTTCAGCACTCGCCGACCGCCTCGACTCGCCTCGCTGCCGCGGTCCGACGTGAGTGTCTGCACCGGGGCCTCATCGTCGGACTCGGCGGCTCGGGCATGAACGTCATCCGCCTGCTGCCGCCCCTGACGATCACCGACGAGCAGATGACCGCCGTTCTCGACCGCCTCACCGACGCCCTCGACGCGGCGTCCCACCCCCGATCGCACTCCGTTTCCCCGTAGCACCGCTGCGGAGTCCTGCGCCCCATGCCGCTCCGCTTCCCGCCCGTCCGCCTCCAGGCGCCCCGCCCAGCGCATCCCGACCAGGTCCGCCACCCCACGCAGCACCACCCAAGCCCACCGCAGCACGAGCAGCCCCACCCCACGAGGAACGACCTTGCACACCTCACCACGGCCCGCCGGACTCCCCGCGCTGCCCCGCCAACAGAACGCTTCGCCGCCTTCCGCCCCACCCCACCGGTGGACCGCGGACCCCCTCGACCAACCCGACCCGCACACCGCGGCCGGGGCGGCCACCGTGGAGAACCTGCTGCGCTGCTGGGTCCGCGAAGTCCGGCTCCCCGCCCCGGACGACGGCGTCCTGCGCATTTCGCTGCCTGCCTCCGGTACCACTCTGATCACCCCCGTCCTCTACTGGTCTCCGACCGGATGGCACCGCTTCGGTCCCACCCGCCTAGCCGACTCCACCGCACTCGCCCCACCCGCTGACGCCCCCTTGATCGCCGCCCTCCTGGCCCGGGAGAGCCCGCACGAGACCGGCAGCGCACACGGCTCAACCACGCAGGGCACTGCCTGGGACGGCACCACCGCGACCAGCTCCACCTCACCCGTCACCGATCCGCGCAGCTTCGCGCCACCCGCCAGCGATCCAGGCAAGCTCGCCTCGCACGGCATTGGTCCGGACAGTGCCTCCGGTATCGCCGCCGCCGCGCCCGCCGCCACCGCGTCGGCTTCCGCTCCCGCCGCCGACACTCGCGGTCGCGGCGAGACCCCGGAGTCCGAGCCCAGCCGCCCCGGCACACGCGGTGATGCCGCAGGCGCCGACCCCGACGCCGCCCTACGCCTGGACCTCGTCGCCCAGGTCGCCGACTCCGTCCGTCGCACCACCGCCTTCCTCACGGCCCGCAGAGAACAGGTTGCAGACGCCTCCGACCTGTTCCTCTCCGCCGAGCAGTCCCTGACGCTCGGCCACCCCTTCCACCCCACTCCCAAGAGCCGGGACGGCCTCACCGACACCGAGACCCTCCGCTACTCACCCGAGACCCACGCCTCCTTCCCCCTGCACTGGCTCGCGGTCTCCCCCTCTCTCCTCGCCTCCGACTCCGCCTGGACCGAGCGCGGCCGAACCGTCCCGGCCGCCGAACTGACCGCCCGACTCGCCGGTCCCGTCCCCCCGCCGCACCCCGACGGCCACGCCCTCCTGCCCCTGCACCCCTGGCAGTTCCGCGAGGTCCGGCACCGCGCCGGGACGGCCGAGTTGTTCGACGCCGGGCTGCTCCGCGACCTCGGCACCCACGGTTCTCCGTGGCATCCCACCTCCTCCCTGCGGACCGTCCACCGCACCGGTTCCCCGGCGTCGCTCAAGCTCTCGCTGGCCCTGCGCATCACCAACTCCCGTCGGGAGCACCTTCGGAAGGAACTCCACCGGGGCGTCGAAGCGCACCGCCTCCTGCGGACCGGGCTCGGCGAGCGCTGGCGGGCGGCACACCCCGGTTTCGACATCGTCCGGGACCCTGCCTGGCTCGCTGTCGACGGGCCGGACGGCCTACCGGTGAGCGGACTGGACGTGGTGATCCGGCACCATCCCTTCACGGCCGGGGACGACGTCGCCTGTGTGGCCGGACTGGTTGCGCCCCGTCCGGGCCGCAGCCCGCGTTCCCGGCTCGCCCTGCTCGTCACCCGCCTCGCCGAGCGGACCGGCCGGCCGCTCCGTGCCGTGGCGGCCGAGTGGTTCCTGCGCTACCTGGAGCAGGTCGTCCGGCCCGTGCTCTGGCTCGACGACGAGGTCGGCGTCGCCCTGGAGGCACACCAGCAGAACACCCTGCTCCTGCTGGACCCCGACGGCTGGCCTCGCGGCGGCCGCTACCGTGACAACCAGGGCTTCTACTTCCGGGAGTCCCGCCGAGCGGAGCTGGAAGCCCTCCTGCCCGGTATCGGGAGCCACAGCGACACCTTCGTCCCCGACGAGGTCACCGACGAGCGCTTCGCCTACTACCTCGGTGTGAACAACATCCTCGGTCTGGTCGGCGCCTTCGGCTCCCAGCGTCTCGCCGACGAGCGGGTGCTGCTCGCCGCGCTCCGCCGCTTTCTGTACTCCGCGACCACGGGACCCGCCGGCACCCGCAGTTCGCTGCCCGCCCGTCTCCTCGACTCACCCGTCCTGCGGTGCAAGGCCAATCTGTTCACCCGGCTGCACGGCCTCGACGAACTCGTCGGCCCGGTCGCGACACAGTCCGTGTACGTCACCATCGACAACCCCCTCCACTCGTGAACTACCCACCGCACCGACCTCCCCGCCTGCGCTGCCTCGCGAGGGTGGAGCCGAGCGCATGACCTGGCCCGCGGACGAGAGTCCGACCGCTTCCGTCCCCGTCCTCGCCGACGCTGTCGGCACCTGGAAGCCGGTGCCCACGCCGGTCGGCTCCTTCCACCTGCTTCCCGTACGGCCCAACCGGGATCTGTCCCGTCTCGCACGCTGGATGAACGACCCGGCGATCGCCGCCTTCTGGGACCTCGCGGGACCCGAGTCGGTGACCGCCGAGCACCTGCGCCGCCAGCTCGACGGCGACGGCAACAGCGTCCCCTGTCTCGGAGTACTGGACGGCGCACCGATGAGCTACTGGGAGGTCTACCGTGCCGACCTCGACCCGCTGGCCGAGTACTACCCGGCTGAACCCCAGGACCTCGGCGTCCATCTTCTGCTCGGTGAGACCACCGATCGGGGACGCGGAATCGGCCGCGCGCTCATCCGCGCCATGGCCGACCTCTTGCTGGACCGGTGCCCCTCCAGCGACCGCGTCGTGGCCGAACCGGACATCCGCAACACCCCTTCCCTCGCCGCGTTCCTCCACGCGGGGTTCCGGTACTCCGCCGAGATCACGTTGCCTGACAAGCGAGCGGCGCTCATGATCCGGGACCGTGCCCCGCGTCATCGAATGTGATGTTCCGTGATTGTTCCGTCACAAGCAGAAACGGGGCTGCGCGGAAAGGAGTTCCCGATCCTTCGAAAAATCGTCCACCGCCACACCTGCCATCCTCACCAGGGCGTCTGGTCCGTGAGAAGCCTCCGCAACAGCCCGCCTCCGCCTCCGCGGCGACCCGCCCGCCGACCACATAGCACTGGACCTCGCAAGCCCGCCGCCGCCGCCTCGGGGTCCGCGGCGGCCACGTGATGTCAGTGCCGCCCCTTAGGGTGGACGGGCTATGACGAAGCCCTCACTCCCCGAACTCCTGCATGCCGCCGTCGACGCCGTCGGCGGCACGGAGCGCCCCGGCCAGGTGACCATGGCCGAAGCCGTCGCGGAGGCGATCGACGACGGCTCCCACCTGCTGGTCCAGGCCGGCACCGGCACCGGAAAGTCCCTCGGCTACCTGGTGCCCGCGCTCGCCCACGGCGAGCGGGTGGTCGTGGCCACCGCCACCCTGGCGCTCCAGCGCCAGCTGGTGGAACGGGACCTCCCGCGCACCGTCGACGCCCTCCACCCGCTGCTGCGGCGCCGACCGGAGTTCGCGATGCTCAAGGGCCGGTCGAACTACCTCTGCCTGCACCGCCTGCACGAAGGGGTGCCCCAGGACGAGGAGGAAGGCCTCTTCGACCAGTTCGAGGCAGCTGCCCCCACCAGCAAGCTCGGCCAGGACCTGCTGCGCCTGCGCGACTGGTCCGACGAGACGGAGAACGGCGACCGGGACGACCTGACCCCCGGCGTCTCCGACCGCGCCTGGAGCCAGGTGTCCGTGTCCTCCCGCGAGTGCCTGGGGGCGACCAAGTGCGCCTACGGCGCCGAGTGCTTCGCGGAGATGGCCCGTGAGCGGGCCAAGCTCGCCGAGGTCGTCGTCACCAACCACGCCCTGCTCGCCATCGACGCCATCGAGGGTGCCCCGGTGCTCCCGCAGCACGAGGTGCTGATCGTCGACGAGGCGCACGAACTGGTCTCGCGCGTCACCGGCGTCGCCACCGGCGAACTCACCCCCGGCCAGGTCAACCGGGCGGTCCGCCGCGCCGCGAAGCTGGCCAACGAGAAGGCCGCCGACCAGCTCCAGACCGCCGCCGAGGGCTTCGAGCGGCTGATGGAACTGGCCCTGCCCGGACGCCTGGAGGAGATCCCCGAAGACCTCGGCTACGCGCTCATGGCGCTCCGCGACGCCGCGCGCACCGTCATCTCCGCCATCGGAGCGACCCGCGACAAGTCCGTCCAGGACGAGGACGCGGTCCGCAAGCAGGCGCTGGCCTCCGTCGAATCCGTCCACGACGTGGCGGAGCGCATCGTCAACGGCTCGGAGTACGACGTCGTCTGGTACGAGCGACACGACCGCTTCGGCGCCTCCCTGCGCGTCGCGCCGATGTCCGTCTCCGGCCTGCTGCGGGAGAAGCTGTTCGCCGACCGCTCCGTGGTCCTGGCCTCCGCGACCCTCAAACTGGGCGGCGACTTCAACGGCGTGGGCGCCTCCCTCGGACTCGCCCCCGAGGGCACCGAAGGAGACGACGCGCCGCCCTGGAAGGGCCTCGACGTCGGTTCCCCGTTCGACTACCGCAAACAGGGCATTCTCTACGTCGCCAAGCACCTCGCCCGCCCCGCACGCGACGGCGACCGCGGAGACATGCTGGACGAGCTGACGGAGCTGATCCAGGCGGCCGGCGGGCGCACCCTCGGGCTCTTCTCGTCGATGCGGGCCGCACAGCTCGCCGCGGAGGAACTGCGCACCCGCATCCCCGAGTTCCCGATCCTGCTCCAGGGCGAGGAGACACTCGGCGAGCTGATCAAGAACTTCGCCGCTGACCCGCGGACCTGCCTCTTCGGCACCCTGTCCCTCTGGCAGGGAGTGGACGTCCCGGGGCCGAGCTGCCAGCTGGTGGTCATGGACAAGATCCCGTTCCCGCGCCCGGACGACCCGCTGATGAGCGCCCGCCAGAAAGCCGTCGAGGACGCCGGGGGCAACGGCTTCATGGCGGTCGCCGCCACCCACGCCGCGCTCCTCATGGCCCAGGGCGCCGGACGGCTCGTACGCGCGACCGGCGACCGCGGGGTGGTCGCCGTACTGGACCAGCGACTCGCGACGGCCCGCTACGGCAGCTACCTGAGGGCCTCCATGCCCGACTTCTGGCAGACCACGGACCGCAACCAGGTCCGGAGGTCGCTCGCCGCGATCGACGCGACGGCGAGGAAGGCCGAGGCACCGGCGGAGACGTGAGGTCGTCCGGGGCGTCGCGGGTGGCTCGTGCTGTGCCCCTGTGCTGCGCCCCGGACACTGCCGCACGGGCACAGCACAGGGCCCCGGAATCGGCGCAGGGATTCCGGGGCCCAGTCAGGGAGGCGGTTCGGAAGGTCGGCCCGCCTGCGTCCTCAGACGCGGCGCAGTACGGCCACCACTTTGCCGAGGATGGTCGCGTCGTCGCCCGGGATGGGCTCGTAGGCCGCGTTGTGCGGGAGGAGCCAGACATGGCCGTCCTCACGCTTGAACCGCTTCACGGTCGCTTCGCCGTCCAGCATGGCGGCCACGATGTCGCCGTTCTCCGCGACCGGCTGGCGGCGGACGGTGACCCAGTCGCCGTCGCAGATCGCGGCCTCGATCATCGAGTCACCCACGACCTTCAGCACGAACAGCTCTCCGTCACCCACCAGTTGCCGGGGCAGCGGGAACACGTCCTCCACCGACTCCTCGGCGAGGATCGGACCACCGGCCGCGATCCGGCCGACCAGCGGGACGTACGAAGCGGCGGGCTTGCCCGCGGTGTCCGTGGGCTGCACGGCGGCGGCCTGGTCCGAGCCCCGCACCTCGTAGGCGCGGGGGCGGTGCGGGTCGCGGCGCAGGAAGCCCTTGCGCTCCAGGGCCATCAGCTGGTGCGCCACGGACGAGGTGCTGGACAGGCCGACCGCTTGGCCGATCTCCCGCATGGACGGCGGGTATCCGCGCCGCTGGACCGAGTCCCTGATCACCTCGATCACCCGGCGCTGCCGGTCGGTGAGTCCCGAACTGTCGGCCCGGATGCCTGGAGGTCGGCCGGGGAGGGAGCGCTTGTGCCCCTCCGGATTCGCGGTCTCGTTCATGGCGTGCACCGGCTCGAGTCGGCCCTGGGAGCGGTCCTGGGCAGTGATGGCGGCACTGTCTGCGGTGGTGGTCACGTCGGCCCCTCTCGGTTGTCTCCCTGCTGCACAACGGTAGTTGCTTTCGAAAGGTTGCGCCAAACACACGTTCGAGTGAAAAAGCGCGAAGGCCCTGTCGTGATCGCATGTCTAGGTGTATGGCTCGTGCGTTCTCCGGCCGGACGAACGTGCTGACTGCTGTAGCCTTCAGCGCCGGGGTCGACAGGTCGTGCACCGCGGGCCCCAGTCTGCCACCCGACCTTCCGCCCGCTGGGAACCGGGCCTCACTCGGCGCGAGAGTTTCCCCGCTCCTCCTTGAGGCGTTCACCGTATCCGTGCGCACAGCGTGGTGGAACGCTCGCGCGCGTGCGGGGTGACCAAGGGTTTCCGTACACGCGCGTGGGCCGCTTCGCGGCTGCTTGCGGTGACGTTGGGGGAGCGCTCTGTGAGGCTGCTGCGCGCGACACGCGACACGGCCTGGCTGAATGGGTCAAGCACCACATCTAGTGGTTGGATAGCGGCAGCGACCCACAAGTTGTGGTCCCCCGGGGTTTCATCGGCTCCGGTATCGCCTATGCTGGGGGTTGCTTCGAGGGGCCCGTGTGGCCCGGCGAGGCCATCGAGTCTGCTGTGAGGAGGGTTGGGACCATGCACTGCCCCTTCTGCAGGCACCCCGACAGCCGTGTTGTCGACAGCCGTACGACCGACGACGGAACGTCGATCCGCAGGCGCCGCCAGTGCCCTGACTGCTCCCGGCGCTTCACGACCGTGGAGACGTGTTCGCTCATGGTGGTGAAGCGCTCCGGGGTCACCGAGCCGTTCAGCCGCACCAAGGTCATCAACGGCGTGCGCAAGGCGTGCCAGGGGCGGCCGGTCACCGAGGACGCGCTCGCCCAGCTCGGCCAGCGTGTCGAAGAGGCGGTGCGGGCCACCGGAAGCGCCGAACTGACCACCCACGACGTGGGACTGGCCATACTCGGCCCTTTGCAGGAGCTGGACCTCGTCGCCTATCTGCGCTTCGCCTCCGTCTACCGGGCGTTCGAATCGCTCGAGGACTTCGAGGCCGCTGTCGCGGAACTCAGGGAGACGGGAAGCCCCGCCGCGGACGACGACGACCGCGGGACCCCCGGCGGCGACTCCGTGTCCGGTGCCACCGGTGCCGGATGCGGTGCGGGCGCCGCCACGGGTGCCGGGAGCCGGAAGGGCCAGGGAGGCGACGGCGGGCGCGGGGGAACCACACAGGTTCCCGAGCCTGTCCGCGCCGCCGACTGACCCGAAGCCGGAACCGGAGGTACCACTTCCAGGGGCTGGGCGGCGGCGTACCAAGACCTGTTGCGGGCTTTGGCGAGTGGGTGCCCGCAGCGCACCACAGAACATCGTGTCACGGGAACAACGTGGCATTTCAGGGCGTTTATGCCCGTACAGGGAGGCGGCATGACAGAGACGGCGAGCGGTCCGGCACGAGGTTCCCGCGCGAAGGGCACCAAGGCCACCAAGGGCCTGCGTATCGAACGCATCCACACCACTCCCGGCGTGCATCCGTACGACGAGGTGGCCTGGGAGCGCCGCGATGTCGTCATGACCAACTGGCGCGACGGCTCGGTCAACTTCGAGCAGCGTGGCGTCGAGTTCCCCGACTTCTGGTCGGTGAACGCGGTCAACATCGTCACCAGCAAGTACTTCCGGGGCGCCGTCGGCACCCCGCAGCGCGAGACCGGCCTCAAGCAGCTGATCGACCGCATCGTGAAGACGTACCGCAAGGCCGGTGAGGACTACAAGTACTTCGCCTCGCCCGCGGACGCCGAGATCTTCGAGCACGAGCTGGCCTACGCCCTCCTGCACCAGATCTTCAGCTTCAACAGCCCGGTCTGGTTCAACGTCGGCACGCCCCAGCCGCAGCAGGTCTCCGCCTGCTTCATCCTGGCCGTCGACGACTCCATGGAGTCGATCCTCGGCTGGTACAAGGAAGAGGGCATGATCTTCAAGGGCGGCTCCGGCGCCGGCCTGAACCTCTCCCGTATCCGTTCCTCCAAGGAACTCCTCTCCTCCGGCGGCAACGCCTCCGGTCCGGTCTCCTTCATGCGGGGCGCCGACGCCTCCGCCGGCACCATCAAGTCCGGTGGCGCCACCCGCCGCGCGGCCAAGATGGTCGTCCTCGACGTGGACCACCCGGACATCGAGGACTTCATCGAGACCAAGGTGAAGGAGGAGGAGAAGATCCGCGTCCTGCGTGACGCGGGCTTCGACATGGACCTGGGCGGCGACGACATCACGTCCGTCCAGTACCAGAACGCCAACAACTCCGTCCGCGTCAACGACGAGTTCATGCACGCCGTCGAGCAGGGCGGCCAGTTCGGCCTGCGCGCGCGCATGACCGGCGACGTGATCGAGAAGGTCGACGCCAAGGCGCTCTTCCGCAAGATCGCCGAGGCCGCCTGGGCCTGTGCCGACCCGGGCATCCAGTACGACGGTGTCATCAACAACTGGCACACCTGCCCCGAGTCCGGCCGGATCACCGCGTCGAACCCGTGCAGCGAGTACATGCACCTGGACAACACGTCCTGCAACCTCGCCTCGCTGAACCTGATGAAGTTCCTCAAGGACGACGGCAAGGGCACCCAGTCCTTCGACACCGAGCGCTTCCAGCAGGTCGTCGAGCTCGTCATCACCGCGATGGACATCTCCATCTGCTTCGCCGACTTCCCCACCGAGAAGATCGGCGAGAACACGCGCGCGTTCCGCCAGCTCGGTATCGGCTACGCCAACCTCGGCGCCCTGCTGATGGCGACGGGCCACGCATACGACTCCGACGGCGGACGCGCCCTCGCCGGCGCGATCACCTCCCTCATGACCGGCACCGCCTACCGGCGCTCCGCCGAACTCGCCGCAGTCGTCGGCCCGTACGACGGCTACGCCCGCAACGCCGACGCCCACAAGCGCGTCATGAAGCAGCACTCCGACGCCAACGGCACCGCCGTCCAGGGCGACGACCTGGACTCCCCGGTCTGGGCCGCCGCCACGGAGGCCTGGCAGGACGTCCTGCGCATCGGCGAGAAGAACGGTTTCCGTAACGCGCAGGCGTCCGTCCTCGCCCCGACCGGCACCATCGGTCTGGCCATGTCCTGCGACACCACCGGTGTCGAGCCCGACCTCGCCCTGGTCAAGTTCAAGAAGCTGGTCGGCGGCGGCTCGATGCAGATCGTCAACGGCACCGTCCCGCAGGCCCTGCGCCGCCTGGGCTACCAGGAGGAGCAGATCGAGGCGATCGTCGCCCACATCGCCGACAACGGCAACGTGATCGACGCCCCCGGCCTGAAGCACGAGCACTACGAGGTGTTCGACTGCGCCATGGGCGAGCGCGCCATCTCCCCGATGGGCCACGTCCGCATGATGGCCGCGATCCAGCCGTGGATCTCCGGCGCCATCTCCAAGACGGTCAACATGCCGGAGACGGCGACCGTCGAGGAGGTCGAGGAGATCTACTTCGAGGCCTGGAAGCTCGGCGTCAAGGCCCTCGCGATCTACCGCGACAACTGCAAGGTCGGCCAGCCCCTCTCCGCGAAGACCAAGGAGAAGGAGAAGACCGAGGTCACCGAGAAGGCCGAGGAGACCATCCGCGCGGCGGTCGAGAAGGTCGTCGAGTACCGCCCGGTCCGCAAGCGCCTCCCGAAGGGCCGCCCCGGCATCACCACGTCCTTCACGGTCGGCGGCGCCGAGGGCTACATGACCGCCAACTCCTACCCGGACGACGGTCTCGGCGAGGTCTTCCTGAAGATGTCCAAGCAGGGCTCGACGCTCGCGGGCATGATGGACGCCTTCTCCATCGCGGTCTCCGTCGGCCTCCAGTACGGCGTGCCGCTGGAGACGTACGTCTCGAAGTTCACCAACATGCGCTTCGAGCCGGCCGGTATGACGGACGACCCGGACGTGCGGATGGCGCAGTCGATCGTCGACTACATCTTCCGCCGCCTGGCCCTCGACTTCCTGCCCTTCGAGACGCGCTCCGCGCTCGGCATCCACTCCGCCGAGGAGCGCCAGCGGCACCTGGAGACCGGTTCGTACGAGTCGTCCGAGGAGGACGTCGACGTCGAGGGGCTCGCCCAGTCCGCCCCGCGCCCGACCGACCTCAAGGCCGTGGCCACCCCCAAGGCCGAGGCGCCAACGGCCAAGCCCGCCCCGCAGCAGGCCCACACCAGCGCCGAACTGGTCGAGATGCAGCTCGGCATCCAGGCCGACGCCCCGCTGTGCTTCTCCTGCGGCACGAAGATGCAGCGCGCGGGTTCGTGCTACATCTGCGAGGGCTGCGGGTCGACCAGCGGGTGCAGCTGACGCCGACGAGCGGAAGCGTGACCGACGGCCTCTTGAGAGGCTGTCGCCGGGAACGCTGACGCGCATGTGAGAAGAGGGAGCCGACTCCGGTCGGCTCCCTCTTCTCGTGTCGGCCTCGGACTGCCGGGTCGACGGTCGGCCGACCTGGGACCGCTGGCCGTCCCCGCCGGTGAGGCCAGTTCAGGCGTGGCGCAGGCCGCCCATGTCGCGGGTGAAGGTCGCCGGGTCCTCCTCGTAGCCCTGAACGCCCGTGTGGAGGGTCCAGCCGTCGGCCGGATCGCGCCGGAACTCGGCGACGGTCGCCGCCGTCGAACCCAGTACGCCCCCGAAGTCGTCCTCGGCCAGCACGGTGTAGCCCTCGCGGATGCGCAGCGCCGGGTTGGTCACGCTCACGAACGTCCGCTCCGCCGGGCGCTGCTGGATCACGACGCCGACGATCACCCGGCCGTAGCGGGCATCCAGCCGGTCGAGTTCCAGCGTCATGACCTCGTCCCAGCCGAAGCCCTTGCCGTCCGTGCTGTCGCGGTTGAGCGTGATCGTGCCGTCGGGTGAACGGCTGTCGAAATGCACCACATACGCGGGCGCGCCCTGCGGATCGTCCGCCAGATAGGTGGCGGCGACGATGTCCAGATCGGTCGGCGGCTGACCTGCCGCGCTCGGGTCCCACTTCAGCGCCATCTCGACCTTGCGGATACCCTTGTTGAGACCGTTCACCGGTCCCTCCCTCCCCGTCTGCGACTGCCGAATCCCCGAACTGGCCGCTCACCAGGGCGGGTTGTCCATCCTGCCACGCGTGCACGGACCCGTGCACGATCACAGCACACGCGACCGTGACCGACGCCACGCCCGCGGGCCGTACGATGGCGCGGTGCTGGTCAAGTGGATTCGCTGCACCGTGGTGGACCGCCGCGGTTTCGAGCGGGGGCAGCGGAAGTGGGCGGGGCTGCCGGGGGAGCCGGGATTCCGGGGGCAGGGCGGGGGCTGGAGCAGGAGCCGGCCCTCCGTCGCGCATGTCTTCGCCTTCTGGGAGAGCCGCGCCTTCTACGACTCCTTCATGGCCCGCTCCCACGACCGGCTCGCCGCCAGCCAGGTCGGCACCTTCAAGGACGCCCAGGTGCGGCTCTTCGACTACCGCTTCGACGTGAAGACCGGCTTCGAGCCCCGCTTCACCGACTCCGACCTGGTCCGCGTCGCCCTGTGCCGGGTCCACGAGGAGCGCGCCGAGCACTTCACGCTCATGCAGGAGAAGGTCTGGAACCCGGCCATGGCCGGCTCGCCAGGCATGATCCGCGGCCTGTTCGCCGAGGCGCCCGGCCACGAGTTCATGGTCCTGTCCATGTGGCACTCGCAGGCCGAGCACGGCAAGTACCGCACCGAACGCGTCGAACGGCTCGCCCTCCGCGCGCAGATCGAGGCGGACGTCGCCGCCCTCACCGGGGACATAGTGGAGCTGGAGCCCACCTGGACCGTGTGACGCGCGCGTGCTCCGATAGCGCGCGCACGGTCGCGCGGGCGTGCGGGAATCGTGTGACCTACGCCGTAAGAGGCGCGTACGAGTGCTCGTTCGGGCGCCGCCCGATCTAGTGTCTTGGCATGGCACGACCACGGCGCATCGTCCTTGTCCGGCACGGGGAGTCAACGGGCAATGTTGATGACACCGTGTACGAGCGTGAACCGGACCACGCACTGGCCCTGACCGACCTGGGCAGACGGCAGGCGGAGGAGACGGGGGAGGGGCTGCGCGCGCTGTTCGGCGACGAGCAGGTCAGCGTCTACGTCTCGCCCTACCGGCGTACCCACGAGACCCTCCGCGCCTTTCACCTAGACCCCGACCTCATACGCGTCCGGGAGGAACCCCGGCTGCGGGAGCAGGACTGGGGGAACTGGCAGGACCGCGACGACGTGCGCCTCCAGAAGGCCTACCGCGACGCCTACGGCCACTTCTTCTACCGCTTCGCCCAGGGGGAGAGCGGAGCGGACGTCTACGACCGCGTCGGCGGCTTCCTGGAGAGCCTGTTCCGCAGCTTCGAGGACCCCGACCACCCGCCGAACGTCCTGATCGTGACCCACGGACTCGCCATGCGCCTGTTCTGCATGCGCTGGTTCCACTGGACCGTCGCCGAGTTCGAGTCGCTGGCCAATCCCGGGAACGCGGAGCGGCGCATGCTCGTTCTCGGGGAGGACGACCGCTACACCCTCGACATCCCCTTCGCGCGCTGGCGTGACCCGGAGCCGTACGGGGTCACCGGATAGGCTGGCCGGCACCTATGACCACTGACCTCTCCGCCGATTCCGAAGCGCGCCTGGAACGCGCCCTGACCGCCCTGCGCGGCCTCGCCGTGGGTGACGCGCTCGGCTCACAGTTCTTCGTGCCGACGCACTACCCCCGCCTCAAGCGCCGCGAGCTGCCGCCCGGCCCCTGGCAGTGGACGGACGACACCGAGATGGCGTGCTCCGTCGTCGCCGTGCTCGCCGCCCACCACCGCGTCGACCAGGACGCCCTCGCCCATTCCTTCGCCCACCACCACGACTTCGACCGCGGCTACGGCCCCGCCGTGAACCGGCTGCTCCGGCTGGTCCGCGAGGGTGGGGACTGGCGCGAGCTGGCCGCGGGACTCTTCGACGGCCGCGGCTCCTGGGGCAACGGCGCCGCGATGCGGATCGCCCCGCTCGGCGCCTGGTACGCCGACGACCCCGAGCGGGCCGTCCACCAGGCGGAGATCTCCGCCTACCCCACGCACCAGCACCGGGAGGCCGTGGTCGGAGCCATGGCCGTCGCCGCGGCCGCCGCCCTCGCCGGCTCACCCGGCGGGCCGCCCGGACCCGAGGCGCTCCTCGACGGGGTGATCGCCCTCGTCCCCCGCAGCGCCGTCGCGGCCGGACTCCGCAGGGCTCGCGACATGCTCGACTACGGCGACGCCGCCACCGTCGCCGCGGTGCTCGGCTGCGGCCGTCGTACGACCGCCCACGACACCGTCCCCTTCGCCCTCTGGTCAGCCGCCCGCTCCCTGGGCGACTACGAGCAGGCGTTCTGGACCACCGCGCAGGTCGGCGGCGACGTCGACACCACCTGCGCGATCGTGGGAGGCGTGATCGCCTCCGGCGGTCCGGCCGGAGCACCGCCCGCCGCGTGGACGGAGCAGGTCGAAGCACTGCCGGAGTGGCTCGGCCGTACGGCCTGACAAGCTCGCTGAAACTCTCCGTGCCCGATGGGAACTCTCCGTGACTGGCCGGGCGTTCTTCTGTCATCCGCTGTGCTCCTCTGATGTACGAGGTGTGAGTGCGCAGGGGGTGGCAGAAGGTGGCCGGGGCTGCCGGTCGTGGTGAGGGCTTCGGGGGTGGAGATGAGCTGCGGTAGGTGGGCGACCGTCTTGGGGGATCGGGGGTGCCGGAGGGCTCTTCTGGTCTGGACGGGGCTCCTGGTGGGGTGCTTCGGGTGGATGCCGGGTGCTTGGGCTGACGCGGGTACCGGTGCGGATACCGGCTTTGGTGGCCCTTCCGGTGGCGGTGCCGTGATGCTCGCTGTTGTCCTCCTGTCCGCTCAGGTGGGGGTGTTGGCTGCCCGAGCGGTCCTGTCGGCCTCTGCCGTGTCCGGCGGGGCCCCGGCTGGCAGCCTCGCGCACGCTCTTCGCCACTCGGAGCACCGCCTCGGATCGAGACGCGCCGTCCTCCGCGCCCGTGAACCTGTCCGGAACGCGCGCCGTAGCAGCAGCCGACGGCACTTCGTCGCAGCCGCCGAATGTCTGCGGTGCCCCGGATCGCTCCCGACCGGTGGGCCGTCGCGCGCCGCCGGGCTCGGCGGCCCATCGTCCGGAGAGGACCCCTTCCATGACCGAGCAGCACAGCGCGCCCCGCCTCCCGGCGGCCGACCTCGACCATCGCGCCGGACTGGCCGACCTCGCGCGCGCGGTCACCGGCTCCGTGTACACCCCAGGCGATCCGGGGTACGCGCGGGGAGTCGTCGGCTTCAACCTGCGCTCCGCGCACGCGCCCCTCGCCGTCGTCGCGGCGGCCGACGCCTCCGACGTGCGGCTCGCGGTCGAGTTCGCGGCGGCGCGTGACATACCGGTCGGCGTCGTCTCCACGGGACACCAGCCCTTCCCCCGGCAGGAGGACTTCCTACTCATCACCACCGGCTCCCTGCGGTCGGTCGAGATCGACGCCGGGCGCGCGGTCGCCCGCGTGGGCGCCGGTGCACGGTGGTCGGACGTCTTGGCGCCCGCCCAGCAGGTCGGCCTCGCCCCGCTCAACGGCTCCGCCCCGCACGTCGGCGTCGTCGGCTACACCCTGGGCGGTGGCCTGAGTCCCGTGCTGGGCCGGTCCCACGGCTGGGCCGCCGACCATCTGCTCTCCGTCGAGCTGGTCACCCCGGACGGGGTCCTGCGCCGGGTCTCCGCCGACGCGGAACCCGAACTGTTCGCGGGCCTGCGCGGCGGCCGCAGCAACTTCGGCGTCGTGACCGAGCTGGAGTTCCGGCTCTTTCCCGTCACCTCGTTCTACGGCGGCGCCCTGTACTACCCCGCCGAGGACGTCGCGGCGGTCCTGGACGCCTACACCGAGGTGGCGAGGGACGTCCCCGACGAGTTCACCTGCTCTGTGGCGCTGCTCAACCTGCCACCGCTGCCCGAGATCCCCGAGGTGTTCCGCGGACGCTTCCTCGCTCACGTCCGGATCGCCCACACGGGCACCGACGAGTCGGCCGAGAAGCTCATCGCCCCGTTCCGCGCCCTCGGCACCCCCCTTGTGGACACCGTCGGCCGTCACCCCTTCAGCGCGTACCCCGGCGTGCACGCCGACCCGACCGAGGCCGCGCCGTACGAGGAGCGGAGCGCCCTGCTCACCGCGCTGCCCCGCGAGGCCATCGTCCGCGTCCTCGACCGGGTCGGCCCCGAGTCGGGCAGTCCGGTCAGCGTGCTGGAGATCCGCCACCTCGGGGGTGCCCTGACCGGACGGCGGGCGTCCGAAGCTACGCCCGCCCTCACCAGGGCTGCCGAGTTCATCGTCTGGGGTGCGACTGTGGGCCCGCCGGAGGTGGTCGAGGCGGGCGAGGGCGATCTGCGCGGCCTGCTCACGGACCTGGAGCAGTGGACCACCGGCGGCAAGTACCAGAACTTCACGGGCCGTGACGACGTCGCCGCTGACCTGTTCACCGCTGCCGAACTGGACCGGCTGAGTGATCTGAAGCGCCGGTACGACCCCCGCAACCTCTTCCGGGTCAACAACCACACCATCGCCCCGGAACCGGGCCTCGGCACCGCCGACTGAGCCATGGGCGCGGGCCCACCACAGGGCCTCGTACACCGGCAGTTCGTGCCTCACCGAGAGTTCGCGCCCCCAGCCGTCCGCTCAGTCGAGCAGTACCGGAACATCGGCATCACTTCAGGAGACCGCACCGTGACATGCGAGCAGGACAGAGAAGAACTGACCGTCTACGCCCTGGCCGCCCTCACCCCGCAGGAGACGGACCGCGTGGACCGCCACCTGCGGGAGTGCTCCGAGTGCGCCGCGGCGCTGGAAGACCTGCGGGGCTTCCTCACCATGGTCGAGCAAGTCCCCGCACGGGAGGTGACCGGGGACTGGGAGGACCGCCTCCCCGCGGCACGGGAGGCCGCCGTACGCGCCGTCCTCGCCGAAGCCGCGCCCGAACCCCCGGCACTTCCTCCTGCGGATCAGACCGTCACCGTCGCGGAGGGCATCCCTGCCACGCCAGAGGCCGTCACCGCGACGGACGACGCCGCTATTGCCGAAGCTGACACCGTCACGGCCGTGACGGGGGCGCCGCCACTGCCGGGGCCACGGTCCGCGGTATCCGTCCCGTCGGTCCAGATGTCCCCGCCCCGTCGGGGCGGACGGGCGAGCTGGGCCCTGGCGGCAGCCGTAGCGGGCCTTGTGCTCGGCTTCGGCGGCGGCGCCCTGCTGCCCGACGACGGGCCGTCCGGCACCACCACGGCGGCCTCGGCCCGTCCGACCGGACCCACCGTCGTCCGGGCCCAGAGCGCGGCCGGACTCGCCGGCGCCGTCGAACCCCGTGCCACCGGCTGGGGCACCGAACTTGTGCTGGAACTCAGCGGCGTCGACGGCCCCCAGCGCTGTGCCCTGGTGGCCGTGTCCCGCAACGGCGACCGTGAGACCGCGGTGACCTGGCAGGTCCCCGACGGCGGGTACGGCCTGCCCGGCTCCCGCAAGGAACGCCTCCTGGCCGTAGGCGGAGTCGGCATGTCGCCGGACGAGATCACCGGCTACGAGATCCGCACCACCGACGGACAGCAGTTGCTGACCATCCCCACGTCGCACGCGTCCGGCTGACCCCGACCACGCGCGGCACGCACAGCACAGGGCTCACGGCGGAGGGCACCCCGCCGCCCACACGCCCGCATCCGTACACGTCAGAGCCGTCACCTGTCCGCGTCGGCCTGTCCTTCCGCGCTCTCCTTTCCTGGCGCTGTCCGCGCAGGAAAGCCCCAGCTAAGCGTCCGGCAAGCGGTCTCTTCGAGGGTGGTTCCGATCGTGAGTCGACAGCCCGTGCCCTCGGCACGTGGCGCTCTGTACGGGGGTAGGACAGGCATGACGAACACAGGGGACGAGCATGCTCGCGAGACCGGCGTCACCGGTGCTGCCGACACCGGCGGCCGCACCGCCCGGACGCGGGACAGGGAGCAGGACGAGGCCTTCGTCCGCGCCATCTACGACAAGCACGGCGTCGTGCTGCTGAGAATCACCACCGGGATGCTGTCGGGGGACAGCCACCGCGCCCAGGACCTCGTCCAGGAAGCCGTGCTGCGCGCCTGGCGTCACGCCGACATCCTCGACCCGGACGCCGAGGGGGTGCGCCCCTGGCTCGTCACCGTGATCCGCAACCTGGTGATCGACAACCACCGCGCCCGCCAGGCCCGTCCACCGGAGACCGTCGACACCGAACTGAGCGAGCTGCCCGGCCCCGAGCACATGGACCGCGTACTGAACAGGAAAGTCGTCCGCGAGGCTCTCGGCGATCTGACGGTCCAGCACCGCGAGGTCCTCCTGCACGTCCAGTTCCTCGACCACTCCGTCGAGCAGACGGCCGAGGCGCTGGGCATTCCCCAGGGCACGGTCAAGTCCCGGACGCACAACGCCCTCAACGCCCTCCGCAACGCCCTGGCGGCTCGGGGATTCACCCCCTGAACCCACCGCGGTGGGCCGGCGGTGACGAGGCGGTGCGCGAGGTGTGCGGAACCGGTGCAGCCCGGGGTGTCGCTCTGCCCTGGCGACGGCGTAGGCTGTGCACGCCATGCCGTACGAACCACCGACTCACACCGTCGAGCGCTCACTTCGCGCCACGACCGGAGCCAAGGTCATCGCCGGTGTCGACGAGGTGGGCCGCGGAGCCTGGGCCGGACCCGTCACCGTCTGCGCGGCGGTCACCGGACTGCGCCGACCGCCCCCCGGCCTCACCGACTCCAAACTCCTCAGCGTCAAGCGCCGCAACGAGCTTGTCGTGGAACTGGAGAAGTGGGTCACGTCGTACGCCCTCGGGCACGCCTCCCACGAGGAGATCGACGCCCTGGGGATGACGGCAGCACTGCGGCTCGCGGCGGTCCGTGCTCTGGACGCCCTCCCGGTCCGGCCCGACGCGGTCATCCTCGACGGGAAGCACGACTATCTCGGCGACCCCTGGCGGGTACGGACCGTGATCAAGGGCGACCAGTCGTGCGTGGCGGTCGCGGCGGCCTCGGTGATCGCCAAGGTTCGGCGCGACAAAATGATGGCCGAACTGGGTGTCGACCATGCAGACTTCGGTTTTGCGGCCAACGCCGGGTATCCGTCACCCGTGCACAAGGCCGCGCTGGAGGAGCGGGGCCCCACCCCGTACCACCGGTTGTCGTGGGCGTATCTTGATGCGCTGCCCCAGTGGCGGCACCTCAAGAAGGCCCGCACCTGGGGGGACGGACGCGTCCCGGAGATCGAGGGTCAGCTCGGCTTCGACTTCTGACGATTCCGTTCGCACGGGCGGCCCGTCCACGCCGGTCGGGTCTGTCCGCACTGATCGATCGGTTCGGTCGCGCTGATCGGCCTGCTCGGTTCACTCGCTCCGTCCGGTCCGTCAGCGCGACGCCCAGCGATGGGTGCCACCCGCTGACGCGAGCCGCACCACCGTTTGATAGACAACAGCCCATGCCTCTCCTTCCCGAGGAGCCTCAGATTCACGAGAGTGCCCAGGGTCCCCGCGCCACTCCGGCCAGCGGCCGCACCGCGCCGACCCCTCGTCCTGTTCCCGGTCCCCGGCCCGCGGCTCCGTCGCGTCCCGGTCGGCCCGGCCCTCTCCGGCCCACACCGCCCGTGCAGCGCACCCCGCGCGACGTGGCCGTGAAGCCCGGTCCCGCGGCCCCGGCCGCCCCCGCCCCGGCGTCCGCCGCGGCGACCCCGCAGATCCAGCTGATCCCCGCCTCGGCAGAGGGCGCCCTGGACGCCGCCGAGGAGGCCGTGGACCTGCTCCTCGACTCCGGCCGCGCCCCCGGCGACATTCTGCTGCTCACCGTCGGCGAGCAGCACCCATGGGCCACCCACGAACTGTCCTTCGGTGAGGCGTCGTACTGGGCGCAGCACGACGCGGGGGACGACGTGTTCTACGCCGACGCCGGCGCGGCGGCCCGCGCGTCTGTCCGGCCCGTGGTCGTCGTCGCCGTCAATGGTGGTTCCGTAGCCGCTGCGGCCACCGCGCTGCCCCAGGCCCTCGGCCGGGCCGGTGCCCTGCTGATCGTCTGCGGCGACCCGCAGACGATCACCTCGGTGCTCGGCACGGGAGTCTGACACCCTCCCGCCCTTCGGGCGCGTGCGTACGTGAGAGCGGCGTGCGCGTAATGACACGGGAGCGCGGGGAGGTGCCGCCGTCGCGAGGCTGCGGTACCTCCGCGTACGGGCTTCCGTATGCCCTGCGCGGGTGTTCCCGGGGACGCCGCCGCACGCACCCGGGCGTCTGGGCGATACTTCTGCGGGCGTGTGGCCCTTAGTTCTGTCTCGTCCAGGTGTACGGCACCTGGTCCACGCGCCTGCCGAATCGTTTCCGCCGAGCCGTCGTACGTGGCGTCGGCGGAAACGGCACCCGTCTCAGCGGGCCGCGGCCCGCCGCAGGACCTCCGAGGCGACTCCGCCGGTCCGTGGCAACGGCGGCGGCGCCTCGGACAGGGCGAACGGCTCCGGGGCGGAGTCCGCGTGGGGCCGACGGCCGCCGCGCCCCTCACCGAGCACCTGCCAGCCGTCCCGGGTCAGCGTGATGTACGCCCCGCAGCGCAGCCCGTGCAGGGTGCAGGCGTCCCGCAGCCCCCACATCCAGGCGCCGTCCTCCTCCGTCCAGCGCCCGTCGCCGTCGCGGCAGTAGAGCAGCACGGCGGTGCGGACCGGCGTACGCCGCCGCAGGTCGTGCGGGATCACCCGGCGCAACTGGGCCAGTAGGGCGTTCCGCAGCAGCCAGCCGTCGGCCTGCGCCTGGGGCTGGCGCCGGGTGAACGACGCGCTGGCCAGCAGTCGCTCGTCCGGGTCGAGCACCCCCACGACGGCGGTACCGGGCCGGGGCGAGTGCCGGGTGTGCAGCCCGCTCACCACCTCGCGCGGATTGCGCAGCAGCGGGATGCCCGCGGCGGTCCACTCCGCCGGTTCGAGCAAGCGGTTGGCGGTAGCGGCGGACGTGGCGGCCGACAACGACACGGCCGAGGACGGAGCGAATCCGAGGGTCACGAGCCTCCCTTCGGCTACGGCCCACACTGCGGGCGATCCGGATTCAGGGGGAGCGCACGCCGCAGCAGAGCCCTACCGGACCACGGGCGAGCCGTGCGGGGAGCGGAACTCAATTCTTCCTGCCGAACCGGTATGCGGCAACGAGCAATTGGGGCCACCGACCCGTATGTGGCGGTGTGTGTCTTATATCCGTACCCCGTGCGGGCCACGTGACGCCTGCGTCGACCGTACATCCGGTGTTCACCTCCTGTGGAGGTGACGTTCCACGGGGCGCGACCCGCCCGCAACCGGGACGGGTGCCGCCGAGTGGGTGACGAGCCGGTCGCGGGGAGCCACCGGACGGCCCGCTCCGCCGCCTTCGGGAGGGCTCCGCCACCGCCTCCGACGGGATGCCGCCCACCGGCTCTGGACCTGTGCCGCCCGCCGTCTACGGGCGCGTGCCGCTCTCTCCTCGTCGCGTCTCTCCTCGTCGCGCGGCGGGCGGTCTTCGCCGCGCGCATGCGACGCGTGCCACGCGCGTGTGGCACGTACGGGGTGGGTCGCCGGATTGGGTGCCGGGGTACGAACCGGGCCGTGTTGCCAGGCGTCCCACGCGCGTGTGGGACGTACCCGCGGCTACGGGACCCGCGCTCGGCGGACCGGCCTTCAGCGGACGTCCCGTCGGCGGACGCCCCCGGTGGATTGGCCCATTGTCCGTGGCATCGGGTTGCATGGGTGCATGGACCTTCTCCAGCTCCGCACCGAAGCCGACACCGTCCTCGCCGAACTGGTCGGCGACCCGGGAGGCACGGCCCGGCTGCGGGAGGACCAGTGGCAGGCGGTGGCCGCCCTGGTGGCGGAGCGGCGGCGGGCCCTGGTGGTCCAGCGCACCGGCTGGGGCAAGTCGGCGGTGTACTTTGTGGCAACGGTCCTGCTGCGGCGGCGCGGCGCCGGTCCCACGGTCATCGTCTCGCCCCTGCTCGCCCTCATGCGCAACCAGGTCGAGGCCGCCGCCCGCGCTGGTATCCGGGCCCGCACGATCAACTCCGCCAACCCGGAGGAGTGGGACGCGATCCATGCCGAGATCGAGAGCGGAGAGATCGACGTCCTCCTCGTCAGCCCGGAACGCCTCAACTCGGTCGACTTCCGCGACCAGGTGCTGCCCAAGCTGGCCGTGACGACAGGGCTCCTGGTCGTCGACGAGGCGCACTGCATCTCCGACTGGGGCCACGACTTCCGCCCCGACTACCGCAGGCTGCGCACGATGCTCGCGGAGCTGCCCGCGGGCGTGCCCGTCCTGGCCACGACGGCTACGGCCAACGCGCGCGTGACCGCCGACGTCGCCGAACAGCTCGGCACCGGCGGCGGTGACGCCCTGGTGCTGCGCGGCCCGCTGAACCGGGAGAGCCTGCGCCTGGGCGTGCTGCGGCTGCCGGACGCGGCTCACCGGCTGGCCTGGCTGGGGGAGCGGCTGGACGACTTGCCGGGCTCGGGGATCGTGTACACGCTCACCGTGGCGGCGGCCGAGGAGGTCGCGGCCTACCTGCGGCAGCGCGGGTACCCCGTGGCGTCGTACACCGGCAAGACGGAGAACGCCGACCGGCTCCAGGCGGAGGAGGACCTCCTCGCGAACCGGGTGAAGGCCCTGGTGGCGACCTCCGCGCTCGGCATGGGCTTCGACAAGCCCGACCTCGGGTTCGTGGTCCACCTGGGCTCGCCCTCATCCCCGATCGCCTACTACCAGCAGGTGGGCCGCGCCGGACGCGGTGTGGAGCACGCGGACGTCCTGCTGCTCCCCGGCCGTGAGGACGAGGCGATCTGGGCCTACTTCGCTTCGGTGGGCTTCCCGCCCGAGGAGCAGGTGCGGCGCACCCTCGACGTCCTCGCGCGCGCCGACCGGCCCCTGTCCCTGCCCGCGCTGGAGCCACTGGTCGACCTCCGCCGCTCCCGCCTGGAGACGATGCTGAAGGTCCTCGACGTGGACGGCGCCGTCCACCGCGTCAAGGGCGGCTGGACCGCCACCGGCCGCCCCTGGACGTACGACGCGGAACGGTACGCGTGGGTCGCCCGTCAGCGGGAGGCCGAACAGCAGGCGATGCGGGACTACGTCACGGGCACCGGCTGCCGGATGGAATTCCTGCAACGCCAGCTCGACGACGAGGGCGCCGTGCCCTGCGGACGCTGCGACAACTGCGCCGGTCCCTGGCTGGCCCCCGAGGTCTCTTCCGGAGCGCTCACGGAGGCGACCGGCGAACTGGACCGGCCCGGTGTCGAGATCGAGCCGCGCCGCATGTGGCCCTCGGGCATGGCCGCGGTCGGCGTCGACCTCAAGGGCCGCATTCCTGCCGACCGGCAGGCGGCGGGCGGGCGGGCGCTGGGTCGGCTGTCGGACATCGGCTGGGGCAACCGCCTGCGCCCGCTGCTCACGCCCCAGGCGAAGGACGGGCCGGTCCCGGACGACGTCCTGGCCGCCGTCGTCACCGTGGTGGCCGACTGGGCGCGCTCGCCCGGCGGCTGGGCCCCCGGCGCCGCCGACGCGGCGCCCCGCCCGGTTGGCGTGGTCGCCCTGCCGTCGCGCAGCCGCCCCCACCTGGTGGCCTCCCTCGCCGAAGGGCTTGCCAAGGTCGGCAGGCTTCCGCTCCTGGGCAGCCTCGCGTACACCCCGGAAGCGGAGGAGTTCGCGGCCCACCGCAGCAACTCCGCCCAGCGGCTCCGCGCCCTGGCCGCGTCCTTCACCGTGCCCGAGACGCTCGCCGCAGCCCTGGCCGCCACCCCGGGGCCCGTCCTGCTCGTCGACGACTACACCGAGACCGGCTGGACCCTCGCCGTCGGCGCCCGCCTCCTGCGCGCCGCCGGAGCCGACCGGGTCCTCCCGCTCACCCTCGCCCTGGCGGGGTGAACGAGGGCCCGCCAGGGCCGTAGGACCTCGTCGCGCGCGGGCCAGGCACACGGACCTGGCCCTCCCAACGGCCAGCGCGGCCTGCGAACGGCTGGGCGACCTGGACGCCACCGTGCGGGGCGAGCGATGTGAACGGGGCGGGACAGCCGCGCCCGCCGATAGTGAGCCGACGCCGCCCGACGCTTCGGTGGCCCTCTCGGGTCGGTTCTGGCATGCACCTGGCCGGACTTATCCACAGGTCAACCGGAATGCGGAGATTCGCGAGATCGTCTGGGCATGACGAACCACAACGAAGCGACCGAATCATCCGAGAGCAACGACAACAGCAGCGGCAACAACGACTGCGGAGAGAACGGTGAGTACGGCGACATCGCCGCGAGCGGCAACATCGGCGAGCGCGGCGAGGGCGGCGAGGGCGGTGATGCCGACGGTGATGAGGCAGGACGCGTGGCTCCGCGCGGCGGACCGGTCGGCCGGGCCCAGCGACCGCCGTACGACGCGGCGGCGCTGACCGCCTACGAAGGACACGTCCCGTACGCACCTCGGCCCACGTACGACGACGGTGGCCCCACCGCTCACCGGGTCACCCTGCGCACCCCGGCCGAACTGGCCGACGCCCTCCCGTACCTCCTCGGCTACCGCCCGGAGGACAGCATTGTCCTGGTCGCTCTCAATGACCTCGGCGGTCGGGGCAGGTTCGGTGGACGTGCTCGGTTGGGCATCCCCGCGGCGCCGGACGACTGGCCCGCCGTCGCCCGCCAGTTGGCCCAGGGACTCGTCACGGGCAGCGAGCGCCGGGGCGTCCGTCCAGCGCAGATGGTCGCCTACCTGTGCCAGGAGCCCCGCGACGGCGAGACGGGCCGTCAGGTGATGCAGCGGCTGAAGCCGTTGGCCCAGCTTCTGCGCGTAGCTTGCGGAGACCTCGACGTGCCGGTGATCGAGGCACTGTGCATCGCTGACGGCCGCTTCTGGTCGTACTGCTGCTCGCTCCCCGGCTGCTGTCCCGCCGAGGGCGTTCCGATGGGCCTGCCGGGCACGTCGGTCCTGGCTGCGGCCGCCACCTACGCCGGTATCCAGGTCCGGGGCACTCTGCGCGAACTGCGGTCCCGGCTGCTGCCGTTGGAGATCTCGACCGTGCCGGATCAGGAGGCGGCCCTCGACCGTGCGGGCGCGGCCATGGTCCCCCGGATCATCCGGGACGGAAGCCGGGACGTGGTGGCGGAGGAGACCCTGAGCCTGGTCACCCGACTCATCCGACGCTTCACCGACGTCCCAGCCGTGACCGCCGCTCACCTCGCGGACCGTGCCGATGACGGACTCCTCACGTCCGACGAGGCGGCCTCCCTGATCCTGGGCCTCCAGGACCGGGAGACCCGCGACCGCGCCGCCGCCTGGATGGAGGGCGCCGACGCCCCGCCCGCACTCCGCCTCTGGCGTGCTCTGGCCCGGCGCTGTGTCGGTTCCTACGGCGAACACGCGGCGGCTCCGCTGACCCTCGCCGGCTGGGTCGCCTGGTCCAGCGGCGACGAACTGGAGGCGCGGGAGGCCCTTGCCATGGCCCTGGGCGCCGACCCCGACTACCTGTTCGCCCGCCTACTGCACCAGGCCTGCAACGAGGGCCTGGACCCCGAGTCGGTTCGCCGCTGTCTCCGCGCGGGGCGGGGACGAGATGCCTCCTCGACCTCAGTCGCGGGCGAGGAGGCGGACACGGGGGTCACGAGGGAGGCGGACGTGGAGGCGGGGCATCCCGCGACCGACACCCCGCCCACACTCATCCCCGCTCCCTTTCCCGCCTCCGACGTGGCCCCCGAACCGGTCGCCGGACCGGCTTCCACTCGTGCCTCAGCGTCGGCCTCCGCCTCTGTGTCCGTCACTGGCCGCACCTCCGACCGCCGACGCCGCCGCTCCACGCGGCGGGACGCGCCCCCGGGATATCCCGCTACCACCCGACCCCCCGTGCGTGCCCGCAAGGACCGTGTCGGCCACGACGACGTCGAGGAGCCCAGGTGATCCAGCGACTCGCGCCGCCATTCGGTGGCGCCGCTGATCACGGGCGTGACCTGGTGGAGCGTGGGTCAGTTCACCTGAGTGGCGCAGCGCCCGAGAGCAGCGCCGCGGTGCCCGGCCGGTCCTCTCCCGCCCGGCACCGCCCCCGCCCGGCGCACAGAGAGCAGACGACGCAGCGCATGCACCAGCCCATCTCGCCGGCCGCCCCCGACGGACCGGGACCAGTCGCGCCGTCGGGCCCCCGCGCCTCCACCGGGCGCTTCGCCTCACAAGGCCTCTTCACCTCACCCAGCCGACCCAGTTCGTCCGCCTCCTTGCCCACCGCCGGACGCCCATCCCGCCCGACAGCGGACCCTCACCGCCCGGAACCGCCCCCGCCGAGGACCACGGTGACGAGAAGCGCGGCGACGAGAAGCGCGACGATGAGCAAGACGGAGGCGAGGACCCCTGCGGGCACCGAGGGCGGCGGACCGCGTCGGACGGGCGAACTGCCCCCGGCCCACACGGCGCTGATCTGCGTCGCCCTTCCGGGCCTGGCCATCTCCACCCAGGACGCGCAGCTCACCGGAGAAGGTCTCCAGGGCTTCTACCGGGCGGGCCGCCGCGTCCTGTCCCGCTGCCAGGTGCGGATCGCCGGACGTGAACCCCTCGCCGTGCAGGCGCGGATGACGGGAGCCGACCGGGCCCGCTTCGTCGGCGCCCTGCGGACCAGCCCGTCGGGTGGCCCGGACCCGGACGTCGTCGTAGAGCGCATCCGCTCCGCCGAGGGCATCGAGCGCATCACTCTGCGCAGCGCCGCCGCCCGTCTGCTGCGGCTGCCGGTCGAGGTGGCCCTCGGCACCGACCTCGCCGACCTGGCGGCCATCGCGGCGGGCACCGAGGGCCCGGAACTGGCGGCCACCGTACACGGCTCCGGCCTGCGCTGGGCGGGCTCCGCCGGACGCGCGCAGGTCACCGCGGACCCGCCGCCCACCGACGCGCTGGCCTCGGCCGGGCTGCTGCGCTGGGAGGTCGAGATGGCGCCCCGCGGCAGCGTGACGCTGGAACTCAGGGTCCGGTTGGACTCCACGGGACCCGTGCGGGCCGCGGGCCGCACTGCGTCCGACCCGCTGGCGAGCGCGCGGGCCACCGGGGACGACCCCCGGATCGGTCCCCTCCTCACCACCGGCGTCGCCGACCTGCGGGCCCTGCTGGTCCACGACCCTGCACATCCCGTCGACACCCACCTCGTGGCGGGGGTGCCCTGGCGCTGCGGCCTCGCCCCCGCCGAGGCGCTCGCCGCAGCACGGATGACGCTCCCGCTGGGCACTCGGCTGGCCGTCGGCACGCTCCGCAACCTGGCTCGCACCCAGGTCACTGGCTCGGGGCCACGCGCGGGCATGATCCCCGGCCCGCGCCGGGACGCAGGCGGTCACCTGCCACCGGGATGCACGGGCACGGAGGCGACCCTGCTGTTCCCGGTGGTACTCGCCGAGGCATACCGCTGGGGGCTCCCGGAGCGGGAGACAGCGCAACTCCTCCCGACGGCCGAACGCTGTCTGACCTGGCTGCGGGACACCGTGGGCGAGGGAACCTACCTGCCCAACCCCCAGCCGGGCGGCCCCGTGCGCTGTGAGACACAGGCCCACGCCCACCGCGCGGCCCTCCTCGGCGCCGACCTTCTCGACGCCCTGGGCCGACCGGGCGGCCGTGGCCTGCGGGAGTGGGCGCGGGCCCTGCGCGCGATGTTCCGGCGGGACTTCTGGATCGACGACCTCGGCGGAGGCCGCCCCGCCGCCGCCCGCACGCCCGACGGACGGCCCATGCACCACCTGGGTGCGGCCTGCGTCCACCTGCTCGACACCGGGCTGCTCGGCGGTGGCGAGTTCGCCCCCGGACTCCTCGACCGGGTGCAGACCGAACATCTGGCCCACCTGCTCGGCACCCCCGACATGGACTCCGGCTGGGGACTGCGCGGGCTGAGCGCGAAGGAAGCCGCGTACAACCCCTTCGGTCACCGCGGGGGTGCCGTCCGGGTGCACGAGACGGCCGTCGCCGTGGCCGGACTGGCCGCCGCGGGCCACGACAAGCACGCCGGAGCCCTGCTGGGCGGACTCCTGGCCGCGGCGGAGGCCTTCCAGTACCGGTTGCCGGACATGTACGCGGGGGAGGTGCGCGTCGAGGGGAGCATCCCCCTGCCGCACCCGGCCGCGTGCAGACCCGCGGCCACCTCGGCCGCCGCCGCAGTCCTCCTGCTGACGGCCCTGGCAGGCATCCGCCCCGACGTCCCGGCGGGCACCGTCACGCTCCGCCCGATGCGCAGCGCCCCGCTCGGCGAGGTGGGTCTGACCGGACTGCGGGTGGCGGGCTCCCCGTTCTCCGTCCGCGTCAGCCGACTCGGGCTCGCCCTGGTCGAGGAGGCCGCCGACGACCTGCAACTCGGCCTCTGACCGACCCGCAAGCCCGTCTCCCTCCCGCACCTACCGCGCGCCGCCGACGGCCGCGCCGTAGGTCTGCCCGAGCCAGACCCCGAGCCGTAGGTCCGCCCGAGCCGATGCCCGCGACAACCGAAAGGACTGTTTATCGTCAGGGAGACGACTATGATCGCCGTATGCCCTACGACCCGTCAGCCTTTCCCCCTTTCGCCGTCACTGTGGACCTGGTCGTGCTGACCGTACGCCGCCACGCCCTGTGCGCGCTGGCGGTACGCCGGGGGGAGTCGCCGTTCCAGGGGAAGTGGGCCCTGCCGGGCGGCTTCGTGCGGGAGGACGAGAACCTCTCCCAGGCGGCGGCACGCGAACTGGCCGAGGAGACCGGGCTGACCGCCCACGACCCCACCGCACCGGCCCAGGACAACGGCGCGCACCTGGAACAGCTCGCCACCTACGGAGACCCCGACCGGGACCCGAGGATGCGGGTCGTCAGCGTGGCGCACCTCGCCCTCGCCCCCGACCTTCCCGCTCCCCGCGCGGGCGGCGACGCCAGCAACGCCCGCTGGGCCCCGGTCGAGGAACTGCTCCAGCACCAGGGGTACGGCCGGGACGGCGAACCGGGCCCGCCGCTGGCCTTCGACCACGCGCTGATCCTCGCGGACGGGGTGGAGCGCGCCCGCTCCAAGATCGAGTACTCCTCGCTCGCGACTGCCTTCTGCCCCAGCGAGTTCACCGTCGGCGAGCTGCGCCGGGTCTACGAGGCCGTGTGGGGTGTGACCCTCGACCCCCGCAACTTCCACCGCAAGGTCACCGGCACCCCCGGTTTCCTGGTCCCCACCGGCGGCACCACGACCCGGCAGGGCGGTCGCCCCGCCCAGCTCTTCCGCGCGGGCGGCGCCACCCTGCTCAACCCGCCCATGCTCCGCCCCGAGGTGTGATCACCCTCTGACCCGGGCCCTACGCCTGCTGCCTGTTGCCCGCGGTCCGCTCCCGCCCGCTCCAACCCCCGGCGTCCACAGGCCCGCGCCGGTCCGGTCACTCCCCATTCCCGCTCACCCACGCTCAGGTCGCCGCCCCGCTGCTCACACCCCTGCCCAACTGCCCCGTCCCCCCGGCCGACTTCGGTCCGGACGCGTCCGCACATGCCTCCCAGCGCACCTGCGCGCCCTACGGCACTTTGGCCGCAAAACTGGACATAGCGCGCTATCTTGCTGCGGGTGATCCAGGCCTTCGGACTGACCAGCAATCCTCGCAAGGGCCTTCCGCCCGCCCTCGACGACGTCTCCTTCGAGGCACGGGCCGGCCATGTGACCGTCCTCCTCGGCGCCCCCGGTGCGGGCAAGACCCTCGCGCTGAGACTCATGCTCGAACTCCAACAGGGCCGTGGCCTCACCTACTTCAGAGGCCGCCCCCTGCACCGCATCGCCCACCCGTCCCGCGAGGTCGGCACGCTCCTCGGTGACGTGCCCGGCCACCCCGCCCGGACCGTCCGCGGTCACCTGCGGATGCTGTGCGCCGCCGCGGGCGTTCCCGTCCGCCGGGCCGACGAGGTCCTGGAAACGGTCGGCCTGGTCGGTCTGCGCGACGAACGCCTCGGCACCCTCTCCCGCGGCATGGACCGCAGGCTGGGGCTCGCCTGCGCGCTCCTCGCCGACCCGCACACCCTCGTCCTCGACCACCCGGCCGACGGCCTCTCCGTACGCGAAGCCCGTTGGCTGCACGGCATGCTGCGCGCCCACGCCACCCAGGGCGGCACCGTCCTGTCGACCACGTCCGACCCCAAGGAGGCCGCCCGCACCGCCGACCGGGTCGTCACCCTGGACGGCGGCAGCGTCGTCGCCGACCAGGAGGCGGGCGAGTTCGCGCGCACCCGGTTGCGCCCCCGCGTCGCAGTCCGCAGCCCGCACGCCGTTCGCCTCGGCGCACTCCTCGCCAAGGAGGCCCGCGCGGACCGGCGCTCGGTCGAGGTCGTGCAGGAGGACGGCAACCGTCTCTCCGTGTACGGCGGCGACTGCGCCGAGATCGGTGAGGCGGCCTTCCGGCACGGCATCCTGATCCACCGACTCGCCGACGAGACCGGCGACATGGGTCCGCGGCCGACCCCCGATCCGAGCGCGCTCCCCAAATCCGACGAGACGACCGGCGTGAACGACCTGATCGGCGTCAACGACCTGACCGGCGTGACCGAGTCTCCGCGCACCGCCCGGGAATCCGTCCCCGCCACCGCCCGCACCACCGAACCCGCCCCCGTGGTGAAGCAGTCCCGCCCCGCCGCCGAGACCCGCTCGCACGGAGAACGCCCGGCGCCCGGCACAGGCACCACCACCGGCACAGGTACCTCCACCAGCACGCAGACGGTCACTGAACAGCAACCACTCCCCACGACCCCCCTCACCTCGATCGCACCCCCCATCACCGAACTCCCCACGACCGCACCGGCACGCATCATCAACCCCACCCGCACCACTGGCTCCCCGCACCCCACCCACCCCTTCGACACCGCCCTCCCCGCCCTCCCGCCCCCCATCGCCGTTCGCTCCGCACCCAGTCCGCTGCGGCCCCTGCGCTACGAACTCCGCCGTGCCGCCGGGATCGGCGCGACCTTCGTCACCGCAGCGGTCGTCCTGGTCGTCTCCGCCCTCACCACGCTCGTCCTCGCCCGCGTCGGACACACCCCGCAGGCACGGCTCCTGGTGACGTGGCCCGCACAACTGCCCCTGCCCCCCGCGGCTCTCGGCGCCGGGCTGCTCGGCGCGCTCGCCTTCGGGGACGAGTTCCGCCACCCCGCGCTGGCCGCCGACCGGGGTACCGTCCCCCGCCGACTCGGCCTGCTCACCGCGAAACTCCTCGTCTCCGGCCTGACTGCGCTGACGCTCGCCGTCCTCACCCTGGGCTGCAACGCCGAACTGCTGTACCTGTTCCACGGACGGGAACTGGCCCGAGTTCCCGCGGACTGGCTGAGCCTCGGCGCGAGTTGGCTCGCCCTCATGGTCGGCTGCGCCTGGGCGGGCGTCCTGGCCGCCGGTGTCTTCCGGTCCACGACGGCCGGGCTCGCCGCGGTCGTCGCCGTACCGGTCGTCGTCGTACCCCTCGTACAGAAGGCCGTCGAGGGCACGTCCGTACGCACCGCCGCCGGACTGTCGGTACGCCTGCGGGAGGTGCTGCTCGTGCAGTGGCCCTTCGGCGGAGACCGGTATCTGGGCGCTGCACTGCGCGTGGTCGCACAACCGGTCGGCGGGGCGCTGGCGTTGTCACTCACCGCACTGCTCTGCGCGTATCTGTTCACGACCCTGCGCAGCCGGGTGCGATGACGATCGCGGCCGTCCGTACCGTGTCCGCTTGTGCGCAACTCCCCGGAGAACGCCCATTTCTTTCCGATAAGGCGTCAATTGCGACGGGGTGAGCGATCACCCTTTCGTGTGCTTTTCACCAAAGACCTCAAGGGAGTTGGGGGCGACGCCGACAAAACATCCGTGAGTACCCTTGCGCACACCATGATGACCGCCGCCCGCTCCACCGACTCAGGTCTGGCCGGACCGGGCGAACTCGACCGCTACCCCTACGCCGAGACCCCCGCCGTCGATCGCGTCGGCGCCTCCGTCTGGGACGGCCCGGAACCGGAGTTGGGCCGCGTGGGCCGACGGACCGCGGGCAGCCGCGGCCGCGGGCTGCACGGCCAACTCGTCCAGCAGCTCGGGCAGATGATCGTTTCCGGCGACCTCGGTGCCGACCGACCGCTCGTGCCCGAGGAGATCGGACAGCGTTTCGAGGTCTCCCGTACCGTCGTCCGCGAATCGCTCCGGGTGCTGGAGGCGAAGGGGCTGGTCAGCGCCCGGCCGAACGTCGGTACGCGCGTGCGGCCGGTGAGCGACTGGAACCTGCTCGACCCCGACATCATCGAGTGGCGGGCCTTCGGTCCCCAGCGCGACGACCAGCGCCGCGAGCTGAGCGAGCTGCGCTGGACGATCGAGCCCCTCGCCGCCCGGCTCGCCGCCGGACACAGCCGCGAGGACATCCAGCAGCGCCTCTCCGACATGGTCGAGATCATGGGGCACGCCATGGGGCAGGGCGACGCCCTCACCTACTCCAGGGCGGACGCGGAGTTCCACTCGCTCCTCATCCAGATCGCGGGCAACCGCATGCTGGAGCACCTTTCGGGCATCGTCTCCTCCGCCCTCCAGGTCTCGGGCGGCCCGGTCACGGGCTGCGACCGGCCGAACGACGCCTCGCTCGCCCATCACGCCCGGATCGTCGACGCCGTCTCCGCGGGCGACCCCTCCGGCGCCGAGGCGGCCATGCGCCAGCTCCTCACCGTCCACCCCGAGGTGGAGCGCGTCGTCCCGGCGCCCCGCGAGCACTGACCGTCCGACGAGAGCGGCTGACCGGGGACGCCCCCTCCTCGTCCCCCCGCCCCACTCCCGTCCTTCCCCTCGCGCTGCCCCCGCGCCACTGACCGCCCCGGCCCCCCATCTTCCGGAGCCGGAGCGGAGCCGCAGCCGCAGCCCGAACCGTCCTCCCCCCCCGTCCCCTGGCGTCGCCCCCGCCGCACGCCCGCCCCGCAGCACCCCGCCTCACCGTCGCACCGTCGGACCCCGCGCGCCCGTCACGGGTCGCGCGGGGTCCGACGGCGCGACGGGGCCCGCCGCATCGAACGGAATCGAACGGATCGGCGGGCCTCGCGGTCCTGGCCGATTGGACCGCGATGGCTGGGGTAGGCACTGTGAGTGACCTTATGTGCCCGCGTCTGACCGTTTTTGAGCGCTTACGGGGTGTGACTCGGGCCACGAAGATTGGGCGTAACGCTCGTGGAAGCAATGCGATGACCTAAGAGGTGACAGCCGCGGAGGGAATACGGACGCCGTTCAGGGCGCTGTGCAACTCCCCGGCCCCCGCCCGCACCGTCGGCCCATCCCCAGGCCGGTGGTCGGCTCCTGTCCGAGGTGGACGGGGCCGGAAGCCGTTTTCCAACGTTCCGAGAGGTTGTTCGTGTCGGCCAGCACATCCCGTACGCTCCCGCCGGAGATCGCCGAGTCCGTCTCTGTCATGGCGCTCATTGAGCGGGGAAAGGCTGAGGGGCAGATCGCCGGCGACGATGTGCGTCGGGCCTTCGAAGCTGACCAGATTCCGGCCACTCAGTGGAAGAACGTACTGCGCAGCCTCAACCAGATCCTCGAGGAAGAGGGTGTGACGCTGATGGTCAGTGCCGCGGAGCCCAAGCGCACCCGAAAGAGCGTCGCAGCGAAGAGTCCGGCCAAGCGCACCGCCACCAAGACGGTCGCGGCGAAGACGGTGACCACCAGGAAGGCCACCGCCACCACGCCGGCCGCTCCCGCCGCGCCCGCTGTGGACGACCCCGCAGACGAAGCCGCGCCCGCGAAGAAGGCGGCGGCTGCGAAGAAGACCACCACCGCCAAGAAGGCGGTGGCGAAGAAGGCCGCGCCCGCGAAGAAGACGGCCGCCAAGAAGACCGCGGGCAAGAAGGACGACGCCGAGCTGGCCGAGGAAGAGGTCCTCGAGGACGCCCCCAAGGCCGGTGACGAGCCCGAGGGCACCGAGAGCGCCGGGTTCGTGCTGTCCGACGAGGACGAGGACGACGCGCCCGCGCAGCAGGTCGCCGCCGCCGGTGCCACCGCCGACCCCGTCAAGGACTACCTCAAGCAGATCGGCAAGGTCCCGCTGCTCAACGCCGAGCAGGAGGTCGAGCTCGCCAAGCGCATCGAGGCCGGTCTGTTCGCCGAGGACAAGCTGGCCAACGCCGACAAGCTCGCCCCCAAGCTCAAGCGCGAGCTGGAGATCATCGCCGAGGACGGGCGCCGCGCGAAGAACCACCTCCTGGAGGCCAACCTCCGCCTGGTGGTCTCCCTCGCCAAGCGCTACACCGGCCGCGGCATGCTCTTCCTGGACCTCATCCAGGAGGGCAACCTCGGTCTGATCCGCGCGGTCGAGAAGTTCGACTACACCAAGGGCTACAAGTTCTCCACGTACGCCACCTGGTGGATCCGTCAGGCGATCACCCGCGCCATGGCCGACCAGGCCCGCACCATCCGTATTCCGGTGCACATGGTCGAGGTCATCAACAAGCTCGCCCGCGTGCAGCGCCAGATGCTTCAGGACCTGGGCCGCGAGCCCACCCCGGAGGAGCTGGCCAAGGAACTCGACATGACCCCCGAGAAGGTCATCGAGGTCCAGAAGTACGGCCGCGAGCCGATCTCCCTGCACACCCCGCTGGGCGAGGACGGCGACAGCGAGTTCGGTGACCTCATCGAGGACTCCGAGGCCGTCGTCCCGGCCGACGCCGTCAGCTTCACGCTCCTCCAGGAGCAGCTGCACTCGGTGCTCGACACCCTCTCCGAGCGCGAGGCGGGCGTCGTCTCCATGCGGTTCGGTCTCACCGACGGTCAGCCGAAGACCCTCGACGAGATCGGCAAGGTCTACGGCGTCACGCGCGAGCGCATCCGCCAGATCGAGTCCAAGACGATGTCGAAGCTCCGCCACCCGTCCCGCTCCCAGGTCCTGCGCGACTACCTGGACTGAGTCCGGCCGGACCCGTCCGGGTCCGACCCGGTCGCCGCCGCACCTCACCGAAGGCCCGGTTCCCCTCCGCGGGAGCCGGGCCTTCGGGCGTGAGCGCGCGGGTGCGCGCGGGCGTGAGCTGCATCACTCTGGGTGTCCACTGATCACTTCAGAGTGAGGAGCGCGCATGCGACGTCCCCTGGTCCGGGTGCTGGCCCGGCCGCTGGTCCTGGCGACCGCGGTGATGGCCATACCGCTGATGTCCGCGGCCCCGGCGACGGCCGACGGGGTCGTCGTCGGAGGATTCCCGGTCGACGTGTCCGACAGCCCCTGGGCGGTCGCCCTGTCCAGCCGTGACCGGTTCGGGGGAAGCCGTGCCGGTCAGTTCTGCGGGGGAGTGGCGGTCGGACGCACCACTGTGCTCACCGCGGCCCACTGCATGGGCGAGGAGGTCCTGGGGGCGCCCCCGGACCGTGCCCGCGACCTGAAGGTCATCGCGGGCCGTACGGACCTCACCGCGGACGAGGGCCAGGAGATCCCCGTGTCCGAGGTCTGGGTGAACCCGCGCTACGACCGCTACAGCAACTCGGGCGACTTCGCCGTGCTCCAGCTCGCCGAACCCCTGCCGCAGGGCTCGGTCCTGGGGATGGCGGGCGCCGGCGACCCCGCCTACGCGGCCGGGACCGAGGCCCTCGTCTACGGCTGGGGGGACACCACCGGCATCGGCTCGTACGCCCAGAGCCTGCGGGCTGCCCGTGTGCACGTGCTGAGCGACGGTGTCTGCGCGCGCGCCTATCCGGGGCCCGCGGACGGCTCCTACGTGGCCAGGACGATGCTGTGCGCCGGAGAGGCGCGGGGTGGCCGCGACTCCTGCCAGGGGGACAGCGGTGGCCCGCTGGTCGCCCGCGGCCGACTGGTCGGGCTGGTGTCCTGGGGCAGCGGGTGCGGCCGGGCGGGCAGCCCCGGCGTGTATACGCGCATCTCCGACGTCATCACCACTCTGGGCTGGGAGGCGGCCGTCGCGGCCCCCTCGGAGGCTTCGGCGGCTCCCGAGGCCCCAGAGGTGCAGGAGGGGGCGTAGGGCGCCACGGGCAAGGCCGGAGGGGTCCGGTGCCTCGTGGGGATGACCTGAGAACACGAGCGGGCCGCTCCCGGAAACTGAATCCGGGGGCGGCCCGCCCGTCAGCGGCCTGTGCCTACTGTGGCTCGTCGGGGAACGCGAACGGTCAGCGCTCTTCTTCGGAGGCGGATGCGGGAACAGCGGTCAGCCGCTCCGTCTCGTCCTGTATTTCAGCGGCGATCTTCTTGAGTTCCGGCTCGAACTTGCGACCGTGGTGGGCGCAGAAGAGCAGTTCTCCGCCGCTGAGCAGGACGACGCGCACGTACGCCTGGGCGCCGCAGCGGTCGCAGCGGTCAGCGGCCGTCAGCGGGCTCGCGGGGGTCAGAACAGTAGTCACGTCGCCTCTTCTCTAGCTCGACGAGCTGTCGTACCAGGGTCAACATCCAACCAGCCCCAAAACGTTCCCGCTCGTGGCTTGTCCTCGAAAAAAATCTTCGAGAGGCCGTCTGCTGCCGGTTTGGCGGCGAATGTGCCGTCTTACAGGTCTGTCGTGTCGTACGGTTTCGCGCTGTCAGTCATGGTGCCGTCCTCCCGGCTGGATTGCCGGTTTGTTCATGAGGACGTGCCCGGAGCCTAAATGGTTCATGCCTCGAAGGGAACGTGATATGTACTTCACTCCATCGAGGGATCGAACACGTATGCGAGCCTGGACTAGTGTGACTTTGGACGAGGGTGGCGTGACAACGGCTCTACCAGGCCTCGGTACCCTCTTGGCGGCGACCGAAGCCGCGCCCTTACCCCGTGAGGGCTCATCTGAAATTCAGCGAGGAGCGAACCGCGTGACCGCCGATACGTCCGTGCCGTCCACAGCGCTGCTGGCAGGAGCAGACCGGGACGGTTCCAACTACACCGCGCGGCACCTGCTCGTCCTCGAAGGCCTCGAGGCCGTACGCAAGCGCCCGGGTATGTACATCGGCTCGACCGACAGCCGTGGCCTCATGCACTGCCTGTGGGAGATCATCGACAACGCCGTGGACGAGGCCCTCGGCGGCTACTGCGACCACATCGACGTGATCCTCCATGACGACGGCTCGGTCGAGGTCCGTGACAACGGCCGGGGCATCCCCGTCGACGTCGAGCCGAAGACCGGTCTCTCCGGTGTCGAGGTCGTCATGACCAAGCTCCATGCGGGCGGCAAGTTCGGCGGCGGCTCCTACGCGGCCTCCGGCGGTCTGCACGGCGTCGGCGCCTCCGTCGTCAACGCCCTCTCCGCCCGCCTCGACGTCGAGGTCGACCGGAGCGGGCACACGCACGCGATCAGCTTCCGCCGGGGCGTCCCCGGCGCCTTCGCGGGCACCGGCCCCGACGCCGGGTTCGACTCCGGCAGCGGGCTGCGCAAGGCCAAGAAGATCGCCCGCGCCCGCACCGGCACGCGCGTGCGCTACTGGGCCGACCGGCAGATCTTCCTCAAGGACGCGCGGCTCTCCCTGGAGAACCTCCACCAGCGCGCCCGCCAGACCGCCTTCCTGGTGCCGGGCCTGACCATCGTCGTCCGCGACGAGTTCGGCCTGGGCGAGGGCGGCAGCAAGGGCGAGGAGTCCTTCCGCTTCGACGGCGGCATCAGCGAGTTCTGTGAGTACCTGGCGGCCGACCGGCCCGTCTGCGACGTCCTCCGCTTCTCCGGTCAGGGCACCTTCAAGGAGACCGTCCCGGTCCTCGACGAGCACGGCCAGATGACGCCCACCGAGGTCACCCGCGAGCTGGGCGTGGACGTGGCGATGCGCTGGGGCACCGGCTACGACACGAACCTCAAGTCGTTCGTCAACATCATCGCCACGCCCAAGGGCGGCACTCACGTGGCGGGCTTCGAGCAGGCCGTCGCCAAGACGATGAACGAGGTGCTGCGCGCCAAGAAGCTCCTGCGCGTCGCCGAGGACGACATCGTCAAGGACGACGCGCTGGAGGGCCTGACCGCCGTGGTCACGGTCCGCCTCGCCGAGCCGCAGTTCGAGGGCCAGACCAAGGAGGTCCTCGGCACCTCGGCGGCCCGCCGGATCGTGAACACCGTGATCTCCAAGGAGCTCAAGGCGTTCCTCACCTCCACCAAGCGGGACGCGGCGGCGCAGGCCCGCGTCGTCATGGAGAAGGCGGTCGCCGCCGCGCGCACGCGCATCGCGGCCCGCCAGCACAAGGACGCCCAGCGCCGCAAGACGGCCCTGGAGTCCTCGTCCCTGCCCGCCAAGCTGGCCGACTGCCGCAGCGACGACGTCGACCGCAGCGAGCTGTTCATCGTCGAGGGCGACTCCGCGCTCGGTACGGCGAAACTGGCCCGGAACTCCGAGTTCCAGGCGCTGCTGCCGATCCGGGGCAAGATCCTCAACGTCCAGAAGTCGTCCGTGACCGACATGCTCAAGAACGCCGAGTGCGGCGCGATCATCCAGGTCATAGGGGCCGGCTCCGGGCGGACCTTCGACATCGACGCGGCCCGCTACGGCAAGATCATCATGATGACCGACGCCGACGTGGACGGCTCCCACATCCGGTGTCTGCTGCTGACCCTGTTCCAGCGCTACATGCGGCCCATGGTGGAGGCGGGGCGGGTCTTCGCCGCCGTGCCGCCGCTGCACCGCATCGAGCTGACCCAGCCCAGGAAGGGGCAGGACAAGTACGTCTACACGTACTCGGACCGTGAGCTGCGGGACAGGCTCATGGAGTTCCAGAGCAAGGGCGTCCGGTACAAGGACAGCATCCAGCGCTACAAGGGCCTCGGCGAGATGGACGCCGACCAGCTGGCCGAGACCACGATGGACCCCCGCCACCGCACGCTGCGCCGGATCAACCTCGCCGACCTCGACGCGGCCGAGCGGGTCTTCGACCTGCTGATGGGCAACGACGTGGCGCCGCGCAAGGAGTTCATCTCCAGCTCGGCGGCGACCCTGGACCGCTCCCGCATCGACGCGTAGCCGCTCACCGCCCGGCGCCGTCCGATGCCTCGTCCCCCGAGGCCCCGGACGGCGCCGGGCCGGACTCTCTCCGGGCTCTCCACCCACGGGTGGAGAGCCCGGACGCGTTCGGGTCCACCTGGGTTCCACCCGTGCTCCGATCCCAGGACCTGCGCCTTTCCGTAGCGTCGTGGGTGTCGGCAGCGCTCGTCGCCGCCGCCCACCGACCGTTCCCTGCGCGTTCCGCGCACCCCTCGCACGGAGGCTGCGATGTCTGACATGTCCGGGCTCGTCAACGCACTGCTGATCCTGGCCGTGGCCGCATGGGTGATCGCGCGGCAACTGCGCGCCGCCCGTGTCGACACGGACCGGCGGTGGTGGCTGCTGCCCGGCATCCTGGCCGTCGTGGCGCTGCGGGAGCCCGACCTGCTCGACCCGCACCACCACACCGCGGCCGCCGCGCTCCTCGGCGCCGAACTCCTGGTCGGCGCGGCCATGGGCCTCGGCTGGGCCCGGACCACCCGCGTCTGGACCGAGCCGGACGGCTCCGTGTGGAGCAAGGGCACGAAGGCGACCGTCGCCGTCTGGGTCCTCGGCATAGGCCTGCGCGTGGCCCTCTTCGCCCTCGGCGCCGCGGCGGGCATCCACCAGGACAGCGCCGCCCTGCTGCTGGCCCTCGCCGCGACGCTGCTGATCCGCTCCGGGATCGTGACCCGGCGCGCGCGGCAGCTCGCCCCGGCCGCCGGTGCCGCCGGACCCGTCGCGGCGTACGGTGACGGCGTGGTCGGGTCCACCCCGAAGGAGCGCGTGTGACCGAGTACGCCCTGACGCGCTGGCCCTCCCGGGAGGCGCTCGGACGGGAGGGGCTCTCCGGGCGCAGGCGCCTGCTGGCCTGGGTCGTACGGCTGCTGGTGATCGGCGTGCTGCTGTGGAGCGCGTTCCGCCAGGCTCACCTCCACGGCTGGTCCGTCCTGGCCGCCGCGGCCGGGGTCCTGGCAGCCGCCGCACTGGTCTGGGCGTACTGGCGCTCCACGCTCCGCCACCGCCTGTGGCCCTCGGTGGCACTGCTCACGGCGCTCCTCGCTCTCGGGGCCGGTGCGCAGGCCCTCGGCTCCCACGGACCGGCCGCCGTCCTGTGGTGCGGCTGCGCCTTCGCCGCGCTGGAGCGCCTGCCACTGGCGGCCGGGCTCCCGCTGGCGGCCACGGGCCTCGCGACCTACGCGGTGGTCGACGGCGGCGACTGGCTGTGGACCTGGATCAGCGTGGGCGGCATGGCCCTGGCCGGGTACACGCTCCGGTTGGACGCGGAGGCCCGGGGCGCGACCCACCGGCTGCTGGCCCAGGAGAGAGCGGCGCGCGCCGCCGAGGCGGAGACCGCCGCGCTCGCCGAGCGCGCCAGGATCGCCCGGGAGATCCACGACGTGCTGGCCCACAGCCTCTCCGCGCAGCTCGTGCACCTGGAGGCCGCCCGCCTGCTGATCGAGCGGGGCGCCGACCGCGGACAGATCCTCGACCGGGTGGTGGCGGCCCGCGGGATGGCCCGTGACGGGCTGGAGGAGACCCGGCAGGCGCTCTCCGCCCTGCGCGGAGAGCTGACCCCCCTGGAGGAGTTCCTCAGAGACCTGGTGCGGTCCGCGGACGGCGCGGAGGTCACCGTCGACGGCCCGCGCACACCTCTGTCGGCGGAGGCGTCGCAGGCCGTGCGACGGGTCGCCCAGGAGGCCCTGACGAACGTCCGCAAGCACGCGCCCGGCGCCCGGGTCAGCCTGCGGCTGGAGTACGGGCCGCACGAAGTGACGCTCGACGTGCGCGACTCGGGCGGTCCGCCGGGTGAACTCGCGGCCGCCGGCGGCGGGTACGGTCTGCTGGGCATGCGGGAGCGTGCCGAGCTGCTCGGCGGGTCGCTGCACGCGGGGCCGGGCGAGAAAGGTTTCGTGGTGACGTTGAAGGTGCCGGTATGACCGAGGAGGCGGTGGACAGGACCGCCCGGGTCGTGGTGGCCGACGACCAGACCGTGGTCCGGGAGGGCATCGTCATGCTGCTCGGGCTGCTGCCGGGCATCGAGGTGGTGGGCGCGGCGGCGGACGGCGAGGAGGCGGTGCGTCTGGTCGGCGAACTCGCCCCGGACGTCGTGCTGATGGACCTGCGGATGCCCCGCTGCGACGGGGTCGAGGCGACCCGGCGGATCAGGGCGGAGCACCCCGGCACGCACGTCGTGGTGCTCACCACGTTCGGTGACGACGAGTCGCTGTTCCCGGCGTTGCAGGCGGGCGCGCGGGGCTATCTCACCAAGGACGCGGGCGGCGACGAGATCGTGCGGGCCGTGCACAGCGTGCTGTCGGGGGAGGCGGGACTGTCACCGAGCGTCCAGCGGCGGCTGCTGGAGCGGCTGTCCGCCCCCGAGCCGGAACCTGCGGTGCCGGCGCCCCCGCCCGACGGGCTGACCCTGCGGGAGACGGAGGTCCTCGTCCTCATCGCCGAGGGGCTCAACAACCAGGAGATCGGGCGTCGGCTGCACGTCTCCACCGCGACCGTGAAGACCCACATCAACAACCTGTTCGCGAAGACGGGGCTCAAGGACCGGGCGGGGGCGGTGCGTTACGCGTACGCGCACCGGCTGGTGCGTCCGCCGAAGGCGTGACCCTCACGGACCGTGACGGTGCTGGTCACCTGATGGGGTGAAGACCGCCGGAAGAAGAGTCGGGGATGCTCCCGATCTGTCCATGCTTGGGCATGCAGTCAAGTACAGGCCGTGTCCGTGCTGGTGGGACCGGCCCCGAGAACACGGGCACACACCAGCCGGACGGGGGACCGGCGTTCGTCGAGATGCCCGACAAGGTCCCGTACGAGGACCCCTGGTACGACGCACTCGCCACCGGCTGGGGCGAGTCCGGCGGCCCGCCGCCGACCGCCGCCGAGGTCCCGCCCGCGCGCCGGGCGTCGTCGTCCGCCGTCGGGGCGACGGCCCGCGTCTACCTCGAAGTCCAGCGCAGCGAGGCCTTCCAGGAGGTCCGCGGCCGGTACCGCCGGTTCGTGATCCCGGCGACCGCGGGCTTCTTCCTCTGGTACGTCGGCTATGTCGTGGCCGCCACCACGGCACCCGGGCTGATGGCCCGCCCCGTGGTGGGCGCGGTGAACGTGGCGCTGCTCGCCGGGCTCGGGCAGTTCCTCACCACCTTCCTGCTCACCTGGGCGTACTCCCGGCACGCGCGGCTGCGCCGGGACCGCGCCGCACTCGAACTGCGCTGGGACACCCAGCAGCTGACCCGTGAGGCGCAGGGCGGAGCATCGTGACCGACGACCACCAGACACTGGCACTGCTGCTGTTCAGCGCCTTCATCGCGCTCACGCTCGGCATCACCACCTGGGTGAGCCGCCGCAAGCAGGGCTCGGCCGAGGAGTTCTACGCGGGCGGCCGGTTGTTCTCCCCGATGGAGAACGGTTTCGCCATCGCGGGCGACTACATGTCGGCCGCCTCCTTCCTCGGCATCTCGGGCCTCATCGCGCTCTTCGGCTACGACGGGCTGCTGTACTCGGTGGGCTTCCTGGTCGCCTGGCTGGTCGTCCTGCTCCTCGTCGCCGAACTGGTCCGCAACTGCGGCCGGTTCACGCTGGCCGACGTGGTCGCCGCGCGGATGAGCGAGCGCCCGGTCCGGATCGCGGCGGGCACCTCCTCGGTCACCGTGTCGGTGCTCTACCTGGTGGCGCAGATGGTCGGCGCGGGCAGTCTCGTCGCGCTGCTGCTCGGCAGCACCGGCGCGGCGGCGCAGGTCTGGGCCGTCATCGGGGTCGGCGCCCTCATGGTGATCTACGTGTCCCTCGGCGGCATGCGGGCCACGACCTGGATCCAGATCGTGAAGGCGGTCCTGCTCCTCGGCGGCACCGTCACGCTCACCGTGCTCGTCCTGGTCCGCTTCCACGGCGACTTCGACCAACTGCTGCGGACGGCGGCCGACCGCAGCGGGCACGGGGCGGCGTTCCTCGCCCCCGGCCTCAAGTACGGCGGCGACTGGACCGCCCGCTTCGACTTCATGAGTCTCGGACTCGCGCTGGTCCTCGGCACGGCCGGGCTCCCGCACATCCTGTCCCGCTTCTACACCGTGCCCACCGCCCGTGCCGCCCGCCGGTCCGTCGTCTGGTCGATCGGCCTCATCGGCGGCTTCTACCTGATGACGATCGTCCTCGGCTTCGGCGCGGCCGCCATCGTCGGCCCGGACGCGGTCCGCGACTCCAACGCGGCCGGGAACACCGCCGTACCACTGCTCGCCCTCGACCTGGGCGGCGGCGCCGACTCCACCGGGGGCACGGTTTTGTTCGCCGTGGTGGCGGCCGTCGCGTTCGCCACCATCCTCGCCGTGGTCGCCGGGATCACCCTCGCCTCCTCGGCGTCGGTCGCCCACGACCTGTACGCCACGCTGCGCCGCAAGGGCTCCACCCCCCGCAGCGAGGTGGCCGTAGCCCGGATCGCCGCCGTCGGCGTCGGCGTGGTCGCGATCGCCCTCGGGCTGCTCGCCCGCGATCTCAACGTCGCCTTCCTGGTGGGCCTCGCCTTCGCCGTCGCGGCCTCCGCGAACCTCCCGGTCCTGCTCTACTCGCTGTTCTGGCGGCGCTTCACCACCCGCGGCGCCGTCTGGTCGGTGTACGGCGGACTGATCCCGGCCCTGCTCCTCGTCGTGCTCTCCCCCGTGGTGTCGGGGACGCCCGCGTCGCTGGTCCCGGGCGCCGACTTCGACGTGTTCCCGTTGCAGAACCCGGGGCTCGTCTCGATCCCGCTGGGCTTCCTCGCGGGCTGGCTCGGCACGGTCACCTCGACCGAGGTCCCCGACGAGGCCCGGCACGCGGAGACCGAGGTGCGCTCGCTGACCGGGGCGGGGGCCGTCTAGGCGACGCGGGCGGCCCCGTCGCCGTGGCTGTGCGGGGCCGGTGCCGCGCGCCAGGTCCGGTCGCGTGTACGGGGGAGCGGGGAGCGGATCGAGCCGTTCCGGGATGGCGTACGTACTGCCGGGGGAGGGCGCGGTCCTTCCCCCGCCCTACGGGCCGTGTCCTCAGGCGCGGGTCGCCCACGCGTAGCGGTGTTCCGGGCGGCCCGCGTCGCCGTACTTCAGCGTCAGTGTGGCCCGCCCGGTGCGTTCCAGGAGCTTCAGATAGCGCTGCGCGGTCTGGCGGCTCACGCCGGTGCGGTCGGCGATCTCCTGGGCGGACAGGGGCTGTTCGGCGTTCATCAGGGAGCGGCGCACGAGTTCCGCCGTGGTGGGGGAGTGGCCCTTGGGCAGTCCGGGCTCCGAGGGCGCGGACAGGGCGCCGAAGATCCGGTCGACGTCCGCCTGCTCGGCCTCGCCCCCGCCGTCCAGCGTGCGGCGCAGCGTCGCGTACGCCTCCAGCTTGCCGCGCAGACCCGCGAAGTTGAACGGCTTGACCAGGTACTGGAGCGCGCCCTGGCGCATCGCCGCCTGCACCGTCGAGACGTCGCGCGCGGCCGTCACCATGATCACGTCGGCCTGGTGGCCGCGGCGGCGCATCTCCTGGACGACCTCCAGGCCGGTCCCGTCGGGCAGGTAGTGGTCGAGCAGCACCAGGTCGATCCGGGTCGGCGGTTCCAGGCGGGCGAGCGCGTCGGCCGCGCTGTGCGCCTGCGCGACGACGTGGAACCCCGGCACCTTCTCGACGTAGGCCGCGTTGACCTTGGCCACTCTGACGTCGTCGTCCACGACGAGGACCTCGATCATCGCTGCTCCTCCCCGGCGGTGCCCGGCGCGGGTGCGGTCAGGGCCGGTCGCGGCCCGGTCTCCGGCAGCGCCTCGGGCAGGACGACGGTGAACTCGGCGCCCCCGCCCCGCGCCTCGGTGACGGTGGCGCTGCCGCCCTGCCGCTCGGCGAGCCTGCGCACCAGGGAGAGGCCGATGCCGCGCTTGCCGTGGGCCGGCGGTGTCTTGGTGGACCAGCCCTCGGTGAAGATCGTTTCACGTTGCGCGGCCGGAACGCCGGGGCCGGTGTCCCGCACCCGCAGGACGACCGTACGGCCCTCGGCGCGGATCTCGACCTCCACGCGCGCGTGCGGACGTCCGGCGGACGCGTCCAGGGCGTTGTCCACGAGATTGCCGACGACGGTCACCAGTCCGCGGGGATCGACCAGCCGGTCGGGCAGCCGACTGCGGTCCGACACGCCCAGGGCCACCCCCCGCTCCGCCGCGACAGTCGCCTTGCCGACCAGGAGGGCCGCCAGCAGCGGGTCACCGATCTTCTCCGCCACCTGCTCGGACGTGGCCCGGTGGTCGCCGACCACCTCGCCCACGAACTCCACGGCGTCCTCGTACATCTCCAGTTCCAGCAGTCCGAGGACCGTGTGCATACGGTTGGCGTGCTCGTGGTCCTGGGCGCGCAGCGCGTCGATCAGGCCGCGGGTGGAGTCGAGCTCCCGGCCGAGCTGCTCCAGCTCGGTGCGGTCCCGCAGGGTGGCCACCGCGCCCCCGTCGTCGGTCGGCATCCGGTTGACGACCAGGACACGCCGCCCCCGGACGGCGATCAGGTCGGTGCCCGTCACCCGGCCCGCCAGGACGTCCGCCGTACGGCCCTCGCCGAGCGCCTCGTCGGGCGTGCGGCCCACGGTCTCCTCGCCGAGGCCCAGGAGACGCTGCGCCTCGTCGTTGAGCAGGCGCACCCGCCCGCGCCGGTCCAGGGCGACCACGCCCTCCCGGATGCCGTGCAGCATCGCCTCGCGCTCCGCGAGCAACCCCGAGATGTCGGAGAAGGCCAGGTCACGGGTCTGCCGCTGGACCCGCCGCGAGATCAGCCAGGCGGCGAGCGCGCCGACCGCGAGCGCGCCGCCCGCGTAGGCGAACAGGCCGGGGATGGCGTGGATCAGCCGCGCGCGCACGCTGTCGTACTCGATGCCCACCGACACCGCCCCGATGATCGTGCCGTCGGTGTCGCGCAGGGGCACCTTGCCGCGCGCGGAGCGGCCCAGGGTGCCGTCGTCGATCTCCATGACCTCACGGCCCGCCAGAGCGCGGCTAGGGTCCGTCGAGACATGGCGGCCGATCGAGCCGGGGTCGGTGTGGGACCAGCGCACCCCCCGCAGGTCCATGACCACCACGTACTCGGCGCCGCTCGCCGCCCGGATGCGCTCCGCCTCCCGCTGCACAGGCCCGTCGACCGTCGGCGCGGTGCTCCGCAGGTCGTCGGCGATCTGCGGGACGGCCGCCGTGGTCTGCGCGATGGCGAGCGCGCGCCGCATCGCCTGGTCGTCCAGCTGGTCGCTCAGCGGGGCGAGGAACAGTCCGGTGGCGAGCACCACGACGCCCGCGGCGATCGCCAGCTGCATCAGCAGGATCTGCGAGAACGCGCGCCGGGGCAGGCCGAGGCGCAGGCGGCGGGCGGGGGGCGTGGGGCTCATACCCACGAAGGTACGTGGACGGGCCCGCCGAGCCGTAGAGGTGTGTGGCGTGGATCTCTTGATCAACCTTGATCGGTGCGGATCAGCCCGCGAGGGCCGCCGGGGTGAGGGGTGCCGCCAGTGCGGGCGCCGCGGGCGTCAGCTCGTCGACCGCCACGACCTCCATGCGGGCGGGCGTGCCGAGGACGGCCGCCCCGCAGCTTTCCGGGCGGGGCGGCAGCGCGGCGGTCTGGGCCACGGTCACCCGCCAGTGCCGTCCGTCGACGTGCGCGACGGTCACCTCCCAGCCCTGCGCCGTCCCGCGCGTGTGCACGACGGAGAGAGTCTCGGCGGTGTCCTCGCCGGTCGCCGCGCGCACGGCCAGTTCGGCCGCCTGGCCGGGCCGGTCCCAGGCGGAGTTCCCCCGGCACCGGTCGATCACGATCCGCCCCTCCTGCGCGCCGTGGAGGACTTCCTTGACGGTGTGGGCGGCGGCCCGGCCATAGGCGTAGCCGTACGGCAGGACGAGCAGGGTCGGGGAGAAGCGGTGACCGCCCAGATGGGTGACCTCCCAGACGCCCGCCACGTCCGACGCGGCCAGTTCGGCGGCGAGCGGGCGTCCGAGGACGGCGCAGCAGCGGTCCCGCTTGCCGTTGGTGCACACGAGCGCCAAGGGGTCGCCGGTGTGGGCGCGGCCGTCGAGGACGGTGTCGAACGACCGGTGGTCGCCCCGGCCGAGCGCCGCGAAGTCCAGGCCGAGCAGCCGGTGCGGTTCGTGGGTGGTCGCGCCGCGCATCCACACCCGCCCGGGGACGGTGTGGGCGGCGTAGACCCGGCGCAGCGGCGGGGTGCCGAAGTCGGCGTGGCGGCCGGGGCGCCGGATGAGCACGACGCGTACGCCGGTGCCTTGTGCCGCGGCCTCCAGGGCGCGTCCCAGCACGGGGTCCAGATGGCTGGAGGTGAGCGCCTTGGCGCCCCAGGGGCCGGGCTGTTCCAGCAGCAGCCAGGTCGTTGCCGTGGCCGCGGTCCCGGACATGGGCTCGTCGAGGTCCCGCGAGACGGTCGTGCACGTACTCACGGAGGTGAGCCTAACCTGACTTGACAGGTGGTGAGTTGCTGTGGGGCACGTGTCCGGCGTTCACGTGTGCGGGCCCGTGCGGGAGGTGCGTGCGGCCCGCGGATGTCGTGCCTGATCAGGGGGGTCCGGTCGACGCGCTGTGATCAGGCGGGTACGGCGACGAGGTGTCGGGCGGTTTTCCAGGCCGCCTGCCGAACGGCCTTCCAGGGCGGCGGCCGACCTGTTTCTCCAGGGCGACGTGCGGGCGGTCGGTGCTCCGGGGCGACGGGCGGTCGGTCGGTCCCCTAGGGCAGCGGGCGGGGTGGGCGGGGGCCGACGTAGTGGCCGCTGGGGCGCATGCGCAGGGGGCGCTCGCCGTACTCCTCCTGGGCGTGCGCGATCCAGCCGGCCGTTCTGGCGATCGCGAAGACGGTCTCGCTCGCCGAGGGCTCCATCCCGCAGGACGCCGTGAGCACGGCCAGCGCGAGGTCGACGTTGGCGTGCAGCGGGGCGTGCCGGGCGGCCGTCCGTTCGACGTCGCGGGCCGCCGCCAGGGCCGGTGCCGCGGCGGGGACGTCCGCCAGCAGCGCGAACAGGGCCCGCGCGCGAGGGTCCTCCCCCCGGTAGAGGCGGTGCCCCAGGCCCGGGACGCGGCGGCCCGCGCGCAGCTCCTCCGCGATCACGGGGCCCGCCGAGCCCCGGTCGAGCACGTCGAGGAGCAGCCGGTGGACGAGGCCTCCGGCGGCGCCGTGCAGATGCCCCTCGACGACGCCGAGCCCGGCCGACACGGCCGCGTACGGGTGCGCGCGGGCACTGGCCGCGACCCGCACGGCGAGGGTGGACGCCGCGAGGTCGTGGTCGACGAGCAGGGCGAGCGCGGCGTCCAGGACGTGCACGGGGGACTCGGCGGCGGGCCGCCAGCTGAGCCGCCCCCAGAGGCGCTGCGCCAGGGAGGCGCCGTCCCGGTGGGTGGGCACCTTGGGCGGCAGCGCGGCGACGAGGGTCGGGATGAGGGTGCGCGCGGTGCCGAGCACGGCGTCCTCGGACAGGTCGAAGCGGAGCGGGTCGGTGACCGCGCAGGCGATCGTGGCGACGCGCAGCCGGTCGGCGGGGCCGGTGTGCTCGGGGAGCGCGCCGACCGCGCGCCGGGCGGCCTCGACGGACGCGCGCGGCGCGTCGAAGGCGACGCCCGCCCGCATCCGCCCCGTCCACAGCCACTCCGCGACCTCCTCGTAGGAGTGCCGGGCCGCCAGTTCCACGGCGTCGACCCCGCGGAAGTAGAACCGGTCGTCCTCGATGAGCGTGACGCCGGTGCGGACGGCCGGTGCGGCCCCCCGGTCCTCGGCGCCGCCAACGCCACCGCCCGTGTGGCTCTCCCGCCGGTTGCTGCGGGCCAGTGCCTCGATCTCGTCGGCGTCGAAGGTGCTGCCCCGGGTGCCGGGCACCCGGCGGCTGCTGAGCCGCCCGCGGCTCACGTACGCGTACACCGTCTCGGGCTTCACGCCGAGGAGGTCGGCGGCCTGCCGGGTGCTGAGCCGGCGTCCTGAGGCGTCGGGGCCGGGTTCCTGATCGAGCATGGGATCACCGTATCCAGAAGCTGCATGCATTGATTGCATCAATATATTGACGTCATTCCCTCAATCATGGACAGTCGAATCAAGTTCTAGGAGGGAATCATGTCCGTCAACAAGGCCGAGGCCACCCGCTCCGAGGTGCCCCGCGGGCTCGCGGGCGTCGTCGTCGCCGACACCCGGGTCGGCGACGTCCGGGGGCGCGAGGGCTTCTACCACTACCGGCAGTACTCCGCGGTCGATCTCGCGCGCGGCCGCTCCTTCGAGGACGTCTGGCACCTCCTCGTCCACGGCGACCTCCCGGACGCCCGCCGCTCCGCCGACTTCGCCGCCCGGACCGCGGCCCTGCGCCGCCTGCCCGGCGAGGTCGCGGCGGCCCTCCCGGCCGTCGCCGCGGCGGGCGCACGGGCCGCGACCGGCCCCGACCCCCTCGCGGGCCTGCGCACGGGCCTCTCCCTGCTGGGCGCGGCGCGGGGCTTCCGCCCGGTCTACGACACCGACCCGGAACAGCGCCTCTCGGACACCCTGGTCGCCGCCGCGGCCGTCCCCACCCTGCTCACCGCGCTGTACCGACTGGGCCGGGGACTCACCCCCGTCGAGCCCCGCGAGGACCTCTCCTACGCCGCGAACTACCTCTACATGCTGACGGGCGACGAGCCGGAACCGCGCCGGGCGCGGGCCGTCGAGCAGTATCTGATCTCGACCATTGATCACGGCTTCAACGCGTCAACGTTCACCGCCCGGGTCATCACCTCGACGGGTGCCGACGTGGCCGCCGCCCTGGTCGGCGCGGTCGGCGCCCTGTCCGGGCCGCTGCACGGCGGCGCGCCCAGCCGGGCTCTCGACACCCTCGACGCGATCGGCACCCCCGACCGCGTCGACCCGTGGATTCGCGCACGCGTCCTGGCGGGCGAGCGCATCATGGGCTTCGGCCACGCCGTGTACCGCACCGAGGACCCGCGCTCGCGCATGCTCCGCGAGATCGCCCAGGAGTTCGGCGGGCCGCGCGTCACGTTCGCGGTGGAGGTCGAGCGGCAGGTCGAGGCGATCCTCGCGGAGCTGAAGCCCGGCCGGGAACTGCACGCCAACGTCGAGTTCTACGCCGGTGTCGTCATGGAACTGTGCGGTGTGCCGCGGGAGATGTTCACCCCGACGTTCGCGGCGGCCAGGGTCGTCGGCTGGAGCGCGAACATCCTGGAGCAGGCGGAGGACAAGAAGATCATCCGGCCCGCGGCGCGCTATGTCGGCCCGGAGGCACCGGAGCCGGTCGCGGCGGCCTGAGGAGGCCGCGAGAACAGCGGTTCAGGAAGTCCAGATTCAGGAAGTCCAGAGGCCACGGCAGGACGGTCCGGGCGGCTTCGGTCCGGTCCCGGACACGCGTGCGGCCTGGTGCCGTTCCGGCGCCAGGCCTCATCGGTGGGGACCGAGCAGGGACGGGGTGCCGCGCTGCTCGCCGGGTGGTCCGGCCCGCCCACAGGTCGTGCGCGGCCGGAGACGCGGGGGAGGGGGTCCTCGGTCGGACCCGGGCTCGTGCGGGGGACTGCGCGGGATCAGGCGTCGGGGATGTCTGCCTTGGCGCGGATCAGGGTCTCGCGGCTGACCACGACGATGCGTTCGTAGTCCGCGCGCGACGCGTCCGCGGGCAGTTCGCCGTCCAGTGCCTCGGTCGCCTCGGTGCCGACGACGGCGAAGTTGCCGTCACTGAGTTCGAACACATCCGGGCAGTTCGCGCCGGAGTTGCTGCCTCGGGCACTCGGGGGCACACCGATGCGGCGCACGATCTTCAAGGGGTTACCGGTCCTTACACGGGTGGTGTACACAGAGGGCAGAACCGTATGGGAAACGTGATGCGCGCGGGCCCGGTTGGGCGAAAGTGACATCGCGCGTGTCGTCGGCGCCGGTCCGGCGCCGGACGGTCTTCGCGCCGGGGCCGGTACGCGGTCCGACGGCGGACGGCGTGCTCGCCGCGGCCCGTGCTCAGTCCGACGGCGGATGCCCCACCACCCACCACGCGTCCGTGTCGGCCTCGTCCAGATCGTTGACGAGGCCGTCGATCATCCGGCCGATGCCCGCCTCCTCCGAGGACTCCCGGATCGTCGACCGCTGGGTGCGCGAGGCCTCCCAGTACTCCCGGAAGAGCGGGCTCTGGAAGAACTCCCGCAGGTACGTGTACAGCTCCTCGCGGTCCAGGATGCCCGCCAGATACAGGTGGTAGAGGTGCGTGTACCAGGCGTTGGCGTAGAAGAACTGCCGCCGCTTCTGCGCGGGGATGGACTGGTCGTAGGTGTCGATCACGGCGGCGAGGGACGGGTCGTCGATGGCCCTGGCCAGCAGTTCCCAGTGCATGCGCTGCTGGTGGGCCAGCGCCTTGCGGCGGTCCGCCAGCTCCTCGATCTCCAGGCGTCTCTCCTGGAGAAGCGCCTCCCGCCGGTGCCGCAGCTGCGCGGCCAGGGCCGTCGCGGCGGTGGCGAGCAGCAGCCCGGCCACGGCCCTCCCCGCCCTGTCCTTCTTAGTGTTCATGTCAACCCCCGGATCGGGCGTCCGTCAGCCGGTCGCCGGAGTGCGGGACGGACGGCGGGGGCCGGCGGGCGGTGGGCGGCGCTTGCCGACTCCCAGGGTGCCGAGCGGCTCTGATCGGCGGGGGAGGCGGAGGGGAGGCGCACGGAGGGAAGCGAGGGTCGCACACCACGGCGCCTGACCGACGTCTGCCCCGGCGAGGCGGTTGACAATCGTTCACTCCGCGGTGATTCCCACCGGCTCGTATCCTGGCTGAGCATTCCGTTTCCGACCCGTGCGCCGGACCGTGAGCCGGTGTACGCGCAGGTGCCAGAGAGGTCGCACGTTGACGCAGAGCCGCAGTCCGCAGCAGATCCCGGTCGTCGTCCTCGCCGGATTCCTCGGGTCCGGCAAGACGACGCTCCTCAACCATCTGCTGCACCACAGCGGCGGCAGCCGGATCGGCGCGATCGTGAACGACTTCGGCGCCATCGAGATCGACGCCATGGCCGTGGCCGGCGCCCTCGGCGACTCCACCGTCTCCCTCGGCAACGGCTGCCTCTGCTGCGCCGTCGACGCCGGTGAACTCGACGTCTACCTCGAACGTCTCGCCCGGCCCTCCACCGGCATCGACGTCGTCGTCATCGAGGCGAGCGGCCTGGCCGAGCCGCAGGAACTGGTGCGGATGGTGCTCGCCAGCGAGCATCCGGGCATCGTCTACGGCGGTCTCGTCGAGGTCGTCGACGCCGCCGAGTTCGACGCGACCCGCGCCCGGCACCCCGAGATCGACCGGCATCTCGCCCTGGCCGACCTGGTGGTCGTCAACAAGGTGGACCGGGTGCCCGACGCCGACCGCGTCCTCGCCCTCGTCCGCTCCCTCACCGACCGCGCGGCCGTCGTCCCCGCGCACCACGCCCGTGTCGACCCCGAGTTCTTCTTCGACTGCCGGCCGAGCGAGGAACGGATGGGCCAGCTGTCCTTCGACGACCTCCACCTGCACGACGAGGGCGAGGAGAGTGACGGCACCGGCACCGGCGGGGGCCACGACGGCGGTCCGGGGCACGCGGGTCACCTGCACGCCGCGTACGACAGCCTGTCGTTCGTCAGTGACACCCCGATGGACCCGCGCCGTCTCATGGCGTTCCTCGACAGCCGCCCCGAGGGCCTCTACCGCGTCAAGGGGTACGTCGACTTCGGGCCGAACGACCCCGGCAACCGTTACGCCGTGCACGCCGTCGGCCGCTTCCTGCGCTTCTACCCGGAGCCCTGGGAGCCCGGCCGTCCGCGCCGCACCGAACTCGTCCTCATCGGCGCGGGCGTCGACATCGCCGCGCTGGGACCGCGGTTGACGGCGTGCGAGAGCGACGCCCCGCACGCCGACGAGCACAGCATGTGGGGCGTCCTGCGGTACGTCCAGGACCCCGAGGAGACGCCCCCGGCTGAGCCCGCCGGGGCCGTCTCCGACCCGTACTAGGTCACCCCGTACCAGGTCACGTCACGCGGCGCGGCCCCGCGCCGGACGGCTCCGGGCGGGCCGGGCCGGTCAGACCGGTCCGGCGACCACCGACACCGTCTTGGCCAGGGACACCCCGGAGCCGTCGCGGCGCGGGTCGATCTCCGGCAGCTCCGCCGGGGTGCCGTTCTTCTGCGCGGCCTTCGGCGGCGTCGGACCCGCCCAGCCCAGGGACAGGCAGTCCTCGCCCTTGAGGAACCGCTGGCAGCGCACCCCGCCGGTGGCGCGGCCCTTGCGCGGGTACTGGTCGAACGGGGTCAGCTTGGCGGTGGTCTGCACCGAGTCGTCGAGCGTGCCGCGGGAGCCCGCGACCGTGAACACCACCGCGTCCACCGCGGGGTCCACGGCCGTGAAGGAGATCACCTTCGCGCCCTCGGTCAGCTTGATCCCCGCCATGCCGCCCGCCGGGCGGCCCTGCGGACGGACCTGCGCCGCCTGGTAGCGCAGGAGTTGGGCGTCGTCCGTGATGAAGACCAGGTCCTCCTCGCCGGTGCGCAGCTCGACCGCGCCGACGATGCGGTCGCCCTCCTTGAGGGTGATGACCTCCAACTCGTCCTTGTTGGTCGGGTAGTCGGGCACCACCCGCTTGACGACGCCCTGTTCGGTGCCGAGCGCGAGACCGGGCGAGGACTCGTCGAGCGTGGTCAGACACACCACCGTCTCGGCGCCCTCCAGGGACACGAACTCCGTCAGCGGCGCGCCGCCCGACAGGTTCGGCGTCGACAGGGTGTCCGGGAGCTGCGGCAGGTCGATGACGTTGATCCGCAGCAGGCGCCCGGTCGAGGTGACCGCGCCGATCTCGCCGCGCGCGGTCGCCGGGACCGCCGAGACGACCACGTCGTGCCGGGTCCGCCGGGCGTCCTCCTCGTCCGTGAAGGGCTCGGCGTTCGCCGTGCGGGCCAGCAGGCCCGTCGAGGAGAGCATCACCCGGCACGGGTCGTCGGCGACCTGCAACGGCACGGCGGTGGCCTGGGTGCCCGCCGACTCCAGCAGGACCGTCCGCCGCTCGGTGCCGAACTTCTTCGCCACCGACGCCAGTTCGGCCGAGACGAGCTTGCGCAGCTCCGCGTCCGACTCCAGGATGCGGGTCAGCTCGGCGATCTCCTGGCTGAGCCGCTCCTTCTCCGCCTCCAGCTCGATCCGGTCGAACCGGGTCAACCGCCGCAGCGGCGTGTCGAGGATGTACTGCGTCTGGATCTCCGACAGCGAGAAGCGCTCCATCAGGCGCTCCTTGGCCTGCGCGCTGTTGTCGCTGGAGCGGATCAGCCGGATCACCTCGTCGATGTCGACGAGCGCGGTGAGCAGACCCTCCACCAGGTGCAGCCGGTCGCGGCGCTTGCCGCGGCGGAACTCGCTGCGCCGCCGGACGACCTCGAAGCGGTGGTCGAGGTACACCTCCAGCAGTTCCTTGAGGCCGAGCGTCAGCGGCTGGCCGTCCACCAGCGCCACGTTGTTGATGCCGAAGGACTCCTCCATCGGCGTCAGCTTGTAGAGCTGCTCCAGGACCGCTTCCGGCACGAAGCCGTTCTTGATCTCGATGACCAGGCGCAGGCCGTGCGCGCGGTCGGTGAGGTCCTTGACGTCGGCGATGCCCTGGATCTTCTTCGAGCCGACCAGGTCCTTGATCTTGGCGATGACCTTCTCGGGGCCGACGGTGAAGGGCAGTTCGGTGACGACCAGGCCCTTGCGGCGGGCCGTGACCGTGTCCACCGTCACCGTGGCGCGGATCTTGAAGGTGCCGCGGCCCGACTCGTACGCGTCGCGGATGCCCGAGAGGCCCACGATCCGGCCGCCGGTGGGCAGGTCGGGACCCGGGACGTACCGCATCAGGGTGTCCAGGTCCGCGTTCGGATGGCGGATCAGGTGGCGCGCGGCGGCGACGACCTCGCCGAGGTTGTGCGGCGGCATGTTGGTGGCCATGCCGACCGCGATCCCCGACGAGCCGTTGACCAGCAGGTTCGGGAAGGCGGCGGGCAGGGCGACCGGTTCGCGCTCCTGGCCGTCGTAGTTGGGCGTGAAGTCGACCGTGTCCTCGTCGATCGACTCGGTCATCAGGCTGGTGGCCTCGGCCTGACGGCACTCCGTGTACCGCATGGCGGCGGGCGGGTCGTCGTTGCCGAGCGAGCCGAAGTTGCCGTGGCCGTCGACCAGCGGGACGCGCATCGAGAACGGCTGCGCCATGCGGACGAGCGCGTCGTAGATCGACGCGTCGCCGTGCGGGTGCAGCTTGCCCATGACCTCGCCGACGACACGGGCGCACTTGACGTACCCCCGGTCGGGGCGCAGGCCCATCTCGTTCATCTGGTAGACGATGCGGCGGTGGACCGGCTTGAGGCCGTCGCGGGCGTCCGGCAGGGCGCGGGAGTAGATGACCGAGTACGCGTACTCGAGGAAGGAGCCCTGCATCTCGTCGACGACGTCGATGTCGAGGATGCGCTCCTCGTACGAGTCGTCGGGCGGCGGGGTCTTCGTGCTGCGGCGGGCCATCGCTGCCGGCTCCTCCTGTTTTCTGGTCTCTCGCCGAGGCGTGTGACGGGATCTGACGCGGACCATTGTGGACCGCGGCACTGACAGCGCGGCCCAGGACCCCGGGTGTCGGTGTCCGCCCGGCCGGGGGAGTTCCACGTCGCGGGGTGTCCGAAGCTGTCCGGGGCTGTGCGCGGCTGTCCGTTGCTGTCTGTGCCCGGCCGGGGCCGGCCGACGTCGGCCGACCACCGTCCACGGCTGCCCGCAGGCTACGCGATCTCGCTCTCGGCGTACGGACGGCGGGAACTCCGCCGCCGCTCCGCGCGCTTGCATACAGTGGCAGGACCGGCAGGAAAACCGCGGTTTGCACGACCGCGCCCGCGATCGGAAGGACGTACATGCCCATGGGTCACACGGCCACAGACCAGGCAGGCACCGGGGGCCTGACAGCGACCGAGCACCGCCTGGCCAACGGGCTGCGCGTGGTGCTCTCGGAGGACCACCTGACCCCCGTCGCGGCGGTGTGCCTCTGGTACGACGTCGGCTCGCGCCACGAGGTCAAGGGCCGTACGGGCCTGGCTCACCTCTTCGAGCACCTGATGTTCCAGGGCTCGGGCCAGGTCAAGGGCAACGGCCACTTCGAGCTGGTGCAGGGCGCGGGCGGCTCGCTCAACGGCACCACCAGCTTCGAGCGCACCAACTACTTCGAGACCATGCCCGCCCACCAGCTGGAGCTCGCCCTCTGGCTGGAGGCCGACCGCATGGGCTCCCTGCTGGCCGCCCTGGACGACGAGTCCATGGAGAACCAGCGCGACGTCGTCAAGAACGAGCGCCGCCAGCGCTACGACAACGTCCCCTACGGCACCGCCTTCGAGAAGCTCACCGCGCTCTCCTACCCGGAGGGCCACCCCTACCACCACACGCCGATCGGCTCCATGGCCGACCTGGACGCGGCGACCCTGGAGGACGCGCGCGCGTTCTTCCGGACGTACTACGCGCCCAACAACGCCGTCCTGTCGGTCGTCGGCGACATCGACCCCGAGCGGACGCTCGCCTGGGTCGAGAAGTACTTCGGCTCCATCCCCGCCCACGACGGCAAGCCCACCCCCCGCGACGGCTCCCTGCCCGACGTCATCGGCGAGGAACTGCGCGAGGTCGTCGAGGAGGAGGTTCCGGCGCGCGCCCTGATGGCCGCCTACCGTCTCCCGGAGGACGGCACGCGCGCGTGCGACGCCGTCGACCTGGCGCTCACCGTCCTCGGCGGCGGCGAGTCCTCCCGCCTGTACAACCGCCTGGTCCGCCGCGACCGTACGGCGGTGGCGGCCGGGTTCGGTCTGCTGCGCCTGGCGGGCGCGCCCTCCCTGGGCTGGCTGGACGTCAAGACGTCCGGCGACGTCGAGGTGCCGGTCATCGAGACCGCCATCGACGAGGAGCTGGCCCGCTTCGCCGAGGAGGGCCCGACCGCCGAGGAGATGGAGCGCGCGCAGGCCCAGTTGGAGCGCGAGTGGCTGGACCGCCTCGGCACGGTCGCCGGACGCGCCGACGAACTCTGCCGCTACGCCGTCCTGTTCGGCGACCCGCAGCTCGCCCTGACCGCCGTCGGGCGCGTGCTGGAGGTCACCGCGGACGAGGTCCGGGAGATCGCCGCCGCCCGGCTGCGCCCCGACAACCGCGCCGTGCTCGTCTACGAGCCCACCGAGGCCGCCGACACGACCGGTGACGCCGAGGCCGACACCACCGCCGACGAGGACCAGAACGAGGAGGCGGCCCAGTGAGCGAGCTGACCGCGATGGACTTCCACCCGCAGCCGCAGCCCGGCGACGCCCGGCCCTGGGCGTTCCCGGCCCCCGAGCGCGGCACGCTCGGCAACGGCCTCACCGTGCTGCGCTGCCACCGCCCCGGCCAGCAGGTCGTCGCCGTCGAGGTCAACCTGGACGCGCCCCTGGACGCCGAACCGGCCGGACTCGACGGCATCGCCACGATCATGGCGCGCGCTCTCTCGGAGGGCACCGACAAGCACTCCGCGGAGGAGTTCGCCGCCGAGCTGGAGCGCTGCGGCGCCACCCTCGACGCGCACGCCGACCACCCCGGCGTACGGCTCAGCCTGGAGGTGCCGGTCTCCCGGCTCGCCAAGGCGCTCGGCCTGGTCGCCGACGCCCTGCGCGCGCCCGCGTTCGACGACGGCGAGATCGAACGCCTGGTGCGCAACCGCCTGGACGAGATCCCGCACGAGCTGGCCAACCCGGGCCGGCGCGCCGCCAAGGAACTCTCCCGGCAGCTGTTCCCGGCCACCGCGCGCATGTCGCGTCCGCGGCAGGGCACCGCAGAGACGGTCGACAAGATCGACTCCGCCGCCGTGCGCGCGTTCTACGAGAAGCACGTCCGGCCCGCCACGGCCACCGCCGTCGTCGTCGGCGACCTCACCGGTGTCGACCTCGACGCGCTGCTCGGCGAGACCCTGGGCGCCTGGACGGGCTCCTCGGCGCAGCCGCGCCCGGTGCCGCCGGTGACCGCCGACGACACCGGACGGGTCGTCATCGTGGACCGGCCCGGCGCCGTCCAGACCCAGTTGCTCATCGGCCGCGTCGGCGCCGACCGGCACGCGCGCGTGTGGCCCGCCCAGGTCCTCGGCACGTACTGCCTCGGCGGCACCCTCACCTCCCGCCTGGACCGCGTCCTGCGTGAGGAGAAGGGCTACACGTACGGCGTGCGCGCCTTCGGGCAGGTCCTGCGGTCCGCGCCGGACGGGTCGGGCGCCGCGATGCTCGCCATCAGCGGCTCCGTGGACACCCCCAACACCGGTCCCGCGCTGGACGATCTGTGGAAGGTGCTGCGCACCCTCGCCGAGGGCGGGCTGACCGACGCCGAGCGCGACGTGGCCGTGCAGAACCTCGTCGGTGTGGCCCCGCTGAAGTTCGAGACGGCCGCCGCCGTCGCGGGCACGCTCGCCGACCAGGTCGAGCAGCACCTGCCGGACGACTACCAGGCGACGCTCTACCGTCAACTCGCCGAGACCGGCACCGTGGAGGCGACCGCCGCGGTCGTCAACGCCTTCCCGGTCGACCGCCTGGTCACGGTGCTCGTCGGTGACGCCGCGCAGATCAAGGCGCCCGTCGAGGCGCTCGGCATCGGCGACGTGACGGTCGTCTCCGCCGAGTGACCGAGTGACCGAGCGGCGTCGCCCGCGCGTGGCGCCCGCGTGCCACGCGCGCGTCGCCCGCTCGTCGCCGCACGACGCGTGTGCGACCTGGGCCCCGGAAGGCGTATCAGCCTCCCGGGGCCCGAGGTTCGGCCGACCGCGTTCCCTCGGCCCGCCACTCACTCCCCTCCCGTCGGCATGCCCGATTTGCGGGGGAGGCGGCCCCTCTGGCCTGTGTCATGCGCTACAAAGGCCCCCTCCCGTTTGGGAATCGAAGGCGTGGGTGTCTAGGTTCGTCCGGGCTGTCCGTCAGGCAGTGCGCCGCGCCCGCGGCACCGGACAGTCATCGCCGAGTCCCCGTACGGCGCGAGCCAGGGGAGCCGGGGACCCAACGAAGGCAGTCCCTGGGGTGAATCGGGTGCCCGCGCGCAGGCGAGGGGGCCCGTAGGAGACCTTCCTGCTCCGAACCCGTCAGCTAACCCGGTAGGCGAGAGGGAAGGAAAGGACCGCTCACCTCCATGGCGTTCATCTGCGCCTCCGGGAAGCACCGGCGACCCGGCCGCACGCAGCGCACCACCGCCCGCGTGGCGGGTGTCGCGGCGCTCACCACCACCGGCGTCCTCGCCACCGTCGCCTCCGCGCCGGCCCACGCCGCCGAGGCGCCCGCCGAACGGACCGGGCTCACCCCCGTCGTCATCGTCGGCGAGACCGTCGCCGCGCGCGTCGACGACCAGGCCGCCGTCCAGTCGCAGGCCGCGGAGCGGGAGGCCGAGCGCAAGGAGGCCGCCGCGCAGGCCGCGGCCAAGGTCAAGGCGGAGCGGGAGGCCAGGGCGCGCGCCGCCCGCGAGGCCGAGCGCAAGCGTCTCAACACCTTCGTGGCGCCGATCAGCGGCTCCTACGTCTCCACCGGGTACCGCTCCGGCGGCTCCCTGTGGTCCTCCGGCAGCCACACCGGGATCGACTTCCACGCCGCGACCGGCACCCCCGTGCACGCGGTGGGCGGCGGCACCGTCGTGGAGGCGGGCTGGGGCGGCGCGTACGGCAACCAGGTCGTCCTGCGGATGCACGACGGGACGTACACCCAGTACGGGCACCTGTCCTCCGTGGCCGTCTCGGTGGGACAGCGGGTCCTCCCCGGGCAGCGCATCGCGCTCTCCGGCGCCACCGGCAACGTCACCGGACCGCATCTGCACTTCGAGGCCCGCAGCGGCCAGGAGTACGGCACCGACCTCGACCCCGTCGGCTACCTCCGGCAGCACGGCGTACGCGTCTGACGGCGGACGCGTCCGACAGCGGACGGCGACAGGACGTCCAGCCCCGGCCCCCGCGGCCGGGGCTTTCGCCGTTTTCGGCCCCGTGTCGGCCAAAAAATATCCCTGGATTCCCGGCTGCCATCGGAAATTCCCGCACGTTGCAATAGAGTCACGGAACACACGTCAATCGTCGACGTTTCACGGGGATTACCGCGGAGGTCGGTCATGCGAATTCCGGCACATTCGGTGTGCACGGCCATCCGGGACGACATCGTCGCGGGTGTCTACGAGCGCGGCGGCCGCCTCACCGAGGAACTCCTCGCGCGCCGCTACGGTGTCTCGCGCGTCCCCGTCCGCGAGGCCCTGCGCACGCTGGAGGCCGAGGGCTTCGTGGTCACCCGGCGCCACGCGGGCGCGTGCGTGGCCGAACCGACCGAGCAGGAGGCCGCCGACCTCCTGGAGATGCGGATGCTGCTGGAGCCGCTCGGCGCCGCGCGGGCCGCCCAGCGGCGCACCGAGGCCCACCTCAAGGTGCTGCGCGGACTCGTCCGGCTGGGCCAGGAGCGGGCCAGGAGGGGCAACAGCGAGGACCTGCGCTCCCTGGGCGGCTGGTTCCACGAGACGCTGGCCCAGGCATCCGGCAGCCAGTCCCTGACCGCCACGCTGACCCAGCTGCGCCACAAGATCTCCTGGATGTACGCGGTGGAGGCGCCCGCCGACCCGCTGGAGTCCTGGACCGAGCACGGGGCGATCGTGGACGCGGTGGCGCGCGGCGACCACGAGCGCGCGCGGGCGGTCACGGCGCTGCACACCGAGCGCGCGACGTCCGCGCACCGGCTGCGCTTCGCGCGGGGGGACCGCCCGGACCGTGTGAGGACTTCGCAACATGCCGTAAACATGTCCGGTCCGCGCCATTAACACGAGGGCCGTATACAAAGGGCAGTCAATTGTGCGGACCCTGCGTCAGGTGCCCGCAAAGCGGTGTCGTCCCGTGAATGCGTGGACGATCGGAAGTCGGTGAGAAACCGATCAGAAACAGACGGCGCGTGAATTCCGCTGCCCGTCGTCCGGCGCGCCCGCGTATTCCGGCGGAGCGCGCTTTTCGTCTGCCGTACCGCCTTTCGCATGGCCTCTTTCCGGCCTGCCTTCTCTCGGGCCCAACGTCTCCCTTGCCCGCCCTTTCGCGGGCGCGGGTGGAAACGACGAGGCCGCGCCACCCCCGGACGGGGTGACGCGGCCCGCGGGTGCGGTGAGCGCGGGGCTCAGACCGTCTCGGGCAGCTCCTCCAGGCCCTCGGCGACCAGCTTGGCCAGCCGGTCCAGGGCCGCGTCGGCGCCCTCGGCGTCGGAGGCGAGGACGATCTCCTCGCCGCCCTGGGCGCCCAGGCCGAGGACGGCCAGCATGGAGGCCGCGTTGACGGGACTGCCGTCCGCCTTGGCGATGGTGACCGGGACGCCGGTGGCCGTGGTGGCCCGGACGAAGATGGAGGCGGGGCGGGCGTGGAGACCCTCGGCCCAGCCGACGTTGACGCGGCGCTCAGCCATGTGATGCTGCCCTTCAGGTGTCTCAGGTTGTCTAGACCAGTGTTCCACACGCGGAGCGCCGACGGGACGCCGGACGCCCCGGCGATCCCCGCGCGCGCCGCACACGGCCCCACGCCCCCCTCGGCGCGGACCCGCGCCCGCCCCACACTGCCTCGCGCCGTTGTCGTACGCGAGCCGTACGCTGGGCCCCATGCAGAGCGCGTCGGACCGGCACGAGTACCCCGCCCACTGGGAAGCCGACGTGGTGCTGCGCGACGGCGGCACCGCGCGCGTCCGCCCGATCACCGTCGACGACGCGGACCGCCTGGTCAGCTTCTACGAGCAGGTGTCCGACGAGTCGAAGTACTACCGCTTCTTCGCGCCCTACCCCCGCCTCTCCGCCAAGGACGTCCGCCGCTTCACCCACCACGACTTCGTCGACCGCGTCGGACTCGCGGCCACCGTCGGCGGCGAGTTCATCGCGACCGTGCGCTACGACCGCATCGGCGGCGACGGCATGCCCGCCTCGGCCCCCGCCGACGAGGCCGAGGTCGCCTTCCTCGTCCAGGACGCCCACCAGGGCCGGGGCGTCGCCTCCGCGCTCCTGGAGCACATCGCGGCCGTCGCGCGCGAGCGCGGCATCCGCCGGTTCGCCGCCGAGGTGCTTCCCGCCAACAACAAGATGATCAAGGTGTTCACCGACGCCGGGTACACCCAGAAGCGCAGCTTCGAGGACGGTGTCGTCCGCCTGGAGTTCGACCTCGAACCCACCGAGCGCTCGATGGCCGTGCAGCGCGCGCGGGAGCAGCGCGCCGAGGCCCACTCCGTACGGCGCCTGCTCGCCCCCGGTTCCGTCGCCGTCGTCGGCGTCGGCCGCGCCCCCGGCGGTGTCGGCCGCAGCGTCCTCGGCAACCTCCGCGAGGCGGGCTTCGCCGGGAGCCTCTACGCCGTCAACAAGGCGTTCCCGGCGGACCTGAAGGACGTCGACGGGGTGCCCGCCCTCCGGTCCGTGCGCGACATCGACGGCCCCGTGGACCTCGCCGTCCTGGCCGTCCCCGCGGAGCGCGTGCCGGACGTCGTCACCGAGTGCGGCGAGCACGGCGTCCAGGGCCTCGTCGTCCTCGCCGCCGGATACGCCGAGAGCGGCCCCGAGGGACGGCACCGCCAGCGTGAACTCGTGCGGCGCGCGCGGGCGTACGGCATGCGGATCATCGGCCCCAACGCCTTCGGCGTCATCAACACCGCCCCCGGCGTCCGCCTCAACGCCTCGCTCGCCCCCGAGATGCCCCGCCCCGGACGGATCGGCCTGTTCACCCAGTCCGGCGCGATCGGCGTCGCCCTGCTGTCCCGGCTGCACCGGCGCGGCGGCGGCGTCACCGGCGTGACCGGCGTGTCGACCTTCGTCTCGTCCGGCAACCGGGCCGACGTCTCCGGCAACGACGTCGTGCAGTACTGGTACGACGACCCCGACACCGACGTCGCCCTCATGTACCTGGAGACCATCGGCAACGCGCGCAAGTTCACCCGCCTCGCGCGGCGCACGGCGGCGGCGAAGCCCCTGGTGGTCGTCCAGGGCGCCGGATCGGCCCCCCAGGGGCACGCCGTCCAGGCCACCCGCCTGCCGCACGCCACCGTGTCGGCGCTGCTGCGGCAGGCCGGGGTGATCCGCGTCGACACCGTCACGGAACTGGTCGACGCCGGTCTCCTCCTCGCCCGCCAGCCGCTGCCGCGCGGCCCGCGCGTCGCCATCCTCGGCAACTCCGAGTCCCTCGGCCTGCTCACCTACGACGCCTGCCTCTCCGAGGGCCTGCGCCCGCTGCCCCCGCTGGACCTCACCACCGAGGCGTCGGCCGAGGACTTCCACGCGGCCCTCACGCGCGCCCTCGCCGACGAGACGTCCGACACGGTCGTCGTCACCGCCATCCCCGCGATCGGCGAGGCCTCCCCGACCGACGCCGAGCTGGCCCAGGCGCTGCGCACGGCCGTCGCCGCGCGCCCCGCCAAGCCCGTCCTCGTGGTCCACGTCGAACTGGGCGGCCTCGCCGAGGCGCTCTCCGCCGCGACGAGCACCGCGCCCCGCGCGCGCCCCGCCGCCCCGCCGCCCGCCGCGGGCACCGCCTCCGACCCCGCACCGGCTTCCGCCGCCCAGGCCCCCGAGGCCCCTGCCTCATCCGAAGCCCCGGAGGCCCCCGCGACCGCCGAAGCGTCCGCGTCCCCCGAAGCCCCCGACGGCACCCACCTCATCCCGGCCTATCCCGCCGCCGAACGCGCCGCGCGCGCCCTCGCCGAAGCCGTCGGCTACGCGCAGTGGCGCCGCGACGCCGCCGACCCCGGCAAGGTGCCCGAGTTCGAGGACATCGACGAGAAGGGCGCCGCCGACCTGATCGGCGGCCTCCTCGCGCGCGGCCAGGGCCTCACGCTCGGCACCGACGCGACCCGCGACCTCCTCGGCCGCTACGGCGTCACCGTCCGCGCCGCGTGCCCCGCGCCGACCCCCGACCACGCCGCGCGCGCCGCCCGCGACCTCGGCTACCCGGTCGCCCTCAAGGCGACCGCCCCCCACCTGCGCCACCGCGCCGACCTGGGCGGCGTCCGGCTCGACCTCGCCGACGAGGAGCAACTGCGGCGCGCGTACGCCGAACTGGCCGACCTGTTCGGCACCGCGCACGAGGTGCGTCCGGTCGTCCAGGCGATGGCGCCGCGCGGCGTGGACACCGTGGTGCGCGCGGTGGTCGATCCGGCGGCCGGGGCCGTGCTGTCCTTCGGGCTCGCCGGAGCCGCCTCCCAACTGCTCGGCGACATGGCCCACCGCCTGGTCCCGGTCACCGACCGCGAGGCCGCCTCCGTGATCCGCTCGGTCCGCACCGCGCCCCTGCTGTTCGGCTGGCGCGGCTCGACGCCCGTCGACACCCCGGCCCTGGAGGAGCTGCTGCTGCGGATCTCCCGCCTGGTCGACGACCACCCCGAGGTCGCCGCGGTCACCCTGGAGCCGGTCGTCGTCGCCCCGCACGGCCTGACCGTCCTCGGCGCCTCCGTCCGGCTCGCCCCGCCGCCCGCCCGCGACGACCTGGGCCCCCGCACCCTGCCCGCCTACTGACCCCTGCCCGCCTACCGACCCCCGCCGCCGCGGCCCCCGGCCGCACACCGCTCCGGCCGGACCGCGCCCGCCGCGGGCCCCCGGCCCCCGGACCCCCGCCCGCCGCGGGCCCCCGGCCCCCGGACCCCCGCCCGCCGCGGTCCGCGCGAGAGCAGCCTGTGTGACGGGTCCCTCGCAGTCAGCGGGTCCCCGTAGGATGGACGTCATGGCCAAGACCAGTACGACGACCCAGGGGCTGCGAGCGGCGATCGAGCGCAGTGGCTACTACCCGGCCCTCGTGGCCGAGGCGGTGGAGGCCGCCGTGGGCGGCGAGCCCGTCCGGTCGTACCTGGTCCACCAGGAGACCACCTTCGACCAGAACGAGGTCCGGCGGCACGTCACCGTGCTGGTCCTCACCGACAACCGCTTCATCGTCAGCCACACCGACGAGCAGGCCGCCGACACCACCTCGCCGACGCCGTACGCCACCACCTCCACCGAGTCCGTGAAGATCGGCCGTATCTCCTCGGTCGTGGTGAGCCGCATGGTCGCCAACCCGGAGTCGTACACGCCGGGCACGCTGCCCCGTGAGGTCGTGCTGACCATCGGCTGGGGCGCCGTCTCCCGCATCGACCTGGAGCCCGCCGCCTGCGGCGACCCCAACTGCGACGCCGACCACGGCTACACGGGCAACTCCACGGCCGACGACCTCAGTCTGCGCGTCAGCGAGGCCGGCGACGGACCGGAGACCGTGCGGCAGGCCCTCGCCTTCGCCCAGGCGCTCTCCGAGGCGACCGCGGACCCGGCGCACTGATGGTCCAGCCCGCCGCCTGGGACCACCCGGAGCCCCTCGCCGTCTCCTCCGCCCCCGTCCCCGCCTACGGATCGGGCTCCCTCGCCGACCTGCTGCCCACCCTGGCCGCCGGTCTCGGCGTGCCCGGCACGACCGCGGCGCTCCCCGAGCTGACCCCCGCCGACCGCAACTGCGTCTTCCTCGTCGACGGCCTCGGCTGGGAGCAGATCAAGGCCCACCCCGACGAGGCGCCCTACCTGCACTCCCTCCTCGGCACCTCCCGCGGCGGCACCGGCCGCCCGCTCACCGCCGGATACCCGGCGACCACCGCGACCTCCCTCGCCTCCGTCGGCACCGGCCTCCCGCCCGGCGCGCACGGCCTGCCCGGGTACACGGTGCGCGACCCCGCGACCGGCGCGCTGATGAACCAGCTCCGCTGGCAGCCGTGGACCCGCCCCGACCAGTGGCAGCCCTACCCGACCGTCTTCGAACTGGCCCATGCCGCCGGGGTGCACGCCGCGCAGGTCTCCGCGCCCGCCTTCCAGAACACCCCGCTGACCAAGGTCGCGCTCAGCGGCGGCACCTTCCACGGCCGCCTCACCGGCGAGGACCGCATGGACGTGGCCGCCGAGCAGCTCGCCGCGGGCGACCGCTCCCTGGTCTACACGTACTACGCCGAACTCGACGGCGCGGGCCACCGCTACGGCGTCGCCTCCGACACCTGGCGCGGCCAGCTCATGTACGTCGACCGGCTCGTCCAGCGCCTCGCCGAGCAGCTTCCGCCGCGCAGCGCGCTCTACGTCACCGCCGACCACGGCATGATCGACGTGCCCTTCGACGAGGACCACCGCATCGACTTCGACGCGGACTGGGAGCTGAGCGCCGGGGTCGCCCTCCTCGGCGGCGAGGGCCGCGCCCGCCACGTGTACGCGGTGCCGGGCGCCCAGGACGACGTCCTGACGTGCTGGCGCGAGGTCCTCGGCGAGCAGTTCTGGGTGGCCTCGCGGGACGAGGCGATCGCCGCGGGCTGGTTCGGCCCGCACATCGACGACCGGGTGTACGCCCGCCTCGGCGACGTCGTCGCCGCCGCCCGCGACGACGTCCTGCTCATCGCCTCCGACCGGGAGCCCAAGGAGTCCGCGATGGTCGGCAACCACGGCTCCATGACCCCCGCCGAGCAGTTCGTCCCCCTGCTCGAAGTACGCTCCTGAACCGCTCCCTCCGCCGACCACGCCGCACCCCCACCGCGCCCCCTCCGCCGAAAGGTCCTCACCTCCCCATGCCCGAGCTGGTGTTCTTCTCCGGAACGATGGACTGCGGGAAGTCGACCCTGGCGCTCCAGATCGGGCACAACCGCTCGGCGCGGGGGCTCCAGGGCGTGATCTTCACGCGGGACGACCGGGCGGGCGAGGGGAAGCTGTCCTCCCGGCTCGGTCTGGTCGCCGAGGCCGTCGAGGCGGCCGAGGGCATGGACGTGTACGGCTACCTCGTCGACCAGCTCTCCAAGGGCGGCAAGGCCGACTACGTCATCGTCGACGAGGCGCAGTTCCTCGCGCCCGCGCAGATCGACCAGTTGGCGCGGATCGTCGACGACCTCGGGCTCGACGTCTTCGCCTTCGGCATCACCACCGACTTCCGCACCCGCCTCTTCCCCGGCTCGCAGCGGCTCATCGAGCTGGCCGACCGGATAGAGGCCCTCCAGGTCGAGGCCCTGTGCTGGTGCGGCGCCCGCGCCACCCACAACGCCCGCACGGTGGACGGCGAGATGGTCGTCGAGGGCGCCCAGGTCGTCGTCGGCGACGTCAACCGCCCGACGGAGGAGATCGGTTACGAGGTCCTGTGCCGCCGCCACCACCTGCGCCGCCTGACGGCCGCAGCCGCCCGCGCGGGCGCCCTCTCCCCGGACGTCCTGCCGGTCACCCCGGCCTGACGGCGGAGGTCCCGGCCCCGCCGCCGGACCGAGCCGCGTGCCCCGTACGCCAAACCGGGCCACGCGCGCGTCGCGCACCCCGTTACCCTCGGCGCATGATCGAGATCAGGACGGCCGGGCCGGACGACGCGGGCGCGCTGGGGGAGGTGCACGCCGCCGGGTGGGAGGCGGCGTACGCGCCCTTCTTCGCGGCGGAGTTCGCGGCGCGCGAGGTGCGCGACCGGCGGACGCGGTGGCACGCGCGCGTCGGCCGCGACCTTCTGCTGCTCGCCTCCCTCGACGGGCGCCCGCTCGCCCTGTCCTGGGCCGGACCCTCCACCACCCGCGCGGGGGAGGCGGAGGTGTACGGCTTCTACGGGCATCCCGACGGCTGGGGCAGCGGCATCGCCACCGCCCTCATGACGCGGACCCTCGACCTGCTCCGCGCCGACGGCCACCCCCGCGTCCACCTGTGGACCCTGCGGGACACCCCGCGCTCGCGCCGCTTCTACGAGAAGAGCGGCTTCGCCCTCACCGGCGAGACGCGCCCCCACGACTTCGGGGACGGCCGCCCGCTCGTCCAGGTCGCCTACGCGCGGGAGTGCTGACCCGTACCGTCACCGCGTGGCGTAGCGGCTCGCCGGGCGGGCCAGACCGAGGTGACCGCGGAGGGTGTCCGCCGTGTACGCGGTGCGGAACACGCCCCGGCGTCGCAGCTCCGGGACCAGGGCGCCGGTGATCGCGTCCAGGTCGTGCGGCAGGGCGGCCGGGCGGAGCCGGAAGCCGTCGAAGCCGGTCGTCCGCCAGTCGAGCAGCAGGTCGGCCAGGTCCGCCGGGGTGCCGGTGAAGACGTGCGCGTCGGAGGCGAGCGGGGCTCCGGCCAGGTCGTCGAGGCGTTCCTTGCGCGCGCGGGCCGCGGCGGCGCTGTCGTCGAGGACGACGAGCACGTCGGCGAAGCGCCGCAGCGGACGGTCCGCCAGATCGCGGCCGGTGACCTCGACGGCCGCGTCCAGCTCCCGGTGGATGCCGCGCGCGTGCTCCGTGTCCCGCGGGGTGACGAACACGACGTCGGAGGCGCGGGCGGCGAACTCGTAGGGCACCGAGGCGTGCGCCAGGCTCGCCACCACCGGCTGCCCCTGCGGCGACCGGGGGGTGATGGACGGGCCCCGGACGCTGAAGTGCGGGCCCTCGAAGTCGATGTGGTGGAGCCGGTCGCGGTCGATGAAGCGGCCCGTCGCCGCGTCGCGTATCTCGGCGTCGTCCTCCCAGCTGTCCCACAGCCGCCGCGCCACCTCGACCACGTCCACGGCCTCGTCGAACAGGGGCCGCAGCCGCGCGGCGATGCTCTCCCCGCCGGTCACGTCCTCGTCGGTGAGCTGCGGCGTGGTCCTTCGGCCGAAGTGCAGGGCGTCGGCGGCGCGCGAGGCGATCTGCGGGCGCCAGCCGGCCCGGCCGCGCGCCGCGTGGTCGAGGGTCGCGATGGAGACCGCGACGTGGAACGGCTCGGTGTGGGTGACGTTGGCCGTCGGGACCAGCCCGATCCGCTCGGTCACCGGCGCCAGCCGCGCCGCGAGCAGCACCGCGTCGAAGCTGCCCCGGACCTGGTCGGTGCGGTCGTCGGGCCGGTGCAGCACCGCGGACTGCTGCCCGAGGGCGTCCTCCAGGGTGACGAAGTCGAGCAGCCCCTCCTCCGCGCGGGTCACCAGGTCCGTCCAGTAGCGGGCGGAGAACAGCTCCGCCGGGCGCGCGTCGGGGGCCCGCCAGGCCGCCGGATGCCAGCCCGCGCCGTCCAGGGCGACGGCCAGATGCAGGGTCACGATGCCTTCCCTTCGCGCACGGGGGAGCCGAGGCCCAGGTGGCCGCGGAGCGTCGCCCCGTCGTAGTCCGGACGGAAGACGCCCTTCTCCTGGAGCAGCGGGACCACCCGGTCCACGAAGTCGTCCAGGCCGTCGGGCGTCAGCAGCGGCACGAGGACGAAGCCGTCCGCGCCGCGCGACTGCACGAAGTGGTCGACGGCGTCCGCGACCGTGCGCGGGCTGCCCACGAAGGTCTGGCCGCCGTGCACCTCGATCATCAGCTCACGGATCGTCAGGTCCTTCTCCGCGGCGAGCGCGCGCCACTTGCGCGCCGTCTCTTCCCGGCCCTTGCGGAACACCGAGTGCCCCTTCAGCAGCAGCGCCTCCGGCTCGGGGTCGACGTCCGGGAGCGGCCCGTCGGGGTCGTAGGCGGACAGGTCCCGGCCCCACACCCCCTCCAGGTGGGCGATCGCGGTCTGCGGGCTCACCTGGGCGCGGGTGATCTCGTCGGCGTAGGCGCGCGCCTCCGCGTCGGTGTCGGCGACCACCGCGGTCGCCGTGGGCAGGATCTTCACGTCGTCCTCGGTCCGGCCGTACGCCGCCAGCCGGGACTTCACGTCCCGGTAGAAGGCGCGGGCCTCGTCGAGGCGGTTGTACTTGCTGAACACGACCTCCGCGTCCGAGGCCGCGAAGTCCCGCCCCGCGTCCGACTCCCCGGCCTGGATGATCACCGGGTGGCCCTGCGGGGAGCGCGGTGTGGTGAAGCGGCCCTCGATGTCGAAGTGCCGTCCCCGGTGCGCGAACCGGCCCGCGCCCTCGCGCACGAACCGGCCCGACGAGGCGTCCGCGAGCACGTCGCCGTCGGCCCAGCTGTCCCACAACGCGCGCGCGGTGCGCAGGAACTCGGCGGCCCGGCCGTAGCGGTCGGCCTCGTCGAGGAAGGCGCCCCGGCGGAAGTTCTCCCCGGTGAACGCGTCGTAGCTGGTGACGATGTTCCAGGCGGCCCGTCCGCCGCTGAGCGCGTCCAGGGTGGCGAGCTTGCGGGCGACCTCGTACGGCTCGTTGAAGGTGGCGTTGACGGTTCCGGCGAGGCCCAGCCGTTCGGTGACACCGGCCAGCGCCGCGAGCACGGTCAGGTTGTCCGGGCGGCCCGTCACGTCGAGGTCGTAGATCGCGCCCTTGTGCTCGCGCAGCCGCAGGCCCTCGGCGAGGAAGAAGAAGTCGAACCGGCCGCGCTCGATGGTCCGGGCGAGCCGGATGAAGGAGTCGATGGCGATCTGGCTCTCGGACCGGGGGTCGGTCCACACGGTCACGTTGTGGATCGCCGGTAACTGCGCCGCGAGATGCACCTGTCTCATGCGTCTGCTCCTTCGGGAACGCCAAGGCCGCACAGAGGTACGGCGATGATCAGAGGCTGCCCGGACGGACCGCCGTCCGCCCAGGGCAACCGGGCTTGTTTCATGAGGTGTTCACGCGGGCGGCGTGGGCCGCACCTGCCGCACCTGGTTCTCGAAGGCGACGCCGTGGCTCTTCACGTCGATGGCGATCCGGTCGCCGTCCTCGATCCGGAACCCGTCGTGGAAGCTCGCCTCGTCGGCGCCCAGCAGCACGTAGTGCACGAGGTGGGGCCGCCGGACGGCCGGGAAGGAGAACAGGTGGTCCGTCATGTCCCGCACCCGGTAGTACAGGGCGTCCTCGCCGCAGTCGAAGCCGCCCTCCCAGGCCGTCGTGCCGTCGCGGGTGATGGTGACCCGGCCGGACGCGGTGCTCGGCGGCTCCCCGAGGAACAGCCAGGGCGTGAGGGCGGTGTCGCACAGCTTGCAGTACGGGTTGTAGCCGGGGTCCTTGCGGTGCAGGCCGATGTCGCACAGGTCGTTGCCGAAGGTGTAGCCCGCGTAGTGCGGGGTGCCGTCGGCGTCGTTGACGTACACGAGCGCCACCTCGGGCTCCTCGATGAGGGCGACGAAGCCGTCGGGCACGGTCAGGGGTTCGCCGGGCAGCCGTATCCAGTCGCCGAGGCCCTTGAAGAACCACTTCGGCGGGGTGAACTCCCCGCCCTCCGGGGCCTTCCGGCCGTCCCACTTCTTGCGGTGCGTGCCCATGAAGCCGCTCAGCAGGGCCCGCGCGCCGCCCTCCGGCAGCAGCGGCGGGACCAGCCGCAGCTCCGGGTCGTCGGCGGCGACCGTGACCGGGGCGGTCCCGGCGGTGACCGCGGCGCGGACCGCGTCCGGGGAGCCGTCGGTGGCCACGAACGCCGCGGCCACCTGCCCCTCGGCCACGGGGTGCAGGACCAGCGCCTCGTCCGGGCCGGGGACGCCGAAGCCGACGTGCCGCTCACCGCGGTACACGGCCTCGAACAGGGTCGGGAGTGACATGGGGACCTCCTGAGGAGAGGGGGGAGAAGGGGAGACGGGGAGACGGGGGCAGAGGGAGGGGGGAGAGGCCGTTCGGGAAGGGGTGTCAGGGCGCCGGGTCGGCGGTCCGGCCGCTCGTCAGGTCCGCCACCGCCCGGCCGATCCAGGCCACCGACTCCCTTATCCACGGCAGTGCGAGCGGATCGGACGCCGCGAGCGCCCGCGCGCGCCGGACGTTGTCGTCGCCGTACAGCCGGCTCGTCGCCAGCCGGACCCGCCAGGTGCCGGACGGTTCCCCGAAGGCGCTCGCCGGGAGGACGCCGATGCCGTGGCGTGCGGACAGGAAGCGGGCCACCGCGTCGCCGCCGTCCAGCCCGTGGGCGGCGGTCAGCCGGGCGGCGAGCGGGGTGAGGTCCGGGTAGAGGTAGCAGGTGGCGCGGACAGGCGCGAGGAGCGCCCCGGCGTCGGTGAGGTGCGCGGCCACCGCCCGCGCGACCGCCGCGTGCAGGCGCCGGCTCGCCGCGATCCGCTCCACCACCTCCGGCGGTTCGGCGAACGCCCAGGCCGCGGCGGACTGCACGGGCGCGGGCGGGCTGGACCAGATCTGGCTGGCCACCGACACCAGCCGTCCGTGCAGCCCGTCGCCGAGCGGGCCCTCGGGGAGCCGGGCGACACCGGTCCGCCAGCCGCCCAGCGCCAGGTTCTTGGTCAGTCCGGTGGTGACGGCGGTCCGCTCCGGCGCGTACCGGGCCGGGGACACGGCGGGCGGCACGCCGTCGTGGACCAGGTCGCCGTAGATCTCGTCCGACACGATCACCAGGTCCAGGTCGCGGGCCGCCTCCGCGAGCCGCCGCACCGTGCCGGGCGTCGCCACCGTGCCGGTCGGGTTGTCCGGCACGGTCACCACGACCGCCCGCGGGTCCCGTCCGGCGGCCCGCGCCGCGAGGACGGCCGCCCGCAGCCGCTCCGGGTCCGGTACGCCGCCCTCGCCCGGCACGATCGGCACCGGCAGCGGCCGGGCCCCGGCGAGCCGGGCCTGCGCGCCGTAGCTCACCCAGCCCGGCACGGGCACGACGACGTCCCCGCCGACCGCCAGCATCAGCGCGAACAGCAGCGCCTTGCTGCCCGGTCCGGCCACCACCCGGCCGGGGTCGACGGGGAGGCCGCGCCGCGCCCAGTACCCGGCGGCGGCCTCGCGCAGCTCCGCGCTCCCGGCCACCGGCCCGTACGCGTTCGCCCCGGCCGCCGCCTCCAGCCGGGCGCGCAGGGCGGGCAGCACCGGCAGGCCGATCTCGCCGCTGGCCATCGGCAGCACCCGTTCCCCGGCCGCGCGGCGGCGGTCGAGGGCGGCGTCGGCGGCGAGGGTGGCGGACATGGGCACGGCGGCGGGGGCGGTCGACACGGCTGCTCCTCAGTGGCGCGGGGGGTGGGGGTCAGGCGGCGGGGGAGGGGCCGGGGCCGAAGCGGCGGCGGAGTTCCTCCTTGCGGACCTTGCCGGTGAGCGTCTTCGGCAGCGCGGTAACCGGCTCCACCCGGTCGGGCAGGAAACGGGGGTCGTCGTGACCGGCCGCGACGAGGTGGGCGCGGACCTCGTCGAGGGTGGGGCCCGGCGTGCCCTCGGGCACCGCGACGACCGCGAGGATCACGGCCGTGTCCGTCACGGGCCCTCCCCCCGCGCGGTCCGCCGGACCGTCCAGGCCGACCAACGCGGCCTCCAGGGCACGCGGATGACCGCCCACGACCGCCTCCAGCTCCGTCACCGGCGCGACCGCGCCGCCCCGGACGATCGCGTCCCGCGCGCGGCCGATGATCCGGACCCCGTCCCGGCCGTCGCCGCGCGCGAGGTCCCCGGTGTCGAACCAGCCGTCGGCGCCGAGCGACTCCGCGAACGCCTCCTCGCGCCGGTGGTAGCCCAGCGCCAGGGCCGCCCCGGACACCCACAGCCGCCCCGCGCCCGCGCGCCCCGGCTCCGTGGAGCCGTCGCCGACGCGCAGCCGCATCGCGTCGATGGTCCGCCCGTTGCTGTGCGCGGCCCAGTCGGCGGGGTCCGACGGGCGGGTCATGGTGACCGGGCCCGCCTCCGACATGCCCCACAGCGAGTACGCGCGCGCCCCGAGCAGGGTGTGGACGTCCTCCGCGAGCCGCGGCAGCACCTGCGCCGAGCCGATCACGACGTGCCGCAGCGTGCCGGTGTCCCGCTTCTCCTCGCGCTGCGAGGCGACGACGTCGGCGAGGGTGGCGGGCGGCCCGTACAGCAGCGTCGCCCCGTACCGTTCGACCAGGTCGAGCAGCACCTCGTTGCGGCGCACGTCCTGGAAAGCGACGGTCCCGCCGAGCAGGACCGAGGTCAGGACGCCCTGCGCGAAGCCGGAGTAGTGCACCAGCGGCGTCGACACCGCCGCCACCCAGCCGTCGTCGGCGCCGAAGGCGTCCGCGTAGCCCCGGATCGCCGCGTGGACGGTGTTCGGGCTGTGCAGCACGCCCTTCGACGGGCCCGTCGTGCCCGACGTGAACAGGACGACGAACGGGTCGTCGGGGCCGACCGCCAGGTCCGGCGGGAGCGGGCCGCGTTCCTCGCGCGCGTCGGCCACGAACCGCTCCTCGAAGGAGAGCGCCCCGTCCGGGACCGGCCCGTCCACGACCACCACGTGCTCCAGCGTGGGCAGTTCGGCCTTCAGGGCGGTGACGACCGGCGCGAGCGGGGTGCCCGACCACTCCGGGACGGTGACGCACACCCGCGCCTCGGTGAGGGAGAGCCGGTGGCGCAGCTCGTCCTCGGGCGTCACCGGCGAGATCGGGCAGACCACCGCCCCCACCCGCAGGCAGGCGAAGACCAGCGGCACCGTCTCCCACCGGTTGGGGAGCTGCACGGCCACGAAGTCGCCCCGCCGGACGCCCAGGTCGTGCAGCGTGGCGGCGAACCGCTCGGTGAGCCGGGCCAGTTCGGCGTAGTCCAGGGTGTCGGTACGGGACGCGGCGACCCGGCGGCCCGCCACGGCGAGCCGGTGCGGGCGCTCGCGGGCCTGCCGGTACAGGTCGTCCAGGAACGTCTCGTCGCGCCACCAGCCGTTGCGGCGGTACGCGGCGGCGGTCGCGGCGCTCACGGTCCGGCCCGCCCGGCCGGCCCCGCTCGTCGCGCTCATCCGAACAGCTCCTTGCGGCGGGCCGCCAGGAGTTCGGGGAGCGGGTCGCCCGCGTGGGAGCCCGCGATGTCGAGCAGGTCCCGCGTGTTGTGCCGCACCCGGTTGCCGACCCAGTCGAACACCCACTGCTTGCGCTGCTCGGCGGGCAGGTCGAAGGGGACCACGCGGGTGACGGCCAGCGCGGCCGAGGCGGCGCCGCCGATGTTGGCGATGACGCCCGGCACGAGGGTGCTCCCCGACGCGGCCACCTTCTCCTTCGCCGCCGCCGTCGAGGCGAGGTTGGCGCCCTCCACCACCAGCGCGGCCCGCAGCCGGTGCGCGTTCTCGGCGGTCAGCGCGTGCTTCTGCGCGGCCAGGATCAACAGGTCCGCGTCGACGTCGAGCCACGCCTCCGGCTCACTCGACAGGGTGACGCCGTCGGGCAGCCGGGAGCGGTCGATGCGGCCGTACTCGTCGGTCGCGGCGATCAGGCCGTCCACCGGCAGCCGATCCGCGCTCACGGTGCCGGCGACGTCGGCGACCGCCACGACCACGTGCCCGCGCTCCTCCAGGAAGCGCGCCACCGCCCGGCCGACCGCGCCGAAGCCCTGCACGACCACCCGCGCGGACCGCGCGTGCCCGCGCGCCTCCAGCGCGGCCAGCGCGGCGACGCCGACTCCGTGGCCGGTGCAGTCGATGAGCGGTTCGTAGTACGTCCGCCAGTCGATCGGCATGTCGGGCGCGCCGAGCCGGAAACGGGGGTCGTAGCGGGCCTCGTCGAAGAAGACGGCGCGGTCGGCGGGCGTGACGCCCATGTCGATGCCGAGGTGGATGCCGCCGTGCAGCAGCGGCTTGACGGTCCGTCCGAACGTACGGAACGCCTCCTCGCGGCCGGGCCCCTCGGCGTTGCCCGCGTCGGCGACCAGGCCCGCCTTGGCGCCGCCGATGCGCAGCCCCGCGAGGGTGAACTTGTCGGTCATGTCGCGGGCGAGACCGGCGACCTCCTCCTCGGTGACGCCGGTCGTCATCCGGGTGCCGCCCATCGCCAGGCCGTCGACGAGGGTGTCGACGACGACCCAGCCCCGGACGGTGCCCCGGCTGCCGTTGAGATGCACGGTGAACGCGGGCTTCTGCGGGTTCTCCCCGAGCGTCATGGCATGCCCCTTCCTGAGAGGTGTGCGGGTGTGTCGTGATACGTGGACGGGCGTCGCGCCGGTCGGTGCGGGCCTGGCCGCGCCCGCAGCGGGCCGGGCCAGGTGGTGCCGAGCCGTGTCGGGCCTGGTCGGGCCCGGTCGGGCCGTGTCGAGGCCGGACGGGTCCCGCCGCCTCCGGGCGGGCCCCGCGCCTCAGCCCCCGTAGAGCCGCGCGAAGCCGCGCAGGATCTCCAGGCCGTCGCGGCGGAACTCCAGATGGGCCTGGGCGCCGAGGACGCGCCCGTCGTCGGAGCTGAGGAACTCCACCGGGGCCTGCGCCGACCGCCCGATCGACCGGAAGCCGGGGGGCGCCTCACGCAGGTAGAGGGTGTGCCGGTGGAACACGGTCACCGTCGGCTTCACGTAGGTGAAGAGCGGCTCCCCGGTGTCGACCTGCGCCTCGTGGCCGCCGACCCGCTGCGGGCCGGGTGTCAGCTCGGCGCCCGCCGCGACGGCGATGATCTGCATGCCGCCGCAGATGCCGAGCACGGGCACGTCGCTGGAGTGCACCAGGTCGAGCAGCGGCCGGTAGAAGTCGGTGTCGTAGGCCCGCACCTTGGTGCCGCTCAGCACGATCGCCTGGTGGCGGCCGTCGAGCCGGGACGGCACCTCGGACGCCCGGACCGCGTCGGTGCGGGAGCCGAGCTGTTCGAGCCGGGAGCGGAGCTGCTTCAGGGAGAGCGTGCCGTTGTCGACGACCAGCACGCGCGGCTGTACACGGGGCTGCGCGGCTGAGCGCGCGGGATTCTGCGCCACGGTCGGGCTCCTCGGGTCAGGGGCGGGTGATGACGGTGCCGGACCGGCCGGCGAGCAGGTCGCTGACGAGGCCGTCGCCGAGGACGACACGGGACACCCCGGCGTCCAGGGCCTCACCGGCCGCCCGCAGCTTCTTGCGCATCCCGCCGGTCGCCTTCCGGTCGCGGAAGGCGGCGGCGTCCGCGGCCCCGATCCGCCGCACCGGCTCACCGTCGACCAGCAGGTGCGGTACGTCGGTGACGAGGACCAGGTCGGTGGCGCCGGTGGCCCCGGCGAGCGCGGCGGCGGCCCGGTCGGCGTCCGTGTTGACCTCCTGCCCGGCACCGTTCCTGGCCAGCGGCGTCACCAGGTGGGCGTGGCCGGGCGCGCGGTTCTTCAGCGGGGTCGGGTCCACGCCGGTGATCGGGCCGACGAGGTTGTCCAGCTCCACGAGCTGCTTCTCCCGCCACCACCAGCGTTCGCCGGGACCGGCGGAGACCAGGCCGTCGCTGCCGAGCAGCCGCTCCCCGCCGACGCCGCGCGCCGCGAGCCGGGCGAGCACCTCGGCCGCCAGGTCGGCGCTCACCCGCTTGATGTCGTCGATGACCTCGGGGGTGGTCCACCGGCTCTGGTTGCCGTACCGGTCGCGCAGCACCGCCGACGGGCCGCGGTAGCGGGCGCCGAGGTCACGCAGCGGCTTCGACCAGCCGTGCACGAGGACCAGCGGACGGTCCCGGCCGTACGCGGCCAGGTCGTCCCACCAGACGGCGGACAGTCCGTCCAGGCAGCTCCCGCCGAGCTTCACCACGAGGGGGACGGGCGGTGTCCCGCGGTCCGCGCTCACGCCGGCACCAGCGGCTGCGCCGTCAGCCCCGTCTCCTCGGGGAACCCGAACCGCAGGTTGGCCGCCTGCACGGCCTGCCCCGCGGCGCCCTTCACCAGGTTGTCCAGCGCGGCCAGCACCACGATCCGCCCCTCGTCCTCGTCGCGCAGCACGGTCACGTCGCAGTAGTTGGAGCCCAGCACCGCCTGCGGGTCCGGCACCGGGATCACCGTCTCGGTGTGCCGCCGCACCCGCACGAACCGGTGGTCCCGGTAGAAGCGGAGGTAGGCGCGGTGCAGTTCCCGCTGGTCGACATCGGCGTCGGTCAGCACGTAGCTGCTGGTCAGCAGGCCGCGCACGGTCGAGACGCCGTACGCCGACATGCTCAGCGAGCCGATGCTCCCGGAACCGGAACGGGCACCTGAACCTGATCCGGACGCTGCGTCTGCGCCGGAGCCGGACGCACCGGAGACCCGGCGTGGCTTGGCGCGGGACAGGAAGTCCAGCACCTCGCCCGCGTGCCGGTGCCCGGTCGGCGCGTACGGGGCGATGGCGCCGCTGCGGAAGGGGTGCAGGTCGGCCGTGGCCGAGCCGAGGCCGCCGCCGCTGGAGCCGCCCTTGCCGTCCACGATGACGGTGTCCAGGTCCAGGCCGAGGCCCAGGACGAGCGGGGCCAGCGCGAGGGTGATGGACGTGGCGTAGCAGCCGGGCAGCGAGATCAGCGACGCGTCCCGCAACTGGTCCCCGACCAGCTCCGGTACGCCGTAGACGAAGCGGTCGGCGAGGTCGGTGGCCCGCTCGACGCCCGGGTACCACCGCCGGTGCAGGGCGGGGGAGCGGATACGGAACGCGCCGCTGAGGTCGACGACGACCGGCACCCTGTCCGCGAGCAGCGCGGCGAGGCGGGCCGAGGCGGGCGCCGGGGTGGCGAGGAAGACCACGTCGAGCCGGTCGGCGAGGGCGTCGGCGGTCTCGGGGGTGACGGGCTCGACGGTGAGGCCGCCCAGGGCGAGGCGCAGACCGGGGTGGAGTTCGGCGGGGCGGCGCCCGGCGCTGGCGGAGCCGCCGAGGAAGACCGGGTCGAGGTGCGGGTGCTGGTCGAGGAGCCGGAGCAGTTCGCCCCCGGCGAGCCCCGAGGCGCCGACGACGCCCGCGCGGACGGTGCGGGTCACGCGAGGACCTCCTGGAGGTGGCGGGCGACGGCGGCGGCGATGTCCGCGCCGGTCGCGGAGGCCACTCCCCGGAAGGCGGGGGCGTGGTTGACCTCGTTGACCAGGGGGCCGTCGGGGGTGCGGAAGAGGTCGATCCCGTAGATGCCGGGACCGAGTTCGGCCACGACGCCGTCGACGGTCTTGCGCACGTCGGGGTCGTGGGCGACGGCCCGGCTGGTGTTGCCGAGGGCCGCATTGTTGCGCCAGTCGGTGCCGCCGCTGGCGAACTCGGCGGCGCCGACGATCTCGGTGCCGACGACCAGGCAGCGCACCGAGGTGCCGTCCCCGACGTACGGCTCGACGAGGCAGGCCTGTTCGAAGGCGTGCCCCAGGTCCTCGACGTAGTCGTAGACGGAGTCGGCCAGGTCGGCGTCGCGGACCAGGGTGACGCGCTTGCCCATGCCGCCGTAGACCGGCTTGAGGACGAGCGGGGTGCCGAGTTCGCCGACGGCCTGCCGGAAGTCCTTGCGGGAGAGCGCGAGCCGGAAGTCCGGCACGGGGACGCCCGCCCGGCGCAGCTCCGCCCGCAGCAGGGGCTTGTTCTCGCAGAGGTGGATGGCGCGCGAGGAGTTGACGACGCGGGCTCCGGCCGCCTCCGCGAGGGCGGCGATCAGGCCGCCGCGGGTGTAGCTGCGGCTGCGCAGGAGGACGGCGTCGTACTCCCGCAGGGCGGGCAGGCCCTCGGCGCCCAGCGTCAGGGACTCGTCGTTGACCCACTCCAGCTGGAGGCCGAGCCCGGCGCCGGTGCGGATCAGCTCGCGTTCCTCCCAGGCGATCCGGTCGGCGACGATCGCGATGCGGTGGCCCATGTCACTGGCCCCAGTCGCGCAGCTGCACCTCGACCGTCTCCAGCCGCAGCGTGTCGGCCTCGACGGCCTCGACGCGCAGGGTGAGCAGGCACTCGGGGCACGAAAGGGTCTCGCCCTCGCCGATCGGCGGCACGGTCAGGTCGGTCTCGCACTCGGGGCAGACGCCGGTCAGAGTGGCAGCGGGCATGGGGAACTCCCGGAAAGGAAGAGGAAAAGGAAAGGGGGGTGGGGGAGAGCGGGGTGCGGGGGCGTTCGGCGGTCAGGTGGCCCGGTAGGCGGTGACGGCCCTGCGGACGCCCTCGCGGTCCAGCAGCGGGGCGCCGCCGGTCTCCTGACGGGCGGTCAGCCAGGTGGTGAAGGCGTCCACGTCGACATCGGCGTACGGGTGGGTGCTGGCGTCGCCGGGGCTGTCGAGGGCCCACCGCACGAGGGCGGGCGTCAGCCGGGTCCTGACCCGCAACTCGCGCCGGTTGCCGACGAGTTCGGGCGGCAGCGTCTCGTAGGCCGCGGGGTGGGTGAGCTGGCCGGGCAGTTCGTAGGCGAAGGCGTGCGGGGTGGTCGGGCCGGACTGGAAGGCCTCGCCGAGACCGGCGCCCGCGAGCGCGAGCCGGGACAGCTCGGTCAGGTGGCTCAGGTCGAAGCGGGTGTCGCCGTGGATCACCCGCAGCGCGGTGAGCAGTTCGGCCAGCGGCGCGTTGCCGCCGCGTTCGCCGATCCCGCCGACCGTCGCGGAGATCCACCGCGCCCCGGCCCGTACGGCGGCCAGCGAGTTGGCGACGGCCAGGCCCAGCATGTTGTGCGAGTGGATCTCGATCTCGGACCCGTCGATCGCCGTCAGGTCCGCGATCACGCGTTCCATCTGCCAGGGCGAGAGGTACGCGACGGTCTCCGCGAGCCGGAACCGGTCGGCCCCGGCGGCGAACCCGGCCGCGACGTACGGCACCAGCCGCCCGGCGGGCGTCCGCGCGCCGTCCTCGCCGCTGAACGTGACGTGGAAGCCGCGCTCCTTGGCCTGCTCGACCGCCGAACGCAGCAGCGCGTGCAGGAGTTTGGCGCTCGGCGTCCCCAGCTTGAGGACGGCGTGCTCCTCGGACGTGGGGATCGAGTACATGATGTGCCGGACGCCGAGCCTTTGCGCCTCGTCCAGCGCGCGCGCCACCTGCCGCCGGTCGCGCACCACGACGAGCGTCATCGACCGTTCCGGGCCGACCGCCTCGTGGGTGGCGAGGACCAGGTCGGCGTCCTTCGAGCCGGGGCCGGACACCATGCCGACCTCGACCAGCTCGACGCCGGTGCGCACCAGCAGGTCCGCGATCGCCGAGGCGTCCTTCGGGCCGAACTCGACGCCCGCCATGTGCGCCGAGTCCCGCAGCGTGGCGTCGGAGACGCGGGGCGGCACGGGTATCGGCTCCGGAGTCAGTTCACTTGCCATGTGCGCTCTCCTTCTCGAATCCCCTCACGAGAAATCGTCAGAGGGCCGTCGGTCTGGTGATCCGCGGGCTGTGATCACCAGACTCCGCAGAATCGTCCGACGAAACAAGGGGGACGCGTGTCAGGGATTCTTCGGAACTGTCAAGAAACGTCAGGAAGGACAAGCCGTGCAAAGGCCGGGTGAGCACTGTGTCGAATACCGTGCGATACGGCGGACGGTGGACCTGGCGGGTCCTAGGGTGCGGGCCATGGACCCTTTCGCCTTTCCCCGTCTCGGTGTCGTCGTGCCGCCGGAGAACCCCACGGCCGAACCGGAGTTCCACCGCCTGCTCGGTGCCGCGATCCACGTCCACACCGCGCGGTTCCCCACCACTCCCGGCGCCGGGCTCAAGGACATGCTGGAGACCTACAACCGGGTGCTGCCCGACACCCTCGACGGCTTCGGCGCGCTGCGCCTGGACGCCGCCGTGATCGCGTGCAGCGCCTCGCACTACCTGCTCGGGCCGCGCGGCGACCGTGAGCTGTGCGAGGCGCTGTCGGAGCGGGCCGGCTTCCCCGTACGGTCCTCGACCCAGGCGACCCTGGCCGCCTGCGAGGCGCTCGGCGTACGGCGCCTCACCCTCGTCTCGCCCTACGAGCCGTGGCTCACCGAGGTGTCCCGGCGCTTCTGGGAGGCGGCCGGGCTCACCGTGGACCGGGTCGTCCTGGTGCCGGCGGGCCGCGACGCCGACGGCGCCGACCACTTCGACCCGTACCGCGTCTCCCCGGCCGCGCTGCGCGAGCGGATACGCGCCGAGCTGGGCGAACCCGGCGTCGCGGGGGGCCGGCCCGGCGCGTCCGCGGGCGGCTCGGCGGTCCTGTTCACCGGCACCGGCATGGGCACCCTGGCCGCGCTGGAGGAGTGGTCCACCGCGGGGACCCCGCCGCTCTCCTCCAACCTGGCCTCCGCCTGGTGGGCGCGGCACGCGGTCCGTACGGCGGTCCCGTCCCCGGAGGCGCATCCCCTGGTGCGGCGGATCGACGTACGGTCGCGGGCGGCGGCGTGAGGGCGGTATGACGGCGATATGACGGCGATATAACCGGCGGCGTGACGGACGGCCGGGTCCGGGGTACGGCGTCCCCCGGACCCGGCTGGTCCGATCCGGTCCGATGCGGTCCGATGCGGTCCGATGCGGTCCGGTCCGGCCGGGTCCGATCCGGTCCGGTCCGGCCGGGTCCGTCGGGGTCAGCCCGCGCGGGTCTCCGGCACCCGCAGGGAGTGCCCCATCCGGTAGCCGACGCCGCGCACCGTGATGATCCAGCGGTTGCACCCCAATTTCGCCCGCAGGGTGCTCACATGGGTGTCGATGGTGCGGCTGCCCGCGGCCCATTCACTGCCCCAGACCTTCGCCATCAACATCTTTCTCGTCACCACGGTCTCGGAATGCGAGGCGAGCAGGTAGAGCAACTCGAATTCCCTGGTCGTCACTTTCACGAGCTGCCCGCGAAGACGCACCTCGCGGGTGCGCGGATCGATATGGAGCGGATCGAGTGAAATGGCGCGTGGACGCGCGGTGAATTCCCGGCGGGTGCGCCGGAGAACGGCTTCTATCCGCGCGCCGATCTCCCGGATGCCCCAGGTCCGCGCGACGCAGTCGTCGGCGCCCGCCTTCAGCGCGAGCACGCGTTCCAGTTCGTCGTCCCGGCCGGTGAACGCGATCACCGGGACGTCGCTCACCGCGCGCAGCCCGCGGCACACCTCGATGCCGTCCACGTCGGGCAGTTCGAGCGACAGCAGGACGAGGTCGGCCTCCCGGTAGGCGAGCAGGGCCCGCGCCCCGGTGTCCACGCTGTGCACGGTGTACCCCTGCCGCCGCAGGTCGCCCGCGAGCGACCCGGCGCCGGACGTCTCGCGCTCCACGACGAGTACGGTGCTGGTTCTTCCTCCCACCTCCACCGCCCGCCCCTCAGCCCGCGGCGGCGGCCGGAGCGCGGACCGCGCCCGGCGCCGGGGAGGGGACGGGGGACGGGCCGGGCCCCTGACCGCGCCCCGGACCGGGCCCGCGCGCCCCCGGCGGTGCGGTGCCGGGCGCGGGACGGCGGCCCAGGTGCGCGTAGGCGTACGCGACGGACGTCATCGTCATGTGGTGGTGCCAGCCCGGGAACGAGCGGCCCTCGAAGTCGACCATGCCGAACCCGTCCTGGAGGGCGGCGACCGCCGACCGCACCGCGGCGGGGCCGCGCAGCAGCTCCGCGACCCGTTCCGCGTGCGCGTCACCGAGGTTGGTGACCCAGAACCGCGAGCCCCGCGACCCGTCCGCCTCCGGCACGTCCAGCAGCCGGTAGGCGCGCGGCCCGCCGTCCGTCCCGGCGGCCCGCGGCGGCAGCCGGACCGTGCCCGAGTGCGTGTACAGGAACAGCGGGCGCCTGTCGGGCCCGGTGACCGCGGGCCGCCGGGCCGGGAAGCCGCGCCAGGACCCGCGCCGGTCCCGCAGCGCGCCGACCGTCGTGGGCACCGGCGTACGCCCCCCGGCCAGCACCGCCTGGCGGGGCGCGACCTCGCACAGGACGTCCACCCGGTGCCGGGCCAGCCCCGCCAGGACCCCGCCGACGTCCTCGCTGTGGGTGAGGTCCAGCACCCAGGGCAGCCCGGAGAGGCCGGGCAGGCCGGGCGCGCCCGGGGGTCCCGCGTACCGGGCGGCGTGGTCGAGCACGCAGGCCCCGACCGGCCGCGCGGTCTCCTCCTTCGGGATGCGGGCCCGCACCCGGCGCTGGGTGTCCCAGCCCCACGGACCGCCCAGGACGAGCGTCCAGTCCACGGGGAAGCAGTGCGTGTCCGTGACCAGGAACAGGCCCACCGCCTGCTGGCCGTTGACGATCCGCCCCGACCGCGGGTCCGCGCGCCGGTGCACGCCCACCGAGTGCTCGCCCCGCTTGGGGATCAGCAGGTCCGCGACCGTCCAGGCGTACGGTGTCGTGCCTGCCGCGACTGCCCCGGCGAGCCTGCGCCGTACCGGCTCCCACGCCCACGGGCTGGTGCTGACGAACTGGTGCAGGCTGTTCGCCGCGGAGGGCGGCAGCCGTCCGGCCCGCGCCATGTTCGCCGGGGTCCGGCGGCCCGGGGCATGGATCAGCCCCCATAAGTAGGTACGCGCCCAGCGACGTTGCTCGGCTCTGTGCAACGGGGCGAAGACCTCTTCGAGGAAGGTCCGCCCTCCGTCCGCCGTGTCCGACGGTTCCGCGCGTTCTCCGACCGGCCTGCTCGACGACATCTGACGTCACGCCCCCTCGTACTTCCCTCGCCCGCACCTGATCCGGTGCTGCTCGCGCTCCGTACGAGGGCAAAAATAGTGTCCCGGCGCAACATTTCCCGAGATCGTCGCCTACTTTGCCCACTCACCCCCTGACCTGCGGAAAAGCCGCCGCGCGAGTGGGCGGGGGGTTCCGCCCACAGGGCGTGGGGGGCGTGCGCCGATCCAGCGCACGCCCCCCACGACCGCTGCGTCGTCGCAGGTCAGGGGCGGTCTCTCCGGCAGCGGCCCGGGTCGCGGCCACTACGTTCACCGTGCATATGTCAACAGCGTGTGAAATGGCGGCGACCGTCGGTGCGCCGGTTCGACGGGTGACGGGCGACGTCCGACGGGTGACAGGCGCTGCCACGCTCCGGCACGCGCCCGACTGGCCGCCCGACCGGTCGTTGGACCGGAAGCCCGACCGGCCGCCCGATCAGCCGCCGACGGGCCGCCCGACCGGCCGTCCGACCGGTCGCAGACCCGCCTCAGACGCCGGGGCGCCGCGCCGGGAAGCCGTGCGCGCGGGACGCCACGACGACCACCAGCACGGGTGCCAGCAGCACCAGGACGGTCCACGGGAAGGAGTCGCTGCCGATCGAGTCGAGCAGCAGCCCGCCCGCCACACCGCCCCCGGCCATCGCCACGTTCCACAGGGTCACCAGCATCGCCTGCGCGGAGTCGGCCTCCTCGCCGCCCGCGTCCGCGACCGCGGTCTGGAGCAGCGTCGGCACCCCGCCCCAGCCGAGGCCCCACAGCGCCGCCGCCGCGTAGACCAGGGCCGTGCTGTCGGAGAGTACGGCGAGGACGGCCGCCCCGGCGGCGACCAGCAGCGTGCTCGCGATCGTCAACTGCCGCAGCCTGCGGTGGATCTGCGCGCCCACGATCCAGATGCTCAGCAGCGAGGCCGCGCCGAACACCAGCAGCACCAGGTCCGCGCTGTCGCCGAGGCCGACGTCGTCGAGGAAGGTGGCGATGTACGCGTAAAGGATCGTGTGCGCCAGGACGAAGACGAGCGTCACGAACAGGACGGCGCTCACACCGGACACCTTCAGCGCGCGCAGCATCTTCGGCCGCGGGCCCGCCTCCTGGCCGGGGAAGTCGGGCACGGCGACGCTGATCCACACCAGCAGGACGACGGTCAGCGCGGTCATCGACAGGAACGCCCAGCGCCAGCCCAGTTGGGTGCCGAGGAACGTGCCCGCGGGCACGCCGAGCGAGAGGGCCAGCGGGATGCCCGCCATCGCCACGGCGATGGCCTTGCCCTGCAACGGCACCGGCGCCAGCCGGCGCGCGTACCCGGCCAGGAGCGCCCAGGCCAGGCCCGCGGCGACACCGGCGACGAAGCGGGCGACCATCGTCAGCCCGTACTCCGACGACACGGCGGTGACCGTGTTCGCCACGGCGAAACCGGCGACGGCGGTGAGCAGCAGCCGCTTGCGCCGCCAGCGCGCGGTCGCGGCGGTCAGCGGGATCGCGGTGAGGGCGGTGCCGAGCGCGTAGATCGTCACCGTCTGGCCGGTCGCGGCCTCGCTGACGTTCAGGTCACCGCTCATCGAGGGCAGCAGACCGGCGGGCAGCGTCTCGGTGAGGCTGGTGATGAAGACGGCGGTGGCCAGCGCCAGCAGCGCGAACAACGGCAGCTTCTGCGCCTCGCCCGGCGGAGCGCCGTCGGGCGTGCTGCCGTCGGGCGGGGAGGCCTCGGTGGCGGTGGTGTCGGGCGTAGTGCTCATGGGGACTGCTCCGGGGGATTCTCGGGGAGAGGGGGGATGGGCGGGTACCAGTGGCACGAGTGGGGGACTGAGGTGGAGGGAACGGGGGCGCGCGGGCGCCGTAGGGGAGCGGGGGAGTCAGGGCAGCCGGGGCGGGGTGCGCGGTGGTCCGGCGGGCCTCACGCGCCCGTCCTAGCCGTCGTGTCGCGAGCCGTCGTGTCCCGTGCCGTCGTCTCCCGTCCGCCGTCCACGGGCAGGCGGGCGCCGGTCGTGAACGTCGCCTCGGTGGCGAGGAAGAGCGCGGCCCGCGCCACCTCCTCGGCCGACCCGAGACGACCGAGCGGCGGCAGCGACGGCGCCACGGACAATGGCGGCGACACGGACCGCGACGGAGGGGCGGAGGGCGACGAAGGGGTGGACGGAGGGAAGGAGGGCGACGAAGAGGTGGACGGTGAGGCGGACGGCGACGGCGACGGCGCTTCCGTCGGGGGCGACGCGGGCGGTGACGGGGCTGTCGGCGCCGCCTCGATGCAGCCCGGCGCGACCGCGTTGACCCGGATGTGCCGCGACGCGCCCTCGGCGGCGAGCGCCCGCACCGCCGCGGCCGACGACGTGGGGTCCGTGACGACGACCGCGCCGCCGTCCCGCAGCCATGCGGGCAGCGGACTCACCAGCGACACGGCGTCCGTGAAGAGCAGGTCGGCCGCCTCGGAGTCGCCGGTCGCGCAGAGCCCGCCGACCGTGCCGACCCCGGCGGTGCCGTCGGTGACGCGGGCGCCGGAACCCAACTCGGTGCGCGCGCGGGCGCGTTCCGCGGGGGTACCGGCGCCGAGGCGGACCTCGGCCCCGCCCTCCACCAGCCGTTTGGCGATGGCCAGCCCGATCGAGGTGTCACGGCAGAGGACGACGGCCCTCTGCCCCGCGTACCTGGTCATGCCCGCCGCTCCCTCACACCACGTCATCGGCTCTCCGGACACGGTGCACCGGCCCGCTTCGGGACCTCTTCGGGTTTCCTTCGGGAACCCTTCGGGCGCCCGTCCGGGCACGGCCCGCGGAGGCCGCCCGCGAGGCGTCGCCAACCGGACAGCCGCCGCGGAAGGGCGAGTTGACGGACCGGAGCCCGGTGTACGGTGACCGAATGCGTTTCGGGGTGCTGGGACCGCTCGTGGTGTGGGACGACGACGGCGCGGTGGTCACCGTTCCCGAGGCCAAGGTCCGGGCGCTCCTGGCCGACCTGCTCGTCCACGACGGCGGGCCCGTCTCCACCGACCGGCTGGTGCGCGACCTGTGGGGCGACCGCCCGCCCACCCGGCCCGTGGCCGCCCTCCAGGCCAAGGTCTCCCAACTGCGCCGCGTCCTCGGCCGGGACCGGGTCGTCCGCCAGCCGCCCGGCTACCGGCTGCGCCACGACGGCGGCCCCGCGCGGACCGACGCCGACCGGTTCCGCGCCCTCGCCGCCGAGGCCCGCACCGCGCCCGACCCGCGCGCGCGGGCCGCGCTGCTCACCGAGGCCCTGGGGCTGTGGCGGGGGAACGCGTACGCCGACTTCGCCGACGAGGAGTTCGTCCGGCCCGAGGCCCGCCGCCTGGCCGAACAGCGGCTGTCCGTCCAGGAGGAGCAGGCCGAGGCCCGCCTCCTGGCCGGTGACCACCTCCTCCTCGCGGGCGAACTCACCGCCCTGGTCGACCGGCACCCGCTGCGCGAACGCCTCCGCGCGGTGCAGATGCGTGCCCTGTACCTCGCGGGACGGCAGAGCGACGCCCTCGCCACGTACGCGGACCTGCGCGCCCGGCTCGCCGACGACCTCGGCGTCGACCCCGGCCCCGCCGTCGCCGCCCTCCACCTAGCCGTCCTCCGCCAGGACCCCGCCCTCACCCACCCGGACCCCCCAGCACCGGCCACCCCGACGCGAAGGACCCCGACCGGCGACCCGGCCACCCCGACCGTCACCCCCCTCACGACGACCGGAACCGCCCCCGCACACCCGCCCATTGCAGCCGACCCCTCTCCGGACAGCCCCCTTCCGCACAGCCCCCTTCCGGACACCTCGCTCCACGCCAGTGGCCCCCTCCCGGACGCCCCCACGTCCGCTGCCGACGCCCCCACGTCCGCTGCCGACACCACCACCCCGCCAGCCACGTCTCCCGCCCCGCCGACCACCACCCCCACTGCCCCCGCCGACACCCCCCTCCCCCCACCCGGAACCCCCGCCCACCTCCCCACCCCCCTCACCGACCTCGTCGGCCGCGCCGAAGCCCTGACCGAGGTGACCCGCCTCCTGCGCGGGCATCGCCTGGTGACCCTCACCGGCGCGGGCGGGGTCGGCAAGACGCGCCTGGCCGTCGCCGCGGCCGCCCGTGAGGCCGCCGAACCGACGGGCACGGTACGGCTCGTGGAGTTCGCGGGCGTCCGCGGCGGCACCGCCGCCGACCTGGCCCAGATCGTCGCGGGCGCGCTCGGCATCCGGGACGACACCCCCGGCGGCCCCCCGGGCACCGGCACGTGCGCGGGCCCCGCCTCGCCGGTCCACCGCCTCGCCGCCGCCCTGCGCGACCGGCCCGCCCTCCTCGTCCTCGACAACTGCGAGCACGTCGTGGACGCCGCGGCCGAACTCGCCGACCTGCTGCTGCGCACCGCGCCCCGGCTCCGCGTCCTGGCCACCAGCCAGGAACCGCTCGGCCTGCCCGGCGAGACCGTGTTCCCCGTCGAACCGCTCGGCGAGGACGCCGCCGTACGGCTGTTCGCCGCGCGGGCCGCCGCCCACGACCCCGCCTTCCCCGCCGACCTGGACGCCGTCCCCGCCGACCGCGCGGCCGTGGCCGAGATCTGCCGCCGCCTCGACGGCATTCCTCTCGCACTCGAACTGGCCGCCACCCGCGTACGAACCCTGGGCGTACGGGAGTTGGCGGACCGGCTCGGCGACCGCTTCCGGCTGCTGGACACCCGGCGGCGCGGCGCGCCCGCCCGGCAGCGCACCCTGCGCGCCGTCATCGACTGGAGCTGGGAACTGCTCACGGCCCCCGAGCGGATCGTGCTGCGCCGCCTCGCGGTGCACGCCGACGGCTGCGACCTGGCCGCCGCCGAGGCCACCTGCGCGGGCGACGGCGTCCACCGCGACGAGGTCCTCGACCTGGTGACCCGGCTCGTGGACCGCTCCCTCGTCGTCGTGGTGGACGGCCCGGCGGGCCGCCGCTACCGGCTGATGGAGTCCGTCGCCGCCTACGCCACCGAACGGCTCGACGAGATGGCCGACCTGGCCGCCGTCCGCGACCGGCACCTGCGCCACTACCTGGCGCTCGCCGAACACGCCGACCCCCTGCTGCGCGGCGCCGCCCAACGCGCCTGGCTGACCCGCCTGGACGCCGAGTCCGGCAACCTCCGCGCCGCCCTCGACGAGGCCGTCCGCCGCGCCACCGACCCACCCCCCGACGCCCCCCACGAGGACGCCCCGCACGAGGACGCGTCCCCCGCCGTCCGCCTCGCCACCGCCCTCGCCTGGTGGTGGCTCCTGCGCGGACGCCTCACCGAGGGCCGCCGCGCCCTGGCCGCCGTACGGACCGCCACCGACCGGCGCGACCCCGAACTGGCCCTGCTGCACGAGGCGTTCACCCTCCTCACCGGCGGCCTGCCCGACGGCTCCGCCACGTCCCGCGCCCCGGAGGTCCCCGACCCCGTGCGCCGGGCCCGCGCCCTCTGGCTCTGCGCCTACGGCCGGTTCAGCGCGGGCGACACCGCGACCGGCGAACGCCTCGACGCCCAGGCACTGGCCCTGTTCACCGAGGCGGACGAGGAGTGGGGCACGGCCGCCGCGCTGGGGCTGCGCGCCGCCCTCGCCCTGGTCCGCGGGGACCTGGCCCGGCTCGGCCGCGACGGACGGCGCAGCGCGGCGGCCTTCCACCGCCTCGGCGACCGCTGGGGCGCACTCCAGACGGTCTCCCCGCTGGCCGCGCTCGCCGAGATCAAGGGCGACTACGCCGACGCCGCCCGCCGCCAGCACGAAGGGCTCGCCATGGCCCGCGAACTGGGCCTGGAGGCCGAGGTGTCGGCCCGGCTGTCCGGCCTCGGACGGCTCGCCCTGCTGGCCCACGACTTCGACCGCGCGCGCGAGCTGCACGAACAGGCCCGCGCCCGCGCCGCCGCCCAGGGATACACGTACGGCGAGATCCACGCCGAGATGGGACTGGCCCTCGGCGCCCGCCGCGCGGGCGACCTGGCGGCGGCCGAGGCGCATCTGCACCGCATCCGGGACGGCTGGGCCGACGTGTCCTCCCAGGCGGGCGACCATCTCCTCCACGCCGAACTGGGCTTCCTCGCGGAGCTGCGCGGCGACGCCGACACCTGCCGGGACCAGCATCTGCGCGGCCTGGCGGTCGCCCGCTCGCTCGACGAACCGCGCGCGCTCGCCCTCTCCCTGGAGGGCCTCGCGGGCGCGTCCCTCCTGCGCCCCGCCCCGGTCCCCGCCTCGACCGGCACCCCCACCAGCGCCGACCGCCCCGCCGTCTGCGCCGCTGCCTGCGCCGCCCTGCTGCTGGGTGCCGCCGACGCGGCCCGCCGCAGTGTGGACGCCCCGCTGCCGCCCGCCGAGCGCGGCGACGTCGACCGTGTGGAGTCGGCGGCCCGGCGGGCCCTGGGCGACCGTGCGTTCGAGGAGGCGTTCGCGCGCGGCGCCCTGCTCGGCCCCGCCGAGGCGGTCCGCCGGGGCGTGCCGCTCAGCGTGGGCGCCGGACGAGCGTGAAGCGCGCGCCCTCCGGGTCCGCGGCCTCCACGACCCGCCCGTGCGGCCCGTCGTGGACGGGGCCGAGGGCGCGCCCGCCGAGTTCCGTGACGCGCGCGTGCGCCACGTCCGGGTCGGCGACCTCGAAGTACGTCGTCCAGTGCGCGCCCCGCTCCACCGACAGCGCGTCCCCCGCGCCCCGGACACCGGCCACGGGCCGCCCGCCGACGCGCAGGGTGACATGGTCCACGCCCGGAGCGCCGTCGGCCTCGCCCGCGTGACCGAACACCGTCTCGTAGAAGCGGACCACGCCCGCCGACGTGCCGGTCACCAGCTCGTGCCAGGCGGGCGCGCCCGGTACGCCCGTCACGCCGAAGCCCGGATGGTCGGCGGCCTCCCAGATGCCGAACAGGGCGCCGGACGGGTCGGAGCCGAGGGCGAGCCGCCCCGCCTCGGCGGCGTCCAGCGGGCCGACCCCGATGGTCCCGCCGCACAGACGCACCGTCTCCGCGGTCGTGTCCACCCGGTCGGAGGCCAGGTACGGCGTCCAGGCGACGGGCAGCCGCCGGTCGGCGGGCGCCTGCCCGAGCCCGGCGACCGGCCGCCCGTCGAGCAGCGCGCGCACGTACGGGCCGAGCTGGAACTCCCAGCCGAACAGGGCGCCGTAGAAGTCCTGCGCGGCCGTCAACTCCCTCACCATCAGACTCACCCAGCAGGGTGTACCGGGCGCGTACCGCGGGTGCGCCCCGCCGTGGGGACCGGCCGCTCCGGGTGCCTCGGTCATCGTCACTCTCTTCCGGTCCCCGCGCGGGGGTCCGCGTCGCTTCCGCACGCCGGTCGGCCGGGGGCGCGCACCCGCGCGCCGACCGGGGCGTCGCTCGCGCGCACGCCACGTGCCCGTGCCGGTACGCCGTGTCATCGGGCCGTCCGGCGGAGCACAGTAGCCGTACCCGGGCACCGGGGCCACCCCGTGCGCGAGGATGGTCCCCATGAACGCCATCATCTCCGCACCGGAACTCGCGACCGCGCTGACGGGGGACGCCCCGCCGGTCGTCCTGGACGTCCGCTGGCAGCTCAGCGTGGCGAAGGCGGCGGGCGAACCGCCGTTCGACGGCAGGGCCGCGTACGCGTCCGGCCATGTCCCCGGCGCCGTCTACGTCGACCTCGACCGCGAACTGGCGGGCACCGCGGGCGACGCGGGCCGTCATCCGCTGCCCGACCTGGAGGAGTTCGGCGCCGCGATGCGCCGCGCGGGCGTCTCGGCGGACCGTCCGGTCGTCGTGTACGACGGCGGGCAGGGCTGGGGGGCGGCGCGCGCCTGGTGGCTGCTGCGCTGGACCGGCCACCCGGACGTACGGGTCCTCGACGGCGGTCTGCCGGGCTGGACCGGCGACCTCGCGACGGACGTGCCGGCGCCCGCGGCGGGCGACTTCGAGCCCCGGCCGGGCGCGTCGGGCCTGCTCGACGCGGACGCGGCGGCGGCGCTGGCCCGCTCGGGCGTGCTGTTCGACGCGCGCGCGGGGGAGCGTTACCGGGGCGAGGTCGAGCCGATCGACCGGGTCGGCGGGCACATCCCGGGCGCGGTCTCCGCGCCCACGACGGGGAACGTCGACGCCGCGGGCCGCTTCCTGCCCGCCGCCGACCTGCGGGACCGCTTCAAGGGGCTCGGCGCGGCGGACGGCACCGAGGTGGGCGTGTACTGCGGTTCGGGCGTCTCCGGCGCCCACGAGGTCCTGGCGCTGGCCGTGGCGGGCATCCCGGCGGCGCTGTACGTCGGTTCCTGGTCGGAGTGGTCCTCGGACCCGTCCCGCCCGGTCGCCGTCGGCCCCGACCCCCGGTAACACCCCACACGCGCGTGACCCGTGCGCGACGTGGGCGCGCGCGGGGTGACGCACGACCACGCGGCGCAGCCCGAAGCGGGCAGCGCGAAACGGCCGCACCCTTTCGCCGGGGTGCGGCCGCTTCGTCGTCGCTCCTGTGCCTGCCTACTCCTGCTTCTTGCGCCGTGTGCCGAAGACGATCTCGTCCCAGCTCGGCACCGCGGCCCGGCGTCCGGGGCGGACGCCGTCGGCCTCGGCCTGACGGTCCGTGGACCCGACGAGCCGGTCCCGGTGGCTGCCGACGGAACGCGGCATCAGGACGTCGGCGTAGGCCGATCCGGCGGACGCGGCGGGCGCGGGCGGCTCCTCCGCCTCCGGCTCCTCGCCGGGCTCCTCCGGCTCCTCGACGGGCAGGTCGGGGACGACCATGTCGCCGCGGAAGCTCGGCACCGCCTCCAACAGGCTGGTCAGCGAGTCCCGTTCGCGTTCGGCACCGCTCTCCTCGGCCGGGTCGGGCGCGGCGGGCAGGCTCGGCCGGTCGAGCGCGCGGTCCATGCCCCGGTCGCGCGGCAGCCGTGCGATGCGCGGCACGAACGGGAAGCTGGGCTCGGGCGCGGCGAGGTCGTCGGACTCGCCGATCAGTGAGCGCGCCTCGTCGTCGACGGCCTGGACGAGACGGCGCGGCGGATCGTACGTCCAGCTCGCCGAGTGCGGTTCGCCCGCGACCAGGTAGACGAGCAGGACCTCCCAGGTGCCGTCGTCCCGGCGCCAGGAGTCCCACTGGACGGTCTCCTTCTCGGCGCCGCGCAGCGTCAGCCGCTCCTGCACGGCCTCACCGAGCTGCGGCCCGGCGTTCTCCCCGGGCCGCCGGACGGGCGTCTTGCGCGCGCGCTCGGCCATGAACGCGCGCTCGGCCAGCACCGGGCCCTCGAAGCGGCGTACGCGGTCGACGGGGATGCCCGCCATCTGGGCGACCTCTTCCGCCGTCGCGCCCGCGCGTATACGTGCCTGGATGTCGCGGGGGCGGAGATGGCTCTCCACCTCGATCTCGATCTGGCCGAGGCGGGGACGGTCACCGCGGACGGCGGCGCGCAGCCGCTCGTCAATCGGAAGGGTGTACTCCGTGCTGTCCGCAGCCTTCAGCACCAGCCGTGTGCCGTCATTCGAGACGGCCACGACACGCAGTTCGGGCATGGGGACCTCCCGGGTGGTGCCTGCCGACGTCACGTGCGTCGCTGCTTCCGCTAGTCGAGTGTGGCCTGCCCGGGTGCAGCCTGCCACAACCTTGCCGAGTTGCCCGGCGTGTCGGGCACGAGCCCTTGATCGCCGTTATGGCACGGTTACTTATTCGCCACGCTGAGTGACCGATGTCGTCACCCTGTGCAACTAGCCCCTCCTGGCGGTCCAGCAAAGGCTCCGGACGCCCTGATGGGAGACCGGACCCAGGGCTCGCAACAGTACTCCATTCGGGCCACGTGCGTGGATTGGCGCGCCGCCCAACTTCTGCCGCCAGGTGCGACTTGGCGGTCCGGCAGGCGATTTCGACGATCTTGAAAGTGGCGTACTTCACGTAACCGCCGTAATCGGAACTATCGATTTCGCCCGTACGTCCCCTTCTCGTACGGATGAGGGATCAGATCCCGGAAGTCGATCAAGTACGGGAAAGGCAGGCAAGGCCCCGGTATGCGTGAACAGCCGGACGTCGGTGCGGAGTCGAGCGGGGGAGAGGAGGTGAAGGAGGAGTCCACGGACGGGACGAAGGAGCGCGCGCGGATCGACCTGAGCGTCCCTCAGGTCGCGGGCGCCGCGGTCGCCGCCGTGGTGGCCGCCAAACTCGCCTCGTACTTCGGTGTCTACGGGACGATCCTCGGCGCGGGGCTGGTGAGCGTCGTCGCCACCTGCGGCGGCACCGTCTTCCAGCACGTGTTCAGCCGCACGGGCGAGCAACTCCGCGACGCGGGCGCCCCGTCCGGGGCACGATCGGGGACGGCGCCAGGCGCGCGGCCCCCCTCCCGGTCCCGCGGCCGAGACCGGCCGGCGGCCACCCCGGCGCCGACCATGGCGACCGCGTCCCCACCGGGCGCGTACTCCGCGGGGACCGTGCACCGCGCGCGGGTGCGGGGCCGACGGCGGCCCCTGACCGCGGCGGCCGTCGTCTTCGGCGTCACCCTGGCAGGCATCACCACCTACGAGCTGGCCTCCGGGAGCAGCTTCGGCGGCGGCACCGGCACCACCGTCCGCGACGCCCTCACCGGGCACAACACGCCCTCCTCGTCCGGCGGATCGACCGACCGCGACCCCGACCGGGACGGCGAACCGTCCTCCGGCGGCACCGACCCGGCACCGGCCTCCCCGTCGCCCTCGACCTCGTCGGAGGACCCGTCGGACACCGGCGGCCCGTCCCCGTCCACGCCGCCGCCCTCGTCCGGCGCCGACGACGGCGGCACGGAGTCCCGCGACCCCGCCGACCCCGGCACCCCGAGCGGTACGACGGAACCGACACCCGCGCCGAGCGCGAGCGGCGACGCCGGGAGCGGCGGTGACGGCACCTCGCGCGCGCCCGGCGGGACGGCTACGCCCCCAGCACCCTCCGCAGATAGTCGTTCTGGAACAGCCGATCGGGGTCCAGCCGGTCCCGCAGCGCCGTGAACTCGGCGAAGCGCGGGTAGACCCCGGCGAAGTACTCCGCGTCCCGGGTGTGGATCTTGCCCCAGTGGGGCCGCCCCTCGTGCGCGGTGAAGATCCGCTCGGCGGCGGTGAAGTACCCCTGGTAGGGCGTCCCCTTGACCATGTGGACGGCGATGTACGCGGTGTCGCGGCCCGAGGCCGTGGACAGGGTGATGTCGTCGGCGGGCGCGGTGCGCACCTCGACCGGGAAGCTGATCCGCAGCGGAGAGCGTTCGACCATCGCCCGCAACTCCCGCAGCGCCCCGGTCACCGCCGCGCGCGGCACCGCGTACTCCATCTCCACGAACCGCACCCGACGCGGCGAGGTGTAGACCCGGTAGGGGATGTCCGTGTACGTGCGCGCGGACAGGGCCCGGCTGGAGACCTTGGCGATCGCGGGGATCGTACGGGGCACCGCGCGCCCGGCCCACTGTGCGGCCTGGAACACGCCGTTGGAGAGGAACTCGTCCTCGAACCAGCCCGCCACCTGCCCCACCGGCTTGCGGGGGCCCGCGCTGCGGTTGTTGCGTTTGGTGTTGGTGCTGCCGGTGTGCGGGAACCAGTAGAACTCGAAGTGCTCGTTCTCCGCCCACAGCGCGTCGAAGTCGGCGAGCACCTGGTCCAGAGGCATCGGCTCCTCGCGCGCGGTGAGCAGGAACAGCGGTTCCACGGCGAAGGTGAGCGCGGTGACGATCCCCAGGGCGCCGAGGCCGATCCGGGCCGCCGCGAAGACCTCCGGGTTCTCCTTCTCCGAACAGTTCAGGACCGACCCGTCCGCGGTGACCAGTTCCAGGCCCTTGATCTGCGCGGCGATGGACGCCGACTCCCGGCCGGTGCCGTGGGTGCCGGTGCTGGTCGCCCCGGACACCGTCTGCTCCATGATGTCGCCCATGTTGGTGAGCGACAGCCCCTCGCGCGCCAGCGCCAGGTTGAGTCTCTTGAGCGGGGTCCCCGCCTCCACCGTGACCGTCATGGACTCCCGGTCGATGTCACGGATCCCGGTCAACAGTTGAGGGCGGATCAACACACCGTCCGTCGCGGCGATCGACGTGAACGAGTGCCCCGTACCGACCGCCTTGACCGTCAGACCGTCCTCGGCGGCCCGGCGCACGGCCGCGGACAGCTCCTCGACGGAGGCGGGCGTGACCTCCCGCGCGGGACGCGCGGAGACCGTGCCGCCCCAGTTACGCCACGTGCCGTTCTTCCCGCTCGCTGTGCTGCCCAACGGTGCCTCCCCGACCCGGAGCCGGCCTGCTGAGCCGGCGGTACCCCAGGAAACCGACCGCGACCGCGACGGCCCCGGCCACCGCCGGGACCCCGTACCCCGCCCGCGCGCCGGCCGCGTCGATGACCCACCCGGAGATCGAGGAGCCGAGCGCGATGCCGACCGCGAGCCCGGTGCTCACCCAGGTCATGCCCTCGGTGAGCTGCGCGCGTGGTACGTGCTCTTCGATGAGGGACATCGTGGTGATCATCGTGGGAGCGATGGCGAGACCCGCGACGAAGAGCGCCACGGCCAGAAACGGCAAGTTTCCGACCAGTAGGAGGGGGATCATACTCACGGCCATCATGACCACGCCCAGCAGCCAGCGCCGCTCCGCCGAACCCTTGAGCCGCAGCAGGCCGAAGACGAGCCCGGCCGCGCACGAGCCCGCCGCGTAGAGGGCCAGCACCAGGCTCGCCGCCGTCTTGCGGCCCTCCTCGTCGGCGAAGGCCACCGTGACCACGTCCACGGCCCCGAAGATCGTCCCGGTCGCCGCGAACGTGGCCACCAGCACCTGGAGCCCCGGCGAGCGCAGCGCGCTGTCACCGCGCGTCCGCGCGCGCGGGTGGGGTTCCGGCTCGGTGGCGCGCTGCGCGGTCAGCCAGAAGACCCCGACCGCCAGGAACCCGGCCGCCAGCAGCGGCCCCGCCTCCGGGAACCAGGCCGTGGACAGACCGATGGAGAGGATCGGCCCGAAGATGAAGCAGACCTCGTCCACCACCGACTCGAAGGAGTACGCGGTGTGCAGTTGCGGGGTGCCCCGGTACAGCGCCGCCCACCGGGCCCGGACCATCGCGCCCAGCGAGGGCACCGCCCCGATCCCGGCCGCGCTCACGAACAGCACCCAGTCCGGCCACCCGAAGTGCGCGGTCAGGAGCAGCAGGGCCCCCGCGGCGAGCGCCACCAGGGTCGCGGGACGCAGCACCCGGCGCTGCCCGAGCCGGTCCACCAGGCGGGAGATCTGCGGCCCGAGCACCGCCGCCGACAGCGCGATGGTCGCGGACAGCGCGCCCGCGAGGCCGTAGCGCCCGGTCAGCTGGGAGATCATCGTCACCACGCCGATGCCCATCATCGACAGCGGCATCCGGCCGATGAAGCCCGCGGCGGAGAACCCCTTGGAGCCGGGGGCGTCGAACAGGGCGCGGTAGGGGCTGGGCACGGCGGTCTCCGATGATCCGGTCGTACGCGCGCGTACGACGGCTCGGCGCGGCGCGAGGGGCTGTACTGGGCTGTACAGAAGGTTCTGCGGGGTCCTGCGGCGGTTCTGCGAGCCCTGCGGGCGCGGGCGGGCGCGGGTCCTGAGGGGGCTCGGTGGGGCATGGTGCGTGCGCGGCGGGCCCGTAAGGCGTGACACGCACCCATACAGCTTACGAGTCGGCAAACCCTAACGCACCGGTCGGTACAGGCCACGCGCGCGGGACGCGCGGGACATGAGGGGCCGCCGACGCCCCCCTCCCCCACCCCCCCGGGGGGGGGCGGGGGGGGGGGCGGCGGGGGGGGCGGGGGGGGGGGGGGCCGGCGGCCGGGCCGCCGTCGGCGCGCTCCTCGCCCTCGCCGCCTGGGCCGGGGGGGGGGGCCCCCCCCACCCCCCCCCCCCCCCCCGGGCGCGCGGGGGGGGGGGGGGGGGGGGGGGGGGGGGGCCCCCCCCCCCCCCCCCCCCCCCGGGGGGGGGGCGCGGGGGGGGGGGGGGGCGGCGGGTGGCAGGATCGGAGGTATGCCAGACGCGCTCGATGCCACCCCCTACGACGCCCTGCTCCTGCTCTCCTTCGGCGGCCCCGAGGGCCCGGACGACGTGGTCCCGTTCCTGGAGAACGTGACACGGGGACGCGGCATCCCCAAGGAACGCCTCAAGGAAGTCGGTCAGCACTACTTCCTGTTCGGCGGGGTCAGCCCCATCAACGACCAGAACCGCGCCCTGCTGGACGCCCTGCGCAAGGACTTCGCCGACCACGGCCTCGACCTCCCGGTCTACTGGGGAAACCGCAACTGGGCGCCCTACCTCACGGACACCCTGCGCGAGATGACCGCCGACGGGCGCCGCCGCGTCCTCGTCCTCGCCACCAGCGCGTACGCCTCCTACTCCGGCTGCCGCCAGTACCGCGAGAACCTCGCCGACGCCCTGGCCGCCCTGGAGGCCGAGGGCCTGCCGGTGCCGAAGGTCGACAAGCTGCGGCACTACTTCAACCACCCGGGCTTCCTGGAGCCGATGATCGACGGCGTGGTCCGCTCCCTGGCCGACCTCCCCGAGGACGTCCGCGACGGCGCCCAGATCGCCTTCACCACCCACTCCATCCCCACGGCCGCCGCCGACACCTCCGGCACCCCCGCCGACCACGGGGACGGCGGCGCCTACGTCGCCCAGCACCTGGAGGTGGCCCGCCTGGTCGCCGACGCGGTCCGCGCCCGCACCGGCGTCGACCGCCCCTGGCAGCTCGTCTACCAGTCCCGCTCCGGAGCCCCGCACATCCCCTGGCTGGAGCCCGACATCTGCGACCACCTGGACGAGCGGCACGCGGCCGGTGCCCCGGCCGTCGTGATGGCCCCCATCGGCTTCGTCTCCGACCACATGGAGGTCCTCTACGACCTCGACACGGAGGCCACCGCCCGCGCGGCCGAACTGGGCCTGCCGGTCCGCCGCTCCGCCACCGTCGGCGCCGACCCGCGCTTCGCCGCCGCGATCCGCGAACTGGTCCTGGAACGCGCCGCCGGCGAGAGCGGACGGGACGTCACGCCCTGCGCGCTGGGCTCCCTCGGCGCGAGTCACGACCTGTGCCCGGTCGGCTGCTGCCCGTCCCGTGCCCCCCGGCCCGCCGCCGCGGGCGTCGACAGCCCGTACGCGTGAGGAGCGCCGTGACCGACCCCCTGCACACCGACCTGCTCGCCCTGGCCGAGGAGGCCGCCCGCCGGGCGGGCGAACTGCTGCGCGACGGCCGCCCGGCCGACCTGGCCGTCGCCGCCACCAAGTCGAGCCCGATCGACGTCGTCACCGAGATGGACATCGCGGCCGAGAAGCTGATCACCGGCCTGATCTCCGACCGGCGCCCCGACGACGGCTTCCTCGGCGAGGAGGGCGCCTCCAGCGAGGGCACCAGCGGCGTCCGCTGGGTCATCGACCCCCTGGACGGCACCGTCAACTACCTCTACGGCCTGCCCACCTGGGCCGTCTCCATCGCCGCCGAGCAGGACGGCGAGACCGTCGTCGGCGTGGTGGCCGTACCGATGCGCGGCGAGACCTACCGCGCGGTCCGCGGCGGCGGCGCGTGGCTCACCGCCGACCGGGACGGCGAGCGCGCGCTCGCCTGCCGACCCCCGGCCCCCCTCGACCAGGCCCTGGTCTCCACCGGCTTCAACTACGTCACCGACGTCCGCACCCACCAGGCCGACGTGGCCCAACGACTGATCCCCCTGCTGCGGGACATCCGGCGCGGCGGCTCCGCGGCCGTGGACCTCTGCGACGTGGCCGCCGGCCGCCTCGACGGCTACTACGAGCGCGGACTGCACCCGTGGGACCTCGCGGCGGGCGACCTCATCGCCCGGCAGGCGGGCGCCCTGACCGGTGGACGCCCCGGTGAGCGCCCCGCGTACGCGCTGACGGTCGCCGCCACCCCCGGCGTCTTCCAGCCCCTCCAGCGGCTCCTGGAGGACTTCGGCGCCTGGCACGACTGACCCCGCCCGACCGCCCGCCCCTGGGGACCGGGAACGCGCGGAGGCCCCGGCGCTGGATTCGCCGGGGCCCCTGCGTCGTACGGGAGAAGCGCGTACGGGAAAGTGCTCGGACCGCTCGTCCGTCGTGCGTCGAACCGCTCAGACGCTGGTCGCGCCGACCTCCACGCCGTGCTCGGCGGCGAGGCGCCGCAGGTCGTCGAGTTCCGCCTGCTCCACCTCGGCGAGGAAGTCGTCTCCCTCGTCGCGAGCCCGCGTCAGATCCGTCTCGGTCGCCCTTATGCGCTGCAGAAGTCCTGCGGTGAATGCGTCCATGCTGCGCCCCCTCGTCCTGGGTCGTGGGTCGTTGGCACGGGGGTGTGCCGGTTGGGAAGGGGCGATCACGTCTCTTGCGGGTGCCCAGCGCTGCCCTGGCCGGGCGGCGACGGTGCCGGACACCCACGCCCGCTCCGCGGCAAACGGAAGGTGACGTGCCGCATGGTGCTGCGGCACATGCAGAGCGTGATCGCGGGGTGTAAAGCCGTCCTCCCCCCGCTCTCTTCCTCAGAAACCTCAACCCGGCGAGAAAATCTGGCATTCCCGGGTCTCACACCCGTCTCTCAGGGGCCCCACCGTCGTCTTACCGCCGACTTACGGCCGAAAAGGGCAGGATGGAGACACACACTCACCGGAAACCCCCCTGCCCGCGTGCGCCCACCGAGCGCTCGCGCGGGTGGACAGCGGGTGGACACAGGAAGGACAAGCGACGTGCGCGTACTCGTCGTCGAGGACGAGCAGCTGCTCGCCGATGCGGTGGCCACCGGACTGCGCCGGGAGGCCATGGCCGTCGACGTCGTGTACGACGGCGCGGCCGCCCTGGAACGCATCGGCGTCAACGACTACGACGTGGTCGTCCTGGACCGCGACCTGCCCCTCGTGCACGGCGACGACGTCTGCCGCAAGATCGTCGAACTCGGCATGCCCACGCGCGTGCTGATGCTCACGGCCTCCGGCGACGTCAGCGACCGCGTCGAGGGACTGGAGATCGGCGCCGACGACTATCTCCCCAAGCCGTTCGCCTTCAGCGAGCTGATCGCGCGCGTGCGCGCCCTCGGCCGCCGCACCAGCGTGCCGCTGCCGCCCGTCCTGGAGCGCGCCGGCATCAAGCTCGACCCCAACCGCCGCGAGGTGTTCCGCGACGGCAAGGAGGTGCAGCTCGCCCCCAAGGAGTTCGCCGTCCTGGAGGTCCTGATGCGCAGCGAGGGCGCCGTCGTCTCCGCCGAACAGCTTCTGGAGAAGGCCTGGGACGAGAACACCGACCCCTTCACCAACGTCGTCCGGGTCACCGTCATGACCCTGCGCCGCAAGCTCGGCGAACCGCCGGTGATCGTCACCGTCCCCGGTTCCGGCTACCGGATCTGACCCGTGGCCACCACCCCCGCGCCGCCCCAGGCGCCCCCCAAGCCGACCTGGGACCCCAGAAGGCCCCAGACCCCGTTCCCGTGGCTCCGCCCGACCATCCGCATACGGCTCACCCTGCTGTACGGCGGCATGTTCCTCATCGCGGGCATCCTGCTGCTGTCGATCATCTACCTGCTCGCGGCGAACGCCCTGAACGTCGGCAGTGAGCTGCCGTTCAGGATCCTCGCCGGTCAGGTAGCCAGCGACAGCTGCAACTTCCCCAGCTCGCCGACGGCCACCGAGCTGAACCGGGCGATGGCCGAGTGCGCCAGCCAGCAGCGCCAGCACGCGCTGGACGACCTGCTGAGCCGTTCGCTGCTGGCCCTCCTCGGGCTCGCCGTGATCGCCTTCGCGTTCGGCTACGCCATGGCGGGCCGGGTGCTCTCCCCGCTCGGCCGCATCCTGCGCATCGCGCGCTCCGTGGCCGGCTCCGACCTCTCCCGCCGGATCGAGCTGGACGGGCCGGACGACGAGCTGAAGGAGCTGGCCGACACCTTCGACGACATGCTGGAGCGGCTCCAGCGCGCGTTCACCGCCCAGCAGCGGTTCGTCGGCAACGCCTCGCACGAGCTGCGCACCCCGCTGGCGATCAACCGGACCCTCCTGGAGGTGCACCTCTCCGACCCGGAGGCGCCGGTGGAGCTCCAGCAGCTCGGCAAGACGCTGCTGGCGACCAACGAGCGCAGCGAGCAGCTCGTGGAGGGCCTGCTGCTCCTCGCGCGCAGCGACAACCAGATCGTCGAGCGCAAGCCGGTCGACCTCGCGGAGGTCGCCGGACAGGCCGTCGACCAGGTGAACGGCGAGGCCGAGACGAAGGGCGTGGAGATCCGCGGTAAGCGCGAGACCGCAGTCGTCCAGGGCAACGGCGTCCTGCTGGAGCGCATCGCCCTGAACCTCCTCCAGAACGCCGTGCGGTACAACGTGCCGGAGGACGGCTGGGTCGAGGTCTCCACCGAGATCCAGCACGGCCAGGCGGTCCTGGTGGTGTCCAACACCGGTCCGGTCGTCCCGGCGTACGAGATCGACAATCTTTTCGAGCCCTTCCGGCGACTGCGCACGGAGCGGACGGGCAGTGACAAGGGGGTCGGGCTCGGGCTGTCGATCGTGCGGTCGGTGGCGCGGGCGCACGGGGGGCATATCGTGGCCCAGCCGCGTGAGGGAGGAGGACTCGTGATGCGAGTCACCCTTCCTCTCTGAGATCATGTCGCCGACACACACGGGGATGTTCGCTTTGCGCGGAATTTTCAGGGCTCGGACCGAGCACCTCCATGTGTGATCGATCACAAGGGCGAATTTCCAGCCATCCACTCTCCGTGATCATGAATGCCGTCGGAAAGCCCGGAAGCTCCGGGTTTTCGGGGGTCCTGATCACGGGAAGTACACGGTGAGGCGCCTTTGGAGTGCGACATTCGGACCGTGTACGGTCCCGATCGCCGCCCAACCCGATCACCTGTGAGGACCCCGGTTGGGTGTCGATTGAGTAACAGACCTTGATGTGAGGCAAAATCTCCGCCTCGAGGCGGGCACAAGTCCGGCCTCTCACGCGTTACGTGCGCTGGAGACACCGCAAAAACCCAGAGGGGGAGAGGCGAAATGGCAACCGATTACGACACCCCACGCAAGACCGATGACGACGTCGACTCGGACAGTCTTGAGGAGCTGAAGGCCCGGCGGAACGACAAGTCCGCCTCGGCCGTGGACGTCGACGAGTTCGAGGCCGCGGAGGGCCTGGAGCTTCCCGGAGCAGACCTCTCCAACGAGGAGCTTGCCGTCCGGGTCCTGCCGAAGCAGCAGGACGAGTTCACTTGCATGAGCTGCTTCCTGGTCCACCACCGCAGCCAGCTGGCCCGCGAGAAGAACGGCCAGCCGATCTGCCGCGACTGCGACTGAGGGCGGGTCGGCCGTGACTGGCTCGACCCCTCCCCGGAAGCGCCGCTTCCCCCTGGGAGCGGACAAGGGGCCCTCCGAAGGCCCTCACGGCGTGCGTGACGACGAGCGGGGCTCATCCGCTCGGGGAGAACTCCCCGGGGGATCGGCCTCGCTCGAAGCGGGTGGCCGGGGTGACCTCCCGGCGCCGGTCGCCGCGCCCGTCGCGCGGCGACGGGCCGCGGTGATCCGCGACAAGGCCGTCGACCTGGCCCGGGAAGGCGTCCGCAAGGGCGGCAGCCGCGCCAGGGCGGGCGTCGCGCATCTCGCCGACCGGATCATCGAGATGGCGCCCCGGGTGCCCGTCCGGGACCTGGCGACGCTCCGTCGGCAGTTCCCCGGCCTCGGACCGGAGCAGCTCGCCGACAAACTCGTCGCGGGCGCGGCCAACGCCACCTCCACGGTCGGCGCGGGCGTCGGCGCGGCGGCCATGCTGCCCGTGCCACCGGCGATGCCCGCCGAGATCGCCGCGGAGATCACCGGCGTCGCCGCGATCGAACTGAAGCTGATCGCCGAACTCCACGAGGTCTACGGCGTACGGCCCGCGGGCAACCTCGTCGAACGCAGCACCGCGTATCTGCGCTCCTGGTCGGGCGAGCGGGGCGTGGACGTCCTCAAGCCCGCCTCGATCAACGCCGCCCTCGGCGGCCAGATGAAGCGCGAGCTGCGGCAGCAGATCATGAAGCGCATGGTCCGCGACCTGCCGAACCTGATGCCGTTCCTGGTGGGCGCCGCCGTCGGCGCGATGATGAACCGCCGCGACACCAAGAAGCTCGCCGGGAAGGTCAGGAACGACCTCCGCAAGCTCCAGGTGCCGTGGGACGCGCTGCCCGCGCAGCCCCCGCTGGAGAAACCTGACGACCCGCTGCCGCTGCCCACGGGCGAGCACTTCCCGGACCCCGGTCACTGACCCGAAAGCCGAGAGCGGGGGAAGCGACCTTCGGGCGGACTACGACTCCGCCTGCGCCGCCGTGCTCTCCCGCGCCGCGCGCAGCGCCTCGGCCAGCCGCTCGGGCTCACGCGTCGACAGGTACAGGTACGGCGTCGGGTCCGCCGGGTCGGTGACCTCGACCCGCAGCGCGGTCGGGATGTAGGAGCGCAGCAGCAGGAAGGCCCGGGTGTCGGCCTTGTACGTGCGCCAGGCGCGCGCCTCCTCCGCGTCCAGCACCTCGGCCTCGCCCAGCGCCGCCACCGGGATCTTCGCCTCGCCCGCGATCAGGGCGTCACCGACGACACGGATGCGCAGGGAGCCGTAGGCACTGGCGGCCACGGCCGCCACGGCGGTGCCGCCGACCAGGCCGCCCAGCAGCGGCAGCGTGCCGAAGGGCAGCAGGATCAGGGCGAACGAGACGCCCACGAGGAACGAGATCAGCCACCATGAACGGGGCGCGGTGAGACGTTCTTCGTACGGGCCGGCGGAGAGCTGCATACGTCCAAGCTTGGCACGCTGCCCCGGTACCGCGGGGGCCAGGGTCGGCCCGCGTACGACGCCCTCCGGAGCGGTGCGCGCGACGCCCTCCGACGAGGTGGCGGCGGCCACAGGGCGGGCGGGTAAGGTCTCCCGCTGTGAGTCGTACTTCCGCAGCTCTTGAGCCTCCGGCCGACGCCGTGAAACCGGCCCGGCACCCCGACGCACCCGCCCCCGGCGAGCCGCTCGGCGCCCACTACGAACACTGTTTCGGATGTGGCGGAGAACAGCCCCACGGGCTGCATCTGGAGTCGCGTGCCGGGGAGGGCGTGACCGTCACCGCCGAGTTCACCGTCCAGCCCGCCCACCAGGGGGCACCCGGCCTCGCCCACGGCGGCGTCCTGGCCGCCGCGCTCGACGAGACCCTCGGCTCCCTGAACTGGCTGCTGCGCACCATCGCCGTCACCGGGCGGCTGGAGACGGACTTCGTGCGGCCCGTACCGGTCGGCACGACGCTGCACCTCGCCGCCGAGGTCACAGCGGTCGCCGGACGCAAGATCTACTCGACCGCCACCGGCCGGATCGGCGGACCGCGGGGCCCCGTGGCCGTCCGCGCCGACGCGCTCTTCGTCGAGGTCGCCGTCGAGCACTTCGTGAGCCACGGCCGCGAGGAGGAGATCAAGGCCGCGATGAGCGACCCCGACCAGATCCGCCGTACCCGCGCCTTCGAGGTGAACCCGTGACCGCCGAGCCCCCCGCCCGCCCCGCCGCGCCCTTCGCGGCGCGCGAGCCGCTGCCCGTGCTGATCCGCCGCGTCGATCCGGACGTACCGCTTCCGACGTACGCGCAGCCCGGGGACGCGGGCGCCGATCTGCGGACCACCGAGAGCCGGGAACTGGCGCCGGGGGAGCGGGCCGTGCTGCCCACGGGGGTGTCGATCGCCCTCCCCGAGGGGTACGCGGCCTTCGTGCATCCCCGGTCGGGGCTGGCCGCCCGCTGCGGCGTCGCCCTCGTGAATGCCCCGGGGACGGTTGATGCCGGGTACCGTGGGGAGATCAAGGTGATCGTGGTGAATCTCGACCCGCGCGAGTCCGTGCGGTTCGAGCGCTTCGACCGGATTGCCCAACTGGTTGTCCAGCAGGTCGAGAGGGTCCGCTTCCAGGAGGTCGCGGAACTTCCCGGCTCGGCACGGGCCGAGGGGGGCTTCGGGTCCACCGGTGGCCATGCCGCCGTGGGCGCCGGAAGCGGCACAAACGGTCAGGCCGCCGTGGGCGGCGCGACGGGTGGGAATCGATACGCTTCGGTCGTATCCGACCGGGAAGGACAGTGACGTGTTCGGACGTCGCAACAAGAAGGGTGCCGCCGAGGACGCGGCCGGCGAGGCCGAGCAGGTCGTCGACAGCGTCGACACTGAGGCGGACGACACCGAGGGCACGCGCGAGCGCGTACGGCTCGAACCGGAGCCGCGGCCCGACGGGCCCTGGGACAGCACCGAGGTGCGCGACCCCGCCGAGGGCCGCGTGGACCTGGGCGGCATCTTCGTGCCCGGAGTCGACGGCATGGAGCTGCGGGTCGAGGTCGCGGGCGACGCGATCGTCGCGGCCACCGTCGTGCTGCGCGACAGCGCCATCCAGCTCCAGGCCTTCGCCGCTCCCAAGCGCGAGGGCATCTGGGGCGAGGTGCGCGAGGAGATCGGCTCCGGCATCACCCAGCAGGGTGGCATCATCGACGAGGTCGAGGGCCCGCTGGGCTGGGAACTGCGGGCCCAGGTGCCCGTCCAGCTCCCGGACGGCACGGGCGGCTTCCACGTCGTGCGGTTCGTCGGCGTGGACGGCCCCCGCTGGTTCCTGCGCGGGGTGATCTCGGGACAGGGCGCGGTGCAGCCGCAGGCCGCCGGGCTGCTGGAGCAGATCTTCCGCGACACGGTCGTGGTCCGCGGCGAGGGCCCGATGGCCCCGCGCGACCCGATCGTCCTGAAGCTGCCCAACGACGCCCAGATGGTTCCCGAGGGCGTGCAGACCGAGGAGGCGGGCTCCCGCTTCTCCGGCGGCATGGGCCAGCTCCAGCGCGGACCGGAGATCACCGAGGTCCGCTGAACGACCCGGAATCCGGCCGTCCGTGAGGCGCGGCCGACCAGGCACGAAAGGGCCGTACCCCCCTCGGGGTACGGCCCTTCGCGCTGCGCGGCCTCTTGACGCCGGATTGGTCTGTACCTACGGTCTCCGCTCAACGCCTCATTCATAAGGGCGCTCTGTGTTCACATACAAGAACGAGAACGGAGTCGCTGTGCGTCGAACCCCCCTCCTGGTGACCGTCACCGCCCTGCTCCTGGGCACCCTCGCCGCCCCCGCGGTCACCCGCGCGGAAGCCGCCCCCGCCACCTTCGTCCACCCCGGCGTCACCGTCTCCCGGGCCCAGCTCGACTTCACGCGGGGCCGCGTCAACGCGGGCGCCCAGCCGTGGAAGGGCGCCTACGACCGGATGCTCGCCAGCAAGTACGCCGATCTCAACCGCACCCCCAAGCCCCGCGCGGTCGTGGAGTGCGGCTCCTACTCCAACCCCAACAACGGCTGCACCGACGAGCGCGAGGACGCGATCGCCGCCTACACCACGGCCCTGGCCTGGTACATCACCCGCGACGAGCGGTACGCGCGCAAGTCGATCCAGCTCATGGACGCCTGGTCCGCGACGATCCGCGACCACACCAACAGCAATGCCCCGCTCCAGACCGGCTGGGCCGGCTCCTCCTGGCCCAAGGCCGCCGAGATCATCAAGTACACGTACACCGGGAGCTGGGCCAACTCCGGCCGCTTCTCCACCATGCTGCGCGACGTCTACCTGCCGAAGGTCATCAACGGCTCCAACTCCAACGGCAACTGGGAACTGTCGATGATGGAGGCCGCCGTCGGCATCGCGGTCTTCCTGGAGGACAAGTCCGCCTACGACCGCGCCATGGCCCGGTTCCGCACCCGCACCGCCGCCTACGTCTACCTCGCCTCCGACGGCGCCCTGCCCAAGACCGTCCCCAGCCAGAACCTCAACACCCGCGACAAGATCGTCTCGTACTGGCAGGGCCAGTCCACCTTCGTCGACGGCATCAGCCAGGAGACCTGCCGCGACTTCACCCACACCGGGTACGGCCTCTCCGCGATCTCCCACATCGCCGAGACCAGCCGCATCCAGGGCCAGGACCTCTACGGCACCGACGTCGGCGAGCGGCTGCGCCACGGGCTCGGCTTCCACGCCAAGTACCAGCTCGGCACCGCCGTGCCCGGCTGGCTCTGCGGCGGCTCCCTCACCCTCGGCCTCGGCCCGATCACCGAGGTCGGCTACAACGCCCTGCACAACCGCCTCGGCATCGCGATGACCAACACCCAGACGCTCACCCAGCAGAACCGCCCGTCCGGCACCAACAACCTCTTCGTCGCCTGGGAGACGCTGACCCACGGGGACAGCACGGTGTGAACCGGCGTGCACGGCGTGAGCCGGGCAAGTGTGGCTTGAGCCAGGGAAGTGTGGCGTAAGCCGAGGAGGCCCGAGCCGAGAAAGTCCGTGCCGGTGTGAACCGATCGAGGGGGCCCGTCCGATGAAGGGGTGAGAAGGAAGCACTTCGGCACGAGCGAGGGGGAGGGCCCATGGCCGGGACGACCTGCGGACACCCGCCGTCGGGACCCACCGCGTCAGGGTTGCGTCAAAGGCGCCCCGGGCCCTCCCTCTCGTCCTCTTTGTCCCCGCCCCCGGTCGTAGGGTCGACGCTGCGTACACAGCAGTCACGGGAAGACAATGAGGCCATGGCACGCGGCAAGCTTCGAATCCACCTCGGCGCGGCCCCGGGCGTGGGCAAGACCTACGCCATGCTCTCCGAGGCCCACCGCCGGGTGGAGCGGGGCACGGACTGCGTGGTGGGCTTCGTCGAGCACCACGGCAGGCCCCGCACCGAGGTGATGCTGCACGGCCTGGAGGAGGTTCCGCGCCGCACCCTGGAGTACCGCGGCGGCTCCTTCACCGAGATGGACGTCGACGCGGTCCTCGCCCGCCGCCCCCAGGTCGCCCTGGTGGACGAACTGGCCCACACCAACGTCCCGGGCTCCCGCAACGCCAAACGCTGGCAGGACGTGGAGGACCTGCTCGCGGCCGGCATCGACGTCCTGTCCACCGTCAACATCCAGCACCTGGAGTCCCTCGGCGACGTCGTCGAGAAGATCACCGGGGTCCGGCAGCAGGAGACCGTCCCGGACGAGTTCGTCCGCCGCGCCGACCAGATCGAGCTGGTCGACATGTCACCGGAGGCCCTGCGCCGCCGCATGGCCCACGGCAACATCTACGCCCCCGACAAGGTGGACGCCGCCCTGTCCAACTACTTCCGGCCGGGCAACCTCACCGCCCTGCGCGAGCTGGCGCTGCTGTGGGTCGCCGACCGGGTCGACGCCTACCTGAAGCAGTACCGCACCGAGCACCGCGTCTCCGCGATCTGGGGCTCCCGCGAACGCATCGTGGTCGGACTGACCGGCGGTCCCGAGGGGCGCACCCTCATCCGGCGGGCGGCCCGACTGGCCGAGAAGGGCGCGGGCGGCGAGGTCCTCGCCGTCTACATAGCGCGCAGCGACGGACTCACCGCCGCCTCACCCAAGGAGCTGGCCGTCCAGCGCACCCTGGTCGAGGACCTCGGCGGCACCTTCCACCACGTCGTCGGCGACGACATACCGGCCGCGCTGCTCGACTTCGCCCGCGGAGCCAACGCCACCCAGATCATCCTGGGCTCCTCCCGCCGCAAGGCCTGGCAGTACGTGTTCGGGCCGGGCGTCGGCGCCACCGTCGCCCGCGAGTCGGGACCGGACCTCGACGTGCACATCGTCACCCACGACGAGGTCGCCAAGGGGCGGGGCCTCCCGGTGGCCCGGGGCGCCCGCCTCGGGCGGGCCCGCATCGTCTGGGGCTGGGCGGTCGGCCTGGCCGGACCCGTGCTGATGGCGCTGCTCCTCAGCACCGTCCACCTCGGCCTCGCCAACGACGTGCTGCTGTTCCTGACGGTCACCGTGGCGGCCGCTCTGCTCGGCGGGCTGCTCCCGGCGCTCGCCTCGGCCGCCCTCGGGTCGCTGCTCCTGAACTACTTCTACACACCGCCCGTGCACCACTGGACGATCGCCGACCCGAAGAACCTCGTCGCCATCGTGATCTTCGTCGGGGTCGCGGTGTCCGTCGCGTCCGTGGTGGACCTCGCCGCCCGGCGCACCCACCAGGCGGCGAGACTGCGCGCCGAGTCGGAGATCCTCTCCTACCTCGCGGGCAACGTGCTCAGAGGCGAGACCAGCCTGGAGGCGCTGCTCGACCGGGTCCGCGAGATCTTCGGCATGGAGTCGGCGGCCCTGCTGGAACGGCAGGGCGACCGGGGCCCCTGGGCCTGCGCGGGCCGGGTCGGTGTCGGCCCCCCGGTCGGGCGGCCCGAGGACGCCGACGTGGACGTACCCGTCGGGGACCACCTCGCCCTCGCCCTGACCGGCCGGGTGCTGCCCGCCGAGGACCGGCGGGTGCTGGCCGCGTTCGCCGCCCAGGCGGCGGTCGTGCTGGACCGGCGCCGCCTCCAGGCGGAGGCCGAGCAGGCACGCGCCCTCGCCGAGGGCAACCGGATACGCACCGCCCTGCTCGCCGCCGTCAGCCACGACCTGCGCACCCCGCTGGCCGGGATCAAGGCGTCGGTGTCCTCCCTGCGCTCCGACGACGTGGAGTGGTCGCCCGAGGACGAGGCCGAGCTGCTGGAGGCCATCGAGGACGGCGCCGACCGCCTCGACCACCTGGTGGGGAACCTCCTCGACATGTCCCGGCTCCAGACCGGCACGGTCACCCCGATCATCCGGGAGATCGACGTGGACGAGGTCGTGCCGATGGCGCTGGGCGGGGTCCCCGAGGACAGCGTGGAGCTGGACATCCCCGAGACCCTGCCCATGGTCGCCGTGGACGCCGGTCTGCTGGAGCGGTCGGTGGCCAACCTGGTGGAGAACGCCGTCAAGTACAGCCCGCAGGGCGTCCCGGTATTCGTCGCGGCCAGCGCGCTCGCCGACCGCGTCGAGGTGCGGGTCGTGGACCGGGGGCCGGGCGTCCCCGACGCGGCGAAGGAGAAGATCTTCGCGCCCTTCCAGCGGTACGGTGACGCTCCCCGGGGCGCCGGGGTCGGACTGGGCCTCGCGGTAGCGCGCGGCTTCGCCGAGGCCATGTCCGGCACGCTGACCGCCGAGGACACCCCGGGCGGCGGACTGACGATGGTGCTGACCGTCCCGGCGGCGGGAGCGGAGCCGGCGGGTCCGCTGCCGCCCGAGGACTCGTCGGCGGACCCGTCCACGGGGGCAGCGGCCGAGGGCGAGGCGACCGGCGGGAGTCCCGGCTCCCGCGCCTCCGGCGCCACGCCCCCGCAGCACCCCGCACGACCTGAAAGGCAGGCCTCATGACCCCGACCGGGGCGGCCCCGCAGCCGAGCGCCACCAGGGTGCTCGTGATCGACGACGAGCCGCAGATCGTGCGCGCGCTCGTGATCAACCTCAAGGCCCGCAAGTACGAGGTCGACGCCGCCCACGACGGCGCCACCGCGCTCCAGCTCGCCGCCGCCCGTCACCCGGACGTGGTCGTCCTGGATCTGGGACTGCCCGACATGGACGGCGTCGAGGTGATCAAGGGGCTGCGCGGCTGGACCAGGGTGCCGATCCTGGTGCTGTCCGCCCGGCACTCCTCGGACGAGAAGGTCGAGGCACTCGACGCGGGCGCCGACGACTACGTGACCAAGCCCTTCGGCATGGACGAACTGCTGGCCCGGCTGCGGGCGGCCGTCCGCCGGGCCGAACCGGCGGGCGGCGGCGAGGACGAGGTCCTGGTGGAGACCGACGGCTTCACCGTCGACCTGGTCGCCAAGAAGGTCAACCGGGACGGCCGCGACGTCCGGCTGACCCCCACCGAATGGCACCTGCTGGAAGTCCTGGTCCGCAACACCGGCCGCCTGGTCAGCCAGAAGCAACTGCTCCAGGAAGTCTGGGGACCGTCGTACGGCACGGAGACCAACTACCTGCGGGTGTACATGGCGCAACTGCGAAGAAAGCTGGAGGCCGACCCCTCCCATCCACGGCACTTCATCACCGAGCCGGGAATGGGATACAGGTTCGAGCGGTAGCCGCACGGAGGGCAGAAGCGCAGCACGGCGCGGCACGACCCCGGGAGGGCAGCGGCAGGGCCGTGGCGGGGCACCGGCGGGGGCGGCCCGCGCGTGTCGGCGTGTCGGGCCCTCCCGGTACCCTTCAGACATGAGTGCTGTTTCTCGTTCCGAGAAGCCGGTGGGCCGGTTCCGGCGCATGCTCGATCGGCTCTCCTCGTCCCAGGAGGACCTGGAGTCCGAGGAACTGCGGGAGGACGCCGCCACCGCCGGCTGCGTACGGATCGGAGACTGCCGGGACCGCCAGATCGTGACGGTTACTGGTACCTTGCGCACGGTCACCCTGCGGCCGCGCGCCGGAGTCCCCGCCCTGGAGGCCGAACTCTTCGACGGTTCCGCCGCACTGGACGTGGTGTGGCTGGGCAGACGCTCCATCGTGGGCATAGAACCGGGGCGCAAGCTCATCGCATCGGGCCGTATCTCGATGAGCCGGGGCCGCCGGGTGCTGTTCAACCCGAAGTACGAACTGAGACCCCTCGGTAGGGAGTAGCCGGTGACGTCGCTCGACAAGCCGACCCAGGACACCCAGCAGGACGAGGACGCGCGGGCGGTGACGGAAGCCGCGCTGTTCGAGGCCTTCGGCGGCGTCCGGGGCATGGTCGAGACGGTGGTGCCCGGCCTCCTCTTCGTCACGATCTACACGATCAACAAGGACCTCCACATGTCGGCGATCGCCGCGCTGGCGGTCTCGCTGGTCCTGGTCGTGATCCGGCTCGCCATGAAGGACACCGTCAAGCACGCCTTCAGCGGCGTCTTCGGTGTCGCCTTCGGTGTCGTCTTCGCGATGATGACGGGCAACGCCAAGGACTTCTACCTGCCCGGCATGCTCTACACACTGGGCCTGGCGTTGGCGTACATCATCACGACCCTGTGCGGGGTGCCGCTGCTCGGGCTGATCCTCGGCCCGGTCTTCAAGGAGAACCTCTCCTGGCGCACCCGCAACCCCGGCCGCAAGAAGGCGTACGCCAAGGCCAGTTACGCGTGGGGCCTGATCCTGCTCGCCAAGTGCGCGATCCTCTTCCCGCTGTACTGGTGGGCCGACACCACCCAGCTCGGCTGGGTCCTGGTCGCCCTGAAGATCCCGCCGTTCCTGCTCGCCGTCTGGCTGACCTGGGTCTTCCTCGCGAAGGCTCCGGCGCCCATCGACGTGTTCGCGGAGATGGAGGCGGAGGAGAAGGCCGAGGAGGCACGCAAGGAGGCCCTGGCCGCGGAGCGCGCCGGGACAGGCGCGACCGGCGCGACCGGTGCCGAGACCGCCGGGACACCCGGTACGACGGCGTACACCCCCGAGCAGACCGGTCGCACGGACACGACCGGCGGACGGCACCGCCGCTAGGCTCGCCGACAGCTGGGCCGGGCCGCAGGGCCGGGCCTGGCCGCAGGGCCTTTCGGCCCGTTCGACTGTAGGTGTGCCGATGGGGCGCCCGGAGATCTCCGGGCGCCCCATCGACGTCAGCGGATCACGCCCCAGCGGATCACGCGTCGGCGGACCACGGCGGGAGCGTCTCAGCCCGCGTCGGTGCGGCGGACCGACAGCAGGTCCTCCAGCTGCTCCTCGCGGGCCTGGGCGGCCACGAAGAGCAGTTCGTCACCGGCCTCCAGGGAGTCCTCGCGGGACGGCGTCAGGACGCGCGTGCCACGGATGATGGTGACCAGCGTGGTGTCCTCCGGCCACTCCACGTCCCCGACCTGGGTACCGGCCAGCGCCGACTCCTCGGGCAGGGTCAGCTCCACCAGGTTGGCGTCGCCGTGGCTGAAGCGCAGCAGGCGGACCAGGTCGCCGACGCTCACCGCCTCCTCGACCAGGGCCGACATCAGACGCGGCGTGGACACGGCGACGTCCACACCCCAGGACTCGTTGAAGAGCCACTCGTTCTTCGGGTTGTTGACGCGGGCGACGACGCGCGGGACGCCGTACTCCGTCTTCGCGAGCAGCGAGACGACCAGGTTGACCTTGTCGTCGCCGGTCGCGGCGATCACGACGTTGCAGCGCTGGAGCGCCGCCTCGTCGAGGGAGGTGATCTCGCAGGCGTCGGCGAGCAGCCACTCCGCCTGCGGGACGCGCTCGACCGAGATGGCCGTCGGCGCCTTGTCGATCAGCAGGATCTCGTGGCCGTTCTCCAGCAGCTCGCCCGCGATCGAGCGGCCCACAGCACCGGCCCCGGCAATGGCGACCCTCATCACTGACCGCCTTCCTTCGGGCCCTCGGCGAACGAGGCCTCGACCTTCTCGACCTCGTCGCTGCGCATCATCACATGCACGAGGTCGCCCTCCTGGAGCACCGTCTGCGAGGTGGGCAGGATCGCCTCGCCGAGCCGGGTCAGGAACGCGACGCGGACACCGGTCTCCTCCTGGAGGCTGCTGATCTTGCGGCCGACCCAGGCGTCGGAGGCGTGCACCTCGGCGAGCTGCACCCCACCGGTCGGATCACGCCACAGCGGCTCCGAGCCCGAGGGCAGCAGACGGCGCAGCATCTGGTCGGCCGTCCAGCGGACGGTGGCCACGGTCGGGATGCCCAGGCGCTGGTAGACCTCGGCGCGGCGGGGGTCGTAGATGCGGGCGGCGACGTTCTCGATGCCGAACATCTCGCGGGCCACCCGGGCGGCGATGATGTTGGAGTTGTCGCCGCTGGAGACGGCGGCGAACGCGCCGGCCTCCTCGATGCCCGCCTCGCGCAGGGTGTCCTGGTCGAAGCCGACCCCGGTGACCCGGCGGCCGCCGAACGAGGAGCCAAGACGTCGGAAGGCGGTGGGGTCCTGGTCGATCACGGCGACCGTGTGCCCCTGCTGCTCCAGGGTCTGGGCGAGAGCGGAACCCACTCTGCCGCAGCCCATGATGACGATGTGCACGACCGTCCTTCCGAGGTCAGAACTTGCTTGCTTGGCTTGAACAGGGTCTCAGACCGCCGACCAAGCTACACACGCGCGGTCGGCGGAGGGCACCCCCGTGCACCCGGTGCGGGTTCAGCGGCGGCTGATGCTCCAGACGCTGAGCAGGGCCAGGACGCCGACTCCGACGAGGGCGCCGACGGCGCCGATCAGCTCGGGGTTGAGGTGCATGGTGGCGGCTCCGGGGAGGAAGAGGGGCGGGTACGCCCCAGGGGTTCCGGGGCGCGGCGGAATCCTCATATGAGCACGGCGATCGTCCCGACACGGGCACGCGGAACGCCCCGGCCACGGAATCCGCACGAGCGGCTCGGCCGATTTCACCCGTGAGGCGGGCGGCGGCCCGCCCGCACCGCGCCGGAGCAGGGCAGGCACGGGTCCGCGGGGCCCGCAGAACCCCTCCGCGGGGCCCACGGGATCCGTTGTGACCGACCCGAGCCCGGGGGAGTGTGGGCGATCCCCTGTTCGAAGGCCTACGATGCTCTGTTGTGTCCAAACTGACCGACGTGCCCAAGCGCATTCTGATCGGGCGCGCACTGCGCAGTGATCGGCTCGGAGAAACGCTCCTGCCGAAGCGCATCGCCCTTCCCGTGTTCGCTTCCGACCCGCTGTCCTCCGTGGCCTACGCGCCCGGGGAGGTGCTGCTGGTCCTGTCCATCGCGGGCGTGTCGGCCTACCACTTCAGCCCCTGGATCGCGCTCGCCGTGGTCGTGCTGATGTTCACCGTGGTCGCCTCCTACCGGCAGAACGTCCACGCCTACCCGAGCGGCGGCGGCGACTACGAGGTCGCCAACACCAACCTCGGCGCCAAGGCCGGCCTCACCGTGGCGAGCGCCCTGCTCGTCGACTACATCCTCACCGTCGCCGTCTCCATCTCCTCCGGCATCGAGAACCTCGGTTCGGCGATCCCGTTCGTCGTGGAGCACAAGGTGGCCTGCGCCGCCGCCGTCGTCATCCTGCTGACGCTGATGAACCTGCGCGGCGTCAAGGAGTCCGGCAAGCTCTTCGCGATCCCGACGTACGTGTTCGTCGCGGGCGTCTTCATCATGATCGCGTGGGGCGCCTTCCGCGGACTGGTGCTGGGCGACGAGATGCGGGCGCCGACCGCCGACTACACGATCAAGGCCGAGCACCAGGGCCTCGCCGGGTTCGCCCTGCTCTTCCTGCTGCTGCGCGCCTTCTCCTCCGGCTGCGCCGCGCTGACCGGCGTGGAGGCGATCTCCAACGGCGTCCCCGCCTTCCGCAAGCCCAAGTCGAAGAACGCGGCGACCACGCTCGCGGCGATGGGCCTGCTGGCCGTCACCATGTTCTGCGGCATCATCGTGCTGGCCCTGGTCACCGACGTGCGGATGGCGGAGTACCCGGCCGTCGACCTCCTCAAGAACGGCGCCGCGGTCGGCTCGGACTACGTCCAGAACCCGGTGATCAGCCAGGTCGCCGAGGCCGTCTTCGGCAAGGGCAGCTTCCTGTTCGTCGTCCTCGCGGCGGCGACCGCTCTGGTGCTGTTCCTGGCCGCGAACACCGCGTACAACGGTTTCCCCGTCCTCGGCTCGATCCTCGCGCAGGACCGCTACCTGCCCCGCCAGCTCCACACCCGCGGCGACCGCCTGGCGTTCTCCAACGGCATCGTGCTGCTGGCCGGGGCGGCGACCCTGCTGATCGTGGTCTACGGCGCCGACTCGACCCGGCTGATCCAGCTGTACATCGTCGGCGTGTTCGTGTCGTTCACGCTCAGCCAGACCGGCATGGTCCGCCACTGGAACCGCCACCTGGCCACCGAGACCGACCCGGCCAAGCGCCGCCACATGGTCCGCTCCCGCGCGATCAACGCCTTCGGCGCCTTCTTCACCGGCCTGGTCCTCGTCGTCGTCCTCGTCACCAAGTTCACCCACGGCGCCTGGGTCGCCCTCCTCGGCATGGTCATCTTCTACGGCGTGATGACCGCGATCCGCCGCCACTACGACGGTGTCTCCGCCGAACTCGCGGCCCCCGACGGCCCCAGCGAGGACAGCGTCCGCCCCTCCCGCGTCCACTCGGTGCTGCTGATCTCCAAGATCCACCGCCCGACGCTGCGCGCCCTCGCCTACGCCAAGCTGATGCGCTCCGACACCCTGGAGGCGCTCACCGTCAACGTCGACCCGACCGAGACGAAGGCGCTGCGCGCGGAGTGGGAGCGGCGCGGCATCGACGTCCCCCTCAAGGTCCTAGACTCGCCCTACCGCGAGGTCACCCGGCCGGTCATCGAGTACGTCAAGAGCCTGCGCCGCGAGTCGCCGCGCGACGCGGTGTCGGTGATCATCCCCGAGTACGTCGTCGGGCACTGGTACGAGCACCTGCTGCACAACCAGAGCGCGCTGCGCCTCAAGGGCCGGCTGCTGTTCACGCCGGGCGTGATGGTGACGTCGGTGCCGTACCAGCTGGAGTCGTCGGAGGCGGCGAAGCAGCGGGCCCGCAGGCGGCAGGAGTGGAGCGCGCCGGGCGCGGTGCGGCGCGGTCCGGCGGACCACCACGGCCATGGCCATGGCCACGGCCAAGGCCAAGGCCCGGGTCACGGTCGCGGCAAGGAAGCCGCGGCGGGCGAGCCGTCCGGGTCTTCCGGGTCCGCGGGAGCGTCGGGGACGTCGAGGGCCTCGGGGCCGCAGGGCGGGCCCGGTGCCTCCGGGGCGGGGCCCGAGGACGGCTCCTCCGGGAGCTGACGGACGGAGTCGACGGAGCTGACGCAGGGGGCGGCCGGAGTGGTCGGCGGCCGGGCGGCACCCACGTAGACTGGTGGGCTGTTGTCCGGCCGTATCCCCGTCTCGTATCTGGAGTCACCCCGCCATGCCGCAAGAACCGACGAAGACGCTGGTGGGGGCGGAGTACGAGGTCGAGGTCGGCCCCGTCGCCCACGGCGGCCACTGCATCGCCCGGACCGAGGCGGGCCAGGTGCTCTTCGTCCGGCACGCGCTGCCCGGCGAGCGGGTGCGGGCGCGGGTCACCGACGGCGAGGAGGGCGCCCGCTTCCTGCGCGCGGACGCCGTCGAGGTGATCGAGGCGTCCAAGGACCGGGTGGAGGCCCCCTGTCCCTTCTCCGGCCCCGGCCGGTGCGGCGGCTGCGACTGGCAGCACGCCAAGCCCGGCGCCCAGCGCCGCATGAAGGGCGAGGTCGTCGCCGAACAGCTCCAGCGCCTCGCGGGCCTCACCCCCGAGGAGGCGGGCTGGGACGGCACCGTCGTCCCGGCCGAGGGCGACAAGCTCCCGGCGGGCCAGGTCCCGCGGTGGCGCACGCGCGTGCAGTACGCCGTCGACGAGGAGACCGGTGCCGCCGGACTGCGCCGCCACCGCTCGCACGAGGTGGAGCCCGTCGACCACTGCATGATCGCCGCGGAGGGCGTCAGCGAACTGGGCGTCGAGAAGCGGGACTGGACCGGGATGGCGTCGGTCGAGGCGATCGCGGCGACCGGCTCCCAGGACCGCCAGGTCATCCTCACCCCGCGCCCCGGCGCCCGCCTGCCGCTGGTCGAACTGGACCGGCCGGTGTCGGTGATGCGGGTCGAGGAGAAGGACGGGGGCGTGCACCGCGTCCACGGGCGCCCCTTCGTGCGCGAACGCGCGGACGGGCGGACGTACCGCGTGGGCAGCGGCGGCTTCTGGCAGGTCCACCCCAAGGCCGCGGACACGCTGGTGACCGCGGTCATGCAGGGCCTGCTGCCGCGCAAGGGCGAGACCGCGCTCGACCTGTACTGCGGCGTCGGCCTCTTCGCCGGCGCCCTCGCCGACCGCCTCGGCGAGACGGGCGCGGTCCTCGGCATCGAGTCCGGCAAGCGCGCGGTGGAGGACGCCCGACACAACCTCGCGGCCTTCGACCGCGTCCGCATCGAACAGGGCAAGGTCGAATCGGTCCTCCCGCGCACCGGCATCACCGAGGTCGACCTCATCGTCCTCGACCCCCCACGCGCAGGCGCCGGCCGCAAGACCGTCGACCACCTCACCTCCCTCGCCGCCCGCAGAATCGCCTACGTGGCCTGCGACCCGGCCGCGTTGGCCCGGGATCTGGGGTACTTCCGGGACGGGGGGTATCGGGTGCGGATGCTGCGGGTGTTCGATCTGTTTCCCATGACGCATCATGTGGAGTGCGTCGCGATCCTCGAACCGGCCTCGAAGGGCGCCTGAGCTGCTGGTCTGATCGTGCGCGGTTGGGTGCGGAGGCGGCCTGACTGCTACTTGAGCGTGGTGTGTGGCTGCCGGATCTCCCCGGGGCGGGCGGCGCGGGGAGATCCGGCAGCGGGACTCAGTCGGTGCAGGTGGTGCCTGGGGCGGGCAGCTTTCGGGTGGTCAGGTAGTGGTTGGTGGCGTCTCGGACGCACTGGGAGACCAGGAACATGCTGTAGTCGTCGCCTTCTCGGCTGAGGACGACGCTGCCGGGCAGTTGGGCCGCCATGGCCGCGCCCGCGCTGTGGGGGGCGAGGGCCTGGTGGGTGGACTGGACGATCAAGGTGGGCGGCGCGCCGTGGACGGGGGCGCCGGCCTTGACCGGCCGGGCCGGGACCGGCCAGCCGAGGCAGCCCGCGAGCGCCTTGTACGAGCGTACGGCGCCGCCCAGGTGGGGAGAGATCCGGGCGAGATCCTTCTGCAGGTCGGCGAGTTGGGCGAAGGTGCGCACCGGGCGGGCGTTGTCCAGGCAGGCCGGCACCTGCACCTGTACCTGGTCGAGCGTGTCGTCCGGGTCGTGGGTGAAGTCCGCGGCGTCCGGGCCCTTGGTGAAGTCGGCCGCGTCCTTCTTCTCCGTGGCCTTGACGATGGCGCCCGCCAGTTCCGACCAGGCGGGGGAGACGACGTTCAGGAAGTCCTGGGTGGCCTCTCTGATGTCCTCTCCGGTCAGCGGTCTGTGGGCCCGTGCCTTGGCCGGGATCGGGTCGCGGTCGGCGGCGGCGACCAGGGCGTCGTACTCGGCCGCGACGTCCCTCCCGTGCAGCGCACAGTTCTGCGACGCCTCGCACCAGGCGACGAAGCGGTTGAACGCCGTCTCGGCCGTGGCCGCCTCTGCCTTGATGCGTTTCAGCGGTGCCGTGGTGTCGTCGAGCGCCGTGTCCAGGACCATGGTGCGCAGTCTGCCGGGGTGGAGCTTGGCGTAGGTGCGCCCGAGGAGGGTGCTGTAGTGGATGCCGTACCAGTTCAACTGGCGTTCGCCGAGCCCGATGCGGACCGCTTCGAAGTCCTTGGCGGTGCTCGTCAGATCGACCTGCCCCACGAGCGAGCCGTTGCGGCGCAGGCAGTCCGAGGCGAAGGCCCGGTTGTGGCGGGCGAGCGCGTCGTAGGCGGCCTGGTTCTCGGGGAAGTGACTGACTCCGGCCGGCTTGGGGTCCTCCCCGCACAGGATCGGCGTACTGTGCCCGATGCCGCGGGGGTCCACCGCGACGATGTCGAAGTTCTTGGTCATGGCTCCGCCGACGGCGGACAGACCGAACTGCGCGGCCAGCCGCAGCTGTTCGATCGAGGAGCCGCCCGCGCCGTCGTTGAGCAGGAGCGTGCCCCGGCGGTGGGCCCTGTCGTCGGCGGGCCTGCGGACCATCGCGAGGGTGAGTCTGCCGGCCTCGGGGCGTGACCAGTCGACCGGCACCTCCATCGTTCCGCACTGCATGTTCCTGAAGCCGGTGTCCGCGCAGGCGTGCCAGGAGATGTCGTGTACGGAGGGCCGGGGAGTGCTCTTCTCCGGCTGGGCGAGCGCTGTGGTGGCGGCGGTGCCCAGCAGGGCAGCCCCGGCGGCGGTCCAAGCGGCGTACTTCCAGGTTCGTGGCATGTCGCTTTTCCTCGTGGGTGATGGGGTGGCGCGTCAGCCCTGGGGCTGCGCGTCGTCGATCGTCAGGTCCGGGATCCCGGAACGGGCGTCGGCGACGGTCGGTGGAGGGGGGCGGCGTGTGAGGAGCAGGGCCAGGAGCGCGGTCGTGGCCAGGACCGCGGCCGAGACGGTGAACGCGGCTCGGTAGCCGGCGGTGAGCGCCTCCGCGTGGGGTTCGTGGAGCGCGGAGCGGGTGGTGACGGAGCCGGCCAGTGTCGCGAGGGCGGCGAGTCCGACGGCGCCCCCGACCTGGCGGGTGGTGTTGACCAGACCGCCGGCCAGCCCCGCGTCCTCGGGCGGGACGCCTTCGACGGCGAGGGCCGTGAGCTGTACGAAGGCGATGCCGAGGCCGAGGCCCACCAGGATGCTCGGGCCGAGGATGTCGGCGATGTACGTGCCGTCGGCCCTGATCCGGGACAGCCACAGCAGTCCGGCGGCTTCGGTGAGCAGGGCTCCGGTCACCGTCACGGTGGCACCGGCACGACGGGACAGGCGCGGGGCGAGGGTGGAGCCGAGCATGTTCGCCGCCGCGAGCGGCAGTTGACCCGCGCCGGTGGCCAGGGGGCCTGCCCCGAGGACTTGTTGCTGGTAGAGCGGAAGGAAGAAGAACAGGGCGATCCACACCGACCCGAGGAGTGCCATGAGCACGTTGCCGACGGCGACCCGGCCGGTGCTGAACAGCCTCGGCGGTATCAGGGCGTGAGGTCGGCGCAGCTCGATCACGGCGAAGGCGGCGAGCAGCGCCACCGCGGCACCGAGAGCAGTGAGCACCGCGGCGTCCGTCCAGGCAGTGCCGCGCGCGGTGGTCAGCGCCCACACCAGACAGGTCAGGGCGAGAGTGACGGTCGACGTGCCCAGCAGGTCGAACCGTCCGGGCACGCGGACACCCGTCGGCGGCACGAACACCACCACGCCGACCAGGATCAGCACCGCCCCGAACGCGACGGTGTGGAAGATCCAGGCCCAGCCCCACGCCTGGGTGAGCACGCCGCCCAGCAGGACTCCGCCTGCGCCGCCCGCGCCGGAGACGGCTCCCCACACGCCGAGTGCTTTTCCGCGCCCGGCTCCGGCCGGGAACTGGTCCATGGCCAGGGCGAGCGCCGCCGGGGCGATGGCCGCGGCGCCGAGCCCCTGAGCGGCGCGGGCGGCGATCAGCGTGCCGGGACCGTCGGCCAGTCCCGCCGACAGCGAGGACGCCGCGAACAGCAGCAGACCCGCGATCAGTACCCGGCGTCGGCCGAGGAGGTCGGCCGCTCGACCGCCCGCCAGGAGAAGCGCCCCGAACGCCAGGCCGTAGGCGTTGACCACCCAGGTGGTTCCGCTGTCCGACAGGCCCACCCCGCCACGGATCTGAGGGATCGCCACGTTGACGATCGACGTGGCGAGCATCACCGTGAACTGGCTCGCGGCGAGCGCGGCCAGCACGGCACCGGCTCGGGGGGCCCGCGCTCGTCCGTCCCGCCGCGGGCGGAGGGCAGCGCGCTGCCTGGTGTCGGCCACCCGGCCGAAGAGCCTGCGCCGGTGGGGGTCGGGCGGGCTGTCCCGCAAGGATCGGTCGGTCATGGCAGTCCAGAGGTCGGAAATCCGGGTCGGATGGGCGGCGGCGACCCCCATGGCTCGGCGCAGGGGAGGGGACGCCCGGTCGCGTGGTCAGACGGACCGTTCGGTGTCGGGGATCCAGTGGCCGTGGATGCCTGCCGGCACCCTGCGGGGCAGTTCGACGGTGGCGACAGGGCTCAGGTCGTTCGCCGCCAGGACCAGGAGTTCCGAGGCGTCCGCTTCGATGTCACTGACGATGGTGAGGAGGTAGCCGTCGTCCTCGGAGGTCGCGCCTGCGGCGGGTGCGAAGACCGCCTCACCGGGCATCCGGCCCTCACCGTGGGAGAACAGCCGCTGCCGGCCGGTGCGTGAGTCGAGTTTGACGGTGTGGTAGGTGGACAGACCCGCGCCGGGGAAGCCGACGGCGTAGCTGTAGCGGTAGTCCGCGCCGGTGTGGGAGTCGTTGATCGAGGGGAACTCGGTGACCAGGTCGTTGAGGGCTTCCGTGGTGATCTTGCCGGTAGCGGGGTCGATGACCCACCGGTGAAAGGTCGAGCCGGCGTTGGGCGTGGTGCCGTAGCCGGGCGCGCCGATCCACCACTTCCACGACATCTTCCACGAGGAGCGGTCGAAGCGCGGTGCCTCGAGGACGATCCGGCCGTGTGCGTCGGTGTAGGCGTTGGCGACATGCAGCAGCGCGGCCTGCTCCGGCGCCTCGAACCACGTGGTCCGGTCGCCGTCGCGCGACATCACGCCGATGCGCAGCGGGACGTCGTCGTGCCAGCGGTAGGGGATGCCGGACTGCTCGGCGTGGTCGAAGACCACCGGGGAGTCGAGGAAGACGACGTGCTCGCGGGTGATGGCGAAGTCGTGCATGAGCGAAGGGCCCGCGCCCTCGACGACCTGGGACGTGACGATGTCTCCGGACGCGTCGGCCACGTAGTAGGTCAGATGCGGCGGGAACGGGCTGTAGCCGAAGAAGTGCAGCTCACCGGTCTCCGGGTCCTCCTTGGGGTGTGCGGTCATCGCGGTGCTGAGCTTGCCGCCGAAGTCGTGGACGCCGATCGTGTCGAGGTCGGGACCGACCTCCCACGGCAGGTTGGCCTCCTGGAGGGCCAGGTAGCGGCCGGCGTGGAAGACGATGTTGGTGGCAGCGGCGCTGACGTCCAGCTCGGTTCCGGTGAACGGCACGCCGTCGAGGAACGGCGTACGCACCCAGCGGTTGCGGTACCACTCGGCTCGTCCGCCCTGAAGCCGCACCCCGTGGATCATGCCCTCGCCACGGAACCAGTGACGTGGAGTGATGCCTGGTTTCGGGTTGTGACCGTTGCGGAAGTAGCGGCCGTTCAGCTCGGGCGGGAGTACGCCCCGCACCTTCAGATCACGGCCCGTGATCTCGCTCGTGACGGGGGCGAAATGCCCGCTGATGTAGGGCTTGTCGAGAGTCATCGTCATGCTTTCCGGGTCGGGAGGGCCGTCATGAGGTGCGCCAGGACGACGCAGGTGAGGAAGCCCGCGCTACGAGGGAGGAGATGAGTGGGGTGGGCGGTCTCGGTAGGTGGTCCTGTCGGCCGACCTGCTGCTCGTCTCCGTCGAACCGGAGTGCTTCCTGCGGCGACCCGCTGCGGGGTGACCGCTCTCTTCTCGGAGTCGAACCGCTCGACGTCCGGTGCGAGGCAGGCGGTAGTCAGAGCCTGGCCGCGGCGGAGACCTGCTCGCGTCGGTAGTTTTCACCTACACGACCGCACAGGAGAGCCGGGAGCGGGCTGGACCGCCCCGCATGTCTTTGAGATCGAAATGCGCATATATTTTGCTCATGGCGATGACAAATGCCGACGTACTGGTAGGTCGTCAGGACGAGATACGAAGGCTCGACGCCCTGCTGACCTCGGTACGGGCCGGCAAGGGCAGCGCTCTCGTCCTGAGAGGCGAAGCGGGCATCGGCAAGAGCACCCTGTTGCGGCACCTCCAGGACACCGCGACGGGACTGCTGGTCCTGAGTGCGTCGGGCGCGGAGTTCGAGACCGAGCTGCCGTTCGCCGTACTGCACCAGTTGCTTGCTCCCGTCGCGGGCCGATCGGACGCGCTGCCCGCACGGCACCGTGAAGCACTGGACATCGCCTTCGGCCGAGCCAAGGGCGCCCTCGATCCGTTCATGGTCGGTGTCGCCTCGTTGGGCCTGCTGGCGGAGAGCGCGTGCGAGCGTCCCCTGGTGTGCGTGATCGACGACGCCCAGTGGCTCGATCAGGCGTCGGCGAAGGCAGTGGCCTTCCTCGCCCGCCGCATCGCCGCCGAACCGATCGCCATGGTTCTGGCCGTGCGCGAGCCGAGTCGACTGCCCGCACTGGAGGCACTGCCCCGCCATTCCCTTCAGGGACTTCGTGAGACGGAAGCCCGCGCACTGCTGGCCCGCGCGGTGCGTGCGCCGCTGGACGAGCGGGTGCGCGACCGCATCCTGTCCGAGGCACGCGGCAACCCGCTGGCCCTCCTGGAGTTGCCGAGGACCTCCGGGCTCGCCGGGATGGCCGGTGGCTACGTCCAGCCCGACTCCGTGCCGTGCGTGATCGAGCAGAGCTTCCGGTCCCGGCTCGAACTCCTGCCACCGACGGCCCGGCTGCTGGTGACGCTCGCCGCCGCCGACCCGATCGGTGACCCCGCCCTGTTGTGGCGCGCCGCCGAGACCCTGGGCATCGACGAAGGGACCGCCGCGCAGACAGCGGGGCTGGTCGAGTTCGGCACCCGGGTCCGATTCGGTCATCCCCTCGCCCGCTCGGCCGCCTACCGGGCCGCGGCCCCGGAGGAGCGGCGCAGGGCGCACGGGGCCCTGGCCACCGCGACCGACCCGGTCACCGATCCCGACAGGCGAGCCTGGCACCGCGCCCAGGCATGCGCGGGCCCGGACGCGCACGTGGCCGCCGAACTCGAGGCCTCCGCGGCCCGCGCCCTCGACCGGGGCGGCGTCGCGGCCGCGGCCGCCTTCCTCGAACGCTCGGCAGCGCTCACCGTGAGTCCGGCCCGGCGCACGGAGCGAGTTCTCGCGGCGGCCGAGGCCAAACTCTCGGCGGGCGACTTCGACACCTCGGCCGACCTGGTCAACACCGTCGTCACCGATGACTCCGGCAAAGCCGCCCAGGCGGACCTGCTCCGCGGCCGGCTGTCCTTCGTCCGCCGCCGGGGAGGCGAGAGCCCCACGACGTACCTCCTGCGCGCGGCCACCCGCCTGGAGCGGACAGATCCCTGCCGGTCACGGGAGTGCTACCTGGACGCCGTCGAGATGGGTCTCCTTCTGGGCGGTCTCGACCAGGTGGTGGAAGCCATCGGCGTCGCCCCGCCGCTCACCGAACCAGACGCGACGGTGGCAGTCCTGACCGGCCTTGCCAGCCTGGTCGGCAAGGGCCACGAGGCGGCGGGAGAGGTGCTCAGATCCGTCATCGACGACACCGGCAACCACGTGTGGAGCAAGCGGCCTTCGCTGGGGTTCATGCTCGCCGCGGAACTGTGGAACTTCGACGCCATGTGCGGCATCGCCGGTCTCGCCGTCGCGGCCGGTCGCGCGTTCGGATCCTTCCACGCCCTCCCCATCGGCCTGGCGATGCATGCCACCGCCGCGGTGCACCGAGGCGACTTCGGCGCCGCGATGGAGCTGATCTCCGAGGAAGAGGCGATCGCCGACGCGACCGGAGCGGCCCCGTTGATCTACCCGCGCCTCCACCTGGCCGCGCTGCGTGGGCGGCGCGAGGAAGCCGTCGCGCTGTTCGCCTCGGTGGACCAACGGATGACCCTCAGCACCCCATGGGCGACAGCGGTGCTCAACAACGGTCTCGCCGACTACCCGGCCGCGATGAAGGCAGCACAGCGGGCCGTCGACCACGGCGCCATCACCACCACGGGCCTCGCTCTGCCCGAACTGATCGAGGCGGCGACGCGATGCGGCGAGCGCGACGTCGCCGCTGGGGCGCTCGCGTCCCTCCAGGAACGCGCACGGGCCGGCCGGCATCCCTGGGGCCTCGGCGTCGCCGCCTACTCCAGAGCCCTGGTCTCCGATGACGAGGCCTCCTACTGCGAAGCCGTCGCCCTCCTCGACGACAGTGCCCTGGTCGTCTACCGGAGCCGGGCCCAACTGCTGTACGGAGAATGGCTACGCCGCCGGGGCCGACGACGTGACGCGAGAGCCACGCTGCGGCAGGCTCACGAGACGCTGGCCGGTCTCGGCATGTCGGCGTTCGCCGAACGCGCGGCGTGCGAACTGCGCGCGACGGGTGAACAAGTACGCAGCCGCACGCCACAGGCGACCGAACAGCTGACGGTCCAGGAAGTGCACATCGCGCGCCTGGTCGCCGAGGGCGCCACGTCCAAGGAGGTGGCGGCGAGGCTCTTCCTCAGCCCGCGCACCGTCGACGCTCACCTGCGAAACATCTTCCGCAAGCTCGGCCTCACCTCACGAAGGCAACTGAGGGGCCTTGCCGAACTCTGCTAGCGCGTCCGGCCCGTGCGCCACTGGCCGGACGCGCGTCGGTGTCGCGGCGGCCGGTCGACGGCGTGACGCGGGACCACGATCGAGCCGGGGGCTCAGGGCGTAGGGGGCAGGAGCGGAGCAAGTGACTCTGTCCCGTGCTTCACGGGCACGTCGGGAGTGTGACGCGGGTCGTCAGGCCGCCGGTCGGGTTCGCCGTCGCGTCGATGTCTCCGGCGTGGGCGCGGACGACGGAGGCGACGATGGACAGGCCCAGCCCCGCGCCCTCGCCCGGTGCGTGACGGCGGGCCTGCGCGCGGCGGAACGGCTCGAACAGCAGGGGGACGACGGCCGGGTCCACCAGGGGGCCCGTGTTGGCGACCGTCAGACCGGTCGGGCCGACCCGGACCCGTACGGTCCCGCCGGGATGGTTGTGGCGCAGGGCGTTGGCGACCAGGTTGTGCACCAGGTGGTCCAGGAGGACCGGGTCGCCCCGGACGTGCAGCGGCCGGGTCTCCACGTCGACGGTGACGGCCCGCTCCGCCGCCTCGGCCGCCAGCTTTCCGGTGACCGCGGCGGTGGTCGCGGTCAGGTCGACGCGTTCGCGCCGGCCCAGTCCCTCGTCGGAGACGGCGAGGAGGAGCAGGCCCTCGATGAGCTGCTCGCTGTCGGCGGCGGTGTCGATGAGCTTGTCCCGTATCAAGGCGACCTTGCCGGGGGACGGATCGTCGGCGAGGCCGATCTCGGCGGCGGCCCGCTGCACGGCGAGCGGGGTGCGCAGTTCGTGGGCGGCGTTGGCGGCGAACCGCTGGCGCGCGGCGACCAGGTGCTCGATCCGGTCGAGCATGCCGTCGAAGGTGTCGGCCAGTTCCTTCAGCTCACCCGGCGGGGCCTTGAGCGCGATCCGCTCGTGGAGGTTGGAGCCGGAGAGCCGACGGGCCCGCGTGGTGATGATGCCGACCGGGCGCAGGACCCGCCCGGCCATCCACCAGGCGAGCGCGACGGACAGCGCCGAGTAGACGGCCAGGGAGATCCCGGAGACGGTGAGGAGCTGGTGGAGCACGGTGTCCCCGGCCACGGTGGACACGTTCCGCGCGACCGCGTACTGGCCGGGCAGGATGCCACTGGGCTGCGCCCGGCCGGAGGCGGGCAGTGTGGGGACGGAGGCGGTGTCCGTCAGGGAGGCGGGGACGGCGGGGGCGACCGCGGTCAGGACGCTGCTGTAGAGCCCGTCGCTGACCTGGACGTAGACGCAGCCCATGAGCAGGACCCCGGCGAGGACCAGCAGGCCGCCGTAGAGCGCGGTGAGCCGCGCGCGCTCGCCGGTCACCGGGCGCCGCCCCCGCCGCCCGCCGAGGGGCCGTCCCCGATGCGGTAGCCGGCCCCGGGGACGGTCTCGATCACGGGTGGCGCGCCCAGCTTCGTCCGGAGCTTGGAGAGGGTGACCCGGACCGCGTTGGTGCGGTAGCTGGTGTCCTCCTCCCACACCTCCTCGATCAGGTCGTCACCGCTGACAACGGCGCCCTCGGCCCGCAGGAGGGTCTCCAGCACGGCGAACTCCTTACGGGAGAGGGAGAGGTAGCGGCCGTCGCGGCAGACCTGGCGGCGCGCGGTGTCCAGACTCAGCCCGGCCCGTTCGAGGACCGGTGGGAGGGCCGGGCGGGAGCGGCGGCCGAGGGCGAGGACCCGGGCGAGGAGTTCGTCGTACGCGAACGGCTTCGTCAGGTAGTCGTCGGCGCCGAGACCGAGGCCGACCACCCGGTCCCGTACGGTCCCCGCGGCGGTGAGCATCAGGATCCGGGTCAGCAGGCGCGCGCCGACGACCCGACGGCACACCTCGTCGCCGTGCAGTCCGGGCAGATCGCGGTCGAGGATCATCACGTCGTACGCCCCGAACCGGAGCTTCTCCAGCGCGGTCGGCCCGTCCGGGGCGACATCCACCGCGACCGCGTCACGGCGCAGCCCCTCGGCGATCATCTCCGCCAGGAATTCCTCGTCCTCCACCACCAGCACGCGCATGGCCCCTGTGTACCCGACCGGGATGTTTCGTCGGTGTAAGCACCGGCGCTGAGAGAAACGAAACCGGCTCCCCGCCGACGCTGAGCCCGTCCGTGCCGGACCCCGGTATGCCGGCACCGTAGGAGGAGCCCCACATGATCCATCGCGCGATACGCCGGCGCGGCCTCGCCGCCTGTCTGCTCGCCGTGACCGTCGTCCTGTCCGCCACGGCCTGCACGGGCGACGGCGGCGGCACGAAGGACGGCGGACCGGCCTCCACCGCGAAGAAGACGGACGAGGACCAGGCGCTGGAGCACCGCAAGTGCCTGCGCGAGCAGGGCCTGGACATCCCCGAGCCGAAGCCGGGCGAGGTCGGCGCCGGCGTGACCATCGACGGCGGTTCGAAGAGCCGGAAGGAGGTGGAGAAGGCGTTCAAGGCCTGTGAGGACAAGGCGGTCGGCGGCGGCCCCCAGGAGCTGAGCCAGGCGGAGAAGGACAAGATGGTCGCCTACGCCCGGTGCATGCGCAAGAACGGCTTCGACATGCCCGACCCGAAGTTCGGGGGCGGGGCGGCGCCGGGGATGCCCGCGCTGAAGCCGCAGGAGATGAAGACGTACGAGAAGGCCGACAAGGCCTGCGCGGGCGTGGGCCGATGAGCCGCGGACGGGTGGTGGCGGCGGCCCTGGCGGTGGTCGCCATGACGGCCGGGACCATCGCGGTCACCCAACTCGGCGACGGCGCAACGGAGTCGGCCGGCGCGGGCGGCGGCGGACTGCCGCCCGCGACCGCCCCGGTCGAGCGCGGCGACCTGCGCGACAGCGCGCAGGCCGAGGGGACCCTCGGCTACGACCGGCAGCGCAGGATCAACGCGGCCGTCGCGGGCACCCTGACCCGGGCCCCGCGCACCGGCTCGACGATCGAGCGGGACGAGCGGCTGTACGAGATCGACGGCCGGGCGGTCCGGCTGATGTACGGCTCGGGCCCGATGTACCGGACGCTGAAGGCGGGCGACGAGGGCCGGGACGTCGAGCAGTTGGAACGCAACCTCGCCGCCCTCGGCTACACCGGCTTCACCCCGGACACCGAGTACACCGAACTGACGGCCGCGGCCGTCAAGCGCTGGCAGAAGGCGCACGGCGACCGGCAGACCGGCACGGTCGGCCCGCAGGACATCGCGTTCGCCGCCGGGAAGGTCCGGATCAAGGACGTGGCGGCGGCCGTCGGCGATCTGGTGCAGCCCGGTACCCCGCTCCTGACCACGACGGGCTCCGAGCGGATCGTGACCTTCGAACTGGACGTGGCGGAGAGCCGGTTGACGAAGGCGGGCACCAAGGTCGAGGTGGAACTGCCGGACGGGGGCAGCGCGTCCGGCACGGTCTCCTCGGTCGGCCGGACGGCGCGGCCCGGCAAGGACCCGCAGGACACCGGCCCCAAGGTGACGCTGACCGTCTCCTTCGACAAGCCGGACGCGGTCGGCGGTGTCGACCAGGCGCCGGTCACGGTCAACCTCACCGGCGAGACCCGCAAGGACGTCCTGACCGTCCCGGTGAACGCGCTCCTGGCGCTGCCGGGCGGCGGATTCGGCGTCGAGGTCGTCCACGGCAGCACGACCCGCGAGGTCGAGGTGCGGCTCGGGATGTTCGCCGAGGGCCGGGTCGAGGTGTCCGGCGGCGGGCTGCGCGCGGGCATGAAGGTCGGGGTGCCGAAGATATGAGCGACGCCGCACCCACCGACACAGCTGCCCCGCCCACGGACAAGGTCACCGAGCCTGCGGACAAGGTCGCCGCACCCACCGACACGGTCGCCGCACCCACCGACACGGTCGCCGCACCTGCGGACACGGTCGTCAGTCTCCGGGGTGTCACGAAGGAGTACGCGGGCGGGGTCACGGCGCTGCGCGGCGTGGACCTCACCGTCCGCGAGGGTGAACTCCTCGCCATCGTCGGCCCGTCCGGCTCCGGCAAGTCCACCCTGCTGCACATCGTCGGCACCCTGGACCGCCCCACCACCGGTACCGTCCACATCGCCGGCCACGACGTGGCGGCCCTCTCCGACCGCCGCCTCTCCGCCCTGCGCGCCCGTCATGTGGGCTTCGTCTTCCAGGCGTTCCACCTGGTTCCGGGCGTCAGCGCCCGCGACAACGTGGCGGAGGGCCTGCTCTACTCCGGCCTCCCGCGCTCCGTACGCCGCCGCAGGGCCGCCGAGGCGCTGGACCTGGTCGGGCTGGCGGACCGCATGGACCACAAGCCGCACCAGCTCTCGGGCGGGCAGAAGCAGCGGGTCGCCATCGCGCGCGCGGTCGTCGGCCGGCCCGCCCTGCTGCTGGCCGACGAACCGACGGGGGCCCTGGACTCCGCGTCGGGGGCGGCGGTGATGGAGCTGCTGCGGCACCTGAACCGGGAGGGCGCGACGATCGCGGTGATCACGCACGACACCGAGATCGCGGCGAGCCTGCCGCGCGCGGTGCGGATCAGGGACGGTGAGGTGGTGGCGGACGTACGGAACGAGGCGTCCGCCCCGTCCGTGGCGGCGGGGGCGCAGAGGTGAGCCGTACGGAACGGGGGCGGGGACGGCTCAAGGCGGCCCGCCTGGGTCCCCGCGAGGTCCTGCACGTCGGTTCGTCCGGCCTGCGCAGCCGCCCGGTGCGGGTCGTGCTCTCCGCCTTGGGCATCGCCATCGGTATCGCCACCATGATCTCGGTGGTCGGCATCTCCGCCTCCAGCCAGGCGAAACTCCTGCGGGAACTCGACGAGTTGGGCACCAATCTGCTGGTGGCCTCGCCCGGCGAGTCCATGTTCGCCGGACAGGACGTGAAACTGCCCGAGGGCGCGGTCGGCATGGTGGGCCGGATCAAGGGTGTCCAGGAGGTCGGGGCCACCGCCGACCTCGACGCGACCGTGCGCCGCAACGAGAGGATCGACGAGGGCGACACGGGCGGGATCACGGTCCGGGCGACGACCGCCGGCCTGCTCCGCGTGCTGCGCGGCGAGGTCGCCACCGGCAGGTGGCTCAACGCGGCGACCGGCCGTTACCCCTCGGTCGTGCTCGGCCATGTCTCCGCCGGACGGCTCGGGGTCACCAGGCCGGGGCAGCAGGTGTGGATCGGTGACCGGTACTTCACCGTCACCGGCATCCTCGCTCCGCTCCCCCTCGCCCCGGAGATCGAGCGCTCGGCCCTGGTCGGGTGGGAGGGCGCGAAGCGTCTGCTGGGCTTCGAGGGCCACCCGACGTCGGTGTACGAGCGGTCGGACGACGCGGCGGTACGGGACGTGCGCAAGGTCATGGCGGCGACGATCGACCCGCAGCACCCGCAGAACGTCAAGGTCACCGACCCGTCGTCGGCGCTCCGGGCGAAGGCGGCGACCGAGGGGGCGTTCAGCAGTCTGCTGCTGGGGCTCGGCGGCATCGCCCTGCTGGTCGGCGGTGTCGGCGTCGCCAACACCATGATCATCTCTGTGCTGGAGCGCCGGTACGAGATCGGTCTGCGCCGCTCGCTGGGCGCGACCCGGGGTCACATCCGCGTCCAGTTCGTCACGGAGTCGCTGATGCTGTCGGGCCTCGGCGGCCTGGCGGGGGTGGCGTTGGGCGCGGCGGCGACCGGGGTGTACGCGTACTCCGGCGGGGTGCCGTGGGTCGTTCCGCTCTGGGCGGTCGGGGGAGGATTCGGCGCGACGCTGGTCATCGGCACGGTGGCGGGCCTCTATCCGGCGGTCCGGGCGTCCCGTCTCTCCCCGACCCTGGCGTTGCACGCGGCGTGAGGACGGCACCCTCTGCGGCGTGAGGACGGCACCCTCCGGGGCCGTACCTCCCAGGACCCGTACCTCTCAGGGGGTACGGGTCCTGAGGGGTACGGGTCCGCCTGCCGCCGGGCCGCCTCGGAGTTCCGTGGCGCCGGTCAGGGCAGGGCTGTCCAGCCGTGGGCGAGGTGCCAGTGGCCTCCGGCGCGGAGGTGCCGGACGAGGGAGCGTTGCAGCGCCGTCCCCTGCGGCAGGCGGCCGAGGTCGGCCCGTCCCGGCGGCCGGTGGAAGACGAACTCCAGGACGTCGTCGTCGCACACCGGGCGGGCTCCGAACCGGGCGAAGCGGCTCTGGAAGGCGAGGATGCGGGACTCGGGCGCGAGGTGCTCGGCCAGCTGCGGGTCCAGCAGCCAGGAGCTGCAGGTGGCGCGGGCGTGGCGGGTGGCCGGGAAGTGCCGTGCGTAGAAGTGCCGGGCGGCGGCGAACGACGCGTCGCAGGCGGAGCGGGAGAGCGGGCCGTCCCCGGGGATGTGCACCTGGAGGACCGGGTCCCCGTGGGCGGGGCCGCCCGAGGCCGCCGCGTCACCGCCGTGGGCGTCCGCGTCGAGGACCGCCCGGTCGAACTGGAGGCGCCCCAGCCGGTGCAGGGTGCCGCGGAAGTGCCGGGCGATCCACCGCTGGCGGTCGAAACCGCCGGTGCCGTGGGCGAGCCGGTAGGAGGTGAGTTTCGCCCCGAGGTCGGCGAACGTGGCGCCGACGACGTCGTCCGGGACACCGAGCCGGTGCTGCCGCTCCAGCGCCAGAGGGAGCGCGAGGACGAACAGGTGGGCGTAGAAGTACCGCCCGGTGGCGCCGAGGGCGGCGGGGGCGTCGGGCCAGTCGAGCGCAGCCGTGCCGTCCGCGCCATCTGTGCCCTCCGCGCTGTCCGCGCCGTCCGCGGGGGCGGCGAAGAGGCGCTGGTGGCAGCGGATCAGCGCCTCCCACACGGCGGGGTCGCGGTCGGGCCCCGGCATCTCGGCGCACAGCCGCTCGCGGTCCGCCTCGGGGACGGCGAGCAGGGCCAGCCGCTGCCTCAGCCCGGTGGGGGAGGGCGGTACGGGGTCGGGGACCCGCCCGGCGGGCTGTCCGCGGAGGCCGGCCAGCCAGCGCCGCACCGCCGCGGGGTCGGCTTCGTGCCGCGTGTGCGCGGGTGCCGTTCCGCCGGTCATGCGCGGGCCGCCCGCTGGAGCTGGTGGCGGAGCCGGTCCAGTTCGCCGATGCTGTCGTCCAGTCCGCCCGGCCGTGACCTGAGGAGCCAGCAGGCGCGCTGCTCGGCGAGCAGGGGTTCCATGCGGCGCAGCAGACGGCGCGCGGTCGACGGGGCGACGGCGTCGGCGTCGGCGTCCGTGCCGGTGCCCGGTGCGGTACCGGCGTCGGGGCCGGTCCTGATCGCGGCGCGGGCCCGCAGGACGTCCACGGCGAACTCCGCGAGGGCGATGGCGTGCTGGAGTTCGCGCCGCACCACCTCTCCGTCACCCGCCGCGGGGTCGGCGGCGGCGAGGTCGTCGCGGCAGGCGGCGAGCGTCGCGGCGACCCGGTCCGCGGCCTCCGGCGTCGGGAGGGACGGCAGGGGGACGGCGGGGTCGGGGAACAGGGCGCGGGCGATCGGTGAGCCGTTGAGCAGCGGCACCCCCAGGTCGCGGTGCACCCGGCCCAGGCGCGTCAGGACGCCGCCGGTCAGGCGCGCCGCGTCGAGCAGGACGTGCTCGTCGAGGACGGCGGCGATGTCGAGGTCCCGGTTCGCCTCCAGGCACCAGCTCACCGCGCCGCCGAAGACCGCGGGTCCGTACGCGACCGACGGGGCGTCCCAGTGGCCGTGGTCGCCCCAGGACGTGAGCAGGAATCCCTCGGCGTCGTTCTCCAGGCCGGTGCCCGCCGCGTCGAGCATGTTGTCGACGGCGTTGTCGATCCGGCCGAGGACCGAGTTCCAGTTGCTCGCGCCGGGGGCGACCCAGAACGGCACGCCCGCGTCGGAGAGCGGCTTGCCGCGCGAACGGAACCCGCCGCGGAGGTTGTCGAGGTCCGCGCCGAGGCGCTGCCAGGTGCGGGCCTCGGGGGTGTCACCGTCGATGACCTCGGACAGCAGGCGCGGCCCGTCGTACTGCCACACCACCGGCACGGCTCCGGGCGGGACCCGGTCCATCAGCTCGGGGTGGTCGGCGAAGACGTCGGCCCAGAACTCGACGGTGTGCCCGGACTCCAGCCAGGGCGCCATCAGCCGGGTGACGAAGTCGAAGTAGACCTCGCCGACACCGCGCGCGGCCACCAGGTCCGCGGAGCGCCCCCGGCCGAGTTCGAAGGGCTCGTCGGCGCCGATGTTGAGGCGCCGGGAGCGGATCTCGCGGGCGACCTCCCCGACCAGGGCGTTCGCGAAGGCCGCGTTGTCGTCGGTGGGGCGCAGGGTGCTGGGCGGACGGTGGACCCCGCCGCGTTCGAAGCCGTCGGGGTTCTCGGCGCGGTGGGCGTGGCGGGGGTGGCGCAGGAAGCGCTCCATGTGGCCGAAGGTGTTCTGGTTGGCGACCAGTTCGATGCCGGCGGCCGCGCAGCGCGCGTCCAGCCAGTGGAGGTCGTCGGCGGTGAGCGGGGAGGCGTCCCGCCAGACCTCGTGGTGGTCGCGGAAGGCGTAGGTGTGTTCGCCGTACAGCTCCAGCTGGGTGTAGCGGGCCAGGGAGAGGATCTCGATCCAGCGGGCCAGGGTGCGGCGGGTGGGGACGCGGTCGCGGCTGATGTCGAGGAGAAATCCCCGGACCGGGAAGTCGGGGTGGTCGCTGATGTCGTAGCCGGTGGCGGTGTAGGCGCGGTCGGCGCGGAGCTGGTCGAGGGTGGCGAGGGCGTAGCGCAGGCCGGGGGCGTCGCGGTGGTCGACGGTGACGCCGCCGGGGCCGGTGCGCAGGCGGTAGCCCTGCGGCGGGAGGGCCGGGTCGGCGCGCACGTGGACCGGCGCGTCGAGTGCCGCGCCACCGGGGGTCGTCGTCAGGGAGCGCGGGGCGGGGAAGGGGGTGACGGGCACGGTCGGGCTCCGGGGTGAGGGGGCGGCGGTGCCGGGCGGCGCGGTGCTCGCGCCGCCCGGCGGGGTGCGGGTCAGGCGCAGGAGCCGAGTTCGCAGATGTCGCCGCGTCGGGTGGAGACCTTGAGGTCGTCGTACCAGATGTAGCTGGTGTCGTTGTTCGGGGCGAAGGAGGGGGTCGCGCCGCCCGCGAAGCTGGAGAAGTAGGCCCGGTCCACCTGGTCGTTGTTGGTGACGAAGCGCAGGCCGGTCACCTTGGCGGCGGACGTCCCGTTGTAGAAGACCTCGATCTCGCCGTCCGCGTTGGCCCTTCCGCCGGTGACGGTGTTGACCTTGACGCGCTGGGCGACGTTGACCCACTGGTTCCTGGGCCAGTGGATGTCGGCGCCGTTCCTCTTCAGCACGGCGTAGTCGCCGTACTGTCCGGCGTGCCCCATGTGGTAGTAGTACACGGCCGCCTGGCCGTTGTTCTGGCGCCAGATCATGCGGGAGCTGAAGCCGTTCGTGCCGTCGCAGACCTGTCCGCCGGAGCAGGAGGCGCCGCCCGCGAGGCCGAGTCCGACCTTGCCCGCGTACTCGGTGGTGCCCCAGCTGAAGCTGCCGCTGAACTTCACCCAGAACGAGAGGTAGTACTCGCGCGCCTTGGTGAGGGTGAAGGGGGCCTGGGCCCCGGAGTCGGCGGGGCCGATCTTGCCCTTGGGGTAGTGGACGCGCAGGGACTTGGAACCGCCGTGCGCGGGGGTCGAGTTGTCGATGCGGGCCCGCGTCTCCATGCCCTGCTGCCAGGGGGCGGTCCAGCCGTCGGCGGCCCACTGGCCGAGGGGGTAGTTGGTGCCGGCGGCGGGGCGTTCGAAGGTGTTGGACTTGTACGTCGCCGCCTTCGTCGCGGGGGCGGCTCCGGCGGTGGCCTGCGGTGCCAGGACGGCGGCGGGGACGAGCAGCGCGGTCGCGGCGGTCAGGAGCAGGGTCTTCTTCTTCATCTTTCCTCTTCCCTGTGGGGTCGGGAGTGCGGGGTGATGTCAGGCGAGCCAGCGCGGCAGGGCACCGGCGACGAACGCGTCCTCCTCTGCGAGCCAGGGGTACGTGGTGTGCACGCGGTCGATCTCCTCCGCCTGTCCGGGCGAGAGGCCTTCCGCGGGATCGAGGCACCAGGTGCCGTTCAACAGGCCCTGGCGGCGCAGTACTTCGTGGACGCCCGCGATGACACCGGCGAAGCCGCCGCGGACGTCGTAGACGGCGGCGTTGGCGTCGGTGTCCCCGGCGAGCCGGGCGAGCGCCCGCCGCCGGGCCCGTTCGTCCCCGCGGTCGGCGGCGTGGACGTCGGCCAGCAGCCGGACGGCCGAGCGGGTCCAGACGGCCCAGTGGCCGAGCAGCCCGCCCACGAAGCGGCGGACGGCGGGTCCGCCGGGAGTGGTCACGTGGTACGGGGTGAGAAGGTCGGCGACGATGGTGTCGTCGTTGCCCGTGTAGAGGGCGACCTCGGCTCCCCGGTCGGAGTCGGCGACGCCCTGGACCAGTTCCAGGGTGCGGTAGCGGTCGAAGGGGGCGGCCTTGACCGCGACGGTGGACTCCTGGTCGGCGAGGGCCCGCCAGTAGGCGCGGGGCAGTTCGCGGCCGCCGACGGCTTCCTGGAGGTAGAAGCCGATGACGGGGAGGATCTCGCCGACGGCGGCGCTGCGGTCGAGGAGGTCGTCGAGTCCGGCGTGCGGGAGTCCGGCGGGTGAGACGAGGACGGCGTCGTAGCCGAGTGCGCGGGCGGTGGCGGCCTCCTCGACGGCCTGGCGGACGGGTCCGGCGACCCCGGCGATCCGCAGGAAGGGGCGCTCGGCGGCGGTGGGCGCGCTCTCCTCGGCCGCGAGTTCGAGGACGGGGCGCAGGAGTCCGTGGTCGCGGACGGCGAACTGGGTGGTGTGCACGCCCACCGCCACTCCTCCGGCGCCCGCCTCCAGGTAGTAGCGGGTGAGCGCGCGCTGGCGCCGTTCGTCGAGCCTGCGTCCGGCGGTGAGGGCGAGGGGGTGGGCGGGGACGACGGTTCCGCGGTGCAGGAGTGCGGCGGTCTCGGGAGCCAGTGCGGCGGGCATCAGACCTCGCCCTCCCGTCCCGGCGCGCGGGTCGTCGGCGGTGTCGTGGCGCGCATCAGAACCGGCCGTCCCGTCGCTCGAACTTGGTCGGCCTGTCCCAGAGTTCGCCGCCCTCGGCGATCCATCGGGCCTGGAGGGCGAGGAGTTGGCCGAGGGTGCGGTCCGGGTAGCCGAAGAGGGTGTGGCAGAGCGTGGCGTCGGCCAGCAGGCCGGTGGCGGGCTCCTCGCCGGTGAACTCCGCTGCGACGCCCAGGTGGTGGGCCAGCCGGGTGGCGAGGGCGCGCACCCCTGCCGTCTCGGGTCCGGTCAGGTTGAGGACGAACGGTTCGGGTGCCGTCGCGTGCGGGACGCTGCGCAGGACGACCTCGTTGGCGTACCGCTGCCAGACGACGTTCACCGCGCCCGCGCCGAGGTCGACGGCGTGCCCGGCGAGCAGGGTGCGGGCCAGGTCGGCGAGGACGCCGTAGCGGGGTTCCACCGCGTAGTTGAGGCGGATCAGGGCGACCGGCGTGGACCGCTCGCGGGCGGCGTGGGTGAAGACCTGCTCCCGGCCCCGGCAGGTGACGGCGTAGTCGCCGACGGGGCGGGGGGCGTCGCTCTCGCGCGAGCCGCCGGTGACCGGGGCGGTCATTCCGTAGACGTTGCCGGTGGAGAGCGCGACGACGCGGGCGTCGTGGTAGCGGCGGGCTACGAAGGCGGGCAGCACGGTGTTGGTCATCCAGGCCTGCTCGGGAGCGGAGGCGGTGCCGAACTTCGCGCCGACGAGGTGGATCACGACGGCCGCGTCCGGGAGGGCGTCCACGGCGGCGGTGTCTGACAGGTCGGCGGCGACGGTGCGGACGCCGAGCGTCTCCAGCGCGGCCCGACCCCGCGGGTCCGTCCACCGGGAGACCGCCCGGACCCTCACGTCGTCCCGGCCCGCCGCGTCCAGGGCGCGGCGGGCCATCGACGAGATGCCCGTCCCGGTCTTGCCCCCGGCCCCCAGGACCACCACGTCACCGGGCCAGTCGGCGGCCTCGGTCACCAACCCCGGTCCCGGTCGGCCCAGTTCCTCCTCAAGATCCGACACATCGAGATCCGACACATCGAGATCTGGCACGTCGAGATCCGGGACATCGCTCCGGATTTCCTGCATCGCATTCTCCCGCCCAATTCATTCCCTCAAAAGGAATGAATTTCTGCATTTCTTGAAGCTGACGTTACGAAAGCACCGCCAAGTGGTTGACGCAAGAGGTTGATTGCTGCAATCTCACCGGCATGAAATCGGCAGAGGAGAAGGATTCATTCCTTCGCGGGCCCAAATACCTGCAAGTCGCCGAGCGGCTGCGCAGGGAGATCAGCAGCGGCTCCTGGGCGCCCGGAACCCGCATGCCCGTCGAGCGGGAGCTGGCGGACACCCTCGCCGTCAGCGTCAACACCCTGCGCCGGGCGGTCGGCGAACTCGTCGACGAGGGCATCGTCCAACGGCGGCAGGGGGCGGGCACGTTCGTCGCGCCGCCCGTCGAGACCGCACCGGAGGACGCCGGTCCCTCCGCGGGCCGCCGTCTCGTCGGCGTCCTCGTCCCGTCGACGACGTACTACTATCCGCGGGTCGTCGACGGCATCCAGCGGGTGCTGCGGGACGCGGGCGTCGGGGTCGTCCTCGCCTCCTCGAAGTACGACCCGGACACCGAACGCGACGAGGTGCGGGCGATGCTCGACAGCGGCGTCCAGGGGCTGCTGCTCGTGCCGAACCTCCATCTGCTGGACGCGCCGCAGGACCACGTGGACGATCTGCGGCGGCTCACCGTGCCGTACGTCCTCGTCGAGCGGCGTCCGCCCGCCCCCGCGCCGGACGATCCCACCTCCTACGTGGCGACGGACCATCCGGGCGGTGTCTGCCTGGCCGTACGCCATCTGCGCTCGCTCGGCCACGAACGCATCGGTCATCTGGGGCGGCTGCGCACCGGCACGTCCGACGCCGTGGCCCGGGGCTTCGACGAGGCCGCGGCGCTGCTGGGCGCCGACGTCGTGGACGGCGCGGTGGCCCGCGCGGAGCTGTGGACCCCCGAGGGCATCGCCGCCTACGCCCGGCACTGCGCGGCCGCGGGCGTCACCGCGGTGTTCTGCCACGGCGACCGGGACGCGGCCGCTCTGGTGGTGGCGGCCCGGCGGCACGGCCTGTCCGTCCCCGCGGACCTCGCCGTCGTCGCGTACGACGACGAGGTGACCGACGTGGGCGACACCCCGCTGACGGCCGTCTCGCCGCCCAAGGAGGAGGTCGGGGCGCTGGCCGCCCAACTGCTGCTGCGCCGCATGGACTTCGGCCCCGGCGCGGTCTCCCACCGGATCGACGTCCAGCCGCGCCTCATCGTCCGCGCGTCCTGCGGCGCCGCGCCCCGCGACCCCTGACCTCCCCTCCGCCGTCCGCCCCGCTCCACCTCACCCCGTCTCACCCCGCCTCTCCTGGAGATCTCCATGCCCCCCGCCCCGCCCGCCCGCCGGTTCCGGATCGGCGTTCTCGGCGCGGGAGGCGTCGGCGCCGCGCACGTGCGCGCGGCCGTCGGCGCCCCCGGCCTCGAGATAGCGGCGATCTGCGACACCGACCGTCGCGCGGCCCGGTCGCTCGCCGAGACCGCCGCCGTGCCCGCCTACGACGACCACCGGGCCATGTTCGCCGAGGCGGGCCTCGACGCGGTCGTGATCGCCGCGCCGCACGCCCTGCACGCCCCGCTCACCGTCGAGGCCGCGCGCGCCGGACTCCACGTCCTCGTGGAGAAGCCGATGGCCACCACCGACGAGGACTGCGCCCTGATGGCGCGGGCGAGCGCGGAGGCCGGGACGCTGCTCGCGGTCGCCCACGTCATCCACTTCGATCCCGTCGTCCGCGAGGCCCGCGCGCTCATCGCCTCCGGCCGGTACGGACAGCCCCTGCTGCTCACGCACCGGCGCTCCTCCCACTACGAACCCGGCTCCCGGCCACCGTGGTTCTTCGACCGGGCGGTCGCCGGCGGCGGCATCGTCCTCAACGTCGGCACCCACGGCATCGACCGCATCCAGCTGTTCGCCGGCTCCGCCGTCCGCCGGGTCAGCGGGGTCGTGCGGGGGCGTCCCGGACTGGACGTGGAGACCGACGCCCTGGCACTGGTCGAACTCGGCAACGGGATCAACGCCACCCTCGCGCTGACCAGTCGGGGCATGCCCTACGTCGACGAGACCGAGGTGGTGCTCGACGAGGCCACGCTGCGCATCTCGGCGACCGAAGGCCTCTTCGTGCTCCGCGGCGGACGGGCCACCCACCTCCTCGGGGCCGACCCGGGCCATCAACAGCAGGCCTTCCGCGACCAGTTGCGCGGCTTCGTGACGGCGGCGCGCGGCGGCGCCGGCGACTACGTCGACGGGGCGTACGGCCGCAGCGTCGTGGCCGCCGCGCTCGCGGTGTACGACTCCGCCGCGCGGGGCCGGCAGGTCGAGGTCGCCGACGAGCGGGTGGCCCCGTGAACCCGCGGGCGTTCAGCACCCTGGGCTGCCCCGGCGCCGACCTGGACGAGGTGATCCGGCTGGCCCGCGCGGGCCCCTGCTCCGGCGTCGAACTCCGCTGCACCGAAGGCGAGTCGGTCCATCCGGACCTGGACCCGGAGGAGGCGGACCGGATCGCCGGAGCGCTGCGGCGAGCGGGGCTCGCGGTGCCGGTGCTCGCCTCGTACGTCCAGGTCGCCGCCGACGAGCCCGACGTCGTCGACCGGTTGGTCCGGCACATCGCCCTGGCGGCCCGGTTCGGCGCCGGGCAGGTGCGGGTCCTCGGCGGCGGCGCTGGGGACCCGGCCGAGCGGCGGGAGCGGGCGGTGCGCCATCTGGCACGGGCCGCGCCGGTCGCCGAGGCGGCCGGGGTCGGCATCGCGCTGGAGACCCACGACGTGTTCCTGACCGGCGCCGAGGTGGCCGGAGTACTGGAGTCCGTCGGCTCACCCGCCGTGGGGGCCGTGTGGGACGCTGTCAACCCGTGGCGGGCGGGCGAGAGCCCGGAGCGCACCGCCGCGCTGCTGGCGCCCTGGCTGCGCCACGTCCAGCTCAAGGACGTCGCCTCACCCACCGATCTGCGGCCGGTCCTCCCCGGCCGGGGCGTGCTGCCGCTCGGCGACGTGCTGGCGCAACTGCGCCGCCTCGGTCACCAGGGCTGGATCAGCCTCGAATGGGAGCGCGCCTGGCACCCCGAGGCGGCCCCCCTCGCCGAGGCGCTCGCCGCCTTCCACCAGGTCCTCGACACCGCCGCCTGACGCGGCACCTCTACGCGCCCTCTCGCGCCGAACCACCCACCCACGGCCAACCACCCACCCGCGCAGGTCACTTGCGCGCACGCCTGAGCGGCCTCCGCGTCTTTGAGGCTCTCGGCTGCCGGACCTCCCGTCACCACCTCCCACGAAAAGGGGTTTCCCATGCGTCCTTTCCGTCCCACCGTCACCGTGCCCGCCCCGGGTGTCCGCCATGGGTAGGCCGGCGCTCGGCAGACGGGGCCTGCTCTCCGCGGGAATGTGGACCGCTCTGGCCGGAGCCACCGCGACCGCCTGCGCGGGTGGCGCGGCGGCCGGGCGCGGCGATCCCGACGGCCCGCTGACCCTGTGGTCCGCGCTGCGCGGCACGGACACCCTGGTCAGCGCCTGGAACGAGCGGCACCCGGACGACCCGGTCGACTTCTCCCCGATGACCTCCGGGCTCGCGGGCGGCAACGCGAAGCTGTCGAACGCCGCGCGGGCCGGAAACGCGCCGGACATCGTGACGCTGGTCGACGCCGATCTGCCGTCCTTCGCCATCGACGGCGTCTGCGCGGACGTCACCGATCTCGTCACCCCGCGTCTGCGCGAGCGGCTCGGCCCCCAGGCGTGGACCAACGGGGTGCTGGACGGGCGGACGTACGGCATTCCGGTCGATCTCGGCCCGATGCTCTTCGCCTACCGGGAGGACATCCTGACCCGGCACCGGATCGAACCGCCCGCGACCTGGGAGGAGTTCGAGGAGGCCGCCCGCCGGCTGAAGCGGGACGCGGGCGTCGACCTCGCGACCTTCCACCCCAACGCGTACAACGTGCTGGCCGGGCACGCCATGCAGAGCGGCGGGCAGTGGTTCGCCGTCGAGGACGACACCTGGGTGCTGGACTTCCTCGACGAGCCGACCCGGCGGGTCGCCGGATACTGGCAGCGCCTGGTCGACGAGGACCTGCTGATGTTCGCCCCCGGCTCCAGCCAGCAGTGGCTGTCCGCGCTCGCGGGCGGGCGGGTCGCCTCGCACCTCGTCGGCCCCTGGGGGCTCGCCGCCCTGGTCCGTTCCGTACCGGGCACCGCGGGCCGCTGGCGCGTCGCCCCCCTCCCGCGCTGGGACGGCGGCCGGGACCTCGTGGGCACCGACGGGGTCTCCGTGCACTCCGTCACCGCCGGGAGCAACAAGAAGGAACGCGCGATGCGGTTCCTGGAGTGGATGACGACCTCGCCCGAGGCGATCACCGCCCGCCTCTCCGGGGGCCGTTCCAGCATCCTGCCCGCCGACGCGCACCTGGTGCGGGACGCCGCCCGCCAGTTCGACACGGCGTTCTACGGCGGCCAGGACCTCTACGGACTGGTGGAGAAGCAGGCGCGGCTGCTGCGCACCGGCTGGACGTGGGGTCCCCGCATGCAGGCGACCGCGACCTCGCTCCACCAGGGGCTGGCCCGCTTGGAACACGGCACCACCATCGCCGAGGCGCTGCGCACCGCCCAATCCGAGACGCTGCCCGACCTGCGCAGCCTGGGCCTTTCTGTGAGGCAAGCATGAGCACCGCCACCGACTCCCGCCGTGCCCACCGCCCTCGGCGCCTGGCCGTCCCGGCCCTCCTGGGGCCCTTCGGCGTCCTGCTGTTCGCGGTCTTCGTCGCCCCGACGCTGTACGCGGTCCACCTGAGCTTCTTCTCGACCTCCCACCACGGCCTGGGCTTCGGCAACGCCCACACCTCGTTCGCCGGACTGCGCAACTACGCCGCCGTCCTCTCCGACCCGAGCTTCGTCCGCGGCGTCGGCATCACCCTGCTGTACGCGCTGGTGTTCATCCCCCTCGTCCTGCTGGGGGCGCTCGTACTGGCGCTGCTGTTCGACTCGGGGCTGATACGGGCCCGGCAGCTGACGCAGACGCTGCTGTTCGTGCCGCACGCGGTGCCGGGCATCATCGCCACGGTCATCTGGCTCTACCTCTACACGCCGGGCATCTCTCCCGTGCTGGACGCCCTCCACGGCCTCGACATCACGGTGGACTTCCTCGGCCTGACGATGATCATCCCGTCACTCGTGAACATCGCGATGTGGAGCGGCCTCGGCTACACGGCCGTCATCTTCTTCGCCGCGCTCAAGGCCATCCCGCCCGAGCTGATCGAGGCCGCCGCGATGGACGGCGCCGGTCCGGTGCGCACGGCGCTCACCATCAAGGTGCCGCTGATGCGGGGCACCCTCGGCACGGTGGCGATCTTCACGACCATCGGAGCGCTCCAGCTGTTCACCGAGCCGATGCTGCTGGCGAGAGCCACCCCGCTGGTCAGCCCGCGCTACACGCCCAACATGTACATCTTCGACGCGGCGTTCACCCGGAACAACTACGGCCTGGCCTCGGCCGCCTCCGTCCTCCTGCTGATCGTCTGCTGCGCCCTGTCCTTCGCGGTGACCCGCGGGTCGACCCGGCAGCGCACACGAGTCACCCCCTCGGGAAAGGCCCGCCCGTGAGTACGTCGGTCCGCCCCCACGCGTCGGCGCCGGACGCGTCCGGCGCACCCTCGCCCTCCGCCCCGCGCCCGACCCGCGGCCCGCGCCGCAGCGGCTGGACCGGCCCGGCCGCGGCCAACCTCGTCGTCGGTGTCAGCGCGCTCTACGCGCTGCTGCCGCTGCTCTGGCTGCTCATGGCGTCCGCCGTGGACGCGGAGGCGCTGTTCGCCTCGGACTTCTTCGACCTGTCCCACTTCGCCCTCTTCGACAACGTGAAGACGCTGCTGGCGCAGGACGACGGCGCGTATCTGCGCTGGTACGGCAACAGCCTGCTCTACGCGGTCGGCGGTGCGGCCGTCGGGGCGCTGATCAGCACCTCCGCCGGGTACGTGTTCGACAAGTTCGAGTTCACCGGCAAAGGCCCGCTGTTCGCGCTGATCCTGATCTCCGTCATGGTCCCGGCGACGGTGCTCGCGCTGCCGATGTACCTGCTCGCCTCCGACCTGAACCTCGCCGACACCGTCTGGTCGGTCCTGATCCCGGTGCTGTTCAACCCCTTCGGCGTCTACCTGGCGCGCATGTTCTCCGCCTCGTACGTGCCGGACGAGGTGCTGGAGGCCGCGCGGGTGGACGGCGCTAACGAGCTGCGCAGCTTCTTCTCGGTCGGCCTGCGGATGATGGCACCCGGCTATGTGACGATCTTCCTGTTCCAGCTGACGGCGATCTGGAACAACTTCTTCCTGCCGCTCGTCATGCTGTCCGACGAGTCGCTCTACCCGCTCAGCCTCGGCCTGTACAGCTGGAACGCCGCCGCCCCCATCAACCCCGACTACTACCCGCTGATGGTGATCGGTTCCCTGCTCGCGCTCCTCCCCCTGGTGATCGCCTTCCTCCTGCTTCAGCGCCACTGGCGATCCGGACTCACCGCGGGCAGCGTCAAATAGCGCATCCTCACCCGTCGGCCGCGTAAGCCCGTAGCAGCGTCATCGTCTGGCGCAGGGCGTGGGTGAGGTGGGCGGTGTTCGCGGTGGCCCTGTCCATGACGGCGCCGCCCTGGAGCACGGCGATGATCAGGGAGGAGAGCTGGTCGACGGGGGCGTCGGAGCGCAGCAGGCCGTTCGCGCGGAGGGTGTCGAGGCGCTCGCGCAGGTCCGTGTCCCACTGGGTGAACACGCGGCCGATCAGGGCGCGTTCGGTGGGGTCGGCGTCCAGGGCGCGGCCGGCGAGGGCGGCGACCTCGCAGGCGTCCTCGCGGGTCTGCCGGACGTGCAGGGCGATGATCTGGCCGAACCAGGCCTCCCAGTCGTCCCAGGTCGCCAGGGGGCCCGGAGTGCCGTGGTCGACGAGGCGCCGTACCTGGAGTTCGGTGGCCGCCCGGCGCAGTTCGTCCTTGCCGCCGGGGAAGTGGGAGAAGAGCTGGCCCTTGCTGGTGGCGGTGGTGCGCAGGACGTCGTCCAGGCTCAGCCGGGCCGCGCCGCCCGCGATCAGCAGGTCCACCGCGGCGTCCAGAATGCGCCGCTTCGTCGCCTCGCCCTTCGGTGTTGCCATGCGACCATTTTCGCCCTCTCATTTTTGGACTTGCAAGTCCAAAAATGGCGGAGGAAGGTCGGAGGCACTGGAGCGGGCGGACACCGCCCACCCCGGTCCCCCCTTTCGCTGACCTTCCGAGGATCTCTGTATGACCACCACATCGCTCACCCGTCAGCGCCTCGCCGGGCGCCGCGCCCTCGTCACCGGCTCGACCTCCGGTATCGGCCGGGCCGTGGCCGAGGCACTCGCCCGCGAGGGGGCGTACGTCGTCGTCACCGGCCGCGACAAGACCGAGGGCGCCTCGGTCGTCGACGCCGTGACCGCGGCGGGCGGCGGCGCCCGCTTCGTGCCCGCCGACCTCGCCGCGGGGGCGGCCGCGGTCGAGGAGCTGGCCCGCGCGGCGGCCCTCGCCGCCGACGGACCGATCGACCTGCTCGTCAACAACGCCGCCCAGCTCATCCCCGCGCAGTCCCTCCTCGACGTGGACGAGGACCTGGTCGACCGGGCCCTCGCCGTCAACGTCAAGGCGCCCGCCCTGCTGACCAGGGCCCTCGTCCCGCACATGCCCGCGACCGGCGGCGCGATCGTCAACATGGGGTCGGTCAACGGCGAGACCGGCATGGCCGTCGCCGCCCTCTACGGGGCGACCAAGGCGGCCCTGCACTCCCTCACCGCCTCCTGGGCCGCCGAGCTGGCGGGCCGGAACATCCGCGTCAACGCGGTCGCCCCCGGTCCCACGACGACCCCCGCCAACGCCCCCGCCCACGGCATGCTGCGCGACCTGACCGCGGGCCAGCCCGACGGGCGGCCCGGCACCGGCGAGGAGGTCGCCGACGCCGTGGTCTTCCTCGCGAGCGACGAGGCAGCCCACATCCACGGCGTCGTCCTCCCCGTCGACGGCGGCTACCTCGCCGCCCGCTGGTAGCGCCGTGCGGAGGGCGTACGGGGCACGAAACCCCGCCTGGTCGGTCCGCGACCTCCCGGACCGCGCGGGCAGGACCTACCTCGTGACCGGGGCCGGCTCGGGCATCGGGTACTTCATCGCCGAGCAACTGGCCTCCACGGGCGCCGAGATCGTCCTCGCGGGCCGTACGGCGGACCGGCTGTCGACCGCCGCCGCGACGATCCGCGGACGGGTGCCCGAGGCCAGGCTGCGCCCCCTCGTCCTGGACCTCGCGAACCTGACGTCCGTACGGGCGGCCGTGACGGCGCTCGACGGCACCCCGCTCGACGGGGCCGTGTTCAACGCGGGCGTACTGAAGCAGCGGACCCGGCGCGAGACGGCCGACGGGCACGAGCTGGTGTTCGGCACGAACCATCTGGGGCACTTCGCCCTGGGCGCGCTCCTGCTGCCCCTGATGGCCGCCGGGAGCAGGTACGTGACCATGGGCAGCGTCGCCGCCCGCTCGGCACGGCTGGACCTCGACGGCCCCGGCGCCCGGCAGCGCCTGGAGTCGGCGGCCGGGCCCTACCGGGGCTTCGAGGTCTACAAGCGGTCCAAGCTCGCGCAGATGACGTCCGCCTTCGCACTCGACCGACGGCTGCGGGCCGCGGGCAGCCCCGTCGCCAGCGTCGTCGCCCACCCGGGTGGCGCGCTGGACGGGCTCACCCCGTCCCGTCCGCCCGTCCACGTCCGCCGGGCCGCCGCGTTCCTCAAGGCCGCCCCGCTCGCCCCGCTCGTGCAGGGCAAGGACGCCGCCGCCTGGCCCGCGGTCCGTGCCCTCCTCGACCCGGAGGTGACCGGGGGACAACTGTGGGGACCCCGGCTGGCGCGCAGCCGGGGGCGACCGGTCCTGGAGCGGCCCACCGCGCGGATGCTCGACGCGGCGACCGGCCGACGGCTGTGGAGCCTCACCGAGGAGGCTGTCGGCCTCGCCTGGCCGGGCCTCTGACCTCACCTTTCTCCCGCCTGCGGGGCGAGCCCCACGCCCCAGGGCTCGCCCGGCAGCCGCGCACGACTCGTCGTGCACCTGGCGTGGGGCAACCGGGAGAAGACACTCCGGGCATCCCTGACCGCACTCCTGGCCGTCGGCCGGGAATTCCACCGCAGACTTCCCGAAGAGTTTCCCCTATTTCCCGGGGTGAGCGACCTGTTCACGCGCGACCCCGTTCTCCGGGAATGCGTGTTACTGCTCAACGGCGCGTTGCAAGCCACGTATTTCTTTGTCGGCGTGAAAGCGGCAGGCCCTGCCGCCGGACCGATGAACGGATTCGGCGAGGACGGCGTCAACCGTGAATTCCTCCCCGACGGCCGGCTTTCCGTGCTGGTCGCCGTGATCCTCGGCCGGCCCGTGCCGATGCGTACACCTGCGGCCCGCGGTCGGCGCGATCTGTCCGGCATGCTGCCGAAGCCGTCCTCCGGCACGCTGCCGAGGTCGGTCCGGTGCTACGCGGGGCGGCGGACCGTCTCCCGGTACCAGCGGCCCCACTTGTCCAGTTCCTCGGTGATGGAGTCCAGGCTGTGGCCGACGTCCGTCAGGGTGTAGTCCACCCGGGGCGGCACCTCGCGGTGGACGGTCCGGGTCACCAGGCCGTCCGCCTCCAGCTCCCTCAGCTGCCGGGTCAGCATGCGCTGGGTGATCGGCGGCAGCGCCCGCCGCAGTTCTCCGAAACGGAGCGAGCCCGGCACCAGTTGTTTCAGGATCGCGAGTTTCCACCGGCCGCCGAGAATCTCCATGGCTAACTCGACCGAGCAGTGATCCGGCGTTTCTTCGACCGCGGAACGCACCGCTGACCTCCATTGGTATACCGAGTGGTACTAGGGGACACGAATGACCGTACTTGCGGCCCGCGTCTTTACGTACGGAAACTGAGGATATGTTGAACAGGGACGTGTCCGCACCGCCGCGGACGACCGGCGAATCCACCGCACCGAACCGACGCCGGCTGGTCCTCGCCGTGGTCTCGGGAAGTCTCCTGCTGTGCGGGATCGACCTGACCGTGCTGCATGTCGCCGTACCGAGCATGAGCCGCGAACTGCGTCCCAGCGCCGCCCAGTTGCTGTGGATCGTCGACGTGTACTCGCTGGCGCTCGCCGCCCTCCTCGTGACGTGCGGGACGCTCGGGGACCGCATCGGGCGGCGCAGGATGGTGCTGAGCGGCTTCGCCGCGTTCGGTCTCGCCTCGGCCGCCTGTGCCTTCTCGGCGTCGACCGGTCAACTCATCGCGGCCCGCGCCGCGCTCGGCGTCGCCGCCGCGATGATCATGGCGTCGACGGTGGCGATCATCCGCGTCGTCTTCACCGACGACCGGGAACGGGCCCTCGCGATCGGCGTCTGGACCTCCGCGCACAGCGTCGGCGCGACCATCGGCCCGCTCGTCGGCGGGATCGTCACCGAACACTGGGGCTGGGGCGCGGTGTTCCTCGTCAACGTCCCCGTCATCGTCGTCATCCTGGCCGTCGGCGCCCGCGTCATCCCCGAGTCGAAGAACCCGGTGCCGCGCCGCTGGGACGTGGCCAGCGTCGCGCTGTCCGTCACCGGACTCGCGGGCGTGGTCTACGCGCTGAAGCAGGCCGGTGAACATGCCGGGGTGGACACCGTGATCGCCGTCACCGCGCTCGGCGGGGCCGCCCTGCTGTACGTCTTCGTCCGCCGCCAACGACGCCTCGCCGAACCGCTGCTGGACTTCTCCCTGTTCGCCGAACGCCGCTTCACCACGGCCACCCTGTGCGTCATCGGCTGCTTCGGCAGCTACGTCGCCCTCCTCTTCTTCCTCACCCAGTGGCTCCAACAGGTGGGCGACTACTCGCCGTTGCGCGCGGGGCTCACCCTGATGCCGCTGGCCGCCGCCAACGCCGTCGGCGCGGTCACCGCGCCCTGGGTGTCGGCCCGCCGGGGCAACCGCTGGTCGCTCACCGGGGCGTTGGTCCTGTTCGCCGCCGCTTACGCCGCGATCGCGGCGGTGGGCGACACCGCGCACTACGGGCTGCTCCTGCTGCCGCTGCTGGGCGCCGGGTACGGCGCGGGGATCGTGATGACCCTGGGCGCCGACTCCATCATGAGCGCCGCCCAGCCCGAACGGTCCGGGGAGGCCGCCGCCATCCAGGAGACGTCCTTCGAACTCGGCGCGGGCCTCGGCGTCGCCGTCCTCGGCACGGTGCTCGCCCTCGTCTACCGCACCGGCCTCCCCGACGTGGCGGGCCTCACCACGGCGGACCGGTCCCACGCCGAGGAATCCTTCTCCGCCGCCGAGGACGTCGCCGCCCGCCTCCCGTCGTCCACCGCCGACGCCGTCCTCGACGCGGCCCGACAGGCCTACGACCACGGCTTCACCATCGTCGCGATCACCGCGACGGTGGTGCTGATCGGCACGGCGGTGATGGCGGCGGTGATGTTGCGGTCTGCGGGGGCGGGGGAGTCGTGACGCGCGGGACATGCGTGCGGCTACCGGCGCTTGCGCAGGCGGTCCGTCGTGATCAGGGTGAGGTCGATCGCCAGGGCGGTCGCGGCCAGGGCGGTCTGCCAGACGGGGCCGTCGGTGACGATGTTCTGCACCAGGTAGATCGCGAGGATCGCGCCGATCACGAACCTGTGCACGTCGTCGCGCAGCCACCACCGTACGCGGGGGGTCTTCTCCTGCTCGGCGAGCTTCAGCGCGTAGACCTCGACCGGGCCGAACTCGTCGACCGGTGAACGGCCCGTGGCGATCAGGTGGTTGGCGGCCTCGGTGGTGAGTTCCGTCGCTCGCGCGCGCGGTATGCCGTTCCGCTCCTCCAGCAGGCGGGGCAGGTCGCGCAGCCAGTCCTCGTTCCTGAACTCGCTGCGGCTGTGCTCCTGACGGTTCATGCCGGCTCCTTCATCATTGAGTGTCGTCGGTCGTCGGTCATCGTTCGGTCGTCGGTCCGGTGCGCGTGGCCGACCAGAGGAGGGCGATGCCCAGTGCGCACAGGGCGGGGGAGGGGAAGCGGCCGAAGTCGGTCGTGGGGAGGGTGGTGAACGCCACCGCCGCGCTCACGACCGACACAAGGGCCACGACTGCCCATGCGGCCGCGGTGCGGAGTCGGTGGCGGGAGACGGTGAGGGCCAGGGAGGCGCTCGGGAGCGCGACGGCGGTGAACGTGGTGCCGACCAGGCCGGCGGCGGTCAGCGGGGGCATGATGCCGGTGGAGATCCACAGGTAGGCGCCGGTGAGCAGGGCGGTCACGCCGGTCGTCGTGAGGGCGGCGAAGACGTCGTCCGCGCGGGTCAGGCCGTCCCGGTCCCGGCGGGCGCGCTCCTCGACCGGGACACGCTCACGCACCACCGCCACGGCGTACTCCTTCGGCGTGCCGAAGGCTTCCTCCGGGGTCTCGCCGCTCTCCGCGCAGTGCTGGGCGACCTCGGCGAGCACCGTGTCGGCGGTGGCCCTGTCCACGGACGCCGCCGCCAGCTCCAGCCGCATCTGCGCGTCCCATCGGGCGAATGCGTTCGTCACGAGGACTCCTTCACGTTCGTGGCCAGCAGCCGGTCCATCGCGTCGGAGAACTGCCGCCAGCCGGCGGTGTCCTCGCGCAGTCGGGCGTGTCCCGCGTCGGTGAGCCGGTAGACCTTGCGGCCGGGGCCGCCCTCGCCGGGCTCCCAACGCGCCTCCACCAAGCCGTCGTTCTCCATCCGGCCGAGCACCGGATACAGCGCGCCGCCGCGGACGGTGCCGAAACCGTGGGCCGCCAGTTGCTGCACCAGCGCGTACCCGTGCTGGTCGCCACCGGCCAGCACCGCGGCGAGCGCCAAGGGCAGTACGCCGCGCAGCCATCCCGGCGTGGAATCCGCCGTGGGCACCGTAACCACCTTCGCTCTCTAGTTACGTTTCTTGACTAGTTCTATTTCAGACTAGAGGGGTGAGGGCGGTGAGTCAACGGCCGACGGCACGCCGTCGGCCGGGGCACCGCCGTCACCGCCACCCCCGCGAGCCCGGACCCCACCGTTTCGAATCTCTGTCCGGTCTCCCCGTGCAACTGATGCTCTCTCTGATGTAATTGGGGCTGCTGCGCGTAGGGATCCTGCTGTGGTCCTCCGGGGGTGCGGCGCACGGTCGGTGTGTGCTGTGGATGCTCTGCGTGATGCACCGGACCGGTCGGCTGCCTCCCCGCGCACCTCACGGCACGCGTGCTGGGGACTCGTGGGCCTCCGCACCCTCGCCGCCGGTCCGCGCCGTGCCGACCGCGCCAGACGAGGAGCAAGCCCATGGATGCCCAGACGCCCTCTCCCACGCCACCGCCGGGATGCCCGGCCCACGGCCCCGGCGGCCGAGTGCCGCTCTACGGGCCGACGTTCGACGCCGACCCGCAGGCGTACTACGCGTTATTACGGCAGTACGGACCCACGGCGCCCGTGGAACTCGCCCCCGGTGTCGAGGCCACCCTGGTCACCGACCACGCGACGGCGCTGAAAGTGCTGCGCGACACCGCGACCTACCGCAAGGACGCCCGCCGCTGGCGCGACCTCATGACCGGCAGGATTCCCGCGGACAACCCGGCCGTTCCGCTCCTCGCCCACCGGCCCAACTGCATGTTCGCCGACGGCGGCGAACACCAGCGGCTGCGCCGGGCGGTCACCGACAGCATGGCCCACGTCGACTTCCACCGGTTGACGACGGTCACCGGGCAGGCCACGGACTACCTCATCGCCCAGTTCAGCAGCCGCGGTTCGGCCGACCTGATGGCCGACTACGCCCGGCAGCTCCCGCTCCTGGTGTTCAACGAACTCTTCGGCTGCCCCGCGGAGATCGGTGACCGGGTGGTGTTCGGCATATCCGGCATGTTCGACGGCGTCAACGCCGAGGAGTCGGCCCACGTCCTGCACGGGGCCGTCGCCGAACTGGTGGCCCTGAAACGGGCGTACCCCGGCGACGACGTCGCCTCGTGGATGGCGCAGCACCGTGCGGCCCTCTCCGACGAGGAGATGACGCACCAGCTGTCCCTGCTGCTGGGTGCGAGCGCCGAACCGCTGCGCAACCTCATCGGCAACACCCTGCACCTGCTCCTCACCCGCAGGCGGGAGGCCTACGAGGACGTACGCCAGATCCTCAACGACACCCTGTGGGAGAACCCGCCCGTCGCCAACTTCGCCCCGCACTACCCGGTGACCGACACCGTCCTGGCCGGGCAGAAGCTGGCGGCCGGGGACCTGGTGCTGATCGGGTTCGCTGCCGCCAACACCGGTCTGGCCCTGATGGACGCGATCCGGGCGGGCAGCAGCCAGGGCTCCCTGGCGTGGAGCGCGGGCCCGCACGCCTGCCCGTCGAAGGACGTCGCCCAGCACGTCACCATCGTCGCCCTGGAGAAGCTGCTGGCCCGGGTCCCCGACATCGAACTCGCCGTCCCGGCCAACCTCCTGACCTGGCGGCCCGGCCCCTTCCACCGGGCGCTGAACCAGCTTCCGGTCCGCTTCGAACCGGTCCAGCCGCTTCGCTCGTCAGGCCCGCCCGTGCCGCCCGCGACACCAGGTCAGGGCGCGGGCGCCGCACCCCACCGCAAGCAGCAGGAAGGCGGGAAGTGGAGCCAGTTCCTGGCCTGGCTCACGGGGTGATCCGACAGGCCGGGCGGTCCTCTCCGGCCCGGGGCCGCACGGCCGCGCCGCGAGTGATCAACTCGGCGGTCTAGACGGCCCCGGAGCGGGGAAGCATGCCCGGCGACACCCGAACCCGCCTGACTCCGGGCGGGTTTCTTCTTATGCGCACTTCGCGTTCATGGAGGTATGACGTGCTTCGTACAGAGACCGCCTGGGTCTTCTTCTCCGCTGGGATCATCTTCGTCGTCGCCATGGTCCTCGGCGTGTGGAAGTGGCAGCAGTCGATCTCGTCGGCGGACGGCACCGCCCACCGGTACGTCAACGTGGCGCACAGCGCGGCGCTGATGTACTCGTTCGCCACCGCGGCGATCGTCGCACCGCTCGTCCAGTTCTCCGGCTGGCCCACCGCGGTGAACGTCGCCGCCGCGGCGGCGACGGTCGGCATGTTCGTCGTGACGGTCACGAACTACATACGGCTGGGAATCCGGGGCGGGACCGACAATCAGATGCGGGACCACCGCGCCAACCTCAGATTCGTCCGCGAGGCGCTGGTCCTCGGGGAGATCGGCGGCACCGTCGTCCTGCTGGCGGGCTTCGCCTCCGCCCAGCTGTAGCCCGCGACGGCGGAGGCCCTGACCGGGGTGGGCTGACCGGGATGGGCCTGACCTGGGGCGGCCCTGACCGGGGGTGGGCCCCGACCCTGGCGGGCCCCGGGACGTCTTCGGCCCTGGGACGTTGCCGGTCCCGAGGCGTCGTCGGCCCCGGGACGTCGTCGGCCCAGGAGCGGACGGTCGCCGCCCTCAGTCGAACAGCGGCGCCAGCGCGGCCCCGCCCGCCAGGATCCGCCAGGCGGGCACCCGTACCGTCCTGGTCACGGGGCAGGGCTTGGCGCCACGGCCCCCGGAGGGCAGGGCGGTGAGCAGGTCGGACCGGGCGTGGGTGAGCCGGAGGTGCCGTGCGGGGTCGGTGCCGGGGGCGGGGCCCGCGTCGATCAGTACCGCCGTGTTCGTGCCCTCGTCGGTGAAGAGGAGGTCCACCGGGTGCCCGCCGACCAGCGCGGAACGCTCCAGGTCGGTGACGCCCCGCGCCATGAGGTACTCCTGGAGGCGGTCGGTGAGGTCCTCGCCCGCCCCGGTCGCCGGACCCGGCGCGGCTTCTCCGGCGCCACCGCTGTCGTCGCCCGCTCCGAGGGCGGCCGAGCGCGCGGCCAAGAGAGCGGGCAGGCCGCTCCGGTCCTGCCAGAAGGCCCTGCTTCCCACGGTGATCAGCTGTGACCTGGCCCGGGTGACCGCCACGTTCCACAGGTTGACCTGGCTCGCGACCCAATGGGCCGTCCGCTCGGGCGTGTTGGGCGCCGCCACCGGGCTGAGCACCATCACGTCCCGCTGTCCGCCCTGGAAGGTGTGGACGGTGCCGACCTTGACCCGGTCGTCCGCCCGCCACCTCCGCGCCAGTGCCTCCTTCTGGGCCCGGAACGGGGTGACGACACCCACCGTCGCCTCCGGCGGCAGCCCCGCCAGCAGCCCGTCGACCACGTCCTGTACGGCTTCCGCCTCCCGCGCGTTGCGCCAGGACTGCCCGCCGCTGCCACGCGCCGACTCCCCGGACGGCACGTCGACCCAGCCGAGCACCGGTGCCCGGCCGGACGCGCCGGTGGGGTCGTACGCCGCCGCCTGCCGCCGTGTGTCGGTCAGCACCCGCAACCGGCCGCCGTAGCAGTGGCCGTTGACGACGTCCGCGATCCGCGGGTGGCAGCGGTAGTGCTCGTCGAGGAGCAGCGCGGTGTCGCCGTGCTGTTCGGCCGCGTGGTACGCGGAGTGCACGTGGTAGGTGAGGCGCTGGTGTTCCAACTGCGCGGCGCTCAGCCCGGCCCGTGCCCGTGCCTGGCGTTCCTGCTGCGGAGACACGCCGGGGATGTGACCGAGCTGCATGGGGTCCCCGATGATCAGAGCCCGGCGGGCCCGGAACAGCAGCGGCAGGACCGACGGGATGGAGCACTGGCTGGCCTCGTCGATGACCACGAGGTCGAACAGCTTCGGGGTGAGTTCCAGTTTCCCCACCGAGTGGGTGCTGATGGCCCACCCCTTGATGTGCGTCATCAGGTTCCGCTGACTGCGCCGGTGGCCCGCGCCGCTGCGGAGGGCCTGGAGGCGCTGGTTCAGGAAACCGGTGGCGCGGGCCAGGGCCTCGGCGGACAGGGCGCGGGACAGCTCCGCCGAGAGGTCCGACCGCGCCTCGTCCGTCGCGAGCCGGTCGCGCCGCAGCTCTTCCTCGTCCCACCGCGTGTGCTGGTGGACGCCTTCCCGGACCTCCCGCTCCACGGACACGATCGCGGCCAGGGACAGCAGCAGTTCGGGCGGCACCGGTCGGCCCGTCACCCACACCGGCCATGCCGGTCCGGCCCCGTCCGGGCGCTCGGCCCGCGCCGCGACCAGCGCGGCGAGTGCCCGCCCGCGCCGCCACGCTCCCAGCTGCCACCAGCGTGCCCCGGCGGTCTTCCGCGCCCGCTCCGCCCACCGCTCCAGCGCCGCCACGCCGTTGCCGTCCGCCGACCAGATCCCCTCGACCAGGGACAGCGGCAGATCCAGCGCGGCGGCCCGCTCCTCCCGGTCGCGGAGCAGTTCCAGCAGCCGTCCCTCCTCGGTGACCCGGTGTGCCGCCCGCGTCCGCAGCGTTTCGGCCGCCTTGCGGGTGGCGCGCAGTTCGCCGCCGACGGTGGCCGATCCGCGCCGCGGCACCCCGGCGGGCTCGGCGAGCAGCCTTTGCAGCTTGGCCGCCTCCCGCTCCAGCGCCTCCGCGTTGCCGGTCCGCATCAGCAGACCGGGCGCGATCGCGTCGCAGCGCTGGGCGACGACGTTCACGGCCTCGTTGTTCGTGGACGCCACCAGCACGGACTGGCCCGCGGCGACACAGGTGGTGACCACGGCCGTGACCACCTCGCTCTTTCCCGTACCCGGCGGCCCGGTCGCCACGGTCAGCGGCTCGGTCATCGCCGACGCGATCACCTGCTCCTGGCTCTCGTTGCACGGCCCCGGAGCGACGGGTGTGACCGAGCCCTCGGCCGCCGCGGTGGACCGCGGGGCCGCTCCACTCAGCAGGGCCTCCAGGGCCGTGCCCGTGATCTGCGCGGTACGCGTGGACATCTGGAGCAGGTTGTCCACCAGCGCCTGGGTGGCCCTGGCCTCCGCGCCCGAGGGCACCAGCAGCACGGCCGCGTTGTGCGCGCCGGGCCGCAGCGCCTGCATCACGGTGCGGTCGCTCAGCGCGGACGGGACCAGCGGTTCGAGTTCCGGCAGTCCCAGCACCTCCAGCACGTCCCGCACGGCGCGCAGCATCTGCGCGTCGTTGCCCTCCTGCCAGGCGGGTTGCCAGCGCGCGACCAGGTCGGCCGCGTCCTCCGCGTCCAGGAGTTCCGATACGACGCCGCTGTGCAGGGACGGCACTCCGCTGGGCCGGAGCACGTCCCGGCCCTCCTCGTCGGGCGCCAACTCCATCTGCTGGATGAACAGCGGCGCCAGCTCCACCGCCGTGCGCCGCCCACGCGCGCCGTCCCGCGCGGGCAGGGTGATCGCGGGGTAGCCGTACCAGTACTCCTGCCGCGCGCCCGCCTCCGCGCCGGAACCGGTCGGCCCCTCCTGGGGCCGGGGGAGCGTGCCGGGCGCGACGATGTGCGGTCCGCGCCCGGACTGGATGGTCTCCTCGCCCTGCGCGAGCAGGAAGTACTTCGTGTTCCGCCCGCTGTCCCGGTCCGGCCGCATCCCGGCCGCGGCCTGCGCCGTGAGGCAGTCCGCGTAGTACCGCAGCAGCCGCTGCGGGTCGACGCCGTCCCGTTCGTCCGCGTCCGCCCGTTCCCGTGCCTTCAGCAGGGCGGGTGAGTGCCGGACGGCTGCGGAGGCGTCGTGGGGCAGCGCGGGGAGGCGCACCGGGCGCGCCACCGACCGGGCGAAGGGAAGGCTCCGGGTCGCCCTGATCGTGGACTTGGTGGGCCGCTGCTCCTCCGGGACGCCCTCACGGGCCATCTGAGCGGTCAGATAGTCGAAGAGGTCGTCCGGGGTGATCCAGCCGCCGCCCTTGATCCTTCCGTTGCGCAGCCCCTCCACGATCTCCCCGGTGAACCGGGAGGTGCCGAGGTCCGACCCGGGCGGCGCCATCGCGGAGGCCGCCTGGAGGGCGTCGGACGCGGTGATGAAGTACACGCCCGACGGCCGCAGCAGGGTGCTCGGCGCGGGCCGGTCCGGTTCCCCCGACGGGCCCTTGGCGGTCCAGCCCTGGACGACGGACCCGCTGGAGCAGCAGTCCAGCAGGACCAGCTTGGAGGCGGCCCGGCAGGACTGGAGCATCCGCTCCAGGAACTCCGCCGGTACGGCCGTGCCCGGCAGGTCGGCCGGGTCGGTGTCGCGGGTCAGGAAGTACAGCTGGCCGTCCTGCTCGCAGTACTCGCCGTGCCCGCTGAAGTAGAGCAGCGCGGTCTCGCTCGGCTGCCGTGACTCCAGGAACGTCTCGACGGCGTGCAGCATCTCCGCGCGCGTCGGCTCGGCGGCCACCTCGCACTCGTTGTACATGCCGATCTCCAGGTTCTCCAGCACGGCCCGCATGTAGTGCAGGTCCGCGCGGACGGCCGGGAGGTCGGCGTACGTCTCGCTGTCGTAGGTGGAGACGCCGACGAGCAGGGCGTGCCGGTCGTTGTCGGTCATCGGCGCTCAGTCCGCCGTCGGTGCCGACGCGCTGCCGACGGTGCCGTCCGTGCTGACGGTCTGCCCCGTGTCGGCGGTGTTCTCCGCGAGGAACCGCTCGACGAGGGTGTCGTCCTCGCGGGCCTCCTTGCCGGTGAGCCGCAGGGTCGCCCCGTCCGGCCGTTTCACCACGACGGTGCGCTGCGGGACCCGGGCCAGCCAGGTCTGCACCAGCGCGACGGCGAAGGAACCGGCGCTGAGCACCAGCCCGACGGTCTCGGCGGACGGCCCGCCCTTGTCCCCGACCCCGGTCAGGGGTCCGGCCGCGGGAAGGTCGAGCCGGGCTGCCGGGTCCACCGTGGTCAGCGTGGCGAGCAGTTCGCGGGCGTCCCTGCGGGCGCGCAGGGGATCGTCGTCGACGACGGAGATCAGGTGTCCGGTGCGGTGGTCGGGCATGGCTTTCTCGTACTCCCCGTGGCTTCACCGGCTCTCTGCCGGGCGAACGACAGTAGTGCCCGGTACTGACACCGGACGGCCGGGGGGTGCTTCCCTCCTGGTCGTTGGCGTGAAATCGGCTGACGATGGCCGGGCACCCGCTTCTCGCGTCCGGCGGTGGGTGTGCGCCCGCCGGGCGTGCGCGCCGGTGCGCCGGCACCCCCGTGCCGGGGCTCGCCTTCGGCCCGTCGGGCTCCGCCACGGCTGCCCGTCGGCCGGTCCGGCGCCGCGGCGCCCGCCCTTCGACCGATCCGGCCAGGGACTCATGATGTCTCACTGTGTCGTCACTGTTATGCTCGTGATGACACAGTGAGACATCGGATGGGTTGTTCCGGAGAGGGGATGGCGCATGGCGGAGAGCGCGAGCGGCGGTGAGGTCTGGGTGCTGGGTGCGGGCGGGCGGATCGGCGGGGCCGTGTCCGCGTCGCTGGTGGCACGGGGGGTCAGGGTGGTCATGGTCGGCCGGGACGCCACGCGGCTGCGCGCTGTGGTCCCGGAGTCCGCCGTGCGGGACGGCACGGTCGAGACCGTCGAGGCCGACAACGCGTACGACATCGCCGCCCGCATCCGGCAGCGGCGGCCCGCCGTCGTCGTCAACGTCATGGGCGGGTTCGCGCGGAACGCGGTCCCGATCGCCCGCGCCTGCCTGCCCGGCGGCCACTACGTCGACGCGGCCGCCGACATCCCGGCGCTGACGGGCCTGCTCGGTCTGCACGCCGAGGCCCTCGCGGGCGGCAGCACCCTCGTGACCGCGGCGGGATTCGGGGTGCTCGGCACCGAAGCGGTCGTGGCCCGGCTGTGCGAGGGGCGTCCCACCCCCAGCAGTGTCCGCGTCGACGCCCTGGCCTCGGTGGCCACCGTCGCCGGGACGGTGGGCGAGGCCTTCGCCGCGACCACGGCCGACGTGATCACCTCCGGCGGCCTCGCGTACGAGCACGGGCACCTGGTCCGCACGCGTCTCGGGTCGGACGTCCGGCGCCTCACCCTGCCGGACGGCGAGACCGTCCGCTCGGCGAGCGCCCCCTCGGGAGAACTGCTCGCGGCCCGACGGGCGAGCGGCGCGCCCTCGGTGGCGGTCACGTCCGCGCTCGCTCCGACCGCGTTCGTGGTCCGCGCGGCCGTTCCCCTCCTCAAGGCCCTGCTGTCGATTCCGGCCGTACGGCGCGTCTTCGTCCGAGGGATGGCCGGTTCCCGGCTCAAGGCGGCGCCGATGCCCCGCAGGCACTCATGGGGGCACGCGGTCGTCAGCTGGCCGGACGGCGTCACCCGTGAGGGCTGGCTGCGCGCGGGGGACGGCATGGACTTCACGGCCGACACCCTGACGGAGGTCGCCGTCCGCCTGGCGCGCGGCGAGGGCAAGCCCGGCGCCCACACCCCGGCCGCCGCCTTCGGCCCCGAACTGGCCGTCGCGGCGGGGGCCACGCTCCTCGTCGACTGACGGGCACGTCGCCCCGGCGGGCGTACGCGGTGATCCGCGCAGGTCGGTCGCCCGCGCCGCCGCCTCGGCCGACTTCCTCGTGCGGCACCTCGGCCCGTGGTGGCGCGGGGGAAGGGTGACGGAGGGGCGGGCGTACCCCCAGGGGGTCAGGCGGACTTCGTCCCCAGGGCCTCGCCCAGCAGTTCCGTCTTGGTGTCGAGGCAGGCGGCGAAGCCGCGGTCCGGGGTGTCCACGCACTCCTCGAACGCCGCCTGGAAGAGGTCGACGGCGACGCGCGCGAAGAGGGCGGCCGTCGTCGGCGCCACGCCCCGCTCTTCCAGGGCGCCGGCCGCGGCCGCCGCCAGCGAGGCGAGCTTGGTCCGCTCCCGTTCCTGGAGTTCGGGGCTCGACCGGATGACCGCCTGGCGCTCGACCGGGCGGGACACCAGCGCCGTCAGCTCGGTGCCGACCTCCGCGAGGGCGGCGATGAGGGCGTCGAACGGGGGGAGCGCGCCGTCCGCGCGCCGGACCGCGTCGGCGAGGAACGGCGGCAGCCGGTCCGAACCGGCGAACAGGATGTCCCGCTTGTCGGTGAAGTAGCGGGAGAACGTGCGCCGGGTCAGCCCCGCCCGCTCGGTGATCTCCTGGACGATGACCTGGTCGTAGCCGCGCTCGACGAACAGGTCCAGTCCGGCGTCGCGCAGCCGCTCCTCGGCCCCGGGATTCCAGCGTGCCATGAGGTCATCCTAGAGGGCATGTTGCGGTGAGACATCGACGGTCCGGCGTGCCGAGCGGTCGGCGGTCGATGCGCTGAGCGGGGCGCCTCCGCGTCCCGGCCTGTACTGGCCTAGCCCCCTCACACCCCCAACTCCCGCTCCAGCCCCCCGATCAACGTCTCCACCGCCGCCGCGAACGACGCGTCGACGCGGGCCGCCTCCGACGCCCAGCGTTCGCTCTCCGCGGTGAGGGCCGCGCCGCCGGGGAGGTGGGCGGGCCAGCGCTGGGGTTCGGACTTGTCGGAGAGGGCGATGCCGAGGGTGACCGCGTCCAGGAGGTCGATGACCTGGGAGGCGCGGGTGGCGGAGAGGCCCGCCGTCATCAGGGAGTGGCCGAGCTGGGTGTAGGAGGCCAGCACCCGTTCGGAGTTGATGGGGACCTGGGCGAGCAGCTTGATGAGGCCGGGGTGGTCGGCGAAGACGCGGCGGTGCGTGGTGGCGACCGTGCGGACGGCCTCCTGCCAGGTCATGAGGTCCAGCCCGTCCGTCGGGTACGCGGCGGCGATCCGGTCCCGCAGGTGGTTGACGAGGGCCTCGCGGCTGCCGATGTGGTTGTACAGCGACGACACGTGGACGCCCAGCTCGCGGGCGACCCGGCCGACGCTGAACTCCTGTCCCTCCCGTACCAGCCGCCACGCCGTGTCGACGATGACGTCCTCGGTCAGCAACGGGGAGGTCGGACGGCCTCGCCGGACACGGTCGTGCGGGGGGGAGCTGCTCATCGGATCAACGTAGCCCATCGAACGAATGCGGCGGGAGTCTGGCGCTACCGCCCATTAACCAATACCGTTGGTTTCGGTTAACCAATGGTACTGGTTTACTTCCGCCGGGCCGCTCCCCGAGCCCGGACGGAGCCCGGTCGACCAGCGAGAAGAGGCCCTGAGTGCGAGCCGCAGAGAGCGTCACGGACGCCACCGTCACCGAGATCCAGCACGCCCTCACCGAGGGCGTCACCACCCGCCGCGAGGTGGTGGAGCACCATCTGGCCCGCATCGCGGCCCACAACGGCGTCGTCAACGGCTTCGTGGAACTGCGCGCCGACGAGGTCCTCGCCGAGGCCGAGGCGGCCGACGCCGCGCACGGCCGCCGTATCGCGGGGCCGCTCGACGGCGTGCCCTTCTCCGTGAAGGACTCCTACTCGGTGGCCGGCCTGCGCCGCACCGACGGCCTCCCGGTCAACAAGGACAACGTCGACGCCGTGGACGAGCTGACCGTGCGGCGGCTGCGGGACGCGGGCGCGCTCGTGCTCGGGCACGCCGCGATACCCGACCTCTGCATCCGCTGGAACACGGTCAGCGGTCTCTACGGCACCACCGTCAACCCTCGGGACGTCACGCGCTCGGCGGGCGGCTCCTCCGGCGGTGACGCCGCCAACGTCGCCGCGGGCTTCGCCACCGTCGGCATCGGCGGCGACCTCGGCGGCTCGATCCGCGTCCCCGCCTCCTTCTGCGGCGTCTACGGCTTCCGGCCCGGCGCCGGACGGGTCGCCGAGTACAACCCCAACGTCGCCGAGCCCGAGGGCGTCTCCCACGAGCTGATGTGCGAGATCGGCCCGCTGGCCCGCAGCGTCACGGACATCGAGACGACGTACGACGTCATCCGCGGCCACCACCCCCGCGACCCCGCCAGCATCCCCGGCCCGGCCCGGCCCGCCGGGGAGCGGCCCCCGGTGGCGCTGCTGCGCCACGAGACCGGCGCGGTCCTCGACCCGGCGATCGAACGCTCCCTGGACGAGACGGCCGAACTGCTGCGCGCCGAGGGCTACACCGTCGAGGAGCACGTCCTGCCGGACCTGCGCCGGGCCCCGGACGTCTGGGCGCAGATCATCGGCACCGAGCTGATCCGCGACTACCTGCCCGTGATCGGCGAGCACGTCATCGACAGCGAACGCGTCCACATCGAGGAGATGTTCGGCGCCTACGAGGTCGGCGGCGACGTCCGCGCCTACCTGGCCGCGTGGCGTGAACGCCGCGCCCTCCAGGGCGTGTTGCTCGAAGCGATGGAGAAGCACCCGCTCGTCCTCGCCCCGGTCGCCGGGATGCCCGCCCCGCCGCTCGACTTCGACAGCTTCATCGGCCGCGAGGCCTCCGTGGCGCTGCTGGACCGGATGCGCTGCGTGCCGTGGGTCAACCTGTTCAGCCTGCCGGGCCTCGCCCTGCCCAACGGCATCCAGATCGTCGGCCGCCGCTTCGCCGAACCCGAGGTGCTCGCCGCCGGACACGCCGCCGAGCGACGGCTGCCCCGCGTCGCCGTCGCCGACCTGTGACCCGCCCGACGCGGACGCCCCGGCAGGCGCCGCGCACGCCCCCCACACGGCCGACCCAGCAGTTCCCGCCCGTCCCGCCGAGCCCGCCGGGTCCGCGGACCCCGCCGATCCGGCCTCCCGGAAGGAAAGCCCCATGAGACGCACACTCACCGCCCTGGTGGGGGTGACCGCAGTCCTCCTCAGCGCCTGTACCGTCAGCGGGACCGGGGGCGACAAGAAGACCACCGCCCGCGTCACCATCGACGCCCCCAACACCATGGACCCGCGCAAGTCGCTGGCCCTGCCCGACTTCCAGCTCGCCCGGCTCAGCTACGACACCCTGGTCCGGCGCGACGAGGGCGGTCTGGTCGCGGGGCTCGCCACGTCGTGGAAGGCGGAGCCGTCCGAGGTGACGTTCACCCTCCGCTCCGGAGCCACCTGCTCCGACGGCACCGCGATCACGCCCGAGGTGGTCGCCGGTTCCATCAACTCCTTCGTCAAGAACGGCGAACCCTCCACCCTCGCCTCCATCTTCGGCGGGACGACCCCCAAGGCCACCGCGAGCGGCGACTCCGACGTCGTCGTCACGACCGACTTCCCGTGGGCCGAACTGCCGCAGGCCTTCAGCGTCGCCGCCTCCGGCATCGTCTGTCCCAAGGGCCTCGCGGGCGGCGGCAAGGAACTCGCCCGCGGGCCGGTCGAGGGGGCGGCCTCCGGCCCGTACACCCTCAAGTCCTTCGAGAAGGGCGTCCGTTACGTCTACGCCCTGCGCGACGACTACAAGTCCTGGCCCGAGTGGCGGACGAAGCTGGACGGCGAGGCCCCGAAGACCGTCGAGTACGTCGTCGCCCCCGACGCCTCCGCCACCGCCAACATGGTGCTCTCCGGCGACCTCGACCTCGCCCGGATCATGCCCGACTCCCGCAGCCGCTTCGACGGTTCGCGCGACGTCACCCTGAACAGCTCGCCCTTCGGCACCTTCTTCATGCTGTTCAACGAGCGCAAGGGCAGCCCCTTCGCCGACCGGGCCAAGCGCGTCGCCGTCGCGCAGGCCGTCGACCGGCAGGCCCTCAACCAGACCACCACGGACGGCACCGGCGTCCTCGGCGTGACCCTCGCCAACGCGGGCAACACCTGCGTCCCCGAGACCAACGACGCCCTGATCCCCACCGACCCCGCCGCCGCGGCCAAGGCCCTCAAGGGCGTGAAGATCCGCATCCTCGGCGCCCAGATCGTCGGCGCGGGCGGCAGCGGCAACGTCTACCTCCAGGAGGTCCTGCGCAAGGCGGGCGCCGACGTCACCCTGGAGAACGTCGACATCGGCACCTGGGTCTCCAAGGCGTTCAGCGAGCCCAACACCTGGGACATGACGATCTTCCCCGACCTGAACTTCCTCGGGTCGCTCGCCAACGTCCTGCCGCTCTTCCTCGGCCCCGACGTTCTCGACGGCGGCCCCAACATCGGCGCGGTGCAGAACTCCACCACCGCCGGTGCCTTCGACCAGGCCCGCGGCGAGGAGAACCTCAAGGCCCGGTGCGCCCTCTACAACAAGGCCACCGACGCCCTGATCTCCCGCGCGGACGCGGTCCCGCTCCTCACCGAGCAGTACATCTACGCACAGCGCGCGGGCTTCAAGGTCTACCTGCTGGGCGGCTCCCTCGACGACCACATCTTCCGCGTCGTCGACTGACCCCCGGGCCGCTGGTCCCGTAGCCCCGCAGGCCCGACCCCGCAGGCCCCCGGCCCGCGGACCCGGGGCCGGTCCGCCCCCGCGGCCGGCCCCCGGGCCCCACCCCCTGGAGGAATCATGAGCACCCTGACTGCGGTGCAGCCCGGCACCGAGCGCCGCGGCCGGTCGGCCGGCGGCTGGCAGACCTTCGCCGTACGGCGGGGGCTGGGGTTCGTCCTGTCCTTCGCGTTCCTGGTGCTCGTGACGTTCCTGATCGTGCCGCTGCTGCCGGGCGACCCGGCCCGCGCCATCCTCGGCACCCGCGCGACACCCGCGTCCATCGCCGCCCTGCGGGACCGCTTCGGACTGGACGACCCCCTGCTGACCCGCCTCGGCGACTACGTCGGCGGACTGCTCCACCTCGACCTCGGCACGTCCTACCGGTACGGCACCCCGGTCGCCGAGACCATCACGACCAAACTGCCGTACACCCTCACCCTGACCGGCCTGGCGATCGCCGTGGTGCTCGCCGTAGGCGTCCCCCTCGGCATGCTGGCCGGGGTCCTGACCCGCGGCGGCCGCCGCCCCCGGCTCGGTCTCGTCTTCGGCTCGGTCGCCGGGTTCATGGCCTCGATCCCCGGCTACGTCACCGGGACCATCCTCATCGTCGTCGCCTCGATCTGGCTCGGACTCCTGCCGCCCGGCGGCGCCACCGAACCGACGAGCGTGATCCTGCCCGTGCTGTCCCTCGCGCTGGGCCCCACCTTCGCCGTCGCCCGCGTCGTCCGCCAGGAGACCCAGAACGTGATCGAACAGGACTTCATGCGCACCGCGCGCGGCCGCCGCCTGCGAGCGGCCCGGCTCTACGTGGTCCACGCCCTGCCCAACCTGCTGACCAGCACGCTCACCCTCTGCGGGCTGATCGTCTCGGGGATGATCGGCGCGGCCGTCGTCATCGAGAGCGTCTTCAACTACCCGGGGATCGGCCAGGAGATCGTGCAGGCCATCATCTACAAGGACTACCCGGTGGTGCAGGGCATCGTGCTGGTGCTCGGCCTGTTCGCCATCACCGTCAACCTCCTCATCGACGTCGTCCTCGGTTTCCTCGACCCGCGCACGCTGGGAGGCCGCGATGTCTGATCCGACCTTCCTCCCCCCGGCGGCGCAGACGGCTCCGACAGCGGCCGGAGCATCACTGCCGGGACCGGCGACGGGACCCGCGGAGGGACCGGCCGCGGTCCGCGGAGCGAAACCCGGCGCCGGACCCGGCGCGCAACGGGCCCGCCGTCCCGTCCCGCTCGTCGCCGGACTGATCATGGCCGGTCTCCTCCTCGCGGTCGCCGTCCTCGCCCCGCTGTTCCTCTCCGGACCCGCCACCGACCTCACCGACCAGGTGCGGCAGGCCCCGTCCGCCCAGCACTGGTTCGGCACCGACCAGTTCGGCCGGGACATCCTCGCCCGCGCCCTCGTCGCCACCCGGCTCACCGTCCTCATGGCCGTCGCCGCCACCGCCCTGTCCGTGGTCGTCGGCGTCCTCGTCGGCGGGCTGAGCGTCCTGCTGCCCCGGCGGCCCCGCGAGATCGTCCTGCGATGTCTGGACACCTGCGTCGCGTTCCCGCCGCTCATCCTCGCCCTCGTCATCGCCGCCATCCTCGGCCCCGGCACCACCTCGGCCGTCGTCGCGATCGGCGTCGCGGGCATCCCGAGCTTCGCCCGCCTGACGTCCACGATGAGCGCCTCCGTCGTCACCCGCGACTTCGTCGTCACCGCCCGGCTGCTCGCCGTGCCCTGGCCCGCGATGTTCCGGCGGCACGTCCTGCCCAACATCGGCGGACCGCTGCTCATGGTCGTCACGTCCAGTTTCGCGCTGACCCTGCTGGAGATCTCCAGCCTGTCCTTCATCGGACTCGGCGTGCAGAGCCCGCAGTTCGACTACGGCCGTGTCCTCAACGAGGCCCTCTCCACCATCTACGTCCAGCCCTGGGGCGCCGTCGCCCCGTCCGTGATGCTCATCTACGCGGGCATCACCGTCATGCTCATCGGCGACGGCCTGGGCGCCCGCCTCAACCCCGCCTCCCGCGGCGGCCGTTCCGGTGCCGTGCGCCGCCCGGTCGCCCAGGGTCCGGGGCGTCCCGAGGCGCTGCTGGAGGTCGACCGTCTGACCGTGACCGCGCCGAACGGCGCCGTCCTCGTCGACGACGTCTCCCTCAGCATCGCGCCCGGTGAAGTCCTCGGCCTGGTGGGGGAGTCGGGCTCGGGGAAGTCCACGACGGCCATGGCGATCGCCCGCCTCACCCCCGAGGACCTGCGGGTCGAGGCGGCCACCCTGCGCCTCGACGACCTCGACCTCCTCGGTACCCCGCCCGCCCGCCGCCTCGCGACCGACATCGGCCTGATCTTCCAGGACCCCGGTACGACGTTCAACCCGGCCCTCAGGATGGGCCCGCAGCTCACCGAGACGGCCCGCGTGCACCTCGGCATGAAGCGCGGCGAGGCCCGCCGCTCGGTCGTCGACGCCCTCACCGGAGTCCAGGTCCGCGAGCCCGGACGGCGGCTGCGGCAGCACGCCCACGAACTCTCCGGCGGCATGCTCCAGCGGGCGGCCATCGCCACGACGACGGTGAGCGACCCGCGGCTGCTCGTCGCCGACGAACCGACGACCGCCCTCGACGTCACCGTGCAGGCGCAGGTGCTGCGGCAGTTCCGGCGCGTCAACCGCGAGTCCGGCACGTCCGTGCTGTTCATCTCCCACGACATCGCCGTGGTGACCGCGCTCTGCGACCGGGTGCTCGTCATGCGCGGCGGCCGCGTCGTCGAGGAGGTCACCGCCGACGCCCTGCGCTCCGGCCGCGTCACCCACCCTTACACCCGCCGCCTGCTGGACGCCACGCCCACGATGAGCGGCACCCGCCGGAGGAGGACCGACGCATGACGACCCCGACCGGAGTCCCCACCGGCCCGCCCGCAGGAACCGACATCGAGCCCGGCGGCGCGGGAGCCCGCGCCGCGTCCGAGACCGAGAGCCCCATGACCGAACAGACCAGCCGCCGGCTCCTCGAAGTCGACGACCTCCACGTGCACCTGGGGTCGCCGCGCCGGCACATCCTCAGGGGCGTCAGCCTCTCCGTCCCGGCGGGTGCCGTCCTCGGCCTGGTCGGGGAGTCCGGTTCGGGGAAGTCGACCCTGGCCAAGACACTCGTCGGCGTGCACCGGCCGAGCGGGGGCGCCGTCCGCTTCGACGGCCGCGACTGCCTCGCCCCGGGCCGCCGGGAACGCGCCCGGCTGCGGCGCGACATCCAGTACGTGCCGCAGGACCCGTACTCCTCCCTCGACCCGCGCCGCACGATCGGCCAGACCATCGCGGAGGCGCTGGACCCGAGGCGGGCGCGGGTCGGCGCGAACCTGGCGCGGATCACCGAACTCCTGGAGACGGTCCAGCTCGACGGCTCGGCCGTGCACCGCTATCCGCGGGAGTTCTCCGGCGGGCAGCGGCAGCGCGTCGCCATCGCGCGGGCGCTCGCGGTCCGGCCCTCGCTGGTCATCGCCGACGAGATCACCTCCGCGCTCGACCTCTCCACCCAGGCGGAGGTGCTGGACCTGCTGGCCCGCCTCAAGGAGTCGATCGGGCTGACCCTCGTCTTCGTCTCCCACGACCTGGCCGTGGTCCGCAGCATCAGCGACTCCGTGCTGGTCCTGCTGCACGGCGAGGTCGTCGAGTCCGGGCCCACCCGGCAGGTCTTCGAGGAACCCCGCGCGGAGTACACCCGCACCCTCATCGACTCCGCCCCGGGCGGACCGGGCTTCTCCCTCGACTGAGACCCCTGACGGGGATTTCCCCGATCTAGATCCACCCGCTGCGCGTGGGGACAGCGGGTTCCGGGCCGGACCGCCGGGGACGACCGGACCGGCTCGGCAGACGTGCACGCCGGGGGGCGTGTGCGGCGCGGGGGCGCGGCGTGGTGTCGCCACGCCCCCGCGTGAAGGCGCGCCGCAGTGCATTCGCGCGTGGGTGCACTGCGGCGCGTCGTACGTATGGCGACCTCCGGCGTACGGCCGCCTCGGGCGCACGACGTGCCGCGCCGTACGGCGTCCGCGGGGCGTACGCCCGTCAGTCCGCGTCCGCCGTCGCCGCGCGCATGCCGCGGGCGGCGGCCAGTTCCGACGCCCGGCCGGAGCGCAGGAGGGCCAGGGCGTCGCGGGCCCGGTCCGGCGCGGCGGAGGCGGTGAGTACGGCGCCGTCGAAGGCCGAGGTGATCGCGGTGTCGCCCGGCAACGGGCCGACGACCGTGACGCCCGCCAGGTCCGCCAGCTCACTGTGCTGCTGGAACGCCAGCTCCGCCCCGCCGTCCGCCAGCAGGCTCCCCACCGGCACGCCCGGCGCCGCCCGGACCAGCCGGTCCCGCAGCGCGTCCGTCAGGCCGAGCCGTGCGATCAGCTCGACCAGGGCTGTCCCGCTGGGCCCGGTCGAGTAGGCGATCCGCCCCGCCGACAGCAGCGCCGCCCGCAGCTCCGCCGCCGACCCCAGCACGGGGACGGGCGCCCCCTCCGGGACGGCCGCGACGACCTGCGACAGCCAGAGCGGCGTCACCGTGCCCGGCACCACGAACCCCTCCGCCGCCAGCTTGGCGAGCGCCCCCGACGCCAGCACCAGCAGATCGGCCGCGGCCCCCTCCCGGACCCGCCGGGCCGTCTCCACACCCCCCGCGGCCTCGAACCGCACCGCCACGCCGTGCGCGTCCCGCAGGTGTGCGGCGAGGTCGGCCAGGACGGGCCGGGTCGCCATCGAGGACAGTCCGGACAGCTCTCGGTTCACTGGACCTCCAAAGGGTGGGCCCGCGGACGCCGGGCCGGAAACCGGCAGCTCGACGCGGGTCTGGGAGACTGGCCGCATGAGCACAGTCCGGATCTCGGCGGCGGGGAAAGTCCTCAAGGTCCTCTCGGCCTTCGACCGTGAGCACCCGGCGCAGACGCTGTCCGAGGTGGCCCAGCGTACGGGGCTGGCGCTCAGCACGACGCACAGGGTGGTCGCCGAACTCGCGGGCTGGGGCGTCCTGGAGCGCGCGGAGGACGGGTCCTGGCACGTCGGACTGCGCCTGTGGGAGATCGCCTCCGGCTGCCCCCGCACCCAGATCCTGCGCGACGTGGCCCTGCCGTTCATGCAGGACCTGTACGAGGCGACCCACGAGAACATCCAGCTCGCGCTGCGCGAGGGCACCGAGCTGGTCTTCGTCGAACGCATCGCCGGGCACCGGTCGGTGGAGCTGCTGACGATGGTCGGCTCCCGCTTCCCGATCGCCGCCACCGGCATGGGCCGCGTCCTGCTCGCGTACGCGCCGGGGGAGTTGCAGGAGGAGGTCCTCGCGGCGCCGCTGCGGGCCTGGACCCCGCACACCGTCACCGACCCGAGGGAACTGCGCGGCGAGCTGGACCTCATCCGCCGCGAGCAGGTCTTCGTCAGCGACCGGCAGCTGTCGGAGAAGTCCGTCGCGGTGGCCGCGCCGGTCCGCATCGGCCGTACCGGCCCGGTCAGCGCCGCCCTCGGCATCGTCGTCGCCGCGCACGGCGCGCACCGCGCCCGCCGGTTGCGTGAGCCGCTACTGCGGGCCGCGCGCGGCATCTCCGACGAACTCGGCCGCCGCGCCCGTACGAGCCTCTGACCCGTACGAGCCTCTGACCCGTACGGGGCGGGTCGGGACGCCGCCTACCGCGAACTCGCCTCCCACGAACCCGCCTCCCGCGAACCCGGCTTCCGTCTGGTGGAAACGGCGGCGACCGGGTGGTCCTCCGGGTGCCACCGTTCGACGTGTCCGGCATCCCGGCCGCCGCTCGGAGACCCCTCATGATCATCGACTGTCACGGTCACTTCACCACCGCTCCGCCGCAGGTCGCGGCCTGGCGGGAGCGTCAGATCGCGGCGATCGGCTCGCCCGCCGACGCCCCCGACCCCGACGACCTGGTCGTCACCGACGACGACCTGCGCGAGGCCGTCGGCGCGAACCAGCTGCGCTTCATGGACGAGCGGGGCATCGACCTGACGGTGTTCTCGCCGCGCGCCAGCTTCATGGCCCACCACCTCGGAGACCTCGCCGTCTCCGCCGCGTGGGCCCGCGTCTGCAACGACCTGGTCCACCGGGTCGCCGCCCTGTACCCGGACCGGTTCGCGATGGGCGCGATGCTGCCCCAGTCGCCGGGCGTCGACCCCGCCACCTGCCTGCCCGAACTGCGGCGCGCGGTCGAGGAACTGGGCGCGGTCTCGGTCAACCTCAACCCGGACCCGTCCGGCGGCCGGTGGACGGCGCCGCCGCTGACCGACCGGAGCTGGTACCCGCTGTACGAGGCGCTCACCGCGTACGACGTGCCCGCGATGATCCACGTCAGCACGTCCTGCAACCCGGCCTTCCACACCACCGGCGCCCACTACCTCAACGCCGACACCACGGCGTTCATGCAGCTCGTCCAGGGCGACCTGTTCGCCGACTTCCCCACGCTGCGGCTGGTGATCCCGCACGGCGGCGGCGCGGTGCCCTACCACTGGGGCCGCTTCCGCGGGCTGGCGCAGGCCCTAGGGCGGCCCGACCCGGTGACCCTGCTCGACAACGTCTCCTTCGACACCTGCGTGTACCACCAGCCCGGCATCGACCTGCTGACCCGGGTGATCCCCGCGCGGGCCGTGCTGTTCGCCAGCGAGATGATCGGCGCCGTCCGCGGCGTCGACCCGGACACCGGCCACCACTTCGACGACACCCGGCGCTACGTCGAGGCCACCCCGCACCTCACCGACGCGGACCTCGAAGCCGTCCGGCACGGCAACGCCCTGCGCGTCCATCCCCGGCTCGCCGCCCGCCTCGCCGCCCGGCCCTCCGCCGCCGGCCTCTGACCAGGAGCAGCGTCATGGAACCCGCACCGATCGGCGTCGTCCGCACCGCGATCACCCGCGCCGACCCGGAGGCCGTCGCCGCGCTGTCGGCGTTCGGCGTCGCCACGATCCACGAGGCGATGGGCCGCACCGGCCTCGCCCGCCCCTACCTCCGCCCCGTCTATCCGCACGCCCGGCTGTGCGGGCCCGCGGTGACGGTGCTGCTCCAGCCCGGCGACAACTGGATGCTGCACGTCGCCGCCGAGCAGATCGAGGACGGTGACGTCGTCGTGGCCGCCTGCACCACCGAGAGCGAGGACGGCTTCTTCGGCGAACTCCTCGCCACCTCCTTCCGCGCCCGCGGCGCCCGCGGCCTCGTCATCGACGGCGGGGTCCGCGACACGGCCGAGCTGGAGGAGATGGACTTCCCGGTGTTCTCCCGCGCGGTCAACGCGCGGGGCACCGTCAAGGCCACCCTCGGCTCGGTCAACGTGCCCGTCGTGTGCGCGAACGCCCTGGTCCGGCCCGGTGACGTCGTCGTCGCCGACCGGGACGGCGTCGTCGTGGTGCCGCGTGAGCGCGCCGCCGAGGTGGCCGCCGCGTCGGCCGCCCGCGAGGCCGCCGAGGAGACCAAACGCGCCCGCTTCCGCGCGGGCGACCTCGGCCTCGACCTGTACGGCATGCGCGCCCCGCTGGCCGCGCTCGGCCTGCGCTACGAGACCGGGTCCGAGGGCGCCGACGGGACGAAGAACCTCCGGGACGGCGACGCGCGGGAGGCCCGACGATGAGCGCCCTCTCCGAGAAGACCCCCGGCTGGCTCGACTGGCACCCCGATCCGAGCGTGCCGCGCTTCCGGCTGCCCGAGGGCGCCGTCGACGCGCACTGCCACGTCTTCGGCCCGGCGGACCGCTTCCCGTTCGCGCCGGAGCGCAAGTACACGCCGTGCGACGCCTCCAAGGAGCAGCTCTTCGCGCTGCGCGACCGGCTCGGCCTCAGCCGCAACGTCATCGTGCAGGCCACCTGCCACGGCGCCGACAACCGTGCCCTCACCGACGCCCTGCGCGCCTCCGGCGGGCGGGCCCGCGGGGTGGCGACGGTCCGGCCCGACGTGACCGACGCGGAACTGCGCGACCTGCACGTGGCCGGGGTGCGGGGCGTCCGCTTCAACTTCGTGCGGCGCCTCGTCGACGCGGCGCCCCGCGACGCCCTGCGCACGGTCGCCGAGAAGATCGCCCCGTACGGCTGGCACGTCGTCGTCTACTTCGAGGCCGCCGACCTGCCCGGCCTGCGGGACTTCCTGCTGTCGGTGCCGGTGCCGCTGGTCGTCGACCACATGGGCCGCCCGGACGTCACCCGCGGCGCGGACGGCCCGGAGTTCGGGGCCTTCCTCGACTTCCTGCGGGCCCGGCCGGACATCTGGTGCAAGGTCAGCTGCCCGGAACGGCTGTCGGTGAGCGGCCCGCCCGCCCTCGACGGCGAACCGCACCCCTACCGCGACGTCGTCCCCTTCGCGCGGCGCGTCGTCGCGGAGTTCCCCGACCGGGTGCTGTGGGGCACCGACTGGCCCCACCCGAACCTCACCGGCCACATGCCCGACGACGGCCTCCTCGTCGACCACATCCCCCGCATCGCCCCGACACCCGAGGCGCAGCACCGGCTGCTCGTGGCCAACCCCACCCGCCTGTACTGGCCCGACGCCGACTGACCCCCGAAGGGAGCCACCCACCATGTCCGTGGACAAGTCCTACCAACTGGTGCCGGGGACGACGATCTTCGACGCCGACCAGTCCGCCAAGGGCTACCACCTCAACCAGTTCTGCATGTCGCTCATGACGGCGGAGAACCGCGCCCTCTACCTCGCCGACGAGCGGGCCTACCTCGACGCGTGGCCGCTGCGCGAGGAGCAGAAGCGGGCGCTGCTGGACCGCGACCTCAACGCGGCGATGCGCGAGGGCGGCAACATCTACTTCCTCGCCAAGTGGGGTGCCACGCTGGGGTTCTCGTTCCAGCAGATGGCGGGCTCCATGACCGGGATGACCGAGGAGGAGTACCGGGCGATGATGGCGGGCGGCGGCCGCTCCGTCGAGGGCAACCGCATCGACCACGCCGTCCTCGACGCCGCCTACGCCGACCCGACGCCCCCGGCCGAGCACGCCACGGTCACCGGCGCCGTCTTCACCTCCCACGTCCCGGCCATCGGCGCCGCCATGGACCACGGCAAGACCGAGGAGCCGTACTGGAAGCCGCTGTTCGAGGGCTACGCGTACTCCCGGGCCTGGCTGCGGGAGAACCTCCCCGACGTGATCTTCCTGGTCTACAACGACCACGCCACCAGCTTCGACCTCTCCCTCATCCCCACCTTCGTCCTCGGCACCGGCGCCGCCTACCCCACCGCCGACGAGGGCTACGGCCCCCGCCCGGTGCCCGGCATCGAGAGCGATCCCGACCTGGCCGCGCACATCGCGCACTCCCTCATCCGCGACGACTTCGACCTGACCCTCGTCAACGAGATGAGCGTCGACCACGGCCTCACCGTCCCGCTCTCCCTGATGTTCGGGGAGGTCGACGCCTGGCCGTGCAAGGTGATCCCGTTCCATGTCAACGTCGTCCAGTACCCCGTGCCGTCGGGCGCCCGCTGCTTCCGCCTCGGCCGGGCCCTGCGCAAGGCCATCGAGTCCTACGACAGGCCGCTCAAGGTGCAGGTCTGGGGCACCGGCGGCATGAGCCACCAGCTCCAGGGGCCCCGCGCGGGCCTCATCAACCGGGAGTGGGACAACGCCTTCCTCGACCGCCTCATCGACGACCCGGTCGGCCTGTCGGAGGTCCCGCACCTGGAGTACGTGGAGGAGGCGGGCTCGGAGGGCATCGAACTCGTCATGTGGCTGATCGCCCGCGGCGCGCTCAGCGACGTGCCCTACGAGGACGCCGCCGCCGCGTCCGCCTCCGACGGCGCCGAGGACGGCCGGGTCGAGGTCCGGCACCGCTTCTACCACGTCCCGGCCTCCAACACGGCCGTGGGCCACCTGATCCTGGACAACCATCCGCGGGCGCAGGAGCCCGCCGAAGGAGCGCACTGACATGACCGACGACCGGACCCTGCGGATCGCCCTGGCCGGGGGCGGCGCCTTCGGCGCGAAGCACGCCGCGGCACTCAGGCGGATCGAGGGCGTCGAGGTGGCCGCCGTGGTGAGCGCCCACCTGGACGAAGCCCGGAAGTTCGCCGCCGAGCACGGTGTCGGCCGCGGTGTCGGCTCCCTCGACGAAGTGCTGGCCGACGACTCCATCGACGCCGTCGTCCTCGCCACCCCGACCCCGCTGCACGCCGAGCAGACCCTCGCCTGCCTCGACGCGGGCAAGCACGTCCAGACCGAGATCCCCGTCGCGATGTCGCTGGCCGACGCTGAGGCGTGCCTCGCGGCGCAGCGGCGCACCGGGCTGGTCGCCATGGTGGGGCACACGCGGCGCTTCAACCCCAGCCACCAGTGGATCAACCGGCGGGTGCGCGCGGGGGAGTTCAGCATCCAGCAGATGGACGTGCAGACGTACTTCCTCCGCCGCTCGAACCTCAACGCGCTGGGTCAGCCGCGTTCCTGGACCGACCACCTGCTGTGGCACCACGCGGCGCACACCGTCGACCTGTTCGCCCACCAGACCGGTTCGCCGATCGTCCGCGCCCACGCCCTCCAGGGCCCGCCCCACCCCGAACTCGGCATCGCCATGGACCTGTCCGTCCAGCTCCAGGCCGAGAACGGCGCCCTGTGCACCCTGTCGCTGTCCTTCAACAACGACGGCCCGCTCGGCACGTTCTTCCGCTACATCGGCGACACCGGCACCTACCTCGCCCGTTACGACGACCTCGTGACCGGCAAGGACGAGCCGATCGACGTCAGCGGCGTCGACGTCTCCCTGGACGGCATCGAACTCCAGGACCGCGAGTTCGTCGCAGCCATCCGAGACCACCGCGAACCCGAAGCCTCCCTCTCCCGCGTCATGCCCTGCTACCGCACCCTGGCAGCCCTGGAAACCCAACTGACCTCCTGAATCCACGCCACCCCCGCTGACCCCGGGACCGCCGCAGGCGTCCCCAGGGGCGCGGGGAACGGCGCGCCCAGCCACAACACACCCGCACGTGCGCACCGGGACCGCCGCAGGCGTCCCAAGGGGCGCGGGGAACTGCGCGCCCAGCCACGACGCACCCGCACCCCGCACCCGCACCCCGCAGCAGCACCCCGCACCCCCGGTACACCGCTGAGCGCCGCACGGCACCCGCAAACCTGCCCCGGCCGAAACATGGCCCCGAAGGCAGGTGGTAGACGAGCAATGAGCGCTCCGGGCAAGGGTGTTCGGCCATCGACCCGATGGCCGCCCCCGCACCCGCCCCCGCCGCGCCGTCGAGCCACCGGACACGGAAACGGAGCACGCCATGCGGGAAGCCACCCAGACGGAAGTACGCCGTGCCTTCGACAGCGGACTGCCGGGGCTGCGGCCCCCGCGGTCCGTCATCGTCGTCGGCGCCGGCCTCGCGGGACTGGCCGTCGCCCACGAACTCGCCGCGCGGGACTGCGAGGTGACCGTCCTGGAGGCCTCCGGCCGGCCGGGCGGGCGCGCCTACACGTTGAGGGAGCCGTTCGCCGACGGCCTGCACGCCGAGGCCGGCGCGATGACGCTCACGCCGCACTGCCACTACGCGATGCACTACCTGCGCGAACTCGGCGTGGAGACGGACACCGCCGACCTCTTCGGCACCACGTTCTCCTATTTCGCGCGGGGCCGTTTCTTCACCCCCGACCCGGAGTCGGTCGCGGAGGCCGGACTGGATCTGCACCCGCACGAGAAGGACCTCGGCGTCGGCGGCATGATCGAACGCTACGTCTCGGCGGTCGCCGACAGCCTCCAGCCCGATCTGAGCGCCCGCGACTGGGCGGTCACCCAGCGCCTCGCCCCGTACGACCATCTCTCCGTGCACGAGGTCCTCACCGACCGGGGCGCCTCCCAGGCGGCCATCGACCTGATGGAGCCTCTGTTCCTGGAGATGCGCGGCGGTGACCTGAAGGCGGCGTCGGCGCTGTCCTGGCTGCGGCACGAGGCGAGCCCGCACTCGCTGGGCCACGCCGACCCGCGCTGGGCGAAGGTGCGGGGCGGCACGGACCGTTTCCCGCAGGCGTTCGCCGAGCGCCTGAAGAGCCGTATCCACTACCGGCGTCCGGTGGTCCGCGTCGAGCAGGACGCGGAGCGGGCCCGGGTCACGTTCCTCGCCCACGGCCGCCTGGAGACCGTGGAGGCCGAACGCGTCGTCGTCACCGTCCCGTTCAGCACGATCCGGCACATCGACTTCACCGACGCGGGCTTGACCGACGCCAAGCACGACGTGATGCGCCGGGTGAAGTACGCGTCGATCGTCCGCGTCTACCTCCAGATGCGCCGCCAGTTCTGGCCGCAGCACAACGCCAGCTTCTCCACCGACCTGCCCATCCGCTGGATACGTGACGCCACGCCTCAACTCCCGGGCCCGCGCAAGATACTGGAGTGTCTGATGACGGGGTGGCGGGCCCGCGCGGTGTCGGTGATGACCGAGGGGGAGCGCCTGGACTTCGTCCTGAACGAGGTCGAGCGGATGCTGCCGGGCGCCCGCGAGCACTTCGAGACGGGCACCTCGGTCTGCTGGGACCAACGCCCGTACGCGGAGGGCGCGTACATCCTTCCCGAGCGCGGCCACAGCGCGCTGATGCCGGTGATCCGCAGGCCGGAGGGGCGGGTCCACTTCGCCGGGGACCACGCCGGGTTCGAGCCCAACGGCGGTTCGATGACCTTCGCCCTGGAGTCCGCGGCCCGCACTCTCGTGGAACTCGGCGCGGCGGCCGACGCCTCCTGAACCCGCGGGAGACGAGGCCGCGGGCGACGGGGCCGGGGCGGCGGTCCGGTGGACGGGTCAGTCCAGCAGGCGTCGCAGCACCCCGGCCCCGTCGGTCGTCAGCACCGACTCGGGCCGGAACTGCACGCCCCGCACGGCCCGTTCACCCTTTTCGTCGAGGGTGACCAGTTCCCGCCCTTCCGGGCCGGTCACGATCGCGTAGGTGTTACGGAACGCGGCCGTGACCGGCGTGCCGAAGGCCTCGACCCGCCGTGCCAGCCCGGTGCCGCCGGGCCGGGGCACTACGCGGGCGTCCGGCAGGGCGGCCAGGGCCAGCAGTTGGAAGCCGAGGCCGACCCCGGCCACCGGGGGTCCGCCGGGCGACCGGTCCCGCACCAGGGACGCGGCCGTCCGCCGCAGCAACGCCAACCGCGCGCATCCGGGGTCGTCGGGGCGGCCCGGCCCGGACGCAAGCAGCACGGGCCCCGGATGCCAGAGCAGGGTCTCGGCGGCACCGGGGGCGTCGTGACGGACCACCTCGGCGGGCCCGTGCACGGCCCTCACCAGGTGCAGCAGGGCGGTGAGTCCGGCGAGCGGGTCGCCGCCCGGGTCGAGCACCAGCACCGGGGCGGCGTCCGCGGGCGGGGCGGTGGCGCCGTCCGTCCAGAACGCCGACAGCGCCGCGTGCCGCCGGGCCAGCGCGTCCCGTACGGCCGGGTCCACGTCCGGTGCGGCGGGGGTGGGAGGCGGGCCCGCCTGCTCCGTGGCGGGCGGGTCGGTCGTGAGGGCGGTCAGCAGGGCCCGTGCCTTGGTGCGGGTCTCGGCCGCCTCCGCCTCCGGCGTCGACCGGCCGCCCACGGTCGCCCCCACCGACAGCCGGGCCCGGCCCCGGTGGTCGACGACGAGGGTGCGGATCGCCGCCGCCGAGTCCAGCTCCTCCCCGCCCGCCGCGTCCCGGCCGAGCAGCGCGAGGAGACCGCCGTAGTAGCCGCGCCCCGTCGTCTCGTACCGGTGGATCGCCCGGCAGGCGTCGGCGTACGGGCTGCCCACGGCCGTCGAGGCGAACAGCGTCCGCGCGAGGGTCTCGCGGGCCCCGGCCGCCGCGGGCCCGCTGATCCGGCACTGGGTGTGCAGCAGATGCGCCATCCCGCGCAGGAACGGCCCCTCGACCCGCACCCCTCGACCGGCCAGCCCGCACAGCACCGCGACCTCCGCGTCCACGGTGGTCGCCAGCTCCTCGGACTCCTTGCGGTCGGCGAGGAAGGCGAGCAGGCCCCCGGTGTCCGGTCCCTCGGGCGGGCGCCGGTACGTGCCGCACAGCGGGTTCATCACCACCCGGCCCTTCTCGACGCCCACATGCCCCTGCGGGGTCGCGCCCACCAGGGTGACCGGCCGGGCGCCCCCGGTGTGCACGACGAAGGTCCAGTACGCGCCCGACTCGGCGGTCAGCAGCCGCCGGAACAGATCCACCGCCACCGCGGGCCCGAACTCCGGCAGGCGGGCCGTCCAGTCGCGGCGCAGCAGCACGTTCAAACCGCCGCGGGCCTCCTCCGACGCGACGAACTCCCGTACCAGGTCGCCGTATTCGGCGTCACTCGTCGTGAACCCGGCGTCCTGCCACCGCACCGGCCGTCCCCCGTGAGCGGGCCGCCCGGTGAACACCTCCACCGGCAGCACGTGATGCTCCCGCACCCGCAGCACCCGCACCGGCGTGCCGTCGTCGTGGCACACCAGACCGTGCCCGGCCAGATGCCGGAAGGGCAGCAGGGCCAGCAGCCGCGGCCCCGGACCGGCCCCGCACGCACCGGCCCCACCCGCCGCGCCGACACGCTCCGCACCGTCCGTACCCTCCGTGCCCACCACGTCGTCCGGACCCGCCAGTTCCGTCAGTTCCGCCGCCCGCGCCGCCTCCTTCACCTCCCCGAACAGCAGCTCCACCGGCGCGGGCCCGAGTGTGCCGGGGCGCTGCCGGCGCAGCAGCGCGAAGGGCGGCACGTCCGCCCCGTACAGCCGCTCCAGCACGTCCGTGTCCGTCGTCGGCGTCATCGGCCGCTCCCTCCCCGTCGGCCGCGCGGCGGCGGACCGCCCGAGGCGATTGGTTTCCCCACGGATAATAATTTCGGCCTCACGGGCAATAAGTAGCCCGTCGGAGGGGCCCGTTGCCGTCCCCCGCGCGCGCCACCCCGTCACTCGACCGAGTCCCCGTGAGGTGTCATGCGAATCGCGATCATCGGAGCCGGACCCGGCGGCCTCTACACGGCCGCGCTCGTCAAACGGCTGCGCCCCGCAAGCGAGATCGACGTCTGGGAGGTGAACGCCCCCGACGACACCTTCGGCTTCGGCGTGGTCTTCTCCGAGGGAGCCCTCGGCGGCATCGAGGCCGCCGACCCCCCGCTGTTCGCCGCGCTCGGCGCCGAGTGCGCCCACTGGTCGAGGATCGACGTCCACCACCGGGGCCGCACCACCCGCAACGGCGGCTACCGCTTCTCGGCGATCGGCCGCCGCGCCCTGCTGGGCATGCTGCGCGCCCGCTGCGCCGACCTCGGCGTCACCGTCCGCCACGGCACCCGCGCCCCCGAGGCGGACGTGCTGGCCGCGACGTACGACCTGGTGGTGGCGGCCGACGGTGTCAACTCCGCGACCCGCGAGGCCCGTCGGGAGGAGTTCGGCACCGAGACCACCCGGCGCGGCTCCCGCTATCTCTGGCTCGGCACCGAACGGGCCTTCACCGCGCTGACGTTCGCCGTGGCCGAGACCGGGCACGGCACGCTGCACGCGCACGCCTACCCCTACGCGCCCGGCCTCAGCACCTTCATCGCCGAGGTCGACGACCGGGTGTGGGAGGCGGCCGGATTCACCGAGGGCGACGCCGGTGAGCCCGACGCCTCCGGCCGCAGCGACACGGACCGCCTCGCGGAACTCTTCGCCGACGTCCTGGACGGCCACGACCTGCGCGTCAACCGGTCGCGCTGGGGCCGCTTCGTCTCCGTCCGCAACCGGCGCTGGAGCCACGGCCGGACCGTCCTCCTCGGCGACAGCGCGCACACCACGCACTTCTCCGTCGGCTCGGGCACCCGGCTCGCCATGGAGGACGGTCTCGCGCTCGCCCTCGCCCTGGACGCACACGGGTCGGTGCCCGAGGCGCTCGCCGCCTACGAGGCCGAACGCCTGCCGGAGGTCGCCGCCATGCAGCGCACCGCCCGCACCAGCCAGGAGTGGTTCGAGGAACTGGACCAGTACACCGACCTCGAACCGGAGGCGTTCAACGCCCACCTGATCACCCGCAGCGGCCGGCTCACCCGCGACGACCTCGCGTCCTGGTCCCCGGACCGCGTCGAGCGGGTCCGGGAGCGCTTCGCGCGCGCCGACCACGGCACGCGCGGAGCCGCCGTCCGCTGAACCGGCGGCCCCGCACGTGCGAGCCGCCCCGGAGAGTCCGGGGCGGCTCGCGGCGGTGCGGGGACGGGTCACGAGGGGGAGGCGCGCCGCTCGGCCATCGACCGGCCGCCCACGAACCAGCGGTCCGGCGGCGCCTCCTCCACGATCACCCGGACGGACTCCGCCGGGGTGCCGAGGGTCTCGTGCGCGGCGGCCGTGAGCGCCTCGCCGAGCGCGGCCACCTCCTGCGGCGACCGGCCCTCCAGCAGGGTGACGCGGATCAGGGGCATCTCCGTACTCCTTCCGGTGCGGTGCGGGGAGCGGGTCAGGACGAGGGCTTCTCGCGGGCGGCCCGCAGATCGGCCGCGAGGCTGCGCCCCGTGTGCGAGTCCTTCGAGCGGGCCAGGTCGGCGGGGGTGCCCTCGAACACCACCCGGCCGCCCTGGCTGCCCGCCTCGGGGCCGAGGTCGACGACCCAGTCGGCGTGCTTGACGACGTCCAGGTCGTGCTCGATCACGAGCACCGTGTTGCCGCCGTCCACGAGCCGGTCGAAGAGGTCCAGCAACCGGCGCGTGTCGCTCATGTGCAGTCCGGTCGTCGGCTCGTCGAAGACGTAGACGCTGCCCGTCTCCTTCAACCGGTGCGCCAGCTTGAGGCGTTGCCGCTCGCCGCCGGAGAGCGTGGACAGCGGCTGGCCCAGGGTGAGGTAGCCGAGCCCGACCTCGGTGAGGAGGGCCAGCTTGCGGCGGACGGGCGCGTCGTCGAAGAAGTCCGACGCCTCCTCGGCGGTCATCGCGAGGACGTCGACGACCGTCCGGCCGCGCACGGTGTGGCGCAGCGCCTCCTCGTTGAACCGGCGCCCGTCGCAGCGTTCGCACACCGTGGTGACCGGGTCCATGAAGGCGAGGTCGGTCTCGATGACGCCCTTGCCGCCGCAGTCGGGGCAGGCGCCCTCGGAGTTGAAGCTGAACAGCCCCGGCTTCTCGCCGGAGGCGCGCGCGAACCGCTGCCGCAGACTGTCCATGATGTCGGTGTACGTCGCCGGGTTGGAGCGCGCGGAGATCCCCACCGACGACTGGTCGATGACCACGGCCTCCGGGTACTGCGCGGTGAACACCTTCGACACGAGCGTGCTCTTGCCGGACCCGGCGACACCGGTCACCGCGGTGAGCACCCCCGTGGGGAAGCCGACCGTCACGTCCCGCAGGTTGTGCAGCTCCGCCGCCCGCACGGTCAGCTCGCCGGTGGGGGAGCGGACCTCCTCCTTCAGCCCGGTCACGCTCCGCAACTGCTTCCCGGTGACCGTGCGGGAGCGGCGCAGCCCCGCCGGGGTGCCCTCGAACGTCACCTCGCCGCCGTCGCGTCCGGCGCCCGGACCCATGTCGACGACGTGGTCGGCGATCGCGATGACGTCCCGGTCGTGCTCCACGACCAGCACCGTGTTCCCCTTGTCCCGCAGCGCCAGCAGGATCTCGTTCATCCGGCTCACGTCCCGCGGGTGCAGCCCGACACTCGGTTCGTCGAAGATGTACGTGAGCCCGGTCAGGCTGCTGCCCAGGTGGCGCACCATCTTCAGCCGCTGCGCCTCGCCGCCGGACAGGGTCCTGGTCTGCCGTCCGAGGCTGAGATAGCCGAGCCCGACCGCCCGGATGCGCTCCAGCGCGGCCCGCGCGCCCGCCACCACCGGCTTCACGGCGGGCGTGTCGATCCGGGCCAGCCGTTCGATGAGGTCGGTGATCTCCATCGCGGAGAAGTCCGCGATGTTGTCGCCGTCGATGCGGGAGGCGAGGGCGGCCTCGGTGAGCCGTCCGCCGTGGCAGACGGCGCAGGGGCCCTGCGTCACCACCCGCTCGATCTCCGCGCGCTCCTTGCTCTTCGCGTTGTCCAGGCCGGGGGTGATGTAGCGGCGGGTGAAGCGCTCGACGACGCCCTCGTACTCGTTCTTGTAGACGCCGTTGCGGCCCGCCCGGTCGACGGTGAACCCCTTGCCGTGCAGCAGCAGTTCGCGGTCCTTCTCGGTGAAGTCGCGTAACGGCCGGTCGGGGTCGAAGAGCCCGGACTCGCCGTAGAGCTGCCACTGGAAGGTGCCGACCGCGAACGACGGGAAGCGGATGGCGCCCTCGTTGAGGCTCTTGTCCTCGTCGAGGAGCTTGTCGAGGCGCAGGGTGACCGTCGTGCCGAGGCCCTGGCACTCCTGGCACATGCCGCGCGGGTCGTTGGGCGAGTACATGTGCGAGGGGCCCGCGCTCGGGGTGCCCGCCCGCGAGAACAGCACCCGCAGCATGGGCAGGATCTCGGTCATCGTGCCGACCGTGGAACGGGCGTTGCCGCCGACCTGTCGCTGGTCGACGACGATCGCCGTGGAGAGGTTCTCCATCACCTCCGCGTCGGGCCGTTCGTACTTCGGCATCCGGTGGCGGACGAAGGCCGGCAGGGTCTCGTTGAGCTGCCGCTGCGACTCGATCGCCAGGGTGTCGAAGACCACCGACGACTTCCCCGACCCGGAGACCCCGGTGAAGACGGTCAGCTTCCCCTTGGGGATGCGCAGGTCGACACCCTTGAGGTTGTTCTGCCGGGCCTCGCCCAGCACGATGTAGCCGTCGGAGCGTCCGCCGTGTCCGCTGTGTCCGGAGGGGTTCTTCCGGTGAGCCGCCATGTCAGCACCTTCCGCGAGAAGACGGGTGGTTTCCCTCGGGAAACCATTCCATGTCCTCCTCTCCTACCCCGCGACCGCGTACGCCTGCGCGCCGCGCGGGCTCGCCGCGCCGACGACCAGTCCGTCCCCGGTCAGCCCGGTGGCGCACACCTTGCTGAGCGAGTGGTCCGCCACCAGCTCCACCTCGTGGCCCCGCCGCCGCAGCGCCTCCACCTCCGCCGCGGGCCAGCCGCCCTCCATGACGACCGTCCCCGGCCGGAACCGGCGGGGCGCGAAGGAGGTGGGCACGTGGTCGGTGTGGAAGGTGCGCGCCTCGATCGCCGCCTGCGGGCCCATCCCGTGCTCCGTGTGGTGCAGGAGGAAGCTCAGCGTCCACTGGTCCTGCTGGTCGCCGCCCGGCGTCCCGAACGCCAGGTACGGCTGTCCGTCCCGCAGGACCAGGGTCGGGCTGAGCGTGGTCCGCGGGCGCTTGCCGGGCGCCACCGTGTTGGGGTGACCCGGGGTGAGGGTCGCCATCTGCCCCCGGGTACCCAGCGGGAAGCCCAGTCCCGGCACCACCGGGGAACTCTTCAGCCAGCCGCCGCTCGGGGTGGCCACCACCATGTTGCCCGCGGCGTCGGTGGCGGTGACGCAGCAGGTGTCGCCGGTCGCCGCCGTCAGCTTCATGATCGCCGGGATGCCCTGCTCCAGCTCGCCCAGCCAGGCCGGGTCGGCGGGTGCGCCGCTGTCGTCGTGCAGCGGCGGCAGCAGCGGCTCGCGCCCGCCGGGACGGCCGGGCCGCAGTTCGTGCGAGGCGAACGCGCCGAGGAGTGCCCGCCGCGCCGCGGTGTACGCCGGGTCCAGCAGGGCGTCCACGGGGACGTCGGCGTGGTCCGGGTCGCCGTACCAGGCCTCACGGTCGGCGAAGGCGAGCTTGGCGGCCTCGACCACCGTGTGGACGTACGCGGCGCTCTCCGGGCCGGTCGCGGCGAGGTCGGCGTCGGCGAGCAGGGCGAGCTGCTGGAGGAAGACGGGGCCCTGCGACCAGGGGCCCGCCTTGTGCACGGTGAGCCCGCGGTGGTCGAGGCTCAGCGGCCGCTCCAGGCCGGGCCGCCAGGCGGCGAGGTCGGCGCCGGTCAGCAGGCCCCTGTTGCGCCGCCCCGTCGAGTCCATCTCCTCGGCCTTGGCGAGGTACGTGTCGATCGCCTCCGCGACGAAGCCGGTGTAGAACGCCTCCGTCGCCGCGTCGATCTGCCCCTCGCGGTCCCGGCCGGACGCCTTCGCCTCGGCCACCAGCCGCCGGTACGTACGGGCCAGGTCCGGGTTGGTGACCCGCTCCCCGGCGCGCGGGGCGACGCCGCCGCGCAGGTAGGTGCGGCCCGACTCCGTCCAGGTGTCGCGGAACAGCTCGGTGAGCGCGCCGATCATGGCGGCGCACTTGGGCAGCACCGGGTAGCCGTGTTCCGCGTAGCCGATCGCCGGTTCCAGCACGGTCTCCAGGGGCAGCGTGCCGTACTCCTTGAGCAGGCGGAGCCAGGCGCCGAAGGCGCCGGGGACGACCGCGGGCAGCAGGCCGGAGCCGGGAATCACGGCGAGGCCGCGCCCGGTGAAGGCGTCCGGCGTCGCCGCCGCGGGCATCGGCCCCTGCCCGCAGACGACGTCGACCGCGCCGGTCCCGGAGCGGTGGGCGAGGATCGGGACGTCGCCGCCCGGCCCGTTGAGATGCGGTTCCACCACCTGGACGACGAAGGCGGCGGCGGTCGCGGCGTCGAAGGCGTTGCCGCCCTTGTCCAGCATGGACATGCCCGCCGTGGAGGCCAGCCAGTGGGTGGAGGCGACGGCACCGCGGGTGCCGTGCAGTTCCGGTCGGAAGAGCACCTGGGGAGATCCTTTCTGGTCGTACGGCCACACGGTCCGTACCGCGTGGGGGAGCGGGCGGCTCAGGGCCGTCCGGGGGGTGTCATGCGGCCGGAGGCGGTGGCGGTGACCCGGCCGTGGACCGTCGCGGCGGCGGCCCGGCCCCCGGTGAGGTCGACGGTGCAGGACAGGGTGGCCGGGCGGCCCAGGCCCTCGCCCTGGCGGACCTGGTAGGCGTGGCGGCCGTCGGTGCCGGGCAGCGCCTTCTCCTCGGCGAGCCAGGCGCCGAGGCCCAGCGCGGCGGAGGCGCAGGCGGGGTCCTCGGGCATGCCGTAGCCGGGCGCGAACACCCGGACGCGGGCGGTCCGGCTCGCGGTGTCCCAGGCGACGAGGACCGCGTCCGCGCAGTCCGCCCAGACCGGGTCGGCCAGGTCGGCCGCGGCGCGGTCGAGGGCCCCGGCGGCCACCGGCAGGACGTGGAAGGCGGGACCGAAGCCCGTCAGCCGCGGGGTGCCCGCCAGGTCGGCGTCCGTGAGGCCGCACGCCGCGAGCAGCGCAGCGGGGTCCCACTCCGGCCGCAGCAGCGGCTCGCCCGCGACGGACAGGGTGGAACCGGCCGCCCCGGCGGTCACGGCCAGCTGCCGCCCGCCGCACTCCTGCACCGCCTCCCCGGCCGCCAGCCGCCCGGCCCGCACCAGCGCGCTCGCCGTGCCCACCGCGCTGTGCCCGCCGTACGGCGACTCCCCGTCCGGGGTCATCACCCGCACCCCGTACGTGGACCCCGGCAGGGTCGGCGGCACCACGAACGCCGTCTCCGTCAGCGCGGTCTCGCGGGCGACGGCCAGCATGTCCGCCGTGGAGAGCCCGGCCGCGTCGGGGACCACCCCGAGGGCGCAGCCGCCGTACGGGGTGTCCGTGAACATGTCGACGATCTCGTACGCGATCAACGTCCCTCTCCTTCGCCGCCGGGAGCGCCGTCCGGCCGGGGTGCCGCGGCCGGGGGCACGGGACCGGCCTGCGGCGCGGCCTCCCGGCCGGGGAGGAGCACCTCCTCGGCGACGGCCTCCAGCACCCGCGGGTCGCCCTCGTAGGGGAACGACGCGCGCGGCCAGTGCACGACCAGGTCGGTGACGCCCAGCTCGCCGAAGCGGCCCACCGCGTCCCGGTAGGACTCGACGGAGTCGAGGACCCCGCCGACCAGGGCGCCGGTCAGCAGCAGCCGGTCCAGGGTGGCCGGGTCGCGGCCGGCCGCCTCGCACGCGGCGTCCAGCGCGTCCAGCTGCCGGGCGATGTCGGGCAGCGCCTTCTCGTAGGGCAGCGCGTCGAAACGGCCCGGAGGCCCGGCGGTCACCCAGGTGTCGGCCCGGCGTGCCGCCAGCCGCATCCCGCGCGGCCCGGTCGCGGCGACGGCGAACGGCACCCGCGGGCGGGTCAGGCAGCCGGGGTTCACCGGCACGTCGTCGAAGGCGTAGTGCTCCCCCGCGTACGAGGCGCTCCGCTCCGTCAGCAGCACGTCGAGCGCCTCGACGAACTCGGCGAACCGGTCGGCGCGTTCACGCGGGGTCCGCTCGGCGGGGTCCACCACCCGGTCGTCCAGGCCGCCCGCCCCCGCGCCCAGTCCGCAGACGAACCGGCCGCCGGCGACGTCCTCCAGCGACATCACCTCCTTGGCCAGCGTCACCGGATGGCGGTAGGTGGGCGTGGCGACCATCGTGCCCAGCGTGATCCGGGAGGTGACGGCCGCGGCGGCGGCCAGGGTCGGGACGCAGGCGAACCAGGGCTCGTCCCGCAGCCACCGCCACATCAACTGGTCGTAGGTCCAGGCGTGGTCGAAGCCCAGGCGCTCGGCCAGCACCCACTGGTGGCGCGCCGTCGACCAGCGCCGTTCGGGCAGGATCACCACTCCGTGCCGCACGCGTACTCCTCCTTCGTCCCGTCCTCGTCACGTCGTGCGCGGCGTCCCGTGTCGCGTCGGACGCCGCCGGGTCAGGGGGTGCTGTGGTGCAGCACCTTCGGCCTGAGCTGCCGGGCGGCCGCGTCGATCCGGCCCAGGACGGTCGCGAAACCCTCCTCGTAGACCTGGCGCACCTCGTCGCCGCGCAGCTCCTCCGGGAACGCCGCGTCCTCCCGCGGACCGAGGCCGGGATAGAGCCCGTTGGTCGCCACGTCCTGGGTGATCGCGCGCAGCCTGCTCCGCAACTGGCCGACCAGCTCGCCCGCGTCGACCGGAGCCCGCAGGGTGAGGAAGTAGTGGTCGTAGATCAGGGCCTGCGTCTCGGGGCGGGTCGGGGTGACCTCGGTGGCCGACTCCTGGAGCAGCGACCGGCCGCCCGGCACCAGCTTGGCCGCCACCCCCGCGTGCACCGTGTGGTACATCCGGACCGCCTTCTTCAGCCGGTCGGCCTCGGGCGTCCCCTCCCACTCGGTCTTCCGGCCCCGCAGCAGCGAGCGCACGGGCACGAAGTCCGGGGCCCAGGTGCCGCTGAAGCTGCGGTGCTGGAGGTACATGCTCGGCCGGATCACCTGGCCGTACACGTCGGCGGGGCAGGAGCTGGTGTAGAGCAGCATCGCGGTGTAGGCGTCGGTGAGGTCCGTCATCGCCCGCAGCGAGGGGGCCGGGTCGGCGCGGACGCGGGCCTGGTGCAGGGCGTGCGCGGTCAGCTGCCAGACGGCGAAGGTGGCCTGGTGGCCGGTGATCCAGCGGAACCAGAACAGCTGGTGGGAGATCTCCTCGGCGGCGAGGGCCGGACCCGTGCGCGGGCACCGGACCCCGCGGTCCACACGGGACTCCTCGGCGGGCAGCACGTCGGGTATGTCGTACCCGGCGTCGGGCGTCGGCGGCTCGGGCAGGGTCAGCGGCTCCAGACCGTAGGGGAAGTCCCCGAAGTCCCAGCCGTCGGGCACCGGCAGTTCGGTCACGGTGCGCGGGACGCGTGTGCTCATCGGTCTCCTCCTGGCGGCACGTAGGTGAACTCGAACTCCAGCCCGTTGACGTCCAGGACGTAGCAGCTCTGGACGCCGTCGTCGTCGATCACGATGTCGGTGGGCTTCTCGTCCCCGGCGAACGTGAAGCGGCCGGACTCGTACAGCCGGAACCAGCGCTCGCGCCAGGCCCGCAGCTCCTCGGGGGAGCCCGTGGCGAGGCAGATGTGCTGGAACTGGCGGGTGTTGGCGCCGGGGACGGCGCCGTCGTGCCCGGTGCGCTCGAAGAGGTGGAAGCGCAGCCCGGCCACCATGACCTCGGTCAGCCGGGTGATGCCCGGCAGCCGGCTCAGGGTCAGGTCGGAGAAGGTGTCCAGCGTCCAGTTGGTCCGGCAGCCGAAGAACTCCTCGTACCAGGCGGCGCAGTTGTCGAGGTCGTCGGTCTGCACCCCCACGTGGTGCAGCACCGGCACGAGATCCGCACCGGGCCCGGTGTCAGGTCCGGGGTCGGGTTCGAGGGCGGGGTCGGAGGCGGGTCCGTCGTGCGGCGGTCGCTCGGTCGTGGTCCCGGTTCGCGGCAAGATACTGCGCTCCTCTCAGGGCGATCAGGTCAGGAGAGATCGAAGGGCGTTCTTTTCTCTTTCAGGCAGGCGATTTCCCGGAAATCCCGTCGACTAACCGACCGGAAAGTGATCGGAATAAGTGGACGACGTGAATCCGCCGATTTTCTGGAATTTCTTCCTTCCGGGTGCCGGATTTCCTCCTCGCGGGGAACACTGGAGTCATGACACAGCATCAGTGGAGCGCGGTGGACGGCTACTTCGACGCGGTTCTCGGTGACGAGGACCCCGCTCTGGCCGCCGCCGCCCAGGCACACATCGGATTCGACCTCCCCGATATCGGGGTCTCCCGCTCCCAGGGGAAGCTGCTGCATCTGCTGGCCCTCGTCCAGCGCGCCGAACGCATTCTGGAGATAGGCACCTTCGGCGGGTACAGCTCGATCTGGCTGGCCCGCGCCCTGCCGCCCGGCGGACGGCTGGTCACCATCGAGTGGGAGCGCTCGTTCGCCGAGACCGCCGCCGGCCACCTGGAGCGGGCCGGGGTCGCCGACCGAGTCGAGCAGCGGGTGGGCCGGGCCCTCGACATCCTGCCCGACCTCGCGAAGACCGCCGAGGAACCCTTCGACCTGGTCTTCATCGACGCCAACAAGCCCGACACCCCCGAGTACTTCGACTGGGCGCTCGAACTGTCCCGGCCCGGCGGCGTCATCGTCGTCGACAACGTGGTGCTCGGCGGCGCCGTCGCCGACGGCGACAACCCCGACGGCGGCGTCCGCGGGATGCGGCGCTTCCACGAGAAGGTCGCCGCCGAGCCCCGGGTGAGCGCCACCACGATCCAGACGGTGGGCGCCAAGGGCTACGACGGCTTCACCCTGGCGGTGGTCCTGCCCGACCCGGACGACCGGACCGCGGCATCCGACCTGCCCTGACATCGCGCGGACGACCGGCCCCGCGGGGGCGGCGGAGGACCGGACACCGGCCGCCCGCCGCCCCCGTCGCCGTGCCGCCCCGCCGCTCATGCCTGGTCGGGCCCGATGAGGTCCGGCGCGGTCCAGCCGTCCAGGTCGTACTCCGCCATGCACTCCTCGGCGAAGCCCCGGTAGCCGTCGACCAGACCGGACGCCGTCTGCGCCATCAGCAGCTCGATCCGCACGTTCTCGTGGTTGCCCGAGTAGTTCCGCTCGTACAGCTCGTGCCGGCCCGCGAACTCCGTGCCCACCGAGTCCCAGATCAGCTTCATCAGCTTGACCCGCTCCACCGCGTCGTATCCGTTCGAGCCCCGCATGTACCGGTCCAGATGCGGACGCAGTTCGGGGTTCTGGAAGTCCTTGGCGTGTGAATTCAAGTAGATGAGACCGCTGCTGAGGTCCTGGAGAATGATCTCGCGGACGCGCGGATAACCGATCGTCATGAACCAGCGGTACGCCATGCCGTAATCCAGGTTCGGCAGCAGTCCGTCGTCGTGCCACTTGTTCGGGTTGTGCGCCATCGCGTCGCTGAGACCCCAGAACATGTTCCGCCAGGCGAGCACCTCGCCCACCCGCGTCTGAATGCCCCGGAAATCCTTCGTCCCGGTCACGTCCAGGCCCTTGAGGAGCAGACCGGCCAGGAAGTCCAGCTTCACCGCGAGCCGGGTCACCCCGTGGAAGGTGAGCCGGTGCGTGAACCCGGAGGTGTTGAGGAACGTCCCCGCCTTCGCGGTGTCGCCGTAGATGAAGACGTTCTCCCAGGGGATCTTCACCTTGTCGAGGATGAAGACGGTGTCGTTCTCGTCGAGGCGGCTCGACAGCGGGTAGTCGAAGGGGCTGCCCATCCGGTTCGCGGCCAGCTCGTAGGACTGGCGGCAGATCAGCTTCACCCCCGGCGCGTCCATCGGCAGCGTCGCGACGAGCGCGAACTCCTTCTTCTTCACGGGCAGTCCGTAGTGCGCGACGAAGTTGAAGTGGGTCAGCGCCGACCCCGTCGCCACCACCTTCGCCCCGCTCACCACCAGACCGTCGTCGCACTCCTTCTCGACGTGCACGAACACGTCGCCGACGTCGTCCGGCGCCCGGTTGCGGTCCACCGGCGGGTTGATCACCGCGTGGTTCCAGAACAGCACCCGCTCCTGCGCCTCCGCGTACCAGCGGCGGGCGTTGTCCGCGAACTCCCCGTAGTAGTCCGGGTCCGCGCCCAGCGTGACGAGGAAGCTCGCCTTGTAGTCGGGGCTGCGGCCCATCCAGCCGTACGTCATCCGCGCCCACCGGGCGATCGCGTCCCGGTCGCCGACCAGGTCCTCCACACTGCGCGGCACCCGGTAGAACTTGTGCGTGTAGCCGTCGCTGCCGGTGTCGGTCGGCGTGGTCAGCGTGTCGTGGTGCTCCGGGTCGTGCAGCGCGTCGTACAGCCGCGCCGTCATCCGCGCCGTGTTGCGGAACGCCGGGTGCTTGGTGACGTCGTCGACCCGCTCCCCGTACGCCCATATCTCCCGGCCGTCGCGGATGCTCTCCAGGTACTCGTCACCGGTCATCGGGCGGGTCGTGCGGCGCGGCCCGGTGTCCCCGGCGCCCGCGGCGGTGCCGGGGGCGCCCGCCGGGCCGGTGCCGTGCGTCGTGTCCGTGGTGTCGGTCATGTGCGTCAGTCCCCTGTCCTGTCCGCCCTGTCGGGCTCGTCGTGTACCGGGAGGTGCGCCACCGGGTCCATGCCGTCCAGGCACAGCGACCAGGCGACGGCCGTGTCGTCCGGCGCCAGCTCCGGGAAGGCGCCGCCGTGGAACAGCAGCGGCCGCCCCGGACGGCTCTCGAACTCCTCGACGCTCCCGATGTGCAGCGTGTGGTCGCCGCCGTCGTGGATCTGCCAGGGCCGGCAGACCAGATGGGCCACCGTCCCCGCCAGCCGCGGATGCGGCCCCTCCTCGTCCACCCACGGCACCGGGTCCGCCATGGGCCGCCCGGCGAAGTGCATCGCCAGGTCGCGCTGGGAGGCGTCGAGGATGTTGACGACGTAGTCGCCGTCCTCCCGCAGCAGCGCGCCCGCCCGGCTGCGCCGGTCCAGCGCCACCAGGGCCAGCGGCGGGTCCAGCGACACCGACGTGAACGCGTTGACCGTCGTGCCGTGCACCAGGTCGCCGCGACGGCAGGTGATCACCGTGACGCCGGTCGCGAACTGCCCCATGCAACTGCGCAGGGCGCGCGGGTCGATCGGACGGGGCGCGGTGTCCACGCCCCCTCGCTCAGGCATGCTCATGGGTCCCCCTGGACTCCCGGAGCCCGGTGCCGTGGACACCGGACCCGCCGTGGTCGTGGACGCCCGGCCGGGGTGCCGCCGGTGCCAGGGCACCGCTCAGCAGGTCGGCCAGGATGCCGGGGCCGTCCTCGGTCAGGAACGACTCCGCGTGGAACTGGATCGTCGACAGGGCCGGGCCGCGCAGCGCGATGACCTCGTCGCCGACCCGCTGCACCTGCACCGGCCCGCCGCCGGACGGCGGCTGGAGCCAGTCGCCGTCGGCCCGCGCGGCGAAGCTGTTGTAGAAACCGGCCCGGCGCGCCCTGCCCCACAGCGGGACCCGCAGCCGCCGGCCCTGCGCCGGGTCGGGCAGCCGCGCCACCCGCAGCCCCAGCAGCGTGCACACCACCTGGTGCCCCAGGCAGACCGCCGCCAACGGCAGCCCGGCCGCGAGGCGTTCGGCGGCCGTGGCCCGCAGCGCCCGCACCCGCGGGTTGGCCACGTCCCGCGGATCGCCCGGCCCCGGACCGAGCAGGACCACGCCCGGCGCCCCCGCGACCCCGGCGGCCGTACCGTCCGCGTCGGCCGCCCGGTGCCACGGCACCAGCCGCACCGCGCAGCCCAGCGACCGCAGCTGGTAGGCGAGCATCGACGTGAACCCGTCCTCGGCGTCGACGATGGTGACCTCGGCGCCCGCCACCGGCCGGGCGGCGGGCGCGTCGGCGGCCCCGCGCAGCCAGAACGCCGCCAGCCCGTCGTTGCGGGCGGCCAGCGCCCCGCGCACCGGAGGGGCCTCGGCCAGCCCGGCGGCGGAGGCGGGGGCGGGCGTCTTCGCCGACCGCCGCCCGGACAGCGCGTCCAGCAGGCCCGACAGCTTCGCGGTGGTCTCCGCCGTCTCGTGCGCGGGCACCGACTCCCGTACGACGGTGGCGCCCGCCGTCAGCCGGACCGAGCCGTCCGCCCCGAGGTCCGCCGTCCGCAGCATCAGCGCCGCGTCCAGCCGCCGCTGCCCGCCGTCGCGGCCCAGCAGGGCGATGACCCCGCTGTAGTAGCCCCGGCCGCGCGGCTCGTACCGCTCGATCACCCGGCAGGCGTTCTCCACCGGGCTGCCCGTCACGGTCGGGGCGGGCATCGTGGTGCGCAGGATCTCGGTGAGGGGGCGCCCGGAGCGGCCGGAGAGGTAGTACTCGGTGTGCGCGAGCCGGGACATCCACTTCAGGGACGGCCCGCTCACCCGCACCTCGTCGCCGCACAGCGCGGCCATCATCTTGAGTTCCTCGTCGACGACCATGTACAGCTCGTCGGTCTCCTTGGGGTCGCGCAGGAAGCGCAGCAGCCCCGGCAGGTCCGCGCCGGTGCGCGGGTAGCGGTAGGTCCCGCTGATCGGGTTCATCTCCACCAGGTCGCCCCGCACCCGCACCTGCTGCTCGGGCGTGGAGCCGATCAGGTACCGGTCGCCGGTGAAGATGAGGAACGTCCAGTAGGCGCCGGTCTCCGCCGTCATCAGCCCGCGCAGCACCGCGAGCGCGGCCGTGCGGTCGAAGGCGGGGATACGGCCGTGCAGACTGCGGGCCAGGACGAAGTTGGAGCCCTCGCCGCGGTGGATCTCGTGGTGGACGATGCCGTCCACGGCCGCCGCGTAGCCGTCGTCGTCGATGTCGAAGCGGGTGTCCTCCACCCGCGGCGCCCGGTCCGGCAGGCAGGCCAGCAGCCGGTCGAGCGGGACCCGCCGGTGCTCGCGCACCTCCATGGCGAGCAGCGGCTCGCCGTCGTCGGGGTGCGCGAAGCCGCGCTCCCGGATCTGCCGGTAGGGGGCGAGGACGAGGGTGTCCGTGGCGTCCGCGCCGCCGCCCGCGGCCCGGTCCGTGCCGCCGGGCCCGTCCAGGCCGAGGGCGTCCAGGTCGTCCGCGCGCCGCACCGGGCCGCTGAGGATCTCCACGGGCGCCGCGCGGTCGGCGCCGGGGCGGTGCAGCACCGCGAAGGGCCGGCCCGGCGGCGGCAGCAGCGCGTCGAGGGCCTCCGCCGGAGCGGTGGCGGTGGTGGGGGGCGCGGTCATGCCGCCGCCCCGACGGGCAGCCGCCAGTGCGCGGCGGCGGCGACGGCCTGGACGAGGCTCAGCCGGGGGTCGCACAGGCTGCGGTAGCCCGGCCCGCGCACCGGGACGCGGCCCGCGCCCTCGCACTCGGAGATGTCGTCGGGGGAGGCCTCCAGGTGGAGTCCCGCGCAGCGCTCCCCGTTCTCCGCCAGCACGTCCACGCACTGCCGGATCTCGGACATGATCGCGTCGAGGCGGCGGGTCTTCAGCCCGTCGGCCGTCTTCACGGTGTTGCCGTGCATCGGGTCGCACATCCACAGCACCGGGTGCCCGGCCTGCCGCACGGCCCGCACCAGCGGGGCCAGCGCGGCGACCCGGTCCGCGCCGAACCGGGCGATCAGGGTGAGCCGGCCCGGCGTGCGGTGCGGGTCGAGCACCGCGCACAGGTCCAGCACCTCGTCGACGGTCGCCTCGGGCCCGATCTTGCAGGCCACCGGGTTGTCCAGCTCGGCCATCAGCCGCACGTGCGCGAAGTCGGCCTGCCGGGTGCGCTCCCCGATCCAGGGCCAGTGCGTGGACGCCAGATAGCTGCCGCCGTCCGCGTGCCGCCGTACCTGGGGGAGTTCGTAGTCGAGCAGGAGCGCCTCGTGGCTGGTCCACACCCGGTCGGCGGGGTCGGCGCCCTCGCCGCGGCCGAGCCGGTCGAGGGCGGTGACGGCGCAGCGCGCGGCCTCCAGCCCGGCGACGACACGGGACGGGTCGGGGGTGCGGGCCTCCTCGCAGGCGTCCGGCGCGTTGACGACCGGGCCGCGGAACACCGGGAGCCGTCCGCCGGGCACCGTCTCCCAGTCGTCGGAGCGGGGCTTGGCGAACTGCCCGGCCATCCGCCCGACGCGCACGACGGGCAGCCCGGAGCCGGTGCGCATGACGTCGCCGAGGACGTCGAGCATCTCCACCTTGCGTTCCACGTCGCAGGGTTCGCACTCGGTGGTCAGCTCCACGCAGTCACCGGCCTGGATGAGGCAGAACTCGCCCTCGGCGGCCCGCGCGAGCAGTTCCCCGAGGTCGCGGACGCTGTCGTACGACACCAGGGGGGACTCCTGGACCAGGCGGTCGTGCACGGGGGACAGGAGGGAGCGGTCGGGCCACCGCGGCTGCTGGCGGGCGGGGAGTCCGGCCACCATCGAGGCGATCAACGGGTCGTGTCCGGCTCCCTGAAAGGGGTATCGAGACATGCTGTCGGCCTTCGTTCGGAGGCGGCGCGTGGGGGCGTTCGCCTGCGGATGTCTGGGTGGGGGAACCGCTGGACGGCGCGGCCTACGCGCGCGCGGGGGGCCGGGCGGTCAGCTCACCGGCCGCCTCGAACCAGCGGATCATGCGGGAGAGGGACCGGCGGTCGATGTCGGGCCAGCGCAGCCCGAGCCGGTCGAGGAGCCGGGTCGTCCTCTCGTTGCCGTAGGTGTTCTCGCCGAGTTCCAGCGCGCCCTCCCGGAACAGCGGCACGGCCGCGGCGAGGGCGTTGCCGCCGGGGCGCCGCGCGGACTCCTCCAGGAGGGTCAGCCACTCGTCGGCGGGGACCGTGTCCAGCGGGTGGCCGCAGGCGCGGACGGCGGCGTGCACGGGGGTGAAGTCGGAGCCGCGCGGGTGGAACAGGTGGTGGGTGGCGCCGTCGGCGGAGGGTTCGCGGGAGAGGGCGACGACGGCCCGGCCGACGAAGTCCACCGGCAGCAGGTCGGTGGTCAGCTCCTCGGCGGGCGGGGCCGAGCCGAGTTCGATGAAGCTCTTGATCTGCCGCCACAGGAAGTCGTCCGCCTGGCAGGCGCCGGTGACGCTGTCGCCGGAGATCCGGCCGATGCGGTAGACCGTGACCGGCATCCCGCGCTCGCGGGCCAGGCGGGCGACGCCCTCGGCGACCCACTTGCTCTGCGTATAGCCGATCCCGAGCCCCTCACACGTGTCGGGCACCGCTTCCTCGGTGATCGGCCCGTCCGTGCGGCCGGGCGCGAACACGGCGACGGTCGACATGTGGTGCACGTGCTTGAGCCGTCCCGTCGCGGCGAACTCCAGGACCGAGCGCAGCCCGTCGACGTTGGCCGGCTTCACCGAGGCGTACGGCAGCACGAAGTTGATGTGCGCCGCCGCGTGGTGGACCGCCTCGACCGAGGCGGCCAGCTCGTCGTGGTCCGCGTCGGACAGCCCCATCCGGGGGCGGGCCAGGTCGCCGGGGACGGCACGGACCCGGTCCCAGGCGATGTCCCCGCCGATGCCGTACCGGTCGGCGGTGGCGTGCAGCCGGGCCAGCGCGGCGTCCGCGTCGTCGGCGCGCACCAGGCAGGTGACGGTGTGTCCGGGGACGGCCGCCAGTTCACGCAGCAGCCAGCCGCCGAGGAAGCCGGTCGCGCCGGTCAGCAGGAACCGGGTCGCCGCGTCCGGCGCGACCGGCGTACGGTCGCCGGGCCGCACGGAGTCCGGCAGGGTCACGTCGGCCCGCAGGTCGGCCGCGGGTTCGGTGAACGCCGTCGTGTCGCCCGCCCGCCGCTCGTCGATGCGGGCGGCCATCCCGGCGACCGTCGGGTTGTCGAACAGGGTCCGCAGCGGGATGTCGACGTCGAACAACGTCCGCAGCCGGTAGACGAGTTCGGTGGCGATGATGCTGTTGCCGCCGAGGGTGAAGAAGTCGCCGTCCCGTCCGGGCGAGCCGCCGCCCAGGACGTCCGCCCAGGCCTCGGCGATCGCCCGCTCGGTCCCGGTGCGGGGCGCCTCGGCCGTCCCGGAGCGCTCGTCGGCGCGCCGGTCGCGGACCTCCCCGGCCAGCCGCCGGGCCAGCCCGGCGCGGTCGATCTTCCCGCTCGGCGTGGTCGGCAGCCGGTCCAGCCGCACCAGGTGCGCGGGCACCAGGTACTCCGGCAGCCGCTCGGCCAGTTCGGCCCGCAGCCGTACGTCCTCGTCGGCGCCGTCCCCGGTGACGGCGGCGACCAGCCGCCGGTCGCCGGGACCGAACTCCACCGCCACCACCGCCGAGTCGCGCACCCCGGCGAGGGCGTCCAGGGCGGCCTCCACCTCACTGGGCTCCACGCGGTAGCCGCGGATCTTGATCTGGTCGTCGGCGCGGCCCAGGTACTCCAGGTCGCCGTCCGGGTTCCAGCGGACGAGGTCGCCGGTGCGGTAGAGCGTCTCGCCGTCGCCGCCGTACGGGTCGGGCAGGAAGCGGCGCGCCGTCTCCTCGGGGCGCCCCCGGTAGCCCGGCGACAGGTGCGGGCCGCCGATGTACAGCTCGCCCGTGACGCCGGGCGGGAGGAGTTCGCGGTCCGGGCCGAGGACGCGCAGCCGCATCCCGTCGACGGCCCGCCCGATCGGCGGGGCCTCGGGCCAGTCGGCGGGGTCGCCGGACAGCTCGTGCCAGGTGGCGAGATGGGTCTCGGACGGGCCGTACATGTTGAGCAGCCGGGCCCGCGGGTGCCGGGCGAAGAACTCCCGGATCTGCGGGGACACCACCAGCGCCTCGCCCACCGAGGTCACCTCGCGCAGCGCGTCGCAGGACAGGTCCTCCGCCACCGCGAGCGCCGCGAACCGCTGGAGCGCGATGTACGGCAGGTACATGCGGGTGACGTCGTGCGCGGCGACGAACGCGGTCAGCCGGTGCAGGTCCTTCTGGAGTTCGTCCGGGATCAGGGCGAGCGTGCCGCCGACGCAGAGCGTCCCCAGGATCTCCATCACGGAGACGTCGAAGGAGAGCGTCATGTACTGGAGGGTGGTGCCCGTCGCCCCGCACGGGGAGACCCGGTGCTGGGCGGCGACCAGGTTGCCGACCGTCCGGTCGAGGATGACGACGCCCTTGGGGGCGCCGGTCGACCCGGAGGTGTGGACGACGTAGATCTCGTCGTCGGGCGTCCTGGTCCGGCCGAGCGGCGCGGGGTCGGCGGCGGCGATCCGGTCCGCGACCCGGTCGATCTCCAGCAGCCGCGCGCCGGACGGGAGTCGGGCGCCGGTGGCGCTGTCGGTGAGGACGAGGTGGACCTCGGCGTCGTCCAGGACGTACGCCACCCGCTCCGGCGGGTGCGACGGGTCCAGCGGCACGTAGGACGCCCCGGACCGTACGACGGCGAGCAGTCCCGCGACCATGTCGGCCGAGCGGGGCAGGGCGATCGCCACCCGGCGGCCCACCGCCGCTCCCTCCTCGCGCAGCACGCGGGCGATCCGGCAGGCCCGCGCGTCGAGTTCCCGGTACGTCCAGGTCCGGTCGCCGTCCGTGACGGCCACGGCGTCCGGGGTGGCCGCCGCCTGCCGTTCGAACAGCTCGGCCACCGGCACCGGGGGAGCCGAGCGGTCCACGCGGTCGTCGTGGGCCAGCAACTCCCGCTCCTCGTCGGCCGCGAGGAGACCGAGCGTGTGCAGCGGGGTGTCCGGCTCCGCCTCGGCGAACCGGGCCAGCAGCCGGCCGAGCCGTTCGCCCATGCTCCGGGCCGTCGCCTCGTCGAAGAGGTGCGCGTCGTACTCCAGGCTGCCGTGCAGCCCGTCCGCCTCCCGCGCGAACACCACCGACAGGTCATACTTCGCGCCGTGCGCCATGTCCCGCCGGATCGTCAACGGATGCCCGTCGTACGTCACTTGCGCGGAACCCGGATCGGTCAGCACCAGCATCGTCTGCACGACCGGCGTGTGGCCGCCGGTGCGGTCGGGCCGCAGCCGTTCGACGACCTTGTCGAAGGGGGCCCACTTCAGGCGCAGCGCGTCGGCCACCTCGTCGCGGGCCCGCCCCAGCGCCTCCCGCACGGTCAGCTCGCCCGTCACGTCCTGGCGCAGCACGACCATGTTGACGAAGTAGCCGACGAGGTCGCGGGTCTGCGGGTCGTCCCGCAGGGAGACGGGCGAGCCGACCAGCACCCGCTCCTGGCGGCTCAGCTTGGCGAGGAACGTGCCGTACACGGCGAGCAGCGCCATGAACAGCGTGACGCCCTCCCGTTCCGCGAGCCGCTCCAGCTGCTCCGTCACCGCGGCCGGGACGTGCAACGGGACGGTGCCGCCCCGGTGTTCCTGTGCGGCGGGCCTGGGGCGGTCCGCGGGCAGGGCCAGCACGGGCAGGTCCCCGGCGAGCCGCTCGGCCCACTCGTCGAGCAGGCGCGTGCTGCGCTCGGGCGAGAGGTGGGAGCGGTGCCAGTGCGCGAAGTCCGCGTAGTGCGGGCGTCCCGGCTCGGCCTCCACCGGCAGGTCCCGCCCGACACGGTCGTAGGCGTCGAGGAGTTCGCGCAGGAAGATCCCGGCCGAGGCGGCGTCGGAGGCGATGTGGTGGATGTTGCAGACGATCGCGCTCTCCTCGCCCGGCCCGAGCGCGCAGGTCACGGAGAGGACCGGCCCGTGGGTCAGGTCGAGGCGGGTGTTGGCCACCCGCTGGGCGAGCGCGTCGAGTTCCTTGTCGTCGCCGTAGTCCTCGACGCCGTAGAGGAACGCGGTGTCGTCGTCGGAGACGACCTGGAGGAGGCGGGCTTCGCGCAACGCGTAGGTGGTGCGCAGCACTTCCTGGCGGCGCAGCACCCCGGCGACGGCCCGGCGCAGCCGTTCCCCGTCGACCCGGAACGGCAGCCGCACCAGGAACGGCCCGTTGTACGCCTGCGGGGTCGGCAGGTACTGGTCGATGAGCCAGATGCCGCTCTGGCCGAACGAGGCCTGCGTGGCGCCGTCTTCGCGCGGCGCGGAACCGGCCGTCAGGTCCTGCCCGGCGGAGCCGGACCGGCCCCGCGTGAGGCGTTCGGCCAGCGACGCCGCGCTCTGGCCGCCCAGCCGCTCCCCGGTCGGCGGGTCGACGGCGAACACGGCCCGCAGCACGGTGCCCAGTTCGTCCAGCAGCGCGGGATCGTCGCAGTGCTCGGCGAACGTCTGGTCCGGTCCGAGGCCGGGCGACCCCAGTGTTCTCCTGGCCAGGTCCAGAACGGCCGATGTCAAAGGGTTGTTCACGGTCCGCCCCCTCCGGAGACGTCGGGCGACCGGCGCGGCGTACGGGCCGGGCGCTGTCGGGTCTCCGTCAGCCGTGCGACGACGAGGTGGTGGCCGCCTGCTCGCGGGACTCCTCGATGAAGCGCGCCAGCTGCTCGACCGTGCCGTGCCGGAACACCGACTCCGTGGTGATCTCGATCCCGAATATCTTCTGGAGCCGGGAGGCGAGCTGCACGAAGTGGAGGGAATTCCCGCCGTGCCCCAGGAAGGAGTCGGTGGTGGAGAAGTCGTCCATTCCGGATATCTCGATCCAGGACTGGAGGACGACAGCTTCGAGGGGATTCTGCATGGTCTTCTCGCCTTTCTCGGATTTCGCGTTGCCGTTGTTCGGGATGTTCAGGTCGTTCGGTTCGTTCGGGTTGCTCCGGTTCTTCTGGTGGTCGCGGTTCTTCCGGCTGCTCCGGGATTCCACGGTGAGGGCGGTGCGGTCGATCTTCCCGTTCACGTTCGTCGGCATCTTCTCCAGGTGCCGGAACGCGGAGGGGACCATGTGGGAGGGCAGGTCCGCGGAGAGCCGCCGGACCAGCTCGCCGGGGTCGACCGGGCGGCCGTCGACGGTGGTGTAGAAGGCGACGAGGTGCTTCTCGCGGGTGTCCTCGTCCTCGAACGCCTTCACGGCGGCGTCCGCGATCCCGTCGAGGGCGCGCGCCGCCAGCGTCACGGCGCTCGTCTCCACCCGGAACCCGCGGATCTTCACCATGCTGTCGGACCGTCCGACCAGCACGATGTCGCCGTTCTTGCTCCGCCGCGCGAGGTCGCCCGTGCGGTAGAGCAGCCCGCTGCCGTCCGGGTCCCGCGTGAACTTCTCGGCGGTCAGCTCCGGCTGGTCGGCGTACCCGAGGGCCACGCCGGTGCCGCCGACGCAGAGTTCGCCCACCTCGTCGGTGCCGCAGGGGCGCAGCGCCGGGTCGTAGACCTCCAGCGTGACCGTCGGCAGCGGCCGGCCGATCGGGACGACGCCCGCGCCGTCCACGTCGTCGGGCGAGGTCAGCGGGTGCAGGGCGGTGATCGAGGAGTTCTCGGTGCAGCCGTAGCCGTTGTAGATCACGGCGTCGGTGTGCGCGAGGGCGCGGCGCAGGTGGTCGGGGGAGGGGAAGTCGCCGCTGAGCAGCACGATCCGCACCGAACGCAGGCACTCCGGCTCCTGGTCGACCAGGGCGTTGAACAGGCCGCACGGCAGGCTGAGCACGGTCGCGCCGCGCTCCTCGACGGCCTCGCGCAGCACCGGCAGCGAGGGCAGTCCGGGGGGCATCGGCAGCAGGGTGGCGCCGTGCAGGAACGCGAGCCAGATCTCGATGGTCGAGGCGGCGAACGAGAACGCGGCCGACTGGGTCAGGCCGTCCGCCGGGCCGATGTCGAGGGGGCCGCTGTACGGGCCGAGCCGGGCCAGTCCCCGGTGCGCGATCCGGACGCCCTTGGGCCGGCCGGTGGAGCCGGAGGTGTACATGAGGAACGCGGTGTCGTCCGGGCCGGTGCCGGGATCGGGGGCGCCGTCGTCGAGGCCCTCGCTGTCGCGGACCAGGTCGTCGCGGGAGAGCGCGCTGTCACGGGCCTCGGGGGGCAGGTCGTCCGGGTCGTCGCAGATCACCGGCGACGGGCGGGCCTCGCGGAGGATGCGGGCGAGGTACTCCGTGGGATACGCGGGGTCGAGCGGGACCACGCAGGCCCCGGCCTTGAGGACCGCGAGGAGGACGGCGTAGAGGTCGGGGGAGCGGCGCATGTGGACGCCGACGCGGTCGCCTCTGGTGACGCCGCGGTCCCGGAGGTGCCGGGCCATGCGGTTCGCCCGCCGGTCGAGCCGGTCGTACGTGACGCGCTCGGCGCCGTCCGCGAGGGCGACGGCCTCGCCGTGCTCGCGGACCGTCCGCGCGAAGAGGGTCGTGAGGACGAGAGGGGGTGCCTGGGACGAGGGGTCCCGGGGCGGTGGGGCCGGGGAGCCGTGGGTCGGTGGACTTCCCGCCCGTAATGCGGCCTCTGGCTTTTCGGTTAACTTTTCCGTCGAGGGTGACGGGGAATTGTTCTCCATGATCGCTGATCTCCTCGGGGGTTCGTCCGGAGGAAGGGCTCCCGTGGTCCCCGCGGCGCGTGGCGCGCATTATGTGGAGAACCTGAGACGGGTTCGTGCGTGGTCAGCGGGCAAAAGTGGAAATATGGTTTCCTTCTGGAAATCGATGCTAATCACGGTTTCGCATCGATGTCAAACGCCTGCGCTGGACCGTGAGTTGAGCGGGTATTTCCGTGCTTTTCGTGCGCATGCCGACCGTCGGAACGGGGCCTGCGGCGCACCCCGCTTCCGTGCCGGTCCGATCTGTCCGGTGCGCCCGTTCGGTCCGGTCGACCGGTACGGGCCCGTGACCGGCCCTCGCACTCCGGTACCCCCGCTTCGCGCCCTCACGCCCCCCGGATGGTGTCCTCAGGGAAATCATTTTTCGCCGCGACCGGAGGCCCGCGCGCGGCCCCTTGATATCTTGGAACCACCCCCACCGGTCACCCCCGTACCGGAAGCGCTCATGACTTCACGAGACGACCAGACCCCCACCCGCCCCCCGGAACCGACCGTGCTCCAGACGGCCCTGACGCACCTTCAGTGCCTCCTGGTCGCGCGCCGCTCCCGCGTCAACCCCGAGGGCGTCAACTGGCACCAGTACGACGTCCTCGAACTCCTGCGGGCGCGCGGCTCCATGCGGCCCTCCGAACTGAGCGACGTCCTGGAGGTCTCCCGGCAGACCACCTCGAAAGCCCTGCGCGTCCTCAAGGACCTCGACCTGGTGACCCAGGTCGCCGCCGGGGAGGACCGCCGCGAACTGAGCACCTCCCTCACCCCCGAGGGCCATCTGTTCCTCGCCCGGATCGCCCGCGGCCACCACGACGTCGGACAACTCGCCGCCTCCGTCCTCACCGAGGGCGAGAGCGCCCTCTTCGCGGAGCTGTGCCAGAAGGTGGCCGCGGCCATGGAGTCCGACCCGGTACGGTGACGCCCCGCCCGGTGCCCCGCGGGGTGCTTGCTCGTTGCGCCGGGCATGAACGACCACACCCCCCACACCGCACCGGCCCCCGTCCTCGTCCTCGGCGCCCGCGGCACCACCGGCCGCCGGGTCGCCGCCCGCCTGCGGGACGCCCACCACCCGGTACGCCCCGCCTCCCGCGACTCCGAGGTCCCCTTCGACTGGCACGACGACACCACCTGGGAGCCCGCCCTCACCGGCGCCGACCGCGTCTACCTGATGCTCCCTCATGAACTGCCGCTGGACCCGGACTTCGTCCACCGCGCGGTCGACACGGGCGTACGCCGCCTGGTCCTCCTGTCCAGCCGCGCCGTCGAGGAGATGGGCGACGAACGGCTCATGGCCGCCGAACGCCTCGTCCGCGACTCCGGGGCGGACTGGACGGTCGTACGGGCCGACTGGTTCAACCAGAACTTCGACGAGGGCATCTTCCGCGCGGCCGTCCTCGACGGCACCCTGGCCCTGCCGCTCGGCGACTGCCGCCAGACCTTCGTCGACGCGGACGACATCGCCGCCGTCGCCGTCGCCGCCCTCACCGAGGACGGCCACACCGGCCGCACCTACGAGGTGACCGGCCCCGAGGCGCTCTCCTTCCCGGACGCGCTGGCCCTGATCGGCACCGCCGCCGACCTCTCCGTCGACTACCACGGCGACCAGGACACCTACCGCGCCACCGGCCTCGCCGAGGGCCGCCCCGCCGAGGACGTCGACCGCGAGATCAACGCCTTCGCCGCCCTGACCGCCCTCGGCGACGCCCACCCCTCCGACACCGTCCACCGCCTCACCGGCCACCCGGCAAAGCCCTTCGCCACCTACGCACGGGAGGCGGCGGGGACGGGGGCCTGGGCGGGGAAGGGGTAGCCCGCGGGGGAAGGGAACGTAGCGGCGGGACGCAGTGCCGGGACGTAGCGGTGGGGACATCGTCCCACCGACCGGCCCGGAGGTGGCGTGCCGGGCCGGAACACCCCCACGCCACCTCCCGCCGTCACCCCTGGGGCGGTGCCGCCCGAGGCCGCTTCCTGATACGAGCGGCACCACCGGTCCGGGGCACAGCCCACGCTAGGCCGCCGACCGGCGGAGGCACCCGCATCGCGCCGGGGCGTCATCACTCCGTAAGACGTGCGGCAGCCCGGGGACGGGTCGCCGCGCCAGGAACGGCAGGACCGGCCAGGAAGCGGAGAACGTGCCGGGAAGATCCGTTCGGCGGGCGCGGGCCGTAGGCAGATCGGTGGGCGTGCGGGGGTTTATCCCGTGTTCTCGGGATCACGCGGGTAGAGGTCCTGACGTAGTCCGCCGCCGATCCATTACGACCTGTTCCGATCTATCTCGATCTATCTCGTTCTACTCCGATGCAGTGCGAAGGGCAGAGCCATGACGGAGATCCGACCCGTGACCACGACCGACTCCGGTGCGCCGGTCGAGAGCGACGAGCACTCACTGACGGTCGGACCCGGCGGCCCGATCCTGCTCCAGGACGCCTATCTGATCGAGCAGATGGCGCAGTTCAACCGGGAGCGGATTCCCGAGCGGCAGCCGCACGCCAAGGGCAGCGGGGCCTTCGGGCGCTTCGAGGTCACCGACGACGTCAGCGCGTACACGAAGGCCGCCCTCTTCCAGCCCGGCGCGCGGACCGAGCTGGTCGCCCGCTTCTCGACCGTCGCCGGGGAGCGCGGCAGCCCGGACACCTGGCGCGACCCGCGCGGCTTCGCGGTGAAGTTCTACACCAGCGAGGGCAACTACGACATGGTCGGCAACAACACGCCGGTCTTCTTCGTGAAGGACCCGATGAAGTTCCAGCACTTCATCCGCTCCCAGAAACGCCGCGCCGACAACAACCTGCGCGACCACGACATGCAGTGGGACTTCTGGACCCTGTCCCCGGAGTCCGCCCACCAGGTCACCTGGCTGATGGGCGACCGGGGCATCCCGCGGACCTGGCGCCACATGAACGGCTACACCTCGCACACCTACATGTGGATCAACGCGGCCGGTGACCGGTTCTGGGTGAAGTACCACTTCAAGACCGACCAGGGCGTCGAGTTCTTCACCCAGGACGAGGCCGACCAGATGGCCGCCGTCGACACCGACTACCACACGCGAGATCTCTTCGAGCACATCCGCGACGGCGACCACCCGAGCTGGACGCTGCATGTGCAGGTCATGCCGTACGAGGAGGCCGGGGGCTACCGCTTCAACCCGTTCGACCTCACCAAGGTGTGGCCGCACGCCGACTACCCGCTGATCCGGGTGGGGCGCATGACCCTCGACCGCAACCCCGTCGACAACCACGCCCAGATCGAGCAGGCCGCCTTCCAGCCGAACAACTTCGTCCCCGGCATCGGCCCGAGCCCCGACCGCATGCTGCTCGCCCGGCTCTTCTCCTACGCCGACGCCCACCGCTACCGCATCGGCGCCAATTACCAGCAGCTCCCGGTCAACGCCCCCGTCGCCGACGTCCACACGTACTCCAAGGACGGCGCGATGGCGTTCCGGAACACCACCGACCCGGTGTACGCCCCGAACTCCAAGGGCGGCCCCGCCGCCGACACCGAGCGGTACGGCACCCCGCCGAGCTGGACCGCCGACGGCGAGATCACCCGCGCCGCCTACGTCTCCCACCCGCAGGACGACGACTGGGGGCAGGCCGGGACGATGGTCCGCGACGTCCTCGACGACGCCGCCCGCGACCGCCTCGTGGACAACGTCGTCGGCCACCTCCTCAACGGCGTGAGCGCACCCGTCCTGGAACGTGCCTTCGCCTACTGGACCTCGATCGACGAGACCCTCGGCAAGCGCATCGCCGACGGGGTGCGCGCCAAGGCCGACGAGACGGACCCCAAGGCCGACGAGCAGGGCAACCCGGCGCGCAGCACCATGCAGCACAAGGCCTGACCGGCGACACGGCAAGGCGGCACGGCACAGCGGCACGGCGCACAGAGTTCCCAGGCCCGAGCGGGCCGCGGCGGCGGGGCCCACCCACGAGCGGTACGGGTGGGCCCCGACCCCTGCGCGGCACGGGTCGGCGCCGCCCACGAGTGGCGTCCCCACGCCCGCGGGCGTGGAATGGAAGGGCGGGGGCGGACCTCTGGAGGCGCCGTGGGTGTGACACCGCTGGACGAGATACTCGCGGCCCCCTTCGCCGAGCGGTACGCCGTACCGGCCATCAACATCGTCAACGACCTCACGCTGGAGGCGGTCCTCGCCGCCGCCGTGGAGCACGACTCGCCGCTGATCGTGCAGACCTCCGTGAAGACGGTCCGCTCCATCGGCAGCGACGTCCTCTTCGCGCTGTGGACCTCGATGACCGCCGGGATCGAGGTGCCGGTCACCCTCCACCTCGACCACTGTCCGGAGCGGGAGGTCATCACCGAGTGCCTGCGGCGCGGCTGGAACTCGGTGCTGTTCGACGCCTCCACCCTGCCCGTCGAGGAGAACATGCGGCAGACCGTCGAGGTCGTCGCCGAGGCCCGGACGTACGGCGCGGCCGTCGAGGGCGAGATCGAGTCGATCACCGGCGTCGAGGACGGCGTGGGCAGCGACACCGCCGCCGAACGGCAGGACCTCGCCGTGGCGCTGGAGTTCCTGCGCACCACCGGCGTCGACGTCTTCGCCCCCGCCATCGGCAACGCCCACGGCTCCTACAAACAGGCGCCCGTGCTCGACGCGCAGCGCGTCTCCGACCTGGTGGCCGCCCACCCGCTGCCCATCGCGCTGCACGGCGGCAGCGGGCTCTCCGACGCCCAGTTCCACGACCTGATCTCCCGTGGCTGCGCCAAGGTCAACATCTCGACGGCGCTGAAGGAGACGTACATGAAGTCCAACCTCGCCTTTCTCCGTACCGCCGAGGAACGGCAGAAGTGGGACCCGCCCTCGCTGTTCAGGGCCGTCCGCGCCGACGTCATGGAGCTGACCGGCTCGCTGATGCGGCTCTTCGGCAGCGCGGGCCGGGCGGGGCGGGACGCCGGAGGCGCGCGGGCCGGGCGGGCGGGGTAGCCGTGGCCACGCTGATCTTCGACTGCGACGGGGTCCTCGCCGACACCGAGCGCGACGGCCATCTGCCCGCCTTCAACCAGACCTTCGAGGAGTTCGGCCTGCCGGTGCGCTGGAGCGACGCCGCGTACGCCGAGAAGGTCAAGGTCGGCGGCGGCAAGGAACGTATGCGGACCCTCCTCACCCCCGAGTTCACCGCCGCCGCGGGGCTGCCCGCCGACCAGGACGCGCTCGACGAGCAGGTCGCCGCCTGGCACCGCCGCAAGACGGAGATCTACACCGGCATCATCCGCGGCGGCAGCATCCCGCCCCGCCCCGGCGTACGCCGCATCGCGGGCGAGGCGTACGAGGCGGGCTGGACCCTCGCCGTCGCCTCCACCTCCGCCGAGGCCTCCGTGCGCAGCGTCCTCGACCTCGCCATGGGGCCCGAACTGGCCGCCCGTTTCACCGTGTTCGCCGGTGACGTCGTCCCCCGCAAGAAGCCCGCGCCGGATATCTACCAGCTCGCCGTCCGTGAACTGGCCGTCGACCCCGCCTCCGTCGTCGTCATCGAGGACAGCCGCAGCGGGATGCTGGCCGCGCTCGCCGCCGGGCTGGTCTGCGCGGTCACCACCAGCGCCTACACCGGCGACGAGGACTTCACCGGGGCCTCCCTCGTGGTCAGCTCCCTCGGCGACCCGCCGCCCCGCGAGACCGTCACCCGCGTCCTGAGCGACCCGCTCGGGGTACGGCCGGGCCCGTACGTGGCACTCGCGGGCCTCGCCGTGCTGCTGACCCCGGAGGCCGCCCCGGTGGCGGACCCGACGCCGGGCCCGGTCCCGGACCCGGGCGGCGCGGCGTGACCGGCGGGGCGGGTGTGGCGGGCGGGGCGGGCGTGGCCGGGGCGCCGGCACGGCAGGTCGCGGCACGGGCGGCACACGCGGCACACGCGGCACGGGCACCGGGGGGACAGCCGAAACAGTGGGGAGAGCCATGACATCGCCCTCGGCCTCCGAGCCGTCACCGTCGACACCCGGGCCGTCGCCCTCGGCACCCGGGTCCGGGTCCTCGCCGGACGCCTCCGGTTCGTCGCCCTCGGCGTCCGGCGGCGATCTCGCCCTCGTGGTGCAGTCCATCGCCCGTACCGCCGTGGACAACGAGCGCGCGTTCAGCGACCTCGACGCCGTCGCGGGCGACGGTGACTTCGGGTACTCGCTGGCCCGCGGCTTCGAGATCGTCCTCGCCGACTGGGACGGCCTGGTCTCCGACGTACCGTCCGACCTGCTGAAGAACGTCGCGCTGGTCATCTCCAAGCGGGTCGGCGGCACCTCGGGCCCGCTGTGGGGCACCGCCTTCCTGCGGGCCTCCGCGGCGGTCCGGGACCGGCCGGAGCCGACCGCTGCCGACGCCGTGGCCATGCTGCGCGCCGCCGCCGAGGGCATCAAGGCGCGCGGGAAGTCCGACCTCGGCGACAAGACGCTGCTCGACGCCCTGATCCCGATGACGGACGCCCTGGAGGCGCGGCTCGCCGACGGCGGACCGCCCGCGACGGCGGGGGAGCTGGCCGCGCTCGCCGCGACCACCGCCCGGACCGCCGCCAACGCCACGACCCCGCTCCAGGCGCGGCGCGGACGCCAGAGCTATACGGGGGAGCGCAGCATCGGCTCCCCGGACCCGGGCGCCGTCGCGGTCGCGGTCATGGCGGAGCGGGTCGCCGCGGAGTGGGACGCCCGCGGCTGAGCCGCCGGTCCCGACGGCACGAACCAGAGAAGGTGCGGCATGAAGAAGTTCGTCAACGATCCGAAGGACTACGTCGCCGAGATGCTGGAGGGACTGGCCCTCGCCAACCCCGGCACCCTGACGTACGTCCCCGAGTACAACCTGATCATGCGGGCCGACGCCCCGCGCGAGGACAAGGTGTCGATCGTGCAGGGCTCCGGCTCCGGGCACGAACCCGCGCACGTGATGAGCGTCGGACCGGGGATGCTCGACGCGGCCTGCCCCGGCGACGTGTTCGCCGCGCCGCCCGCCGACTTCGTCTACGAGACCGTCAAGCGGGTCGCCTCGCCCAAAGGCGTCCTGCTGCTCGTCAACAACTACACCGGCGACCGCATGGCGTTCGAGATGGCCGAGGAGCTGTCCCAGGCCGACGGGATCACCGTACGGACGCTGTTCATCGACGACGACGTGGCCGTGGAGGACTCGACGTACACCGTCGGGCGGCGCGGCGTGGCCGGGAACTTCTTCGTGATGAAGGCCGTCGGCGCCGCCGCCGAGCGGGGCGCCGGCCTGGACGAGGTGTACGCGATCGGCGAGAAGGTCAACTCCGTCACCCGCACCATGGGCATGGCGCTCACCGCCTGCACCCCGCCCGCCAAGGGGTCGCCGCTGTTCGAACTCCCCGACGACGCCGTCGAGATGGGCGTCGGCATCCACGGCGAACCCGGCCGCAGGCGCGAGCCGCTCCAGCCCGCCACGGCCCTGGTCGGCGAACTCGTCACCGCCGTCGTGGACGACCTGCCGTTCACCTCCGGCGACCGGGTCGCGCTCATGGTCAACGGCCTCGGCGGCACCCCGGTCGGCGAGCTGTACCTCGTCTACGGCATCGCCCACAAACAGCTCGCCGCCCGCGGCTTCGAGGTCGGGCGCAGCTACGTCGGCGAGTACTGCACCTCGCTTGACATGGCCGGGGCGTCCGTCACCCTGACCCGCCTCGACGACGACCTCCTCGACCTGCTCACCGCTCCGGCCGAGATCCCGATCCGGGTGTTCTGACACCGGACGCCGGACGGTCACCGCCGTCACCGGGGCCGGTGGCGGGGGCGGTCGCGGGCTCGGCCACCGTCCCGTCCGGCGCCTGCGCCTCCCCGGCTCGTACGACCGCCTCCGCCTCCGAGGCCTTTGCCGCCTCCGCGGCCTCAGCGACATCGGCGACATCGGCGACCTCCCCGGTCTCCTTCGCGCCGTCGTCCCGGCCGACGCCCGGTCCCTTCGCGGTCCGCGGGTCCGTCCTCGGCAGCAGGACGGCCGCCGCCACCGCCGCGACGGCCATGAGCGCGCCCGCGACGAGGAACGCCCGCGCGTACCCCGCCGTCAGGGCCGCCGGACCGGCCGCGCCCGCGGGGTCGTCGTGGTGGCGGGTGACGGTGGACGCGACGGTGACGAGGACGGCGAGGCCGATGCTTCCCCCGCACTGCCGCGCCGAGTTGAGCAGCCCGGAGGCGAGTCCGGCCTCCGCCCGCGTGACGCCGGAGGTGCCCGCCGCCGTGTTGGTGACCATGCACAGACCGAGCCCGAAGGAGGCGACCAGGGACGGGCCGAGCATGTCGGTGAGGAAGTCGCCGTCCGCGCTGACCCCGCCGAACCAGCCCATGCCCGCCGCGCCGAGCGCGAGCCCGGCGACCAGGAGCGGCCGTGGCCCGACGGTCGGCATCAGGCGTCCGGCGACGATCGTGCCGACGACCACGCCGACGCTGAACGGCACGAAGGCGAGGCCGGTCGCCACCGGGCTGTAGCCGAGGACGCCCTGGAGGTAGAGGGAGGCGAAGTAGAAGGCGCCGAACTGGCCGCAGGCGATGAGGAACACGGTCAGACAGGCCACCGCCAGGGACCGTGTGCGCAGGATGCCCAGCCGGACCAGCGGGGCGGCGGTCCGCCGTTCCACGACGACGAACGCGGCGGCCAGCAGCACCGCCAGGGCGAACCCGCCGAGGGTCTGGGCCGAGCCCCAGGCGTAGGTGTCGGTCCGTACGACCGTGTAGACCAGGGTGGTCATCGCGGCCGTGCCGAGCAGCGCGCCCACCACGTCCGGCCGCTCCCGGCGCCCCGGCCGCAGGTCGCGCAGACAGCGGGCGGCGAGCGGTACGGCGACCACGGCGATCGGCACGTTGACGAAGAGCGTCCAGCGCCAGTCCAGGTACTCGGTCAGCACCCCGCCGAGCAGCACCCCGGCCGCGCCGCCCGCCCCCGCGACCGCGCCCCACACGGCCAGCGCGCGGTGCCGGGCCGGGCCCTCCGCGAAGGTGGTGGTGATGACGGTCAGGCTCACCGGCAGCAGCACGGCACCGGCCACGCCCTGGGCGGCGCGCGCGGCCACCAGTTCGGCGGGGCTCTGCGCGAGTCCGCCCAGCAGCGAGGTCACGCCGAACAGGCCGAGGCCGAGGACCGCGGCGCGGCGCTGACCGGCGAGGTCGGCCAGTCGCCCGCCGAGCAGCAGCAGGCCGCCGAAGGTGAGGGTGTAGGCGTTCACCACCCACTGGAGCCCGCTCGCGCCGAACCCGAGGTCCGCGCGGATCGACGGCAGGGCGACGTTCACCACCGACACGTCCAGCACCACCATCAGCTGGCACAGACACACCACCGCCAGCACCAGCCCCGGCCGCGGAGGCCCGTCCCCCCGCCCCCTCGGACGCCCCCGCACGCCACTCCCGGTACGCGCGCCCACCCGCTCGGCTTCCGACATCACGCTCCCCTTCCCGCCCACGCGGCCCGTACGGCCGTATTGGACACTGTCCAATTAGGTTAGCCTTACCTGAATCAAAGGTCCAAGTGTCGACCGGCTCCACGCACTTGATCCGCCGCGCACCGGGCCCCCTCGAAGGCCGAACGAGACCACCACCCCGGACGGCGATCCGCACGCCCCACCTCCCCGACCGGGCCGCGTCCCCCCACTCACCGGTGTGAGAACGTAACCGGCATGGCAGCGACCCCCGGTGCGCCCCGGACCGGCCCTGATCCCTCCCGCCCGCGCAGGGGCCCGAAGCCCCGGCTCACCCCCGACCGGGTCGTCGACGCCGCGCTGGAACTGACCCGCGAGTACGGCCTGGAGGGCTGGACGGTCCGGCAGCTGGCGCAGGCGCTGGACACCTGGCCCAACACGATCGCCCACCACGTCGGCGACCGGGACGCGGTACTGGACGCGGTCGTCCAGCGGGTCGTCGCGATGATGCCGAACCCGCCCGCCGAACTGGGCTGGCAGGACTGGTTCCGGGCACTGCTCTACCCGGGCCGCGCCGTCATCGCGCGGCACACCGGAGTGGCCCGGCGGCTGGCCCGCGACGGTGCCACCGTCCCCGCCGCACTGCCGATCATGGACCGCGGCATCGGCCTGCTCACCGCGGCGGGCTTCGGCCCCCGCGCCCCCCTCGCCTACGCCGTCCTCCTCAACACGGCCGTCCTCCTCGTCGCCCTCGACGACGACCGCAAACTCGCGGGCCACCCCACCGACGCCGCCGCCACCCTCCTCGCCATGCCCGCACCCCCCGGCGCCGGAACCGGCTGGAGCACCATGCAGCCCTGGCTCCGCCAGTGGTCCGCCGACCCCGAGACCAACCGCGAGACCTTGTACCGCTACACGATCGAATCCCTCCTCACCGGCCTGGAGGCGAACCGGGAGGGGGAGTGAGTGTGCGGCACGCGCAAGGTCGGCGCCTCTGACCCCGTCGCCCTGTAGGTGTGTTCGGCCCAGGACCGACGGGCGTGCGGAGTTCAGGGGAGGGCGGCGACCTCCAGCAGGGCGGGCGGGAGGTGGTCGCCCGCGTGCACCGCGATCCGCGGCGGGAGACCCGCGCCCGTCGCTCCGGCGACGTACGCGTGGACGGCCGACGCGGCGACGGCGAACGTGACCCATTCGGCGCGGTCCGTCCAGCGGGCCCGGAGCCGGGTGCCGTCGGCGAGGAGCACCGCGCAGCCCTGGTCCGCCTCCTCCACCGCGACCAGGGAGCACCCCGGGAACCGGGCGGTGAAGTCGGACCACTTGACGTCCTCGGCCCGGGGGCACCGCTCGCGCGGCAGCAGCAGCACGTCGGCGGACCGGGGATGACGGCACTCGGGGTCATCGGGGTCGGCGGCCAGATGGGCGCCGGTCAGGTGGGGGCCGCCGGTCCGCTGGAGCGCGCTGGGGAAACGGCGCACCACGACGCGCGGCACCGGTCCGTCGTCTCCGCCGTCATGGACCGTCGCCGTGACCAGCAGGGCGGGCAGATGAGGCAGCCGCCATGCACCCGACCCGTACGGCACCGGGATCGCGCGGACCGGAGCGGGACACGGCGGCTCCGGCAGCGCGAGCCAGGTGTGGAAGAGACGGCGGAGCAGCGTCGCGGACTCACCTGGTTCCGATGTGACGGTCGCGCGCAGCGCGGCCAGGGCCGGGTCGTCCCGCTGGGTGGCGGCGGCGTGGGCGAGCCGGGCCGGTAGCGGCTCCGCGAGGTCCAGTCGGGGGAGGAGGTCCCCGAGGCGCCGCATGGGGGAGCCCGGCGCGACGACGGCGTCCCGGAATGCGCCGAGCACCGTGGGAATTCCGAGGGCCGTTCCGTAGAGGGTGAGGGAACCGTGGTCGCCGATCAGGAAATCGGCGGCGCAGAGAGCGGCTTTCCAGAATTCGGTGTCCGGGGTCGGGAGAATGAGCCCCGCTTCGAGCAGCGGGGTCAGCCACGTACGGATCTGCCAGGCGCCGTGCCCGTGCCACGCGTTGGGGTGGACGGCCGCCACGACCCGGAACTCGTCGGCGGGGAGTTCCGCGAGGGCGCGCCGCAGGGCATCGGACCGGGGCGCGCCTACGACCGAGTCCGGGCCCCAGGTCGAGGAGACGACCACCAGGCGCTGACCGGGCAGCAGGCCGAGCGCGCGCCGGTACGTCTCCCGGAACGGCAGGCCCGCGCGCAGTTGGTCGATGACGGGATCACCCACGACGTGGGCGATCGGCAAGGCCTGCGGGCAGCCCTCGGCGAGCCGGTCCAGCTGCTCGGTGTGCGACAGCACGATCGCCGACGGGATCAACCGCCCGTCGTGCACCAGCCATTCATCGGTGAGACCGAAAGCTCCCGGCTCCCGGCTCCCGGCTCCCGGCTCCCGGCTCCCGGCTCCCGGCTCCCGGCTCCCGGCTCCCGGCTCCCGGCTCCCGGCTCCCGGCTCCCGGCTGAGTTTCTTATTGTATCCGGACCCGTGGGGCGTAAATATGAGCGGGGAGTTAATTCTTTGGAGATCTCCGCCCCGACTGGTCGCGATGGCGAGATCGAAAGGCAGGTTCACCGCTTCCTCCCACGGGAGGTGGAGCATTCCCCGGGCGGTGAGGAATTCCGCCGTTCCCCCGTCGAGCGCCGACGAACCCGTGCACGAGAACACCACCTGGACCCGCCCGTCACCGCCGAACACCGACAGCAGGTCAAGGAGTCGGGTCGCGGAGGCGATGTTGTGCACGATGCCGAGGACGGTGCGCTCGGCGTGCACGGTGCTCCAGCGCCGTCCGTCGTCCCGCACCGGCACGGGCAGCCGCCCCGCCTCCGCCACGCGCACCCCTCATATGATCGCCCCGGCCCGTCGGCCCCCACGATAGCCAGGTCTCGGGGCCGTTCCGTCTGTCATGGGCCCGTACGGGATCGGTGACCGTCCTGTCGCAGGGCGTCCGGTGTCTGAGTTCCCGCGCGGGGCGGGGACGTAGCCGGGGGTGAGGGGTCGCCCGGTGCCTTCCGGGGGCGGGTTGACCGCTCGGTTCACTTCTTCGGCACCGGTCGAGGCGGCCGACCCGGCTCCTCACTTCCACGGGATACTTGCGTATGCGCTTTCGACTGCTCGGACGGCTCGACGTCACGGCATCCGACGGAACCCCGGTCGACCTGTCCGGACCGCTGGCCCGGTCGGTCGTCGGCCGGCTCGTCCTCGCGGGCGGGCGGCCCGTCCAACGGGACTCCCTCATCGACGAGTTGTGGGGCGACCGCGAGGCCAGGAACCCGGTCAACGCGCTCCAGGTGCAGATCACGAAGCTGCGCGCGCTCCTCGCCGAGCACGGCGAGGACGACCGGCTGGGCATGCGGGCCGGTGGGTACCGGTTCCTGCTGGACGACCGGGACCGCGTCGACGTCACCGACTTCGAGGACGCCGTCCGCCGGGGCCGCGAACAGTTGGCGGCGGGCGCGTACCGGGATGCGGAGAAGACCCTCCGCGGCGGGCTCGGGCTCTGGCACGGGCGGGCCCTGGAGGACCTGTCCGGCCCGGCGTTCGACGGCGAGCGCCGACGGCTGGAGGAGCTGCGGCTCGCCGCCACCGAGGACGCCGTCGCCGCCGGGCTGGAGTGCGGCCGGGCCGAGGAACTGGTGCCCGAACTGACCGGCCTGCTCGCCGAACACCCCTTCCGCGACCGGCTCCGGGCCCGGCTGATGCTGGCGCTCTACCGCTGCGGACGGCACGCCGAGGCGCTCGACGTCTTCCACAGCGGACGCAGACTGCTCGACGCCGAACTCGGTCTCGCCCCCTCACCCGAACTCCAGGTCCTCCAGACCGCGATCCTCACCCACGACCCGTCCCTGAACGGGACGATCACGCCGACCGGAACACCCCCGCCGACCGGAACACCCTCGCAGGCCGGGACGGCCGGCCCCGCCGGGGCAGCTCCGGGGCCTCGGACCGGCACCGCCCCCCGGCCCGGCGCGGACCCCCGCCCGCACCACCCCGCTCCCACCGCCCCCGCCCCGCCCCCGCAGCCCGCCGCGCCGCCCCGGCGCCCGGAGGGCAACCTCGGCCGTTCCCTCGGCCCCTTCGTCGGCCGTGACCGTACGGTGCGCGGCCTGCGGGCCGCCATCGCGCGGGAGCGCCTCGTCACGGTCCTCGGGCCGGGCGGCGTCGGCAAGACGCGGCTCACCCTGGAGGCGCTCGCGCTGCCCGGCGACGCGGTCGACGAGGCCGAGGCGGTCGATGCGGTCTGGTGGATCGACCTGGCCGTGACCGGCGAGGACAACGTGCTCGCCGTTCTCGCCGCCACCCTCGGCCTGTCCGACGCGTCGGCGGCGACCGGCGGGGGCCCGCCGGACTTCCTGCGACGCGTGGTCGCCCACCTCCGCGACCGGACGGCGATCGTCGCGCTGGACAACTGCGAGCACGTCCTCGACGCGGTCGCCCCCCTGGTCAAGGAACTGCTCGACCAGTGCCCCGGTCTCACCGTGGTCGCCACCAGCCGGGAACCGCTCAGCACCCCGCGCGAGGCCCACTTCACGGTGGAGCCGATGACCGCCGAGGAGGCCGCCGAACTCTTCGCCCTGCGCGCCTCGATGGTCAGCTCCGCGTTCGGGACGGACACCGCGCCCGACGCGGACATCCTCGCCCTCGTCCGGCGGCTCGACGGTCTCCCGCTCGCCGTCGAACTCGCCGCCGCGCACGCCCGGATGCTCTCCGTCAGCGAGATCAACCGCAGGCTGGACGACCGGTTCGCGCTCCTCGTGAAGGGCGAGCGCACCGCGCCCGCCCGCCACCGCACCCTGCGGGCCGTCCTCGACTGGAGCCACGCCCTGCTCGACGACTCCGAACAGGCCGTGCTCGGCGAACTCGCCCTGCGGGTGGGCGGAACCTCCCTGGAGGACGCCGAACGGGCGGACATCCGCACCCCGGAGCACGGCACCGGCGTGAGCATCCTCCCGGTCCTCACCCAACTCGTCGACAAGTCGATGCTGTTCACCGTGCCCTCCGCGAACGGCACCCGCTTCCAGATGCTGGAGATGGTCCGCGAGTACGCCATGGGCCAGGTGCGCGCCAAGGGCCTGCTGCCCGCGACCGAACGCCGGTTCACCGCCTGGGCGTTGGCCTTCGCCGCCGAGCACACCGCGGCCCTGCACTCCGGGGAGCGGGCCGCGCACCGGCTGCGTATCGCCGAGGAGGCCGCCAACCTGCGGGCCGCCTCCGAACTCCTCGTCCGCCGCGGCCGGTTCGCCGAGGCCCTTGCCCTGGAGGCCTCCCTCGGTTCCTTCTGGTACCTCTCCGGCCGCGAGGAGGAGGGCATCGACCGGCTCGTCCGCACCGTGGACGCCTGCGACCGGCAGAAGCGGGGGAGCGGAGGGGAAGGCGGGGGCCGTGGGGGCGGCGGCATCGGAGGATTCCCGGGCGCGACCAGCCTCACCGGTCCTGACAGGCCCACGGGGTTGGCCAGCGTCACCGGTCCAACCGGCCTGCCCGGAGCGGCCGTTCCCCTCGCGCTGACCGCGTCCGCCGTCCCGGCCGACCCCGCCGAGGCGTGGGCGCTCGTCCACGCCCTCGCGTGGCTGGCCCGGTTGAGCCGGGTCGCCGGGCGGCAGGACACCGCGCGGGTGTACGAGGACCGCTGCCGTACCACCTGGCGGGGGGCCGCCGATCCGGACCGGGCGGCGATCTGCCCGGTCCACGACGTCCTGTTCACGCGGGTCACCGCGGACGAGGGGCGCGGCGACCTGTTCGCCGAGGCGGCGGCGTCCGTCGCGGTGCTCGACCGCCCCGCCGTGTTCGACCGCCCCGCGGTGCTCGACCGCCCGGCGGTGCTCGACCGGCCGGGTGGCGGCGCGTACCCGGCGGACGCCGCGGGCTCCGCCGCCGACCACGATCCGGGCCGCGCGTTCTCGGCCTGCCGGGTGTGCGTGGGATGACGACGACCGGGCCGGTCCCGAAGGACCGGCCCGGCTGTCAGGGCGTCAGGGGGTGTGCTGACGCCGTGGGTTCTGGACGGAGGATCAGGCCACGTCGTACCGGTCGAGGTCGGAGACCTTCGCCCAGGCGGCGACGAAGTCGTGGACGAACCTCTCGCGGGCGTCGTCGCTCGCGTACACCTCGGCCAGCGCCCGCAGTTCGGAGTTCGAGCCGAACACGAGGTCGGCGCGGCTGCCGGTCCAGCGGACCTTGCCGGTGGCGGCGTCGCGGGCCTCGAAGGTGCTCTGGTCCTCGGAGGTCGACGTCCACGTCGTGCCCAGGTCGAGCAGGTTGACGAAGAAGTCGTTGGTCAGCGTGCCGGGCCGGTCGGTGAGGACACCGAGCTGCGACTGCTGGTGGTTGGCGCCGAGGACGCGCAGACCGCCGACGAGGACGGTCAGCTCGGGGGCGCTCAGGGTCAGCAGGTTGGCGCGGTCGAGCAGCAGGTACTCGGCGGGGAGACGGTTGCCCTTGCCGAGGTAGTTGCGGAACCCGTCGGCGGTCGGCTCCAGCGCGGCGAAGGACTCCGCGTCGGTGTGCTCGTCGGTCGCGTCGACGCGGCCCGGCGTGAACGGCACCTCGACCTCGACGCCGGCGTCCTTCGCGGCCTTCTCGACCGCGGCGGCGCCGCCGAGCACGATCAGGTCGGCCAGCGAGACCTCCTTGCCGTCGGTGCGGCCCGCGTTGAAGGAGCCCTGGACGCCCTCCAGGACGCGCAGCACCTGCGCGAGCTGGTCGGGGTCGTTGACCTGCCAGCCGCGCTGCGGCTCCAGGCGGACACGGGCACCGTTGGCGCCGCCGCGCTTGTCGCTGCCCCGGAAGGTCGAGGCCGACGCCCACGCGACCGACACCAGCTGGGAGACGGTGAGGTCGGTGGCGAGGATCTGCTCCTTGAGCGCCGCGACGTCGGCCGCGTCGATCACGGCGTGGGTGCGCTCCGGCAGCGGGTCCTGCCACAGCAGGGTCTCCTCCGGGACCTCCGGGCCGAGGTGGAGCGACTTCGGGCCCATGTCACGGTGGGTCAGCTTGTACCAGGCGCGCGCGAAGGCGTCCGCGAACTCCGCCGGGTTCTCGTGGAAGCGGCGCGAGATCTGCTCGTAGACCGGGTCGAAGCGCAGCGACAGGTCGGTGGTGAGCATGGTCGGGGCGTGCTTCTTCGACGGGTCGTGCGCGTCGGGGATGGTGCCCGCGCCCGCGCCGTCCTTGGCGACCCACTGCTTGGCTCCGGCCGGGCTCTCGGTCAGCTCCCAGTCGTAGCCGAAGAGGTTGTCGAAGAAGCCGTTGCTCCAGCGGGTCGGCGTGCTGGTCCAGGTGACCTCCAGGCCACTGGTGATGGTGTCGCCGCCCTTGCCGGTGCCGTACGAGTTGTGCCAGCCGAGGCCCTGCTGCTCCAGCGGCGCCGCCTCGGGGTCGTCGCCGACGGCGTCGGCCGGGCCCGCGCCGTGGGTCTTGCCGAAGGTGTGGCCGCCCGCGATGAGGGCGACGGTCTCCTCGTCGTTCATCGCCATCCGGCGGAACGTCTCGCGGATGTCGCGGGCCGCGGCCAGCGGGTCCGGGTTGCCGTTGGGGCCCTCGGGGTTGACGTAGATGAGGCCCATCTGGACGGCGCCGAGCGGGTTCTCCAGCTCGCGGTCGCCGGTGTAGCGCTGGTCGTCGAGCCAGGTGGTCTCGGGGCCCCAGTAGACGTCCTCCTCGGCCTCCCACACGTCGGCGCGGCCACCGGCGAAGCCGAAGGTCTCGAAGCCCATAGTCTCCAGGGCGACGTTGCCGGAGAGGACCAGCAGGTCGGCCCAGGACAGGCTCTGGCCGTACTTCTTCTTCACCGGCCACAGCAGGCGGCGGGCCTTGTCGAGGTTGGCGTTGTCCGGCCAGCTGTTCAGCGGGGCGAAGCGCTGCTGTCCGGCGCCAGCGCCGCCGCGGCCGTCGCTGATGCGGTAGGTGCCGGCGCTGTGCCAGGCCATGCGGATGATCAGCGGGCCGTAGTGGCCGAAGTCGGCGGGCCACCAGTCCTGCGACGTGGTGAGCACCTCGGCGATGTCCCGTTTCACGGCGGGCAGGTCGAGGTTGGTGAAGGCCTCGGCGTAGTCGAAGTCCGCGCCGAGCGGGTTCGCGACGGCGGGGTTCTTGGCGAGGATCTTCAGGTTGAGGCGGTCCGGCCACCACTGGCGGTTCCCGCCGCCCTGCGTGGGGTGCGGGGCGCGTCCGTGCGCGACCGGGCAGCCGCCGCCGGTCTCCTCCGGCTTGGGGTCGGTGACGATCGCGTCGTGGTTCTCAGACATGGGAATCCTTCCGAACGGGGTGGATCACTGTGCTGATGCGGGGGTGGACGTACAGGCGGGGCACAGGCCCCGGAAGATGACCTCGGCCTCATCGACGGTGAAGCCGCGGGGGTCGGAGGCGGTCAGACAGGGGGCGTGCCCGACCGCGCAGTCGACGTCGGCGACCGCGCCGCACGCGCGGCACACGAGGTGGTGGTGGTTGTCCCCGACGCGGCCCTCGAACCGGGCCGGGCCGCCGGGCGGCTCGATACGGCGGACGAGACCGGCCGCGGTGAGCGCGTGGAGCGCGTCGTACACCGCTTGCAGCGAAATGTGGCCGACGCGGGCACGGACCCGGGCGGCGACGTCCTCCGCCCCGAGATGGCCACCGTACCGAACGGTCTCCAGCAGGGCGACGCGAGCGGCCGTGACCCGCAGTCCCGCGCCGCGCAGATCCCGCGCGGCGTCTGCGCGGGCGTCGCCCGGTACGCGGTCCGGGGCGGTGCCCGGCGCCGGGTCCGGGGCGGTGTCCGGCGCGGGGCCGGGAGTCGCGGAAGCGCTCATGCCGCCAACCTACCCCCATAAACGCGAACGGTTCAAGAAATGGAATGAATCCAAGTCTGTGTCGCGTCGTGTCGCCGGGGGAGTGTGCGGATCGTATCCGTGACGGGCCCGCCCGGCATCCGGAACGGCCCCGAAAGACCCTGGGGCGACGAAGATCGACCGGAGGATGTCCCGAGGTGAGAGCCCCGGTCGCCGCCGAGGCGAGCCGTGAGGCGCGTCGGGGCGCGGGCTGTGGCGCGTGCCGCGGCACGGCCCGCGGCACGGCTCGTGGCGCGACCTCAGGCACGGCCCGTGGCCCGGCCTACGAGGTGGTCGCGTCCTCCGCCGTCGGCTCCGGCAGGAGCCCGCGCATCGCCTCCCGCTGGGTGGGCCCCATCACGTGGGCCAGGGCCTCGGCGACCGCGGCGGCGAGGGCTCCGGAGGCCTCCGTCAGCAGCAGGCGGGCCTTCTCGGTGAGGGTGACGACCACGCCCCGCCGGTCCCCGCAGGCCGCCTGCCGGGAGACCAGACCGGCGCGCTGGAGGCAGGCGATCTGGTACGTCAGCCGGGTCTTCGGGCGGCCGAGCAGCTCCGCGATCCGGGTCATCCGCAGCCCCTCCGGCGGCAGCTCCGCCAGCAGGCACAGCACCAGGAACTCGTCGTGCGAGACGTCCAGCCGCTCCTTCACGACCCCGCGCAGCCGCTGCTCCACCGCGCCGACCCCGGCCAGCATCACCATCCAGGCGCGCAGCTCGGGCGGCAGCAGGCCGGTGCCCAGGGTGGTCGGGCACGGGGGGAGGTCGGTGCGGTGCTCCTCGGAGCGCTCCTCGGGGTCGGCCATGGTCCGAGTGTAACGGTTGTCCAAATTTGCAAGAGATTCGCGGGGAGGGGGGCGCGGAGAGGTTGTTCATATTTGGATGACCGGCTAGCGTCAGCGTCGACAGCAGTCATTCAAATTTGGAACAACTGATCCCCCAGGAGTACGTCATGACCGTCGCCGTGGACACCGGGCTCTGGCAGCTCGACGCGACCGCCTCCACCGTCGCCCTCCGGCACCGCACGATGTGGGGCCTGGTCACCGTCAAGGGCACGTTCGCCGCCGTGACCGGTCAGGGCGAGGTGCGCCCCGACGGGTCCGCCGTGGGGACGCTCACCCTCCAGGCCGCCTCCCTGGACACCAAGAACGCCAAGCGCGACGCCCATCTCAAGGGCGCCGACTTCTTCGACACCGACCGGCACCCCGAGATCGTCTTCGTCACCCAGAGCGCCGAACTCCGCGACGGCGACGCCGTGCACGTGACCGGCCGGCTCACCGTGCGGGGCGTCAGCCGGCCGCTCACGTTCGTCGCGCGGCTCGTCGGCGCGGAGGGCGACGCCCTCACCCTGGAGGGTGAATTCACCGTGGACCGCGCCGAGTTCGGCCTGGGCTGGAACCAGCTGGGCATGATCCGGGGTCTGACCACGGTCAGCACCACCCTGCGCTTCCGCCGCTCCGCGACCTGAGGCCCCGCTCCGACCGGCCGTGTCGCTGTTGGGCCGAACGGGTGAGTTGGCGTAAGAATTGACTGGTGCAGGCATGGAGTGCGAGTCAGTTCAGGGGGTGCCGGTGAACCGTTACGACGTCACCGACGAACAGTGGGAAGGGCTCGCTCAGGTCGTTCCGTTGCGCGGCCGGGACGCCTGGCCGTCATCGGTCGACCACCGGTCGCTGCCGGACTCCGAGACCGAGACCCGGCGCCGTTTCGTGGTGCTGCGGGTCAACGTCTTCGGAGACGCCCGCGAGGTCGCCGAGACGATCATGGCGGGCATCCCCGTCCTGCTCGACCTGACCGGCGCGGAGGCCGACGTCGCCAAACGCGTCCTGGACTTCTCCACCGGCGTGGTCTTCGGCCTCGCCAGCGGCATGCACCGGGTCGACCGCAACGTCTTCCTGCTGACCCCGCCCGGCATCGAGGTGGGCGGTCTCATGGACGGCGCGGGGGTCTGAGCGGGCCTCGGGGACGGGAGAGGGGCGCCGCGGGCCGGGCGCGGTGAGGTGGCGTACCCGCCGGGTGGTGTCGCCCGTTCGTAGGAAGCCCGCGAGGGCGAAACGGTTCGCCCGTCGACGGGGTTCTACGGTCCGGCGTATGGCCGTGCCGACCGCGTCGACGTCCGCGTCACCCCCGACGTCCGCGCCACCCCTCCCCCCGACCCCCGCCGCCCGTACCGGACCGGGCGGCGACCCGTCCGCCGGGCCCGCGCCGGGCGCGGCCCGGCCCGTCCTCACCGAGCTGCGGCTCTCCGCGTTCGCCGGGCACCGCAACACCGTCTGCCCGCTCGGACCGGTCACCCTGTTCGCCGGGCGGAGCGGCAGCGGCAAGACGACCGCGCTGCGGGCGTACGAGGCGCTGGCCCGGCTCGCCTCCGGCGCCGGGATCGGCGACGTCTTCCCCGACCCGGCCCCGTACGTCCCCGACCGCGCCCGCCCCGACGCCCAGCGCCGCCGGGGCTTCCGCATCGGCTGCACGGCCGACGGCCCCGAGGGACCGGTCCGGCTCGACCTCGCCGTCCAGGCCGAACCGGGGCTGCGGATCGTGGGGGAGCGGCTGAGCGTGGGCGGGCTGGTCCTGCTGGAGACCGCGCTGCGCGACCCGGCCCGGCGCACGGTCCAGGCCGCCTGGCACACCGGGGGCTCCGCGCCGGTCACCCGGGCCCCGCTGCCCGACGACCGGCTCGCCACCGCCCTGCTGCCGCTGCGCGTCGCGGGCAGGACCGACGGCCAGCGCCGCGTCCTGGCCGCCGCCGAGCAGGTGCTCGTCGCCCTGCGGTCCGTCTTCGCCTGCGACCCGCGCCCCGAGCGGATGCGCGCCCCCGTGGCCACCGGCTCCGGGCGGCTCCTCGGCGGCTGCGACAACCTGGCCGACGTCCTGTGGCGCACCCGCAGCGAGTGCGCCCGGCGCCACGCCCGGCTCGTCGCCGCCGTACGCTCCGGCTGCGCGGGCCCGGTCACCGACGTACGGGCCGAACTCCTCGGCGACGGCACGGTCCGCGCCCTGCTCGACCGGGGCGGCGCCCCCGCCACCGAACTGGCCCGCCTCGGCGACGGCGAACTGCGCCACCTCGCCCTCGCCCTGGTCCTGCTCACCGGGCCGGGCGTCCTGGACGTCGATCCGCCCGGCGAGGTGCCCGACGCCCTGCGCGCCCTCACCGTGCTCGCCGACGGCTTCGACCGCTCCCTGGACCCCGCCCAGCGGCACGAACTGCTGCGGCTGGCGGTCGGGATGGGGGAGCGCGGCCACCTCCGCTGCGTGGCCGCGGTCAGCGACGGTTCGTGGGCGGCGCGGACCGCCGGAGTGACGGTGGTAGACCTGGGGGCGTGACAGAACACCTCGACGTGGCGACCCTGCAACGCAGACTGGCCGAGTTCGCGGCCGCGCGGAACTGGCAGCCCTACCACACCCCGAAGAACCTGGTCGCCGCGCTCAGCGTGGAGGCCTCCGAACTGGTCGAGATCTTCCAGTGGTTGACGCCGGAGGAGTCGGCGCGGGTGATGGCCGACCCGGACACCGCGCACCGGGTGACCGACGAGGTCGCCGACGTCCTCGCCTACCTGCTGCAACTCTGCGAGGTGCTCGGCGTCGACCCGCTCGCCGCGCTCGCCGCGAAGATCGAACGCAACGAGCGGCGGTTCCCCGCCCCTTGAGCCGCCGACCGAGACAGTGTTACTTACTCTGAGTAATCGTTCAGCCGTCCGAAACCGATTTGTTGTCCACAGATTTCCGCCTTCCTCTGGCTTTTCGTCCCACATGCCATCACTCTGGGTAGTGAATACGGGAGTTCGGGCGGACGTGCGACGAGCACGGCGTTGACAGACGGGGGCACCCATGGAAGCGGTGCGGCTCATCCTGGCGAGCAGGCGTTCGCTCGCCGACAGTGACAGCGGTGCGCGGACCCTGCGCGAGGTGTGGCAGGCACAGGCCCTGGCGCAGGCGATCGGCAGCCGCCTGGCGGTCTCCGGCCCGCCCGAACTACGCGGCGAGGCACTGGGGTTGACCGAGCTGGCGGGCCGGGGCTGCGGCGTGCTCGACACCCCGGACCTCGATCCCGGCGAACTGCTCGCCGCCCGGCTCACCGAGCTGGACGACGCCCGCGAGGCGCTGCTCGGCCTCGGCAGTCTGCTCGGCGAGGTCGGCATCGCCCTCGTCGGCCTGGCCAGCGCCTCGGCCGACCAGGGCACGTACTGGCAGTGCATGGAGGCCATCGACGCGGCGGACGAGTCCCGTGACCGGGTCCTGGAGATGCTGCGGAAACTGGCGGCGAGAGAAGGGGTGTTACGGGAGGGGTGAGCCCACCCGGCGCTCGTCCCGGCGCATGTCCCCCCGACCAGGGAACGGACCCGGCAGGTGAGAGGGCTGACGGGGGTGACGGCGGGGCGCGGCCGGGGCGGGCGCGGACGTCCCCGGCGGGGGTCTCGGGCAGGATGGAGGCATGGATCTCCGCATCTTCACCGAACCCCAGCAGGGCGCCACCTACGACACCCTCCTCACCGTCGCCAAGGCCACCGAGGACCTCGGCTTCGACGCCTTCTTCCGCTCCGACCATTACATGAAGATGGGGGACGTGGACGGCCTGCCCGGCCCCACCGACGCCTGGATCACCCTCGCCGGACTCGCCCGCGAGACCCGCCGCATCCGCCTCGGCACCCTGATGACCGCCGCCACCTTCCGCCTCCCCGGCGTCCTGGCCATCCAGGTCGCGCAGGTCGACCAGATGTCCGGCGGCCGCGTCGAACTCGGCCTCGGCGCGGGCTGGTTCGCGGAGGAGCACGAGGCGTACGGCATCCCCTTCCCGGAGGAGAAGTTCGGCCGCCTGGAGGAGCAGCTGGAGATCGTCACCGGCCTGTGGGGCACGGAGACCGGCAAGACCTACGACTTCGACGGCACCCACTACCGCCTCAAGAACTCGCCCGCGCTGCCCAAGCCCGCCCAGGCCCGCGTCCCCGTCCTGATCGGCGGCCACGGCGCCACCCGCACCCCCCGGCTCGCAGCGCGCTACGCCGACGAGTTCAACATGCCGTTCAGCTCGGTCGCCGACACCGAGCGGCAGTTCGGCCGGGTCCGGGCCGCCGCCGAGAAGGCCGGCCGCCCCGCCGACACGCTCACCTACTCCAACGCGCTCGTGGTCTGCGTCGGCCGCGACGACCAGGAAGTGGCCCGCCGGGCCGCCGCCATCGGCCGCGAGGTCGACGAGCTGAAGGAGAACGGTCTCGCGGGCAGCCCCGCCGAGGTCGTCGACAAGATCGGCCGCTACGCCGAAGTCGGTGCCACCCGCTTCTACCTCCAGGTCCTCGACCTCGACGACCTGGACCACCTGGAGCTGATCTCGGCGCAGGTCCAGTCGCAGCTGGCGTAGCTGCCGCAGCCCAGCGGCCTCCCCACCGGCCCCGGCCGGGAACCGGCGGGCCGCGCGCCCACCGGCGTTCCCTCCGGCCTCCCCGCCAGGCGACAGCCTCGTTTGTGACACCCCTGTGACCGGAACTATGGCCTCCGTCACAGGGGTTGGGGCCGGGCCCTGATGAGGTGACCGGATGCCCCGCAGATCTGCCTCCCCCCACCCGGCGCCCGCCGCCCCGACCGCCCCGCTCCCGCGCGCCGTGCGTGCCCTCCTGGTGCTGGCGGTGTCCGCCCTGCTGCTCACCGCCTGCGGGAGCGAGGGCGCCGCGCAGTCCGGCCCCGGCGGGGACCGCCCGCCGTCCCGCACGCAGGTCGACGACCCGGGCAAGGACGGCGTGCGGATCACCGCGGTGACCTTCGGCGCGGACAGCCCCTCGCCCTCCCCGACCCGCGCGTACTCCGTCACCGCCGACAGCCTGCCGCGCGAAGAGATCTCCGCCGCGTACGAGGTCACCAACGACAGCGCCGAGACGCTGACGTACACGGTCGTCATCACGTTCACCAGCGCCGACGGCGGCGCCATGGACAACCAGACCGCGACCGTGCGGGACGTCGGCCCCGGCCGGACGGTGCGCGGCACGGTCCGGGTCGGCTTCCTCCCGCCCGGCACGCCCCGGGTCACCGGCGCCAGGGTCCTGAAGGTCACCAAGGTCCCCGCGGGCGAGGCCCCCGCCGAGCCCGGCACCTGCCCCGCCTCCGGTGTCCAGGTCACCGCCGACCAAGGCGACGCGGCGATGGGGCTGCGCGTGGTGGGCCTGCACCTCCACAACTGCGGCACCCGCCCCTACACCGTCGAGGGCTACCCGCTGCTGGAACCGCTCGACGAGGACCTCCGGCCGGTCGACGGCGTCAGCGTCCTCAAGGGCACCGGAGGGATCACCACCGGCCTGGGCTCCGACGAACCGCCCCGCCAGGTCACCCTGGCGCCGGGCGAGTCCGCCACCGCCGACCTGGCCTGGCGCAACACCACCGGCGCCGGTACGGCGGTGAACGCGCCCCACGTCCGCGTCCGCGCCAAGGCCGGAGCCGACCCGGTCACCGTCACCCCGAACCTCGACCTCGGCACCACCGGCAGACTCGGCGTGAGCCCCTGGAAGCGGGTCGATCCCCAGGGCGTGAACGCCGGAGGCTGATCGGCGAGCGCGCCCCGAGCCCACGAGGCGCCGAAAATCCCGGGGCCCTCCGCCCCCGCAGTCGGTACGTTGGAGCCCGCGGGGGCGCACCACCTGCGCTTTCGCTTCCACCACACCCATTCGAGGCACCGACCGTGTTCCTGACGATCAGCACCACCGGCACCCCCGAACGCCCCGCGACCGACCTGGGCTACCTGCTGCACAAGCATCCCGACAAGGCGCAGACGTTCTCCACCTCCTACGGCACGGCGCACGTCCTCTACCCCGAGGCGGATCAAGCGCGCTGCACGGCGGCGCTGCTGCTGGAGGTCGACGCGGTGGCGCTGGTGCGGCGCGGCAAGGGCAAGGGCCGCGGCGGCGCCCCGGACGCGGCCCTCGCCCAGTACGTCAACGACCGCCCCTACGCGGCCTCCTCGCTGCTCGCGGTCGCCCTCAGCGCCGTCTTCTCCAGCGCCATGCGGGGCGTGTGCGCGGCCCGGCCCGAACTGCCCGCGCAGGCGCTGCCGTTGCGCGTCGAGGTGCCCGCGCTGCCCGCGCGCGGCGGCGCCGGACTGGTCCAGCGGCTGTTCGCGCCGCTCGGCTGGACGGTGGACGCCGAACCGGTGCCGCTGGACACGGAGTTCCCCCAGTGGGGCGACTCCCGTTACGTCCGCCTGGTGCTGGAGTCGGAGACGCTGACCGTCGCCGAGGCGCTGCGGCACCTCTACGTCCTGCTCCCCGTCCTCGACGACGCCAAGCACTACTGGGTGTCGGACGACGAGGTGGACAAGCTGCTGCGCGCCGGTGAGGGCTGGCTGCCCGACCACCCGGAGCAGCACGTGATCACCAGCCGCTACCTGTCCCGCCGCTGGTCGCTGACCCGGCAGGCGCGGGAGCGCCTGGAACTGCTGCGGCTGGCCGAGGCCGACGACACCGAGGTCGAGGAGATCGACAACGCGGTCGCGGCGGAGGCCGAGGAGGGCACCGAGGAGCGGCCCACCCCGCTGGCCGTCCAGCGCCGGGACGCGATTCTCGCCGCGCTCACCGCCTCCGGCGCGGCCCGCGTCCTCGACCTGGGCTGCGGCCAGGGCCAGTTGGTGCAGGCGCTGCTCAAGGACGTGCGGTTCACGGAGATCGTCGGCGTCGACGTGTCGATGCGGGCGCTCACCATCGCCTCCCGGCGGCTGAAGCTGGACCGCATGGGGGAGCGGCAGGCCTCCCGGGTCCGCCTGCTCCAGGGCTCCCTGGCGTACACCGACACCCGCCTCAAGGGCTACGACGCGGCCGTGCTCAGCGAGGTGATCGAGCACCTCGACCTGCCCCGGCTCCCGGCGCTGGAGTACGCGGTGTTCGGCTCGGCCCGCCCGCGCACGGTCCTCGTGACCACGCCGAACGTCGAGTACAACGTCCGCTGGGAGTCGCTGCCCGCCGGGCACGTCCGGCACGGCGACCACCGCTTCGAGTGGACCCGCGAGGAGTTCCGCACCTGGGCCGCCGACGTGGCCGAACGCCACGGCTACACCGTCGAGTTCGTCCCCGTGGGCCCCGACGACCCCGAGGTCGGCCCACCCACCCAGATGGCCGTGTTCACCCAGGCCCCCACGACACCGGACCAGAACACCTCGACGACCGGGAACACCTCGACGACCGGGAACGCCTCGACGACCGAGAAGGAGGAGAAGGCGGCATGACCGACGAACGCAACGAGCCCACCGGGACCCCCGAGTCCACCGGGACCCCCGAGTCCACCCCCGCGGCCCCGCGGCAGTCCCGTGTGCTGCCCGTCACCGACCTCTCCCTCGTCGTCCTCGTCGGCGCCTCCGGTTCGGGCAAGTCCACGTTCGCGCGGCGGAACTTCGCGCCCACCGAGATCCTCTCCTCCGACTTCTGCCGGGGGCTGGTCGCCGACGACGAGAACGACCAGAGCGCGAGCGGCGACGCCTTCGACGTCCTGCACTACATCGCGGGCAAGCGGCTCGCCGCCGGACGGCGCACCGTGGTCGACGCCACCAGCGTCCAGCAGGAGTCGCGCCGTCAGCTGATCGACCTGGCGAAGCAGCACGACGTCCTGCCCATCGCGATCGTGCTGGACGTGCCGGAGCAGGTGTGCGCCGAACGCAACGCGGCCCGCACCGACCGCGCCGACATGCCCCGCCGGGTCATCCAGCGCCACACCCGCGAACTCCGCCGCTCCCTGCGCCACCTGGAGCGCGAGGGCTTCCGCAAGGTGCACGTCCTGCGGGGCGTGGCCGACGTGGAGGACGCCACCGTCGTCACCGAGAAGCGCTACAACGACCTGACCCACCTCACCGGCCCGTTCGACATCGTCGGCGACATCCACGGCTGCGCCGCCGAACTGGAGGCGCTGCTCGGCAAGCTGGGCTACGTCGACGGCGTCCACCCGGAGGGCCGCCAGGCCGTGTTCGTCGGCGACCTGGTCGACCGGGGCCCCGACAGCCCGGCCGTGCTGCGCCGGGTGATGGGCATGGTCAAGGCGGGTCACGCGCTGTGCGTGCCCGGCAACCACGAGAACAAGTTCGGCCGCCACCTGCGCGGCCGTACGGTCCAGCACACCCACGGACTGGCCGAGACCATCGAGCAGATGGCGGGGGAGAGCGACGCGTTCCGCGCCGAGGTGCGGGAGTTCATCGACGGCCTGGTCAGTCACTACGTCCTGGACGGCGGCCGCCTGGTGGTCTGCCACGCGGGCCTGCCCGAGAAGTACCACGGCCGTACCTCCGGCCGGGTCCGCTCGCACGCCCTGTACGGCGAGACCACCGGCGAGACCGACGAGTTCGGCCTGCCGGTGCGCTACCCGTGGGCGGAGGACTACCGGGGCCGGGCGGCCGTCGTCTACGGTCACACCCCGGTCCCGGAGGCCACCTGGATCAACAACACGATTTGCCTCGACACGGGCGCCGTGTTCGGCGGCAAGCTGACGGCGCTGCGCTGGCCGGAGCGGGAACTCGTCGACGTCCCCGCCGAGCGGGTCTGGTACGAGCCGGTGAAGCCGCTGCGCGCCGAGGCGCCCGGCGGGCACGACGGGCGCCCGCTGGCGCTGACGGACGTGCAGGGCCGCCGGGCGGTGGAGACGCGGTACGCGGGGCGGGTCGCCGTCCGTGAGGAGAACGCGGCGGCGGCGCTGGAGGTCATGAGCCGTTTCGCGGTCGACCCGCGCCTGCTGCCGTACCTGCCGCCGACGATGGCGCCGACCGCGACCAGCCGGGTCGAGGGGTACCTGGAGCACCCGGCGGAGGCGTTCGCGCAGTACGCGGCGGACGGGGTCGCGCGGGTCGTGTGCGAGGAGAAGCACATGGGGTCGCGCGCCGTGGCCCTGGTGTGCCGGGACGCGGAGGCGGCCCGCCGCCGCTTCGGCACCGACGGCCCGACCGGCTCGCTCTACACCCGTACCGGCCGCCCCTTCTTCGACGACGGCGCCGTCACCGAGGAGATCCTCGACCGGCTGCGGGCGGCGGTGGACGGGGCCGGGCTCTGGGCCGAGCTGGACACCGACTGGCTGCTGCTCGACGCCGAGTTGATGCCGTGGTCGCTGAAGGCGTCCGGGCTGCTGCGCGCGCAGTACGCCGCCGTGGGCGCCGCGTCCGGCGCGGTGTTCCCGGGGGCGCTGGCCGCCCTGGAGGGGGCCGCCGCGCGGGGCGTGGAGGTCGGCGACCTGCTGGCCCGGCAGCGCGAACGGGCCGCCGACGCGGGCGCGTTCACCGACGCGTACCGCCGCTACTGCTGGACCACGGACGGCCTCGACGGTGTCCGCCTGGCACCGTTCCAGGTCCTCGCGGCCCAGGGGCGCAGCCTCGCCGCGCTGCCGCACGACGAGCAATTGGCGCTGCTGGACCGGCTGGTGGAGCACGACCCGACGGGCCTGCTCCAGACGACCCGGCGGCTGTACGTCGACACGGCCGACCCGGAGTCGGTGCGGGCGGGCGTCGACTGGTGGCTGGAGATGACCGGCCGGGGCGGCGAGGGCATGGTGGTCAAGCCGCTGGGCGGTGTCGTCCGCACCGGTGAGGGCCGCCTGGTCCAGCCCGGCGTCAAGTGCCGCGGCCGGGAGTACCTGCGGATCATCTACGGTCCCGAGTACACCCGCCCCGACCACCTGGCCCGGCTGCGCCACCGCTTCCTCAACCACAAGCGCTCGCTCGCGATCCGCGAGTACGCGCTCGGTCTGGAGGCGCTGGACCGGCTGGCCGAGGGCGAACCGCTGTGGCGGGTCCACGAGGCGGTGTTCGGCGTCCTGGCCCTGGAGTCGGAGCCGGTCGACCCCCGGCTCTGAGCCGGGAAGTCGGGAAGCCGGGAAGCCGGGGAGGCGAGGAGGAGGGGGAGACACGGCGACGTGTCTCCCCCTCCTCGCTCCCGCGCGCGGACCGCTCCGGCCCCGCACCCTCCCGGCCCGCGCCCTTGTCCGATTCCCCCCGTCCGGGCGCCCCGTCCCCCCCGTCCCGTCACCCCACCAACCGCAGCCGCTCCCCGCACACCCCCACCGACACCCGCTGCCCCCAGGTCAGTTCGACCGCGTCGCTCTCGATGCCGTCGCCGAAGGCGACCAGCCGCTCCGACTCGACGGTCAGGCTGAGCCGTCCGCCCGCCGCGAGTTCCCCCGCGACCAGCGAGGTGCCGGTGGCGGGCGACGGCCACGCCTCGCGGACGTACCACAGCAGCCGGTCCTCGGTGGGGCCCGGCAGCCGCAGGCCGCCGCCCCGCTCCTGCCACACCGAGCGGAGCCAGCCGGTGGCCCCGGTCCCGGTGCCCACCAGCACCCCGGAGGAGGCCTGGGCCTCGGCGGCACCCCCGTCGTCGCCGAGGCCCAGGCGGTACCGGGCGGTCTGGTGACCGGCCGCGCCGAGGTAGATCTCGTTCAGGGCCACCAGCCGCTGGGTGTCGTCGGCGACCGCCTCCACCATGGTCAGCTCGCTCACCCCGGTCCCGGCCGCCAGGGCGGCGGGCAGCAGCGTGGCCGCGTCGCCCGCCCGGTGCCGCACCAGCACCCCCGGATTGCGTCCGGGGTCGGAGTCCACGCCCACCACCGGCTGCCCCGCGAGGTACTTGGCGGCGTTGGCCACCAGCCCGTCCTGCCCGACCACGACCACGATGTCCTCGGGTGCGAACAGGAAGCGGTCCAAGTCGCCCCGCTCGACGCGGCTCTGACGCCAGGTCAGCGGGATCGCGGCCGTCACCTCCGCCAGGGCCCGCCGGGTGCGGTGGTGCCGTTCGGCGACCTCCTCGATGTCCCGGCCCCGCGAGGCGAGGAAGAAGGCGGCCTGGCCGTGCGTGCCGTGGTGGGCCACCAACTCCTCGTACTCCGTGGTGCGGTGGACCAGCACGGCCCGCGGGGCGAGACTCACTCCCGGTCCCCGCCGCCGAGCCGCGCCAGCAGACCGGTGAGCACGTCGGGCGAGATCGTCACGCTGTCGATGTGCGGCAGGTTCTCCGCGAGCCGGGTCCCGGTGAGGGCCTTCAGCGTGGCGACGTCGACGTCCGCGTGCACCCGCAGCCAGGCCGCCTGCGCCTGGGCGCGCGCCTCGCCGACCTCGCGCGCGGCCTCCGCCTCCGCGCGGGCCAGCCGTACGGTACGAGCCGCCTCCGCGTCGGCGAGGGTGACCGTGCGGGCCGCCTCCGCCGTCGCGAGGCGTTCCGTGCGCCGCGCCTCCGCGTCCGCGAGGGTCACCGCGCGGGTCGCCTCGGCCGCCGCCCGCACCTTGTCGGCGGACGCGTGCTCCTCCGCCTCCCGCCGGGTGTTCGTACCCCGCTGCTCGACCAACTGCTCCTCGCGCCGCGCCAGTTCGATCTGGCTGGCCAGCTCGTTCTCGGCGATCGTCCGCTCCCGCTCGACCGCCACCGCCCGCCGCTCGTACGTCGCCCGGTCGGCCTCCTGCTGGATCTGCTCACGGGCCGGGGTGCGCAGCGCCCGCTCCACCTCCGGCTCGGGCCGCAGCGCCACCACCCGCACGGCGACGATCTCGATGCCGGTGGCCGGCAGCCGGGGCTCCGCCGCGAAGCCCGCCGCGACCCGTTCGCGCACCGACGTCACCCCGTCGACCAGCGCCGCCGCCAGCGGCGTACGGGCCAGGACGTCCAGCGCGTGCTGCTGCGCGGTCTCGGTCAGCAGGGTGCCCAGCTGCTCCAGCGGGGTGCCGCGCCACACGCCGGTGTCGGGGTCGATGGAGAAGTCGAGGCGGGCGGCGGCGAGGGCCGGGTCGCTGACCCGGTAGGTCACCGTCGCCTGCACGGCCACGTCCTGGAAGTCGGCCGTCCGGGCGTGGAAGGTCATCGCCAGCTCCCGGTCGTCGACCGGCACCTCGGAGAGCGCGGCGGTCAGCGAGCGGAACCAGAAGCTGAGGCCCGGACCGTCGTGCGCCAGCTCCCCCGAGCGGTGGTGCCGGATGTGCGCGGTCGGCGCGCCCCGCAGGTGGCGCCAGCCGAAGCGCCGGGTGATGTCGGCCACGGGATTCCCCCCTCGTCCACTGTTTTTCGTCAGTGAGACGATAAGCGGAATCCCCGCTTGTCGTCAAGGGGACGACAACGGGAAGGGCGGGGCGGACGGGAACAACCGTGCGTGGAATCGGCGTAGGAGCGGGTCAACCAGGGCCGCGGTGGTCAGGATGGAGGCATGGCTTTCCATGTCGACTCCGAGGCCGGGCGGCTGCGCCGCGTCATCCTGCACCGGCCGGACCTAGAGCTCAAAAGGCTCACCCCCAGCAACAAGGACGCCCTGCTCTTCGACGACCTGCTCTGGGTGCGCCGGGCGCGCGCCGAGCACGACGGCTTCGCGGACGTCCTGCGCGACCGCGGTGTCGCCGTCCACCTCTTCGGCGACCTGCTCACCGAGGCCCTGGCGATCCCGGCGGCCCGCTCCCTCGTCCTCGACCGCGTCTTCGACGAGAAGGAGTACGGCGTCCTCGCCACCGACCACCTGCGCGCCGCTTTCGAGCACCTCCCCGCCCCCGAGCTGGCGGAGATCCTCGTCGGCGGCATGACCAAGCGGGAGTTCCTGGCCGCCCACCCCGAACCGACCTCCGTCCGCTTCCACGTCATGGAGCTGGACGACTTCCTCCTCGGCCCGCTGCCCAACCACCTCTTCACCCGCGACACCTCCGCCTGGATCTACGACGGCGTCTCCATCAACGCGATGCGCTGGCCCGCCCGGCAGCGCGAGACCGTGCACTTCGAGGCGATCTACCGCCACCACCCGCTCTTCCGCGGCGAGGACTTCCACACCTGGTCCGAGGGGCAGGCCGACTACCCGTCGACCATCGAGGGCGGCGACGTCCTCGTCATCGGCAACGGCGCGGTCCTCATCGGCATGAGCGAGCGCACCACGCCCCAGGCCGTCGAAATGCTCGCCCACAAGCTGTTCGCGGCGGGCTCGGCCCGCACCATCGTCGCCCTCGACATGCCGAAGCGGCGCGCCTTCATGCACCTCGACACCGTCATGACCATGGTCGACGGCGACACCTTCACCCAGTACGCGGGCCTCGGCATGCTCCGCTCGTACACCATCGAACCGGGCGTCGGCGAGAAGGAGCTGAAGGTCACCGACCATCCGCCGGAGCACATGCACCGCGCGATCGCCGCCGCCCTCGGCCTCGACGCGATCCGCGTCCTCACCGCCACCCAGGACGTGCACGCCGCCGAGCGCGAGCAGTGGGACGACGGCTGCAACGTCCTCGCCGTCGAACCCGGCGTCGTCATCGCCTACGAGCGCAACGCCACCACCAACACCCACCTCCGCAAGCAGGGCATCGAGGTCATAGAGATCCCCGGCAGCGAGCTGGGCCGCGGCCGAGGCGGCCCGCGCTGCATGAGCTGCCCGGTGGAACGGGGGCCCGTGTAGGCGGGGCGGGAAGAGTCCTCGGCCGCGTCCCGGCCGGGCGGACGGGGAGCGGGCGGACGAGGGGGCCGGGTGAGGCGTCGTACGGGCGTGCGAGACAGTAGGAGAACGTCTCGCATATTAATGCTGCTGTTCGTATAGACTTCCAGGCGTCCCGGTTCACCCGCCCCCTCCTCAGCCTTCCTGGAGCGCCCCCATGGCGACAGTCCCGACCTCCCTCGCCGGCCGCCCCCTGCTCAAGGAGCTGGATCTCACGGCGGCGGAGTTCCGCGGGCTGGTCGGGCTGGCCGCCGAGCTGAAGGCCGCCAAGCGGGCCGGGGCCGAGCAGCGCCGCCTGACCGGGAAGAACATCGCGCTGATCTTCGAGAAGACGTCGACCCGCACCCGCTGCGCCTTCGAGGTCGCCGCCGCCGACCAGGGCGCCGCCACCACCTACCTCGACCCCTCCGGCTCGCAGATCGGCCACAAGGAGTCCGTGAAGGACACCGCGCGCGTGCTGGGCCGGATGTACGACGCGATCCAGTACCGCGGCGACAGCCAGCGCAAGGTGGAGGAACTGGCCGCGTACGCCGGGGTGCCCGTCTACAACGGCCTCACCGACGACTGGCACCCCACCCAGATGCTCGCCGACGTCCTCACCATGACCGAGCACACCAGCAAGCCGCTCGACGAGGTGACCTTCGCCTACCTCGGCGACGCCCGCTTCAACATGGGCAACTCCTACCTCGTCACCGGCGCCCTGCTCGGCATGGACGTGCGGATCGTGGCCCCCGAGAGCTACTGGCCCGCCCCCGAGGTCGTCGCGCGGGCGCGCGAGCTGGCCGCGGCCAGCGGGGCGCGCGTCACGCTCACCGAGTCCCTCGCGGACGGGGTGCGCGGCGCCGACTTCGTCGCCACCGACGTCTGGGTCTCCATGGGGGAGCCGAAGGAGGTGTGGGACGAGCGGATCGCCGCCCTCCACCCGTACGCCGTGACCATGGATGTGCTGCGCGCCACCGGGAACCCCGACGTCCGCTTCCTGCACTGCCTCCCGGCCTTCCACGACCTCGGCACCGAGGTCGGCCGTGACATCCACGCCCGCCACGGGCTGGACTCGCTGGAGGTCACCGACGAGGTCTTCGAGTCCGGGCACTCCGTCGTCTTCGACGAGGCGGAGAACCGCCTGCACACCATCAAGGCCGTCCTCGTGGCGACCCTGGCGGCGCCCGGCACCGTCTGATCCGCGGGTGCGCGGGCGCGGGGGCCGGTGGCTGCCCGCCTACGCCGTGCCGGTCCCGGCGGCGCGCGGGCGCCGCCGCGACTCCAGTTCGGCGTAGCGCGCCCGCATCCCGTCCCCGGCCGCCGGGCCCGAGGTGAACACGTACGCCTCGCTGTCGTCGAGGCTGCGCCCGGTGCGGGCGTCGACCACGACCGGCTCCGCCTCCCGGCCCGTCTCCGCGTCGACGAGGATCATGGACCGCTCCTCCGGCGCGAGATGCCGGTTGCCCCACGCGGCCAGCGCCACGATCACGGGCCGCAGGGACCGCCCGCGCTCGGTGAGGACGTACTCGTGGCGGACCGGGTTCGTCCGGTACGGCCGCCGCTCCAGCAGCCCGTCCGTGACCAGGGTCTTCAGCCGCGCCGTGAGCATGCTGGTCGAGATGCCCAGGCTCTGCTGGAACTGGTCGAAGCGCGTGTAGCCGTCGAAGGCGTCGTGCAGGATCAGCAGCGTCCACCACTCGCCCACATGCTGCACCGTCGTCGACAGCGGGCACTCCCGGTCCTCCAGCCGCACCCTGCTCGCCATGACACCCTCCGAGTTACTGCTAATGTGAAAGTCACTGGCTTCTATTTTAGCAGTCACCGGGTGGGTCTCCGCGCGGCCCGCGCGCCTCCCGGACACCACCGCACCCGCACCTGCGAGGCAGACATGACCGACCCCCACACCCCCGACAGCCCCCACACGTCCGACGCCCCCGACGCCTCCCGCGCTCCCGATGCCCCCGTCGCCCCGCTCGCCCTCGCCGACCTGCCGGAGGTCGTCGGCCGCTATCTGCGGGCCCACGACGCGCGCGACACCGAGGCCGCCCTGGCCACGCTCGCGCCCGGGGCCTCGGTCACGGACGAGGGCCGCACCCACACCGGCGCGACCGGCGTCCGGGCCTGGCTGGAGCGGGCCGGCAGCGCGTACACGTACACCATCACGCCGGTCCGTGCCGAGCGGGAGGGCCGCGACCGCTGGACCGTCGTCCGGCACCTCGAAGGCGACTTCCCCGGCGGCACCGTCGACCTGCGCTTCCGCTTCGCCCTCGACGAGCACGGCCTCATCCGCGACCTCGTCATCGCCCCCTGACAGCACCCCCGACGCCGCCTCCGGGCGCCGTCCCCGGGATCACGCCGGGCGGGGCCGCCGCTGCGGCGGGACGGCCGCGAGCCGGAACCAGACCGCCTTGCCGGTGTCGGTCGGGCGGTGCCCGCAGGACGAGCTGAGGGCGCGGATCAGCAGCAGGCCGCGCCCGTGCTCCTGCCACGGATCGGGCTCCTGCACGGCGGAGGCCGGGCGGGTCAGGTCGCCCGGCGGCACCGGATCGGGGTCGTGCACCTCGACCTGGCAGCCGGTCGGCAGCAGCCGCACCACCAGCTCTATCGGCTGGTCCCCGGCCGTGTGCTCCACCGCGTTCGCCACCAGCTCGGCGGTGAGCAGCTCGGCCGTGTCGCTGTCGGCACCGTGCTCCAGCTCCGCCAGCGCCGAACGGACCAGGGCGCGGGCCACGGGCACGGCCGCGGCGGAGTGCGGCAGCGCGATACGCCAGGAGGCGGGCGGGGCGGGGGGTTCGTGCACGACGAGTCCGTTCATGGCGCAGGGTCGATCCCAGGGGTCCGGCATCAGGCTGCCCTGCGTGCGGCTTCAGGAATGGTACGGCGGCCTCCCGGTCGGTCACAGGGCGGTCGCCGCAGGGAGCCGGCGGCCCCCGTCACCGGGCGGTCTACCCGCCACAACGGTCCCGTCCGACCGTCCGATCCCGTTGTTACCGCTCTATTGACGACCGGTGACGCCTGTGACGCGCGCGACGCCCCGCGACGCCCGTGACGCCCACGGGACACCCCGCGGGCCGCAGAGGCCGCGAGGATCGCGCCCCTCACTTCTATCGCGTGCTCGTGACGACAGTCACGGTTCGATGATAATTTCGGAGGGACCGCCCGTCGAGGAGGCCGCCCCCATGAGTCCCTTCACCGGCTCCGCCGCCCGTACCCCGCACTGGCGGCACCTGCGCGTCACCCGCGACGACGGCGTCGTCACCGTCACCCTCGACCGCCCCGAGAAGCTCAACGCGCTCACCTTCGGCGCCTACGCCGACCTACGCGACCTGCTCGCCGAACTCTCCCGCGAACGCACGACGCGCGCCCTGGTCCTCACCGGGGAGGGCCGCGGCTTCTGCTCCGGCGGCGACGTCGACGAGATCATCGGCGCCACCCTCGCCCTCGACACCGCCGCACTCCTCGACTTCAACCGCATGACCGGCCAGGTGGTCCGCGCCGTACGCGAGTGCCCGTTCCCGGTGATCGCCGCCGTGCACGGGGTGGCGGCCGGGGCGGGCGCGGTACTGGCGCTCGCCGCGGACTTCCGGGTGGCCGACCCCAGCGCCCGCTTCGCCTTCCTCTTCACCCGCGTCGGCCTCTCCGGCGGCGACATGGGCGCCGCCTACCTGCTGCCCCGCGTGGTCGGCCTCGGCCACGCCACCCGGCTGCTCCTGCTCGGCGAACCGGTCCGCGCGCCGGAGGCCGAACGGATCGGCCTGATCAGCGAACTCACCGAGGAGGGCCACGCCGACGAGGCCGCCCTGCGCCTCGCCCACCGCCTCGCCGACGGACCCGCCCTCGCGCACGCCCAGACCAAGGCGCTGCTCACCGCCGAAATGGACATGCCGCTCGCCGCCTCGGTCGAACTCGACGCGGCCACCCAGGCGTTGCTGATGACCGGCGAGGACTACGCCGAGTTCCACGCCGCGTTCGGCGAGAAGCGCCCGCCGAAGTGGCGGGGGCGGTGAACGGGTCCGGCGGGGAGCCGGCGCGGACGGCCCCGCCGGGGGAGACCCGTCGCCCGCTGAAGGTGGCCGTCGTCGGCGGCGGCCCCGGCGGCCTCTACGCCGCCGCCCTCCTCCAACGCCTCGACCCCGCCCGCGAGATCACCGTCTGGGAGCGCAACGCCCCCGACGACACCTTCGGCTTCGGCGTCGTCCTGTCCGACGAGACCCTCGGCGGCATCGAGCACGCCGACCCCGTCGTGTACGCCGCGCTGCGCGAGGAGTTCGTCCGCTGGGACACCATCGACGTCGTCCACCGGGGCGTACGGCACACCTCCGGCGGCCACGGCTTCGCCGCCCTCGGACGGCGGCGCCTGCTGGAGATCCTGCACGCCCGCTGCCGCTCCCTCGGCGTCGGCCTCCGCTTCCGCACCCCCGCGCCGCCCGTCGGTGAACTGGCCCGCACCCACGACCTGGTGGTGGCCGCCGACGGGGTCCACAGCGGCGTCCGCACCGCCCTCGCCGACGCCTTCCGCCCCCGTCTAACGCCCCACCGCTGCCGGTACGTGTGGCTGGCCGCCGACTTCGCGCTCGACGCGTTCCGCTTCGAGATCGCCGAGACCGGGCACGGCGTGATGCAGCTCCACGCCTACCCCTACGCCCCCGACGCCTCCACCGTCATCGTCGAGATGCGCGAGGAGGTCTGGCGGGCGGCGGGCTTCGACACCCTCGACGAGCGCGCGTCGGCCGAGGCCTGCGCCAAGGTCTTCGCGGAACCCCTCGACGGCCGCCCCCTGCGTTCCCACCGCTCCGCCTGGACCACGTTCCGCACGGTCGTCACCGACCGCTGGTCCCACGGCAACGTCGTCCTCCTCGGCGACGCCGCCCACACCGCGCACTTCTCCATCGGCTCCGGCACCAAGCTCGCCGTCGAGGACGCCCTCGCCCTCGCCGCCTGCCTCCGCGAACAGCCCGACACACCGGCCGCGTTGACGGCGTACGAGGCCGAACGCCGCCCCGTCGTCGCCTCCACCCAGCGGGCCGCCCGCGCCAGCCTGGAGTGGTTCGAGGACCTCGCCCTGTACGTCGGCCAGCCGCCCCGCCGGTTCGCCTTCAACCTGCTCACCCGCAGCCGCCGCGTCACCCACGGCAACCTGCGGCTGCGCGACGCCCGCTTCACCGCCGCCGTGGAGCGGGAGTTCGGCTGCCCGCCGGACACCCCGCCGATGTTCACGCCGCTGCGGCTGGGCGGCCTGACCCTGCGCAACCGGGTCGTCGTCTCCCCGATGGACCTGTACTCCGCGACCGACGGCCGCCCCGACGACCTCCACCTCGTCCACCTCGGCGCCCGCGCCCTCGGCGGGGCCGCACTGGTGATGACCGAGATGGTGTGCGTCTCGCCGGAGGGCCGCATCACCCCCGGCTGCACCGGCCTGTGGAACGACGGACAGGCCGACGCCTGGCGCCGGGTGACCGACTTCGTCCACACCCGCGCCCCCGGCACCGCGCTCGGCGTCCAGCTCGGCCACTCCGGCCGCAAGGGCTCCACCCGCCTGATGTGGGAGGGCATGGACGAGCCGCTGCCCGAGGGCAACTGGCCCCTGATCGCGGCCTCCCCGCTCCCGTACCGCCCCGGCGGCCAGGTGCCGCAGGAGGCGAGCCACGAGCAACTCGGCCAGATCCGGGCGCAGTTCGTGAGCGCCGCCGAGCGGGCCGCCCGTGCGGGCTTCGACCTCCTCGAACTCCACTGCGCCCACGGCTATCTGCTCTCCGGCTTCCTCTCCCCGCTCACCAACCACCGCACCGACGCCTACGGCGGCTCCCTCGACCGGCGGCTGCGCTTCCCGCTGGAGGTCCTCGACGCCGTCCGCGCGGTCTGGCCCGCCGAACGGCCCCTGACCGTACGGATCTCCGCCACCGACTGGGCCGAGGGCGGCACCACCGCCGAGGACGCCGTCGCGATCGCCCGCGCCCTCGCCGCGCACGGCGCCGACGCCCTCGACGTCTCCACCGGCCAGGTCGTCTCCGACGAGACGCCCGCGTTCGGCCGCTCCTACCAGACCCCGTTCGCCGACCGCGTCCGCAACGCCACCGGCGTCCCCGTCATCGCGGTCGGCGCGATCTCCTCCTGGGACGACGTCAACTCCCTGCTCCTCGCGGGCCGCGCCGACCTCTGCGCCCTCGCCCGCCCGCACCTCTACGACCCGCACTGGACCCTGCACGCGGCGGCCGAGCAGGGCTACACGGGCCCCGGCGCCGTCTGGCCCGCCCCCTACCGAGCGGGCAGCCGCCCACCCCGCACGGGCGCCGCCGACACCCCCCGACCCCGCCTCACCCTGGACCGTTGAAGACGCACCACCCGGCGTCGCGCACTCACCCTTGCGGCGGCGCGCCCGCGAACTCCGCCCCGGCGTCCCGCAGTCGGTCGTGCAGCCCCCGGAAGACCGCCGCCGAGCGGGCACCCGGCCAGTCGTCCGGGAGGAGGCTGACCGGGAGACCCGGGTCGGTGTAGGGGAGGTGCCGCCAGGCGTCCAGCGCCAGCAGATAGTCGTGGTAGGCCGCCTCCGGCGGGGTGTCCGCGCGGTGCTCCCAGGCGCGCAGGACCGGGCCGTGGCGGTCGAGGAAGGACTCGTGCTCCTTGGCGATGGCCGCCAGGTCCCACCAGCGGGCCACCGCCTCGGCGGTCGCCGCGAAGCCGAGGTGCTCGCCCCGGAACAGATCCACGTAGGCGTCCAGGCGCAGCCGCCGCAGCGTGTGCCGGGTCTCCTCGTGCAGCCGGGCCGGGGCGATCCACACACCGGGCGCCGCCGTCCCGAAACCGAGTCCGGCGAGCCGCGAGCGCAGGACGTGCCGCTTCTGCCGCTCCGACTCCGGCACCGAGAAGACCGCCAGCACCCAGTTCTCGTCGCCGGGCGGAGTCGTCGCGTAGATCCGCCGGTCCCCGTCGTCCAGCAACTGCCGTGCCTCCGGCGACAGTTCGTATCCGGCGGCGCCCCGCGCGGTGCGCGCCGGGACCAGCAGGCCGCGTCTCTTCAGCCGGGAGACCGAGGAACGCACCGAGGGCGCGTCCACCCCGACCGCGGCGAGCAGCCGGATCAGCTCGGCGACGGGCACCGGGCCCGGCACGAAGCGGCCGTACGCGCCGTAGAGCGTGACGATGAGGGACCGGGGGGCGGGCTGATCGGGCACGTTGATCATCTTAGGTCGTCGGCATCATGGCTGGTCACCATCGGTGTGAATCCAGATGCGCAACTTGAACCGCTGGAGCTTGCCGGTCGCGGTGCGCGGCAGGGCGTCCAGGAACACGAACTCGCGCGGACACTTGTACGGCGCCAACTCCGCGGTGACGAAGGCCCGCAGGGCCTCCTCGTCCGGCCGCACCCCCGGCCGCAGCACGGTGAACGCCACCACCACCTGCCCACGCGCCTCGTCCGACCGCCCGACGACCGCGGTCTCCAGGACGTCCGGGTGGCGCAGCACCGCCTCCTCCACCTCCGGGCCCGCGACGTTGTACCCGGAGGAGACGATCATGTCGTCGGCGCGGGCCACGTACCGGAAGTAGCCGTCGTTCTCGCGGACGTAGGTGTCGCCGGTGACGTTCCAGCCGTCCCGTACGTACTCGCGCTGGCGCGGGTCGGCCAGGTAGCGGCAGCCCACCGGGCCGCGCACCGCGAGCAGGCCCGGCAGGCCGTCGGGGACGGGGTCGCCGTTCTCGTCCTGCACGCGCGCCTGCCAGCCCGGCACCGGCACCCCCGTCGTACCGGGCCGGACACGGCCGTCGGCGGCGGAGATGAAGATGTGCAGCAGCTCGGTCGCCCCGATGCCGTTGATCAGGCGCAGCCCGGTCCGCTCCCGCCACGCCCACCACAGGGCGGCCGGCAGGTTCTCCCCGGCCGACACGCAGCGCCGCAGCGACGACACGTCGTGGGCGTCCAGCTCGGCGAGCATCGCGCGGTAGCCCGTGGGCGCGGTGAACAGCACCGTCACCCGGTGCGCGGCGATCGCCTCCAGCAGCTGCCGGGGTCCCGGGTGCTCCAGCAGCAGCGCGCAGGCGCCCGCCCGCATCGGGAAGACCAGCAGCCCGCCGAGGCCGAAGGTGAAGCCGAACGGCGGGCTGCCCGCGAACAGGTCGTCCCGCCGCGGCTGGAGCAGATGCCGGGAGAAGGTGTCGGCGACGGCGAGCAGGTCCCGGTGGAAGTGCAGGCACCCTTTCGGGCGGCCGGTGGTGCCGGAGGTGAAGGCGATCAGCGCCACGTCGTCGGCGGCCGTGTCCACCGCCGGGTACGGCAGGTCGGAGGCCGACCGGCGCAGCAGGTCGTCGGGGGTGTCGCCGCCGTACGGCGTGATCCGCAGTCCGGGGGCCTCCGCCTTGACCAGGTCGTCCAGCGCGCGGACGTCGCACAGGGCGTGCCGCACCTCGGCGATCTCGCACATCGTGCGCAGTTCGTGCGGGCGCTGCTGGGCCAGCACGGTGACGGCGACGGCGCCCGCCTTCAGCACCGCCAGCCAGCAGGCCGCCAGCCACGGCGTGGTCGGCCCGCGCAGCAGCACCCGGTTGCCGGGGACCACGCCCAGCTCGCCCGAGAGGAGGTGCGCGATCCGGTCCACGCGGGCGCGCAGCTCGCCGTACGTCCAGGGCGGCCCGTCGGGCGTGCGGAAGACGACGTCGTCCGGGGCGCCCCCGGTGAGCAGCTCGGCGGCGGCGTTGAGCCGATCGGGGTAGCGCAGCTCGGGCAGGTCCATGCGCAGGTCGGGCCACTCGCCGGGCGGCGGCAGGTGGTCGCGCGCGAAGGTGTCGACGTGGGCCGAGTCGTGCATGGCGGGCGCCCCCTGGTCTCGGTGCCGGGACGGCGGCGGAACGGCGGGGAGTGGGTGACTCGCCCACCGAGCGTATCGTGTTGGTGACGACAGTCAACGGTTCGCGATACCGTCGACGGTGGCAGCGGAACGTACTCACAGGCCGCCGGCGGAGAGGGACCCGCGATGCCCGCATTCTCACTCGAACCGGAACAGATCGCCTGGTGTGCGGAGCTGCGCGCCCTCGCCGCGGACCGCCTCGCCCCCCTCGCCGCGCGAGGCGAGCCGGGCCGCGTCAACCGGCCGCTCCTCACCGAACTCGGCCGCCTCGGCCTCCTCGACCGCCTGTTCACCTCGGGGGCGGTCGACCTCTGCCTGATGCGCGAGTCCCTCGCCCGCGTCTGCACCGAGGCGGAGACCGCGCTCGCCCTCCAGGGCCTCGGCGCCCACCCCGTCCACGCCCACGGCACCCCCGCCCAGCGCGCCCGCTGGCTGCCCCGCGCCGCCGACGGCACCGCCGTGGCCGCCTTCGCGCTCAGCGAGCCCGGCGCCGGGTCCGACGCGGCGGCCCTCGCCCTCGCCGCCGCCCCCGACGGGCCGGGCGGCTGGCGGCTGACCGGCGAGAAGTGCTGGATCTCCAACGCTCCCGAAGCCGACTTCTACACCGTCTTCGCCCGGACCGGCACCGCGGGCCCGCGCGGCGTCACCGCCTTCCTCCTGCCCGCCGACCGGCCCGGCCTGACCGGCGAACCCCTCGACATGCTCGCCCCGCACCCCGTCGGCCGCCTCCGCCTCGACGCCGTCCCCGTCACCGCCGACGACCTGCTCGGCGCCCCCGGCGAGGGCTTCCGCGTCGCCCTGACCACCCTCGACCTGTTCCGCCCCAGCGTCGGCGCCTTCGCCGTCGGCATGGCCCAGGCCGCCCTCGACGCCACCCTCGCCCACACCGCCCGCCGCGACGCCTTCGGCGGCAAGCTCAAGGACCTCCAGACCGTCGCCCACCAGGTCGCCGAGATGGCCCTGCGCACCGAGGCCGCCCGCCTCATGGTCCACGCCGCCGCGGCCGCCCACGACGCGGGCGCCCCCGGCATCCCCCGCCGCGCCGCCATGGCCAAACTCCTCGCCACCGAGACCGCCCAGTACGTCGTCGACGCCGCCGTCCAGCTCCACGGCGCCCGCGCCCTGCACCGCGGCCACCTCCTCGAACACCTCTACCGCGAGGTCCGCGCCCCCCGCGTCTACGAGGGCGCCAGCGAGGTCCAGCGCGGCATCATCGCCAGAGAGCTGTACCGCGACCTGCCCGCGGCCCCCGCGACGGCGCCGCAGGAGGAGGCGCGGTGAGCGCCGAGCGGCTGAACCCCCCGGAGCTGTCCCCGCCCACCGGCTTCTCGCACGCCGTCGTCGCCACCGGCTCCCGCCTGGTCTTCCTCGCCGGGCAGACCGCGCTGGACGCCGACGGCCGGGTCGTCGGCGCGACCCTGCCCGAACAGTTCGCGCGCGCCCTCGCCAACCTGCTCACCGCCCTCGCGGCGGCCGGCGGCACCCCCGCCGACCTGGCCCGCGTCACGGTCTACGTCACCGATGTGGAGGCCTACCGCGCCTGCGCCCCCGCCCTCGGCCGCGTCTGGCGCGCCGCGGCCGGACGGGACTACCCGGCGATGGCGGTCATCGGGATCGTCCGCTTGTGGGACGAGGCGGCCCTGGTCGAGCTGGACGGGGTCGCGGTGCTGGGGGAGTGACCCTGCGCCGGGCGGCCCCGCGCTGCCATGGGGCTCAGGCGGCCGCCGTCAGGCGGTCCGCCGCCACCCGGTGCGGGGCCTCGATCCGGCCGTCCGGCAACAGGGAACCGGAGTCGTCGAAGACGATCGTCCCGTCGCACAGCAGGCTCCAGCCCTGCTCGGGCCGGGCGGCGACGACATGGGCCGCCGCGGTGCCGCGCCGGGGTCCGGCTGCGGTGGACGTCTGGTGGGAACACATGGCGCACCTCCACGTCGATGGGGCCGTTCGCCCCTGTTCCCGACGATGCGCCCGCGCGTTCCCGGCCGCCAGATCCGGGCGGCGAGTGTGACAGCACCCGGACACGCCGCGGACCGTTCGCCGACGTGCCGCGCGGACTCGCCACCGAAGGAGTGACGGTCACCCCGCCGGACCCGCGCGCCCGGTACGAGTAAGGCCCCACACCACCGGCCCCCGGCCCGCCCCGGGCATCGGCCTGTCCACGGAGGTTCCCCCCATGTCGTTCCGTCCCGTGCTCGCGGCGCTCACCGGCGCTGCGGCCCTGCTGCTGCTCGCCGTGCCCGCTGGTGCCGCCCCGTCCGAGGACCTCACCGTGACGTCGGTCGGCCGGCTCGCCGCCGACGGCACCGTCACCCTCTCCGGCACCTACCGCTGCCTCGGCGCCACCGGCCCGGTCTACGTCAGCTCCTCGCTCACCCAGGAGTCCGCCGCCGACACCGCCGACGGCACGACCCTGCGCCACGGCATCGGCGGCACGCGCGCGCTCTGCGACGGCGCCGTCCACCCCTGGGTGAACACCGGCCGCCCCGCCCCGGCCTCCCTCGCCCCCGGCGCGGCCCGCGTCGAGGCCACCCTCATGGAGCTGCGGCAGCAGGGCGGCCTGCCCCTGCCCCGCTTCCACGCCACACGCGCGCAGGACGTGACGCTCACGGCACGCTAGCCCGTAGCCCGTAGCCCGTAGCCCGTAGCCCGTAGCCCGTAGCCCGTAGCCCGTAGCCCGTGGTCCCCGAGTCCGCGGCCCCGGCTTTTCGGGCCGGGCAGGCGCCCCCCGTCTCCGTGGCCCCGCCCGCACCGTGGCCCGGCCCGCACCGGGGGCGCCTGCCCGGCCGCGCTACGATCCCCTCGTGAACTCCTACTGGCACGTCGTCCTTCCGCCGCTCGCCGTCTGACGGGCGCGCCACCGAAGGACCGGCCTCTCCCACGGCCCCTTCCCGCCCCGCCGGGCCGCCGCCGCGCGGCCCCGGGGCACCTGTCGTGCGCCCGTTCCGGATCGAGAACCCTCCGCATCCGACGACGGAAGACACACGACCGTGCCCGATCGCACCACCACCCCCGCCTCCGCGCGCCCCGCCGCGGCCCCACGCGCCTCCCGCCCCCGACGCCTCGGCGGCCCCGCGCCCGTCCTCGCCGCCGCCCTGCTGTGGGGCACCACCGGCACCGCGAGTTCCCTCGCCCCGGCCGGTGCCCCCGCCGCGGCCGTCGGCTGCGCCGGACTCGCCCTCGGCGGCGCCCTCCTGTTCCTCACCGCGCGCGGCGTCCGTGCCCTGCCGCGGGCCTGCTCCCGCGCCGACCGCGCCCTCCTCGTTCTCGGCGCGCTCGCCGTGGCCGGATACCCCGTCGCCTTCTACCCGGCGGTGGCCCGCACCGGCGTCGCCGTGGCCACCGTGATCGCCCTCGGCAGCGCGCCCGTCCTGGCCGGACTGCTCGCCTGGGCCACCGGGCACGGGCGGCCGACCGCGCGCTGGACCGCCGCCACCGCGGGCGCCGTGCTCGGCTGTGCCCTGCTGGTGCTGAGGCCCTGGCTCACCGGCGCCGGTACGCCGACCGACCCGGTGGGCGTCGCCCTCGCCGCCTGCGCCGGACTGGCGTACGCCGTCTACTCCCTCATCGGCGGGCGGCTCATCACCGGCGGGCACCCCTCCGGCGCGGTCATGGGTGTCCTGTTCGGCGCCGCCGCGCTGCTGGTCCTGCCGGTCGTGCTCCTCACCGGCGCCGACTGGCTCGGCAGTGTGCGGGGCGCGGCCGTGGCCGGGTACCTCGCCCTGTTCACCGTCGCCCTCGCCTACGCCCTCTTCGGGTACGGGCTACGGCGGACGCCCGCGTCCGTGGCCACCACGCTGACTCTGGCCGAACCCGCCGTCGCCGCGGTGCTCGGTGTCGCCGTCCTCGGCGAGCGGCTCCCCGCCGTGTCCTGGGCCGGGCTCGCGGTGCTCGGGGCGGGACTGGTCCTGCTGACCCGTCCGCAGCGGCGACGGCCCGGTCACGGCGTACGCCCCTCCCGCGAACGGGGGCAGACCCGTGGGTTGTGACGCAGGTCACGGGAAGGCGGGGGTGGGTGCCGGACAGCTCAGTGAGGTGAGCACTGATATGCGGACCCGGGTACGGGCCGGGGATCCGACCGTGTTCGCGGAGCTGTTCGACAGCTACGCGCGCGCGGTCTACAACCATGCCTTCCGGCTGACCGCCGACTGGTCGACGGCCGAGGACGTCATGTCCGCGACCTTCCTGGAGGCGTGGCGACTGCGCGACCGCGTCGACCCCGAGGGCGGCTCCCTGCGGCCGTGGCTGCTGGGCATCGCCACCAACACCGCGCGCAACCAGTACCGCAGCAACCGGCGCTACCGGGCCGCGGCCACCGCCGCCGCGGCCGCCGAACTCGCGGTGCCCGACCACGCCGAGGAGGTCGCCGACCGGGTCGACGACCGGCGGCGCCTGGCCGCGGCCCTGACCGCTCTCGCGGGCCTGCGCCGCACGGAACGCGAGGTCGTCGCGCTCTGCCTGGGGGAGGGCCTCGACTACGAGTCCGCGGCCCGCGCCCTCGGCGTCCCCGTCGGCACGGTCGCCTCCCGGCTCTCCCGCGCGCGGCGCAAACTGCGCACCCTGACGGCCGCCGAGGTCGCCGACGCCGGGGCGCCGGTACGGGCCGCCGGAGAAATTCCGCGGAAAAGTTCCGGGAAACGGGAAGGCGGCCGTCCCGCCCGACAGACAAGAGGTGATCACACCCACGTGATCCGGCCCGCGCAGGAAGGAAACCGATGAGCACGGACACCACGGACGGCCAGAACGCGCCCCGGCCAGGTCCGGTCGCACCGCAGGAGGGCGCCTCGCTCTTCGCCGGTACGGCACGCGACCTGCCGACGGGCCGTCACCAGTTCCACAGGGAGCGTCTGATGGTCCAGATCCAGCAGGAACAGCGCGCACAGCAGGACTCCGGGCGGCCCGCCCCGGCGAAGCGCCGGGGACTGCGGCTGCCGCGCCCGGCGATCACCCTGCCGCTGACGGCGGTGGCGGTCGCCACGGCGGTCGTCCTCGCGCTGTCCTCCGGCGGCGAGCAGCCCGGCACGGGCCTCGCCACCGGACCGGCGCTGACCACCACGGTCGGCGTCGCCACCACCAAGGGCGTGCCCCAACTCCTCGACCAGATCTCGCTGGCGGCGGCGAAGACGTCCCACCCGACGGTCGGCGACGGCCAGTTCGTCTACGTCGAGTCGCAGACCGCCGACACCTTCGTCAAGACCGTCGACGACCGGTCGAGCCTGGCCAGTCACGTCCTGCACCGCCGCCAGGTGTGGATGTCCCCGGACGGCAAGGAGGGCTGGCTGATCGACCCCGCCGTCAACGACGACAAGAAGGGCGAGACGCTGAGCCTGCCCGACGAGAAGGGCAACCCCCGCGAGGCCTACCTCAACGGCCCGTCCTACGCCTACCTGGCCGCCCTCACCACCGACCCCGACCAGCTCCTCGCCAAGATCTACAAGGAGACGAAGGGCATGGGGAACTCGCCCGACCAGCAGGCCTTCACCACCATCGGTGACCTGCTCGGCGAGAGCTACCCGCCCGCCGAACTCTCCTCGGCCCTCTTCAAGGCCGCCGCGAAGATCCCCGGCGTGGCCGTCGTGGAGAACGCCGTGGACGCGGTCGGCCGCGAGGGCGTCGCCGTGGTCCGGCTCGACGAGGCCAGCGGCCAGCGCGAGGAGTGGATCTTCGACCGGGCGAGCCACGCCTTCCTCGGCCAGCGGACCGTACAGGTGAAGAAGGGCACCGGGGACGACGCGCTGCTCGTGCCGGGCACGGTCACCCACACCAGCGCGATCACCAAGCGGGCGGTCGTCGACGGCATCAAGGAGGTTCCCTCGCAGGCCGGTTAGGCCCACCCCGCCCGCGCCGGGCGGAGAGGGCCGGGTGCCGCCTCCGCTCAGGCGGGAGAGCCGTGTGCCGAACGTGCTCAGGCCGGATAGGCGTGTGTCTGGGCCGCTTTGACGGCGGCCCAGACCATCGCCCCGGTGTGCAGGCCGAGTTCGGCGGCGGCGACCGTGCCGACGTCGGCCGCCAGCGCCGGTTCACCGCTGAGCGCGACCCGGACGCGGTCGCCGCGGCTCTCCAGTCCGGCGACCTCGCAGTGCCAGACGTTGCGGGCGCTGGACCCGGCCGGGCGGTCCCGGTGCAGGGTCACCGCGTCGGGCGGGAACGTCACGAACACCGGCCCGGACAGGTCGTCCGCCGTGGTGAGCGAGGGCCCCGAGTCCAGCCGTACGGTGTGCCCCTCGGCCCGGCCCCGGTAGAGGTTGAGGCCGACGAGGTGGGCGATGTAGTCGGTGCGCGGATGCCGCGCGATGTCGGCCGGGGCGCCCTCCTGGACCACGTGGCCGTCCTCGACGACGACCAGCCGGTCCGCGAGGACCATCGCGTCCAGTGGATCGTGCGTGACCAGCACCGCGACCGCCTCGAAGTCGTCGAGGTGGCGCCGGAGTTGGGCGCGTACGTCGAGCCGGGTACGGGCGTCCAGCGCGGCGAGGGGTTCGTCCAGGAGCAGCAGCCGGGGCCGGGTGGCGAGCGCGCGGGCGAGCGCCACCCGCTGCGCCTGCCCGCCGGACAGCATGCGCGGCCTGGCCCCGGCGTGCTCGGCCAGCCCCATCCGCGCCAGCCACTCGGCGGCCCGCGCCCGCGCCGCCGCCTTCGGCATGCCCTGGCAGCGCGGCCCGAACGCCACGTTGTCGAGGGCGCTGAGGTGCGGGAAGAGGAGATAGTCCTGGAAGACGACACCGACCGGCCGGGACTCGGGCGCCACCCGCTCCAACGGCACCCCGTCCAGACGTAGATGACCGTCCGTCAGGTCGGTCAGTCCGGCCAGTGCCCTGAGCGCGGTCGTCTTCCCCGCGCCGTTGGGCCCGAGGACGGCGACCACGTCACCGGGGGCGGCGCGCAGCGTGACGTCGAGCCGGAAGTCGCCCCGGTCCACGACGAGTCGGGCGTCGAGACCGTCTCCGGGGGCCGGGGGAGCGTTCTTCGTCAGGGCGTCGGTCATCCGGCGATCCTCCGGCGGTCCGTCGGCGGTGGGACGGTCATCGGGCGGTCCGTGGGGCGTAAGAGAAGCACCGAGCGGTCCGTCGGCCGGGGGAGGGTCACCGAGCGGTCCGTCGGCCCCGGGACGCTCATCGGGCGGTCCGTCGATCATGAGGCGGTCATCCAGCGGTCGCGCAGGCCCGCGAGGACCGCGACGGACACGGCCAGCAGGACGAGACTGAGGGCGATCGCCGCCTCCGGGTCGCTCTGGAGCGCGAGGTAGACGGCGAGCGGCATGGTCTGGGTCCGGCCGGGGAAGTTGCCCGCGAAGGTGATCGTCGCGCCGAACTCGCCGAGCGCCCGCGCCCAGGCGAGCACCGCGCCCGCCGCGACGCCCGGCGCGATCAACGGCAGCGTCACCCGGCGGAACGCGGTGAACCGGGAGGCGCCCAGTGTCGTCGCGGCCTCCTCGTAGCGGGGGTCGGCGGCCCGCAGGGTGCCCTCCACGCTGATGACGAGGAACGGCATCGCGACGAACGCCTCCGCGACGACCACCCCGGCCGTGGTGAACGGCAGGGTGACCCCGAACCAGGTGTCCAGCCACTTCCCGACGATCCCGTTGCGGCCGAGCGCCATCAGCAGCGCCACACCCCCGACCACGGGCGGCAGCACCAACGGCAGGGTGACCAGGGCCCGGACGAGGCCCCGGCCGGGGAACTCGACCCGGGCCAGCAGCCAGGCCAGCGGCACCCCGATGACGAGGCTGACGGCCGTCGCGAGGGTCGCGCAGAGCAGGGACAGCTTCAGCGCCTGCCACACCTCGGGCGCGGTCAGCAGCTCCGGCAGACTCCGCCAGGGCGCGCGCACCAGCAGCGCGACCAACGGCAGCACCAGGAACGCCAGTCCGACGAGGGCGGGCAGGAGCAGCGGGAGCGGGGCGGTGCCGCGCCGGGCACGGAGGCGGGGAGCGTCCTTCCGGCGGGGGCGCCGGGAGCCGCCGTCCCGGCGGGGCCACCGCCAGGCTTCGTCCCGGCGGGGCCGCCGGGGGCCGTACGGGAGTCCCGCCCCGCGCCGGAACCGCGACCCGCCGGGGAGCGGGCCGGAGCCGTGCTCGTCCCGACCGGTCGCGGCGGCGGAGTCGTCGGCCTCGGTCACGGCTGGAGGAAGCCCGCCTCGCTCAGCACCTTCTGCCCCTCGGGGGACTGCACGAGCGCGATGAACGCCCGGGCGGCGTCCGCGTTCTGCGCGTCCTTGAGGAGGGTGATCGGGTAGTCGTTGATGGCGTCGGCGGACTCGGGGAAGTTCACGCCCTCCACCTTGTCACCGGCGGCGTGCACATCCGTCTTGTACACGACGGCGGCGTCCGCCTCCTTCAGCTCGACCTTCGTCAGGGCGGCCTTGACGTCCTGCTCGTAGGAGACCGGGGTGAGCTTGATGCCGCTGGCGTCCAGGGCCTTCTGCGCGGCGGCGCCGCACGGCACCTCCTTGTCGCAGAGCACGACCTTCAGCCCCGGATCGGTGAGGTCCTTCAACGAGGCGATCTTGTCCGGGTTGCCCGGCAGGGTGGCGATCTCCAGCTCGTTGCGCACGAACGTCGCCGGGGTGCCCTCGGCGTCACCCGCGTCGGTCACGATCTTCATCGTCTTGGGGCTGGCGGAGGCGAACACGTCGGCGGGGGCGCCGCCGGTGATGCTCGCGGCCAGCGAGTCGCTGCCGCCGAAGCTGAACGTCACCTTCGTCCCCGGATGGGCCTTCTCGAAGTCGGCGCCGAGCGCCGTGAAGCTCTCCTTCAGCGAGGCCGCGGCGAACACGGTGACCGTGCCGGACAGCTTCGCGGAGCCCGACGCCGACGCCGAGGCGGACGACGAGGTGTCCGAACCCGAGGCGGAGTCGTCGGAGGAGGAGCAGGCGGTCAGCGCCAGCAGCGCGGCGGCGCTCGCACCGGCCGCCGTCAGCATCCGGCGGCCACGGTGTCCACCGGGGGTGAGGCGGGCGCCGAGGGCGCGACGGGTCCGGCGCGCGGAACGGGTCATCACGGGCTACTCCTTCTGAAGTCCTTCTGAGGGCGCGTCCGGGGTGGTGCCCCTGACCGGCCCGGAGCCGGGGACCGGCCGGGAACGGACTCCCGGCGGGCCACCGCCTCACCGGCCGCGCGAACAGGTACGCGTACCGGGAGCATAACGCCGCATCTGCCAGCTGAGTACGGTTGCCCACCTGGTAGGAGCCGCATCATCGAACCGTAAGGAATGGCAGGTGCGTTTGTGCGGGCGGGCCGGGTGGGTACCGTCACCCGGGAGGTGGTGGCCCGTGCGCAAGCCCTTCGCAGCCACCCGCACGACCGAGACGGCGCCTGCCGGACCGACCCGCACCGCGGCGCCACCCGCCGCCCCGGCAAGCGCTGACACGCCACTCGCCGACGCGCCGCCCCTCGCCACCGCGCCGCCCAGACTCACGCTCGCCGGTGACCTGGCCCGTCCCGCCCGGCTGGCCGTGGCCGACCTGCTGGCCTGGCCGCAGCACCGCGCCGAGGTCACCTTCGAGTGCGCCACCGACGGCGCCCGCCGCCACCGGTTCACCGGCCCGCTCCTGCACGACGTGCTCAGTGCCGCCGCCCCTGGCTTCGACGCCGCGCGCCGCAAGGACCGGCTGCGCTTCCTCATCGCGGTGACCGGAGCCGACGGCCACCGCACCCTGCTCACCTGGGCGGAGATCGACCCCGACTTCGGCCGGGCCCCGGTCCTGCTCGCCACCACCCTCGACGACCACCGCCTCGACACCACCGGACCCCAACTGGTGGTCCCCCAGGACCGCTGCGGGGCACGGTACGTGAGCGGGGTACGCGCGATACGGGTGGACGGCGGCTACCCGGGGACGCACTGACCGAGCCCACCCACGCACCCACCCCGAACCTCGTCCCCTATCCCTGTCCCTACCGCTATCCCTGTCCCTGTTCTTGTTCCCGCTCCACCGGCAGCCACAGTTCGGCGTCGGCCTCGGTCCCGTCGGCGGAGAGGCGGGTGCGGAGGATCTCCGGGCCGGGCCTGCCGCGGTAGGGGTTGGACGGGAACCACTCCACGAACACGTCGCGCCACAGCTCCTGGATGGCCCGGGGCGCGGGCCCGGAGACGGTGAACACGGCCCAGGTGCCCGCGGGGACGGGCAGCCGGGCGATGCCCTCGGCTCCACCGTCTCCGTCCCCGGCCACGGCGTCCGGTGAGGTCACCACCCCTTGGTAGTAGTCGAGTTGAGTTCCCTCGGCCCGACCCGGATCGAGATCGTCACAGACGGAGACGATGCCGCGGGGCTCCTGCCCCGACCGCTCCGACAGGTCCGCGAGCCGCTCGTTCGTCGCCGGATCGATCCCGCGGACGAAGTCGATGATGGCCTGGTTGGGCCCCGAATGCACCAGGGGGACGCGGGCCTTGAGTCCCACGACGGTGAACTCCGGCCGTTCCCGTTCCACGACGCGATAGCGCATGCTGCTGCTCCCTTCGACGGTGAGGCGGAAGGAGAGCCGGGGCTGCGAGACGAGCGCGGCGCCGCGTCGCCGGGCCTCGCCCGGACCGACCCCGTGCACGGCACGGAACGCCCGCGCGAAGGCCTCGCCCGAGCCGTAGCCGTAGCGCACCGCGATCTCCAGCAACGAGACCCGCCCCGCGAGGACTTCGGCGCCCGCGACGGTCATCCGCCGACGGCGCACGTACTCCGACAGCGGCATCCCCGCGAGCGCGGAGAACATCCGGCGCAGGTGGTACTCGGAGGTCACCGCGATCCGCGCCATCTCGGCCACGTCGACCTCCGCACCGAGCCGCTCCTCGACGTACTCCAGACTCCGATTGAGCCGCTCCAGCACCCCGGACACCTCCCTCTGCCTCGTTCTCTTCCTCCGTCGTGAACGCTAGGCGGCGGAAGTGTCGCAGCACCCGACATCCTGTGCCCGGCGCGGTCGGGTCGGACGGGACGGGCCGCGCCGGATCGCTACGGGCCGCGCCGGATCGGGGCGGGCCGGGGGGCGTCGGGGCAGTCCGGACGCGCGGAGGTCCCGCCCCACCGGGTCCACGGGATGCCGTCGCCCGCCCGCCCCCGCCCGTCAGGCGTGCGCCGCGCTCGCCCTGCCCAGCCGGTACATGCGGGTGTTGAGGGTGGCCCGGACCGACCAGGGCAGGCGGGAGACGACCTTGTCGACGAGGGTGGCGTCGAGGCCGATGTCGTACTTGAAGCGGGGCTTCGGCGTGTCGACGATCCGGACGAGCTTGCGGGCGACCTTCTCCGGGGTCGCGAGGAAACGGGAGTTCTGCGATCCGACCCCCAACGCCGCGTAGTGCGCGAAGAGTTCGCGGTACCGCTCCCGCCCCTCCGCGGACAGCGCGTCCAGCGACGCCGTCCCGTCCGCGGTGGTCTTCCCGAGGAGGGGGGTCTTCGTGACGCCGGGAACGGCGAGGACGGCGTGGATGCCGAGGAGGCGCAGGTCGTAGAACATGGACTCGGTGAGCCCGACGACGCCGAACTTGGAGGCGTTGTAGAAGGAGATGTACGGCGCCGACACGAGCCCCGCCCACGAGGCGACGTTCACCACGCGCGCGTGCGGCCCGCCCGCTGTCCGGCGCGCGGCGAGGAGCGGCACGAACTTCTGGGTGACGCGGTAGGGGGCGAGGAGGTTCACCTCCAGCACGCGGCGCGCCGTGGTCTCGTCGACGTACTCGAAGGGCGCGGAGTGCCCGATGCCCGCGTTGTTGACCACCGCGTACAGTCCCGCCTCCCCGACCTCCCCGGCGACGAGATCGTAGGCCTCGTCGAGGTCACCGCGATCGGTGACGTCCATGCGGACGGGCCGTACGCCGTCGAGGACGGAGAGCTTCTCCCGGTCCGTCTCTTTCCGGTACGTCGCGAAGACGTCGTAGCCGCGCGCCGCGAACGCGACCGTCGTGGCGTGTCCGATGCCGGAGGTCCCGCCGGTGACGAGGACTGACTTTCTCATGGTGCTCCACCCGCTCACTGTCGTCATGCCTCGCACACGAACCGGACGGCCCGCCGCAGGGATTCCAGATACGCGGGCACCGAGGACGACGCCCGCTTGAGTCCGCCGGAGGTGGCGTAGAGCAGCGCGGCGACGGCCTCGGCGCTGTCACCGTGCCGCCGCCAGGGGCTGTCCGCGTCGGTTGCCTCCAGCGCCCGCGTGAACTCCGCGACGATCGCCCCCTCCAGCTCGGCGGCGGACCGTCCGGTGAGCCGCTCCGCCGTGTCGAGCAGCTCGTCCAGGCCCGAGGCGAGCGTCTCCCCGGCCATCGCCTCGAACGCCGCGACGATCCGCTCGCCGAGCGCCGCGCCGGGCCGTTCCAGAGCGGACCGCGACACGCTCACGCTCCGTGCGAGGAGGTGCTCGACGGTCGCCGTGAAGAGGGCGTCCTTGGTCGGGAAGTGCTGATAGAGCCCCTGCCGCGAGATCCCCGCCAGCCGGGCCACCTCGTCGACGGACGCCTTCCGGAACCCGTACCGCAACAACACGCCGGCAGCGGCGTCAAGAATCCCGCCCCGCCGCCCGGCGCCCCGCTCACCCACCCGCCCGCCACCGCGCCCGACATCGCGTCCGGCAGTGGACGTCTCACTCCGACTGACATCACCCATGTGGACATGATTGACACTACTCGACAAGTTTGTCAACAAAGAAGGGTGGGTGCCCTCGCCTGTCGGTGAGCGGCGAGGCGCATCAAGTGCCCTCCGTGGGAACGGTGTTCTGTCCCAAAACGGGGTTCGCGTGTCCCGCTGAATGGGAGACTGTGCCGCGATATGACGATCCGAGGAGTACGAGGCATGGCGGACGACGCCCCCGGCGAAGAGGTTCCGGCGGAAGGCTCACGCGGACAGCGCGCCCTTGAGCTGCTCGACAAGGCGATCGACGCGCAGAGCACGCTGGTGCGGAAGAACGTCGCGCGAGCCCGTCAGCGGAAGCCGGAGGCGACGCCCGGGGAAGTGATCCGCACCCTGGAGCGCATGTACGTCAGTGCCCTGGCGGGTACGGGAGCCGCGGTGGGCGGGACCGCCGCCGCTCCCGGTGTCGGGACCGGCGTGGCGCTGGCGCTCTCGGCGGGTGAGGCGCTCACCTCGCTCGAACTGAGCGCTCTCTTCGCGCTGTCGGTCGCCGAGGTGCACTGCATCCCCGTCGCCGAGGTCGAGCGGCGCCGGACGATCGTGATGGGCATCCTGCTCGGCGGGTCCGGTGGCGAGACCATCTCCAAGGTCGCCGGGCGGACCGGTCAGCACTGGGGACGCCAGGTCGTCGCCAAGGTGCCGGTCGAGACGCTGCGTCAGGTCAACAAGGTCCTCGGGAAGAACTTCGTCACCAAGTACGGCACCAAGCAGGGCATCATCGTGCTGGGCCGCGTGGCGCCCTTCGGTATCGGCGCCGTGATCGGCGGCGGCGCCAACGCCGCGCTGGGCGCGCTCGCCGTACGGGCCGCCCGTCGCGCCTTCGGTCCGGCGCCCACGGACTGGGCGTAGCCGACGGAGCCGCCCGCGCCCCCCGCCCGCCCGCACCCTCTCGCCCGTGACCCGCCCGGTCCGCCCTACGGCCCCAGCCGCAACTGCAACCAGCAGGACAACCGGTCGTCCGGGTGGGTCAGGTCGAGGTCGAAGAGGTCGGGGACGCGGCGGAGGCGGTACTTCAGGGTGTTGGGGTGGCAGCCGAGGCTCTCCGCGGCCTGGGCGATGTTGCCGACCGCGTCGAGCCAGGCCAGTACGGACGCCGCGTACGCGGTCTGCTGCCGCCGGTCGTGGTCGAGCATGGCGGTGATGGCCGGGTGCCGCAGCCGCGGCTCGCGGGCCAGGGTGTCGCCCAGGTGGGCCAGGAGGACGCGGGCGTGGGCGTCCTCCAAGGCGGCGACGGGCCGGGCGGCGGGATCGGTGGTGATCACGCGGAGGATGTCGTCCACCTCGGTGCGCAGCGCGGGCAGCTGCCCCGGATCGACGTCGCCGCGGCTGACCGCACAGCGCAGGGCGCTGCCGCGCGGCCGGGCCAGCGCGGTCACGGCCTGCTCCGCCAGCCGCCGCACGGCCGACGCCGACAGTTCCGGCAGCAGCACGTAGACCGTCCTGCCCAGGGTGGCGACCGCCGCCTCCGGGTGGACGGCGGCGAAGTGGCCGACGGCAGAGACGCCGAGCTGGATCGCGGGCGGCGGCTCCCGGCCGGCGTCCCGCGGGTGGGCCAGGCCGAGGAGGGTGAAGCGGGGCTGGTCGGAGAGGCCGAGGTGGAAGCGGGCCCCGGCGGCGAAGCCGCCCCCGGCGAGAGCGCCGCTCAGCGCCTCCTGCCGTGCGTGCAGGTCCAGTTCGGCGGCGCTGCGGTGGCGCAGCATGTGCAGGGCGGCGAGCCGGGCGCCGTCGAGCAGCGCGCGCTCCCCGGCCGCGTCGACCCCGCCCGCGCCCTCGATGGCCCAGACCGTGCCGAGCGGGATCTCCCCGGCGCGGACGGCGACGGCGACCCTGGGCAGCTCGCCGTCGGCGAGCGGCGGCAGGCGGATCACGCCCGGCGCGTCGAGCACCGCCCGGTACTGGCGCAACTGCCGGGGCTCGTCGGGCACCCGCCGGTTGAGGATGCCCTCGCGCCGCAGGTCGTCGATGAGCTGGTCGGGCAGCGTCGAGTAGGCCAGGACCCGCCGGTCCAGGTCCTCGACGGCGACCGAGCCGCCGACCACGGCGGCGACGGCGTCACAGAGGACGAACAGCTCCTCGCTGGTCCCCTCCCGCATTGGTGAATTCGTCGATGACACAGCTCGATCGTAGGCGTATCCGACAAAGACCGCAGGGGGTGTGCGGCGCAGCATGGTGGGCACCGCTCGACGAGGGCGGAATCCAGCCAAAGCGCCTGAAAGGCTCATCGTGCGCGAGTTGCTCAGCCTCTTCCCGCCCGGGACCCACCTCGCCCCGGACGGCCAGCTCGTCATCGGGGGCTGCCCCGTCGAGGACCTGGCGGCGCGGTACGGCACACCGGCCCTGCTGGTCGACGAGGACGCCCTGCGGCGCCAGGCCCGCCGCTACGCGGACGGTCTCGCGGCCCGCAGGCCGGGCTCGCGCGTCGTCTTCGCCTCCAAGGCCTTCCCCTGCACGGCCGTCTACCGGCTGATGACGGAGGAGGGCCTGGGCATGGACGTGGCGAGCGGCGGCGAGCTGACCCTCGCCCTGGCCGCCGGGGCCGCACCGGCCGACCTGGTGGTCCACGGCAACGCCAAGACGGACGAGGAGCTGCGACTGGCCGTCGACGCCGGGGCCGGACTGATCGTCGTCGACAACTTCGACGACATCGACCGCCTCGAACGGATCGTGCCGCCCGGCGGTGACCAGGGCGTGCTGGTGCGGGTGACCCCCGACATCCGGCCCGTCACCCACGGGGCCGTCGCCACCGGCCAGGCGGGCAGCAAGTTCGGTCTGCTGCTGCCCGATGCGCGCCGCGCGATCGCCCGCCTCCGGACGAGCGACCGTCTGCGGCTGGACGGCCTCCACGTCCACATCGGCTCGCAGATCATGGACGTCAAACCCTTCGAACAGGCGGTGCGGGCCGTCGCCGGGCTCGGCGAGTTCGCCGTCTACGACCTCGGCGGCGGACTCGGGGCGCGCTACACCTACGCCGACACCCCGCCCAGCGTCGAGGACTACCTGGACACGCTGACGGAGACCGCCCGGCGCGTGCTGCCCGCCTCCGCCCGTCTGCTGATCGAGCCGGGCCGCTCCCTCGTCGCCGAGGGCGGGGTCTCGCTGTACCGCGCGGTCACCGTGAAGCCCGGCGAGCCGACCTTCGTCGCGGTCGACGGCGGTATGGGCGACAATCTGGAGGTCTCCCTGTACGGGCAGCGCTTCGAGGCCACCGTCGCCACCCGCGTCGGCGGCGGCCAGGTCTGCACGCTGGTCGGACGGCACTGCGAGTCGGGCGACACCCTCACCACGGCGGTCCGTCTGAACGCCCCCCGGCCCGGCGACCTGATCGCCGTACCCGCCACCGGCGCCTACACGTTCTCCCTCAGCAACAACTACAACGCCGCCCTGCGGCCCCCCGTCGTCCTCTGCCGCGACGGCCGCTCCCGAGCGGTGGTCCGCCGTGAGACGTACGCCGACCTCACCCGCCGCGACCTGGACTGAGACACCCCCGCCGCCCGGCCCCGGATCGCCCTCTCCCCCTCCGGGACCGCCCGCCCGGACCGCCCCGCCCGTGAAAGGCCCACCGTCATGCCGCCAGCACCCTCGTCCCCACCTCCCCCGGCCGCCGCCCCCTCCTCCCTCCGGGTCCAGGCCCTCAGACGCAAACCGATCAGCTCGTTCCAGCAGGACGTCGACCGCGGCACCCTGCGCCGTACCGTGGGCCTGTTCCAGCTCACCATGATCGGCATCGGGGCGACGATCGGCACCGGCATCTTCTTCGTGCTGAACTCCGCCGTCCCCGAGGCGGGACCGGCCGTCGTCGTCTCCTTCGCGATCGGCGCGGTGACCGCCACGCTCACGGCCCTGTGCTACGCCGAACTCGCCTCCGCCGTACCGGTGGCGGGCTCCTCGTACTCCTACGCCTATGCCACGCTGGGCGAACTCGCGGCCGTCGCGGTCGGCTGGTGCCTGCTGCTGGAGTACGCGGTCTCCGGGGCGGCGATCGCGGTGAGCTGGGGCCAGTACCTCAACGACTTCACCGACCGGCTCTTCGGCTTCCGCATCCCCGACGCGATCGCCGCCCCGCCCGGCGCGGGCGGCTACGTCAACCTGCCGGGCGCGGTCCTGATCCTGCTCTGCTGTCTGCTCCTGGTCCGCGGCACCCGTGAGTCGGCGGTCGTCACCACCGTCATGGTGCTGGTCAAACTCGCCGTACTGGTGCTGTTCGTGGCGCTCGCCGTGACCGGCTTCCACTCCTCGAACCTCCACCCCTTCGCGCCGATGGGGTGGGCGGGCATCGGCGCCGGAGCCGCCACCGTCTTCTTCTCCTTCATCGGCATCGACGCCGTCTCCACCGCCGGTGAGGAGGTCGAGAACCCGCGCCGCACGCTGCCGCTGGCCATCATCTGCTCCCTGCTGGTGATCACCGCGGTGTACGTGATGGTCGCCTGGGTCGGCGTCGGAGCCCAGCCGTGGACCAGGTTCGACGGGCAGGAGGCGGGACTCTCCGCGATCCTGACCGAGGTCACCGGGGCCACCTGGCCGGGCGCCGTACTGTCGGCCGGAGCGGTGCTGTCCATCGTCAGCGTGGTCCTGGTCGTCCTGTACGGGCAGACCCGCATCCTCTACACGATGGGCCGCGACGGCCTGCTGCCCGCCTTCTTCCACCGGGTGCGCCCCAGCACCGGCACCCCGGTCGCCGGAACCGTCGCCGTCGGCGTGCTCGTCGCCGGACTCGCGGCCGTCGTACCGCTGGACGACCTGGCCGACCTCACCAGCATGGGCACCCTGGCGGCCTTCGCCGTGGTCTCGGTCGGCGTGATCATCCTGCGTCGCACGGCCCCCACGCTCCCGCGCGGCTTCAAGGTGCCGGGCTACCCCGTCGTCCCCGTCCTCTCCGCAGGCTTCTGCGCCTATCTCGTCTACGAACTCCCCGTCCGCACCTATCTGCTGTTCGCCGGCTGGATGGTCCTGGCCGCGGCCGTCTATCTGCTCTACAGCCGCCACCACTCCCGCCTCCGCACCACCGACGCCGGCACCGACTCCCGCGGCGGCAGCGCCGGTCCCACCGAGACGATCGAGGTCTGACATGCCCAGAAGAACCAGAACCCGCAGCCTCCGGCGCGCCTCGAAGGCCGCGCTCCTCACCGCCACGGCCCTCGCCCTCGTCGGCACCGGCGCCACGGTCCCGGCGTCCGCGACCCGGCCCCCGTCCCACCACACCACCCAGGACCGCGACCTGCGCCGGGCACTGGACACCGCGCTCGCGAAGGCCACCGCGGACGCACCCGGCCAGGGCGTCCAGGCGGTGCTGCTCCGGCACGGCCGCATCGTCTGGTCCGCCCACCGGGGCGAGGCCGTCAACAACGTCCACCCCGCGATCCGCGTCGACGACGACACGATGTTCAACCTCGGCAGCCTCGGCAAACTCCTCCTCGGCACGTTCGCGCTCCACGAGGTCGAGAAGGGCGAACTCGCCCTCGACAAGCCCCTGTCGACGTACGTCGGCGACACGGTCGCGGGCTCCCGCAAGGTCACCCTGCGCATGCTGCTCTCACAGACCTCGGGCTACGGCAACGTCTACGCGGACCCCGCCGTCGTCCCGCTCTTCCCGCCCGGCACCGAGGGCGCTCCGGCGGGCACCGCCCCCAACCGCTACCGCCCGAACGTCCCCTTCACCTTCCAGCAGTTGAACGCCGGCATCCACAACCCCAAGTCACCGGGCGCCCGTTACGAGTACCAGGACACCAACTTCATCGTCCTGCTCCAGGTGCTGGTGAAGCGGCTCGGCGGCGAGAACGCCGTCAAGCGCCAGATCGCCCGCTTCTACGCCGCCGCCGGTTCCGTCGCCCCGCAGACCGGCCGCCGCCTCACCCAGGACCGGTACGCGCCCCACACGCTGCGGCACTTCGCCCACGGCTACCACCCGCTGGCCGACGGACTCGGCGTCCAGGACTACAACACCGCCTACGGCGCGACCGGGGTGCCCACGGACTCCTTCGGATTCCCCTTCGGCGACGGCTCGTTCGCCGGCACCGCCCTCGGCGCCGCCCAGGCCCTCGACGCCCTCTTCGCCCGCGGCACCCTGCTGAGGAAGCCGACCGTCGACGAGATGGTCAGGCCCACCGCGCAGGCACGGGCCGCCGACGCGACGTACGGCCTCGCCACCGAACGGACCGTCGTCGACGGCGTCACCTGGCAGGGCCACCCCGGCTCCTTCGGCGGCTTCACCTCCACCTCCTACACCGACCGCCGCCACGGCACCACCCTCGTCGTCCTCACCAACCGCGACCGCCCGTCCCCCACGGTCTCGGAGAAGATCTGGACGTCCCTGGCCAAGGCCTACGGCGCAGACCTGACCTGACCCCCCAGAACTCCGGGACATGACCGGGGGGAGCCCCGGAGACACCGCCGCACCCCGCCCCGACGCCCTGCACAGCAGGCGGGGAGGGGTGCGGCGGCATCGTCGTATTGGATGTCCCGGAAGAGTCCAGACCCCTCGGTGACCTGTGACGATGTGCGGGGTTCGGTTGCTGACCCGCGCGAATGGCCTTTCGGTTGTTTCACACTCGTGCCAGTTGGCGCCTTGCGGAATCGTCGGTTCCTGGTGATCGATGATGACCCTGTGGTCGCTGGCGGCAGTGAGCCGGCGGTGTCCGCCAAGCCTTGGCCGCTCTCCAGCGAGAGGTCCGTCGCGCGGGACCGGCGGACGAAGGCGCATGAGCCAGTGGCGAGGCTCGTCACCAAGGAGCTGGTGCCTGTCCTCGCGCGACTGAGACCGGGCGCTCTCCGGGGTGCGGGGCTCCGGGGGCTTCCTGTCCCGCCTGCCGTCGTTCTGAACCGGAGCAAGGGCATAGCGCCTGAAACGATGGATCTAGGACATGGGGCCCTGTCTCCCACCGCACGACGACGGTCAGCTCGGTGGTACCAGAAGGTGGGCCGGCGTGACGTGGTGAAGGTGCAGGAGGAGGTCGTGGGCGGCCGCGGGGGCGATGTCGTGGGGGCGTTCCGGGTAGGACGTGCCGATGCTGCGGGTGCGTCGGGGCCTGCTCAGCCACGCGCGGGCCGCGGGCGGGGACGTGCGCAGGTCCATGATGTAGTCACCGGGGCGCACTCGGTCGAGGAAACGTTCGGTGCTGTTGCGCGGCGGGGCTCCCACCGTGTGGACGCGGGCCGTGCCGTCGGGGCCGGTCGCGTTGAAGGAGCCGGTGCCGAACGTCACGGCAGCGCTCACATAGCCCTCGCCCAGCCGTTCCCGCAGGAACGCTCCTTGCATCCGGGGGTAACGCGGGTCGGAGGTGCGGTAGGAGACATGGCTGTTGTGGGCCGACAGTAGGACCTTGAGGCCCGTTCGAGCCTGCCACCAGGCGACGTTGTCCGCCATCAGCCGGTCGCGATAGCCCATCGACGCCCGCAGTTGCTCCCGGTCGTCGAAGTCGAAGGCGTAACCGCGCGCGGTCTGCGCCAGGGCCCGGGCGTGCTGTACGGCCCAGGCGTGGGCGTCCTCCGTCGCACAGGCGGGAACCGGCTGCCGGGCCAGCAGGGACAGTGCCGCCTCCGCGCGGACGGCCATCGCGCGCCGCTCGGACAGGGGCCGGGCCAGGTACGCCTTCATGTAGGCGCCCGCTGGGGTGGTGGGCCGCAGCCTCCGGTAGAGCGCCGTGAGGCGCGGCAGCAGGTCCGGTCGGTAGCGGGCCGCGTACCGCAGCACCCTGTCGTACTGCTCCGGGCCCGCGTACGCGAAGTCGTCGCCCATGAACCGCACCGGGTCTCCCGGATGCCGTTCGTTGTACCCGCGCATCCACTTGATGAGGGCGAGGTACTCCTCGGTGTTCCACCACGCGTACGTGTCCTGGAACTCCTCCCGCATGATGCGCCGCGGGTCACCCTCGCCCTTTCGCACGTACGTGTCCAGCCGCAGGCCGCTGCTCCAGCTCGTCTCCAGGGCGAAGGTGCGGAAGCCCTCGTGCTCCACCAGGTAGCGCAGGACGCGGTGCTTGAGGGTGAAGAACTCATGCGAGCTGTGCGTCGCCTCGCCGAGTCCCACCACCTTCGCGCCGTCCACCATGCGGCTCAGCGGCCGCAGGTCGGCCTGGTCGCCGTGCGGACCGGTGGTGCGCAGGGGGTGGGAGACGCGCTCGGCCGCCCGCAGAGCGCGTGTCTCCTGTGGTGGCGCGGCGCCGGACCACAGGGCCCCCACGCAGAGCAGCACCAGCAGCAGGATGAGTACCGACCGGTTTCGCTTCATACGTCGAGGGTCCGTGTCCGGGCGGTCTCAGGACATCCGACGCACCCCCGACTTCCCCGCGAGTTGCCCCCACCCTGGGCATGCCGCTAAACCGGAAGGGGTTGTGCCGGTTCCATGGCGATACGGGCGACCCGCTCGACAGCCGGCACCAGATAGAAGTGATCGCCTTCCAGCACCGTGAGAGTGAAGGCCCCCGACGTCACCGCACTCCACCTCGCCGCCTCGTCCGGGCTGACCTGCGGGTCCCGGTCACCTGTCAGGGCGTGGACGTCGGCCCGCAGCAGGGGCACGTCGGTCCGGCGGCGGTAGGCGTCGATCAAGTGGTAGTCATTGCGGATCACCGGCAGGAGCAGCTCCCGCAGGTCCGGATCGTCGAAGACGGCCGCCTGGGTGCCGCCCAGGGATCTGACCGCCTCCACCACCTCCTCGTCCGTCCGTAGGGCCGGGGCCGCGGCACCGTCGGGGGACCGGCCGGACACGCAGAGGCGGGTGATGTGGACGGCACCGCCCGCTTGTTGGAGGCGCCCAAGCGTCTCGTACGCCACGGCCGCGCCCATGCTGTGGCCGAAGAACACCGTCGGCAGCGGCGGCAGGGCCAGCAGCTCGTCGGCGATGGCCGACGCCAGCGAGTCCATCTCCGGGATCAGAGCCTCCCGGAACCGGTTCTCGCGGCCCGGGTACTGGGCGGCCACCAGCTCCACCGAGGGGCCCGCGTAGCGAGACCACGGGCGGAAAAAGCTCGCCGCGCCTCCCGCGTGCGGAAAGCAGACCAGGCGGCGCTCGGGGCGCTGGGGTCGGGTGTGTCGGGTCAGGTACGGCGAGGGAGAGGATAAAGGCATATGAGAGGTCCGATCGTCGGCCGAGGATGGCCTCGCCCAGCGGGGTGAGGTGGTGGACCGCCGGCTGTGCCGACGCTCTGTGGTCACGAGGAGGACGGGACGGTGTGAAGGGTCAGCGCCACTCCGTGGAGACCTCCAGGCTGCTGTAGCCCTGCACGAGGTTGGAGCGCATCCAGCGCACCTCCCCGGCCAGTTCCACTCCCCGCGCCTCGGCTGCCAGCTCCTGGAGCAACGCACGCAGCTCGAGCCGGGCCAGAGCGGCGCCGAGGCAGTGGTGCGGACCGTTGCCGAACCCCAGGTGGCGGTTGGGCGTTCGGTCCGGGACGAAGCGGTGCGGGTCGGGGAAGAGCCGCTCGTCGCGGTTGGCGGCGGACAGCCACGCCACCACAGGCTGCCCCTTGATGATCTTCTGGCCGCCGATCTCGCAATCCTCGGTCGCCACCCGCAGGACGTGCGCCGCCGGGGACGTCCAGCGGACCACCTCCTCCACGGCGGGGCCGACGAGCTCCGGGTCGGCGTGCAGCGCGTCCAGGGTGCCTGCGGACGCCTGGAAAGCGTGGAAGGCGCCGGTGATCGAGTGACGGGTAGTCTCGTTGCCGCCGATCAGCACGTTGTCACAGTTGACGAGCACGTCCTCGGTGCTGAGCCGCGCGTCTTCCAGCAACGCGCTCACCAGGTCGGAACCGGGCTGCCGGCGGCGCCGTTCGATCAGTTCGTGGAAGTAGAAGAGGATCTCCGTGTGTGCCTCGGACGGAGTCATGCTGTCGAAGCTGCTCTCCTCGCCGCCGAAGGCGTGATTGGTCAGTTCGATCAGCTGCTCCCGCTCGCTGAGCGGCACGCCGATGACCTCGCACACGATCGCGGCCGGGAGCCGCGGGCCGATGCTCTGCGCGATGTCGGTGGTGTCCTGCGACCGCAGCCGGTCGACGATGTCCCTGACCTCCCGGTGCAGCACCGACTGGAGTTCGGGGGCGCGCAGCCGCGAGAGGAACGGGCCGATGAGCCGCTTCAGCGTGGAGTGCCAACTGCCCTCGCTCACTACCAGCATCCTGCCGCCCGAGTTGTCGGGGTGCTCGGCGTCGAAACCGATCATCATGCCGCACTCGGAGGTGAAGGGAGCCTTGGGGGAGAGGACGGCGGCGACGTTGCGGTGGGAGAAGACCGACCAGAAGCCGGACGGGGAGAGGCCCGGATCGCTCCAGACCTTCGCGTCCGCCCGGGTGTACTCCCCCCACATGGTGAAGCGGGCATCGGTGGTGTAGAGATCGGGGTTGGCCAGATCAATGGTGGCCGGATCAATGGTCATGGTGAGCTGTCTCTGTCTGTCAGCGGACGGGGGAGGGGCAGCGCCGGCACGGGGCTTGCGGGTGCCGACGCCGACGCCGGCACGGGCGTGTCGGTGTCGGGCCGTGCGGTGTCGGCCGCGCCGAGTTCCGGTACCTCGCGCAGCGCTGGGCTCAGCGACGTCAGCAGAGCGATGGCCGCCATCACGGCCGTGCACCCGAGCAGGCCGGCGAACCGGCCGGCCTGATCCAGCACGATGCCGCCGGCCAGCGGGGCGATAGCCCCGCCGCCACCGCTGGCGAGGGCCGCCACGCTCACCACCCGCCCACGGTGACTGTCCGGGGTGAGCATCAGCTGACAGGTGGTGAAGTAGGCGTTCGCCGTCGGTGCCGCGAAGGCGATGGCCCCCAGCAGCACCCCCGGCGTCCAGGCGCCCGGCAGCACCGCGATTCCCGCCGTGAGCACGACGAACGTCCACAGCACGACGTGGATGGGCCGGGCACCGGTCAGGAGCCGTCGTCGGAGCAACGGCGCGGCGAGGGCGCCCAGCAGGCCGCCCACGCCCAGCAGCGCCGCCATCGCACCGATGACCCCGGTCGCCATGCCGCCGGTCCGCGCGGAAGCGATGACGATGAAGTAGATGGCGCCGAAGAAGAAGTTCGTTGCCGTTGCGCACACCAGTCCCACGCGCAGGAACGGATGCGAGGCGATGAAGCGGACCCCCTCCAGCAGGCCTCGCCCGTTGAGCACCGGTCGGTCGACCGGGCCGTCGGCGGCCGGCGGCTGCCGCCTCAGGAACAGCAGCAGGACCAGTCCCGCCAGATGCGCCAGGCAGCCGACGACGAACGGGAACGCGTTCTTCAGCGCCAGCAGGAATCCGCCGACGGACGTACCGGCCAGCTGGCCCGCGTAGGTGCGCGCCGCGTTCATCGCCACCGCGTCCGAGAGCCTCTCCTCCGCCACCAGGCTCGGGATCATCGACTCTCCCGCCGCCATCGTCACAGCGGTTGCCGCACCGTTGACGAGAGCGAGCGCCACCAGCGCGGACAGCGACACGGCGTCCGCCCACAGCAGCAGGGCCAGCGCGCCGAACACCACCACCAGCGCGGCCTGGCACCACAGCATCACGCCCCGGCGGTCGTACCGGTCGGCGAGGGCCCCGGCGGGCAGCCCCGCCAGGAGCATCGCCGCCGCGTCGACGAAACCGATGATTCCCGCCTGCGAGGGCGAGCCGGTCAGCGCCAGCACGATCAGCGGCAGCACGATCAGCGATGTGCTGTATGCGAACTCACCGAGCGCCGACCCCACCCACAGCAGCGTGAAACCGCCACCCTGCAGTGTTTCCTGGGGGGGCATCAGCCGAGGAGCCGCGAACGCGTCTTCGTTCGCACGTAGGTACGTCGCAGATCGCGGACCAGGCTGGTGCGCTTGAGCCAGCGATCCGTCCCGTCGTAGCGGGGGATGAACGTGTCACGCCCGTGGACGGCCCGGTGGTTGTCGATGAACGCTGCGTCGCCGGGGCTCAGGACGACTCGCTCGGCCGCGGCGGCCAGCAGACCGGCGGCCTCCCTCATGGCCGCCTCCGCCCCGGTGTCTCCGGCCACCGCCTCGGTGAAGTCCGCGTCGATCCGCAGATACGGCGCCTGCTCCGGACCGAACAGCACGGACGCCACCTCATGGGGGCGGTCCTTCAGCGCCGACGGGTTCTCCGCGCTGTGCTGCGGCACCACGTGATGGGAGTCGTCCGGGAAGAACCGGAAGCGGTCCTGGTGCAGCGCCCGCCGCACCGGCTCCGGGAAGTCCACCGACTCCACCAACGCCACCGTCGTGCCCACCGCGTCGCAGTTGCGCAGGCACATCAGAGCCACGTAATCACCCCGGCAGGAGTGGAACACGTCCTCCGTGTGCAGTGTGAGCTGCTGCCGGCTGCTCGCGCTGGTCAGGGAGTTCTCCTGGCCCCTGGACGGGCAGACGTCGTGCACCAGGCGGCCGTTCTGCTGGTTGACCCAGCCGAACGGCTCTCCGAGCACAGACCCGACGAGCAGCAGCACCAGCTCCTCGCGGACCGCGGCGGCCTCCTTCTGGGCGATCTCCCAGCTCGGCGGGGTCGGTACCAGATCCTCGACGACGGGCAGGTTCCCCAGCACGATGACGGCGTCCTCGGCGGCACGGGACGACACCAGGAACCGACGCACTCCTACCGGGAGCCGCTCCGCTTCGACGCGAATGTCGTTCGCGTACTCCAGCGGCGTCCAGACGGTGTGGGTGGCAAGGAACTCGTCCGCCACAGAGGCCAGTTCGTTCTTCTCGACGTCACTCAGCACGTAGCGAGCCACAGCAAAGCCTTCCGATGATGGTCAGTTACCGGCCGCGGCGGCGATCTGCCGCAAGGCGGTGGTGAAGTCGTCCGCCAGCCGACGAACGGTGGTGGGGGCGTGGGTGGACGGCGCGTACAGCCAGTCGATGCGCAGTTCGCCGTCGCTGACGGCGGCGACGACGTCGATCAGGTGCGGACGGGCCTCGCCGGGCGCCTGATCGGCGCCGAGGCTGTCCAGCCGGTCCCGGATCAGTCCGCCGTCGTCGCCGGCCGCGCCGTCCCACTGCCCCAGGTAGTTGAAGCTGATCTGCGGATGCGGGGTGGCGGCGAGCGCGGTGTGCGCGGCGCTGCCCGGCTCGGACAGGTAACGCAGAGCCCCGTAGCCGAGCCCGCGCCCGGGGAGCTTGCGCAGGGTCTTCTTGACGGCCTTCAGCGCCGTCTCCCAGGGGCCCTCGGGGATGTCGAGGGCGACAGGGTGGATGGTGGTGAACCAGCCGACGGTGCGGGACAGGTCGACGTCGTCGAACAGTTCCTCGCGGCCGTGGCCTTCCAGAGCGATCGTGACCGGCGCGCCCGCCCAGTCCCGCAGGACCCGGCCCAGCGCGGCCAGCAGCACATCGTTGATCCGGGTGCGGAACACTCCGGGTGCCTGCTGGAGCAGTGCCTCCGTTGCGGAACGGTTCAGCACCGAGGACTCCACGGCGACCTCGCCGTACGTACTCGCGCTAGGCCAGTCGTACGGGATGTCCATGGTGCCAGACACGGCCTTGCGCCAGTACGCGGTCTCGTGATCGATGGCGCCAGAGCGGACGTGTGCGGTCAGGCGGCTCGCCCACTGCTGGTAGCTGCTGGTCTCGGGGCCGAGGTCCAGGGCGCGGCCCTCGGCGAGTTGCGCGTAGGCGGTGGACAGGTCCTCCAGGACGATCCGCCAGGACACGCCGTCCATCACTAGGTGGTGCACCGCCAGGAACAGCCCCGGCGGTGTGTCCGGCATGCGCAGGAAGACGCCCCGCACCAGGATGCCCGTGCGCAGATCCAGCGCGTGCTGGGCCTCCAGCGCGGCGTCGTTCCGCGCCTGTTCCCAGTCGGCCGCGGCCGTCAGGTCGCGGACCGAAAGCAGCCCGCCGGGGCGCTCTCCGTGCTCTTGGACCCAGCCGCCCGCGCCGTCGTCCGCATACCGCATGCGCAGCGCGTCGTGGTGGTCGACCACCGCCGCGAGGGCGCGCTCCAGCACAGCGGGGTCCGTGTCCGGGGCCAGGGCGACGTGCACGGACATCGCATACTGGTCGGGGTGCGCCGTGTGCTCGGCGAAGAACCACCGCTGGATGGGCGTCAGTTCGACCTTGCCCGACGCCTCCGGGGCACGGTTCCCAGCGGCCGGCGCGTAGGCGTCCGCGCGCCGCACCACGGACGCCACCTCGGCGATGGTCTGGTGGACGAACATCTGCTTGGAGGTCAGGTGCAGCCCTGCCTGGCGGGTGTGGGAGATGATCTGGATGGAGAGGATGGAGTCGCCGCCGAGTTCGAAGAAGTTGTCGTGGATGCCGACTTTCTCGAGGCCGAGGATGTCGGCCCAGATCGCTGCG